>CAXTNM010000164.1:0-2017 GCA_964245715.1 uncultured Acidobacteriaceae bacterium | reverse complement strand
ACGGGGTCGCGAGCTGGGGCGCGCAATGCTACTTCTGGGCGCGCGTCGTCTACGATTTCCTGCTCGCCTATCGACTGCGCACCATCAATCGCGGACATCTTCTCGGCGCCATGACACCGCTCTATCTCGCCTGGGTCGCCTCGCACCTGCTTCAATCCGCGCAATCGGATCCCGAGCGCCACATCGAAGCCGTTGCCGCCGCCTTCGAAGCCGACAAACCCTACCTCGTCTCCCGCTGGCGCTGGCCAGACCGCTTCAACCCGTAATCCCAGCTTCATTGCCCAGCTCTTGAACAATCCCTGTATGGCAATAGCTTCTGCAATCACCGCGTGAACTGACCGCACCAAAGGAGATTCCCCATGATGCATCTCAGCCTCCAGCCCGACCCTTACAGCAACTACTCCAATCAGCCCATCTCCCCTGAAAATACCGGCATGCTCCACCACATGTCGACGGCGCTCCAGCAGTCGGTCAACCGCGTTCTCGCGCTCCTGGTTTCGATCCTTCCCGGCGTCCTCGCCTTCATCCTCGCCGTCGCAATTCTCACCGCACTCGGCGTCTTCCTAAGCTTTGTCATTCGCAAGATCCTTACAACTCTCAAATTTGACGATCGCATCGCGCGCAATGAGACCAACGGCATCGCCGATTGGTCACCCGGCCACTCGCCCACCGCTCTTGCCGGCCGCATCACCTTTTGGAGCTGCGTCCTGCTCGGCCTGATCATCGGTGTGCTGACGCTCGATACCAGCTACCAGACCACCACAGGCACGGTGCTCACATTCTCCCTGCTGCCGTACCTTACGCACGCGATCGGTGCCATCCTCATCCTCTTCGCCGGCAACCTGATCGCCCGCTTTCTCGCGCGCACCGTCCTGATCGGAGCCGTCAATAACCAGCTCCAATACGCGCGTTTCCTCTCAATGGGCGTCAAGTGGCTCGTGCTTGTCCTGGCCGCCGCCATGGCGCTCGAGCACCTCGGCATCGGCGGTTCCATCATTGCACTCGCTTTTGGGATTCTCTTCGGCGGCATCGTGCTCACACTCGCGCTCGCCATCGGTCTCGGTTCCCGCGAACTCGTCAGCCGTTCGCTCGAACGCACCTCCAGTCCTGTTGCACCCTATCCGCCACCCGCCGTCCCGACGGAGACTCTCCGCCATTTCTAACAGGCGATGAGATTCCCCGTTTCAACGGCTCAGCTACGGGCCGGCAGCGATCAGCTGCCGGCCCGTAGTGTTTGACATAAGCCGAAAAGCTTCACCTTCTCCTTCTTCAAAAGCATGAGAAAGCAACCGCAATCGCCCCATTACCAAAGGGGTATTTGCCTCTCCAACTAAGGTTTACGGGAAGAAGTCTTTTGTGGCATGTTCCACCGCTTATCAATCGTTGAAGCTCATAACTGTCAGGCAAGCAAAAAGCTAGCCCACAGAAAAGAGAACACCCATGCACGACTTCCTCGTAGCTGCCGCATTTCTCATGATGGTCATTCTTCCTTGCATCGTTACCATGGGTTCAGGTTCCTCTGAAGAGGATGGCGACGAGGCCTGATGTCCTTGCCTGCACCGCCTGCGCACGGCTTACTGGAAGCGGAGCCGTGCCACCTCTAACGCTTCGGGGGTATCAACGTCCAGCTCCCCGCCCCTCAGCACGAGCGCATCCGCCGACTGGAGCAAACCACGCGCTCCCGCATCTCCGCGCAACTCCATGAGCTCTGTAAATCGGGCCGCCGGGAAAAAAGCTGGTACCCCCACCTTCCCGGCATAGCGGGATCCCACCGCCTTCCCGCCCGCGCTCTCTTCAATCAAGTGCCGCAGATGGGCCGCGTCCACCGCCGGCTGATCGCACGTCATCAGGACAATCCCACCACTTCCGATTCCCACTGCCAGCATCCCGGCCCGAACCGAAGACCCCATCCCTTCAGCCCACCCGGCGTTGACGACGATCTTCGCGCCCTCAAGCCTGCACGTCTTCTGGATCTCCTCTGCCCGGGACCCCAGCACCACTACGATCGATTCCAGCC
>CAXTNM010000163.1:0-2290 GCA_964245715.1 uncultured Acidobacteriaceae bacterium | reverse complement strand
GCGTGTGCCACAGGCTTAGAAACAATTGCTGGTTAAGGCACCTAAGGCCTGCCGATCGAGGTCGACTCGTACCCAAGGTGGGCACGTTTGTCCTCGGATGCGCTCTCCTCTCTCCGCACACCCTTCTTGACATGTACTAGTCTACTAGAGCATTAGTCTCATGTGACCAAGACAGCAAAAGGCCGGACAGCCTCATTCGCCTTCCGTCTGGATTCCCACAGCGGTGTTCCCGTGTACCGACAGATCATCGATCAGGTACAGGCCGCAATTTCCTCAGGGACACTGGCGGTTGGAGATCAGCTTCCTACCGTGCGACAGGTAGCCGTCGATCTAGTTATCAATCCAAACACCGTTTCGCGAGCTTACCGCGAGATGGAGATTCGCGGCACGGTAGATACACAGCAAGGCTCAGGCACATTCGTCGCTGACAAGAAGATTGAGTACACCAGAGGCGAACGCGAGCGCCAACTCGGGCAGCTGGTGGGGGAATTTGTTTCTCGGGCGGGTGCAGCAGGTTTCACCGTCGAGCAACTCGTGAAAGCCCTGCGTGAACTCTCATTCGAAAACGAACCAAAGAGGAGATAGCAATGTTAAAGCCTAATCACTTCAATAGCGTTGGTCTTACCGCATTCCTGCTCTGCATCCTGGGCGGGGCAGCGCTCGACAAGTTCATGAACTCTACGCTTTTCATTGTGATGGGCGTCCTTATCGGCATCTACCTTCTCTTCGCAATCAAGGTCGTAGACCAATGGCAGAAGGTGGCGCTCCTGCGCTTCGGCCGATATCGCGGCATACGCGGACCCGGCGTCTTTCTTATCATCCCAATTGTAGAGACGTTGAGCCGCTATGTGGATCAACGGGTGCGCGTTACAACAGTCAGCGCAGAATCGACACTCACCCGCGACACCGTTCCGGTCAACGTCGACGCAATCATCTTTTGGCTTGTCTGGAATGCCGAGAAATCCATTCTCGAAGTTGAGGACTTTATTCAAGCCATCACTCTCGGCTCGCAAACCGCGCTTCGCGAGTCGATTGGTCGCCACCAGCTGGCAGAGATGATCACCGACCGCGAAACACTAGGCCAAGAATTGCAAAAGGTTCTCGACGAAAAGACTACCCCTTGGGGAATCACTATTCAATCCGTTGAGATTCGCGATGTACGCATTCCTCAGGCGCTGGAAAATGCGATGTCCCAACAGGCACAAGCTGAACGTGAGCGACAGGCACGCGTAATTCTAGGCGAAGCTGAGGTCCAGGTGTCCGAGCAATTCGCACAGGCTTCGCGTGTGTATGCAGATAACCCGGGCGCTCTTCATCTGCGCGGCATGAATATGCTTTACGAAGCGATTCGTGAAAAGGGGGCGATGGTTATTGTTCCTTCCTCTGCGATTGAGACGATGGGACTCGGCGGAGCGCTCGCTACAGCCTCGATCGCCAAACAGCAGTAGGAGGCAGGGAGAAGCCACATGAAGAACATAACGGTGTGTTCTGTCGCTCTTATTGTTCTATCGCTCAGTTACCTTACGCTCTGTTCGGCCCAGACAGGCATCTTTGAGGCTGGAAAGCGCCACCTATACCTTCACTGCGAAGGAAAGCGTAATGGTCCGGTCGTGATCCTGAGCACTGGTCTTTACCGCGAAGCAAGCGACTGGCGGCTGATCGTGCCTCAGATTGCCCGCTTCACGCAGGTGTGCGGCTATGACAGGGAGGGCTTAGGGCAAAGCACGGTTGATCACGATCCTGCCCGACCCGAGAGTGAGAGTACGGACGAACAAGTAGAAGACCTCAAAAATCTTCTGGCTTCTGCGCACATCGATGCTCCCTATCTCCTCGTGGGCCATTCGGCAGGGGGTATCCTGGTGCGCAGGTTTGCACGATCCTTTCCGGACAGGGTTGCCGGGTTTGTCTTCATCGACTCCGCTCACGAAGAACAAGCCTGGCGCTTTCAAGCGATCGATCCGCGATCAGTGCAGGGGCCGCCTGCTGATCCGATCTGGGTAAAGCGGAATGGAGGTCTCTCACACGGCGAGCTGTGGATCTGGCATTACGACAAGCCCTTGATCGTCCTGGAACACGGTATCCCACTTACCTTCGAGGGTCCATTGGCAGCTCACACCGCAGAATTCAATGCAGCTGTTGACGGCATGGCGAGAGACCTCGCCAGTCGCTCCTCGATGGGGCAGTTGCGAATCGCAATCAGGAGCGGACACGAGATTATGCTGGACGAACCAACGGTTGTCGTCGAAGCCGTGCATGATGCCTGGAGCGAAGCACTAAGTTTGGAGAAGAA
>CAXTNM010000162.1:0-3004 GCA_964245715.1 uncultured Acidobacteriaceae bacterium | reverse complement strand
TGAAAACTGAAAACTGAAAACTGAAAACTGAAAACTGAAAACTGAAAACTGAAAAATCATTTGCACTAATCCGCACTGACCCGACTGGAACTCAGCCCGTCTTCACTCTACCGCTCACTATCCAAATGCGTCATTGCAACCTTGTCGTACCGCGTTCCGGCAATCTCCTCCGCCGGCACACTGTCCTCAAGCAAACGACACTCATCCTCCGAGAGCCTGATCTCGAGCGCGCCCAGTGCCTCTTCCACCTGCTTCACCGTTCGCATCCCCAGAACCGGGACGATATCTTCTCCGCGCGTCATCACCCACGCGATCGCCATCTGCACCTGCGTCACGCCGCGCGCTCGCGCCAGGCGAGCCAACTCCGCGACCAGCGCCGCATT
The DNA here is from genome assembly GCA_964245715.1 of uncultured Acidobacteriaceae bacterium. GTDB lineage: Bacteria > Acidobacteriota > Terriglobia > Terriglobales > Acidobacteriaceae > Edaphobacter. Next base: position 2,621 of record CAXTNM010000162.1, on the reverse strand, counting down.
CTTCTCGTAGTTCGCACCCGCGTACCGCGGCAGGAATCTGCGAAAGTCTCCCTTCTCGGCCGGCTTCGACCCGCTCAGCAATCCACGCCCGAGCACCCCATACGCCGTCGTGCCAACGCCCAGCTCCCGCAGGCCCGGCAGCACCTTCGCCTCCATACCCCGCGTAGCCAGGCCATACTCCAACTGCACATCCGTAATCGGCGTCACAGCCTGAGCCCGCTTAGCCGTCTCAACCGACACCTCGCTCAGCGCAGCCTGTTTCACAAACCCCTGCTTGATCATCTCGGCCACTGCGCCAATCGTGTCCTCGATCTTCACATGGTCATCCAGCCGCGCAGGCCGATAGATATCGATCTGCTTCACCCCAAGGCGATTCAGTGAGTACGCGAGAAAGTTCTTCACCGCCGCCGGCCGGCCGTCGAACCCACCCCAGGCACCATTCGGCGTGCGCATCGCGCCAAACTTCACACTCAAGACCAGACTTTCTCTTGCGCTCGAACCCAGCTCCCGCAGCGCCCGCCCGATCAGAAGTTCGTTATGCCCAGCCCCGTAGAAGTCGCCGGTATCGATGAGGGTGACGCCACCTGCCAGCGCAGCGTGGATAGCGCGCACGCTTTCGTCATCATCGGTCGCCCCGTACATCCCCGACATTCCCATGCAACCGAGCCCAATCGGAAACACCGTCGGACCTACCGCACCTAGCTTCCGCAACGCGAAATTACTCATATGGCAATCCTACTCAACCGCGCGCAAACGCCTTTCACAAGACGAAAGCGCCCTGACGCCGGGCCGTTGGTACTACGTCTGCCGGAACCGTCGCCCACTCCTCCCGATGGTCGCCACGGGAGTCATCCTCCTCGCGACCAGCGGGAGCACCAAAACGAAGCCCAACGCGGCACGCAGTGCTCGCCGCCCGCGATCGGAGCGCCGGTCCGGCGAGGACAATTGCCTCAAGCGTTGTAAGTCGAAGAAGCGACTCTTCCTCCGCGACCCGTCCAGTTCGTATGGAAGAACTCGCCTCTCGGCTTATCCACCCGCTCATAGGTATGCGCGCCAAAGAAATCCCTCTGCGCCTGCAGCAGATTTGCGGGCAGCCGCTCCGTCCTGTAGCCATCGAAAAACGCCAGCGCCGTCGAGAACGCAGGTGTAGGCACGCCAAGCTCGATCCCCGCGATGACCGCCTTGCGCCACTTGTCCTGATATCGATTCAGCGCACCCGAGAAGAAGTCGTCCGTCAAAAGATTCTCGAGCTTCGGATTCTTGTCATACGCTGCCTTGATGTTGCCCAGGAATACTGACCGGATGATGCAGCCGCCGCGCCACATCAACGCCACGCCCCCCATATTCAGATTCCAGCCCTGCTCCTTTGCCGCCTCGCGCAGCAACATGTATCCCTGCGCATAACTAATGATCTTCGAGCAGTAAAGCGCACAACGCACTTCCTCAATAAACTCCGCACGATTGACGCCCGTCTTTCCACCCTTCGGCCCCCGCAAGACCTTCGAAGCCTGCACCCGCTCATCCTTGATCGCACTCAAGCACCGGGCGAATACACTTTCGCCAATCAACGTCACCGGCATGCCCAGATCCAGTGCCGAGATCGCCGTCCACTTGCCCGTACCCTTCTGCCCCGCGGTGTCGAGAATCTTATCCACCATGGGCTCCCCATCCTCATCCTTCTTTGCAAAGATGGTCGTCGAAATATCGATAAGAAAACTATCCAGCTCTCCCTTGTTCCACTCGCCGAACACTTCAGCAAGCTCATCCGCCTTCAGCCCCAATGCATCCTTCAGCAGCTGGTATGCCTCGCCAATCAGCTGCATATCGCCATACTCGATGCCGTTGTGCACCATCTTCACGTAGTGCCCCGCGCCATTCTCCCCCACCCAGTCGCAGCACGGCGTGCCATCCTCTACCTTCGCCGCGATCGACTGAAAGATCTCCTTCACCGCAGGCCAGGCCTCTGGATTGCCGCCCGGCATAATCGACGGCCCAAACCGCGCCCCCTCCTCGCCGCCCGAAACCCCGGTCCCGATGAACAGAATCTCCTTCTCAGCCAGTTCCTTCGTCCGTCGATTCGAATCCGTAAACAGCGAGTTCCCTCCATCGATCAAGATGTCTCCGGCTTCGAGGTGCGGCACCACCTGCGCAATCGTCTGGTCGACCACGTGTCCGGCCTTGACCATCAGCATCACCCGCCGCGGCTTCTTCAGCAGCCCGCACATCTCCTCAACAGAGTGCGCCCCGACGACCTTGGTGCCCTTCGCCTCATCCGCCAAAAACTCATCCACCTTGCTCGTCGTCCGGTTGTACACCGCCACCTTGAAGCCGTGGTCGTTCATATTCAGCACCAGGTTCTGACCCATCACCGCAAGGCCAATCAGCCCAATATCGCAAGTCGCATCCGCCATGAAAAACGTCTCCTCGGTCAAAGTCGTTCGAAATCGTGCCCCGACAATACACCACCTCAATCACCCCTGACCATCAACAACAATCTCTCTGCCGCAACCAGCGGGAGCGCCAGGCGAAACCCAACTCCCCACGAAGTGGTCGCCTCCCGCAACGAGGGCGCCCGTCCGGCGAGGACTATCTCTTGCAGCCTCACCAAATCCCCTATACCC
>CAXTNM010000161.1:0-3450 GCA_964245715.1 uncultured Acidobacteriaceae bacterium | reverse complement strand
GATTGAAGAGTTGAGGGAGGACGGGATCGAGCTGAGATATCTCGACGCCGGGGGCGGGCTCGGAGTCGAGTATGGAGATGCGGAGTTTGATCCGGCGGCTGCGGTCAGCGCGTATGCGGAGCAGATCCTGGGTGCGACAGAAGGATTGGGCATGCACTTGTTGCTGGAGCCGGGACGGTTCCTGGTGGCGCAGGCGGGATGTCTGCTGACGACGGTTTTGAATGTAAAGAAGAATGGCGCCGGCGGGGCTGGGCCAGGTGCGGGGCCGGCAAAGACGTTTGTGATTACGGATGCGGGGATGAACGATCTGATTCGGCCTGCGCTCTACCAGGCTCACCACGAGATTGTGCCGTTGAAGCAGCCGGCCGGGGCGCATACGTCGGTGGTGGATGTGGTTGGGCCGGTTTGTGAGTCCGGGGATTTTTTTGCGCGGGACCGGATGATGGCGACGGTGAACGAGGGAGAGGTGCTGGCGATTCTGGATGCGGGGGCGTACGGGATGACGCTGGCTTCGAATTACAATTCGAGGCCGCGGCCGGCGGAGGTGCTGGTGAACGGGAAGAAGAAGCGGGTGGTGCGGAAGCGGGAGACGGAGAAGGAGATGTTTGCGGGGGAGCGGTATTAAATTGAAGTGGTGGGGGACGTGCACCATCGGTTCTTCTCTGCGACACAAGTTTGCCGTTTGTGTGCTCGCCCTAGGACTGGACTGAAGGACTGGACTGAAGGACTGGACTGACGCGAAGGAGACTAGCTCCTCATTTGCTTGCGTTCCATGCGCTTGCTTCCTGATCGAAATTGCCAAGTTTTTTCAGGATGAGATTGAAGGTTCCACCTTGCAGCACGACCGAGAAGACGACGACCAGGTATGTGGTTGCAAGGATCCACGTGTGGCTTTGAAGTTGTGGCACGGAGAGGGCTAGAGCGATGGAAAGGCCACCCCTCAATCCACCCCAGCTGAGGGTGAGGAGAGAGGATTTGTGACCGCGCTGAAGACGGCGTACCAAGCCCAAGATGATCGCAACAACGAGGAAGCGGACCACCAGGACCGAAACGATGGCAAGTGCGCCTGCCTGGAAGGAGTGCCTTGTGAAAGGGATCACCAGGACCTCAAAGCCGAGCAAGACAAAGAGGATTGCATTCTGAACTTCATCGATGACCTTCCAGAAGCGGTCCAGCGATTCGTGCGATATTTCAGCGTGGGCATGGTTCATGTTGAACCTGCGAAGCGCGAGCCCGGCGGCGACGGCTTCGAGTGGAGCAGACATCTTCAATGTTTCCGCGAGCGCATATCCCCCCAGGGCCAGGGAGATTGTGAGGAGGATTTCGATCTGGTACGCGTCGACAAGACTCATCAGCCATGATGCTGTCCAGGCGAGCGCGATACCGAGCAGAAGTCCGCCCCCCGACTCGAGGAGCAGAAGGGCGCCGAGGTGGCCGATGGTTGGCACCTGTCCGTTCGATGCTGCGAGTACAGCGAGGAAAAGAACCGCGCCAATTCCGTCGTTGAACAAGGACTCACCGGCGAGCTGCGCCTGAATGTTCTTCGGTACCCCGACGCGATGCAGCATTTCGAGTACAGCAATCGGATCGGTGGGTGAGATCAAGCTTCCGAAGAAGAGGCATTCGATCCATGGAGCGGCGATCCCGATGAGAGGCAGCGCGAGATGCATCACGGCGGCAATGGCCGCTGTAGAGAGCAAGGTGCCAAGAATGGAAAGAAGGGCGACGGCCAACTTCTCCCTGGAGAGATAAAGGAGATCGAGGAGAAAAGCGCCGGCGAAGAGCAGCAGTCCAAGCATGCCGTGGAGGATCAAGTCTTCGAAACGGATGCTTCCCACCAGGTTGACTGCCCAAAGGTGCAGCCCTGGAAAGATGCCAGCCAGCAGGATCATGATCACTGAGGAGACTACGGTAAGAAGCATGGTTCCGATGGTGACGGGAAGCCTGAATACGCGAACGCTCAACCAGCTGAAGCAGGCTGCGGCTGTGATGATGGTACTTGTGAGTGCGAGCGTGGTCATCCCTGTTCCAAGCCTACGCGATTGCGTCTGATTGAGAGCGGCTGCTGAAGGGCGATGCGCGAGGGTTCGCCCTGGATGAGCAGGTGACGCGACCTGTTTGTGCAACGTTTGAAGAGGACGGTTTCTGTGTGTGAAGCGGGTTTGCAACGATGCGAGAGCGGCTCTTGCCGGAGTGAATTTGATTCGGCGGGGAGTACCAGTGGGAAGGTGCGGGGCGGATGGCTGCTCGTCGCAGGGTGTAGCAAACCTGCTAAAATCCAAAAGTCGCGCCGGGGTAGCCCGCGCCATCTTTCTGTGAGGTAACGCAATGTCCGGGCATAGTAAATGGGCAACAATCAAGCATAAGAAGGGCGCTGCGGACGCGAAGCGCGGTAAGGTTTTTACGCGGCTGATCAAAGAGATCACGATTGCGGCGAAGTCGGGCGGAGGCGATCCGGATGGAAATCCGCGGCTGCGGACCGCGATTTTGGCGGCGAAGGCAGAGAATATGCCGGCGGATAACATCAAGCGGGCAGTTCAGCGCGGGACCGGGGAGCTCGAGGGGCTTTCCTACGATGAGATTACGTATGAGGGGTATGGGCCGGGCGGCGTGGCGATCATCGTCGACGTGCTGACGGATAACAAGAATCGTGCGGTGAGTGAGATTCGGCATGCGTTTTCGAAGAACGGCGGCAACCTGGGGGCGGAAGGCGCGGTGGCGTGGATGTTCTCGAAGAAGGGCGTGATCTCGATTGCGAAGGATGCGGCGAACGAAGACAAGCTGATGGAGATTGTGCTGGAGTCGGGCGCTGAGGATTTGAACGATGAAGGCGAGCACTGGGAGATTCTGTGCGCGCCGGCGGAGTTTGAAGCGGTGACCGACGCGCTGAAAGCGGCGAAGATCCCGACCGAGACGGCCGAGGTGACGAAGATCGCGAGCACCTACACAAAGCTTGAAGGGACGCAGGCGAATGCGATGATGCGGCTGCTCGAGACGATTGAGGATCTGGACGACACGCAGAATGTTTACTCGAACTTCGACTTCGACGAAGCTTCGATGGCCTAGGCGACGCGGGGTGGCTGTCCGATGACGGGCCGGGTAGCAGAAGCGCTCCTGGCCCGTTCTTTTGCGTCCGACATCAACCAGCAAGCGTCTACTGAGGAGCTTGTAAGAAGCGTGAGGCCGAAGATGGAAAGTATCCGTCAGCAGTTCATGCTGCGCCTGGTCCGAGATGCACTTACGGCATGATTGAAGTCGTGCCCTTAACGGAAGCGGCCTTTGGGAAGCTTCTGGAATCGAGATTACTGAACTATGAATCTGCGTCCCGGCCACCTTCTTCTTGCCCTCATCCTTGCCGCGCCTGCTGTTGCGCAGAGCGTTCCTGCGGGGGGCACGAACGTTCTGGATACGGCTTCGACGCATCAGCCATTCAGCTACGGAGTCATCTTC
>CAXTNM010000160.1:0-3875 GCA_964245715.1 uncultured Acidobacteriaceae bacterium | reverse complement strand
CGTATGACCCGCGCCGCTTATATGGCGTGAATGTCTTCGAAGAGCGAGCGCGAGAGTTCAGCGTCGGTGAGCGCATCCAGTTCACCGCAGCGAACAAAGAGCTTAGTGTTGCCAACCGCGACCTTGCGACCATCACCGCTCTTGAGGAGCGGTCCATCACAGTGCGCATGGACGGGAAGAAGGGTCGCGAAATCTCGTTTGATCCGACCGAGTTCCGGCAGATGGATCATGGCTATGCCGTCACGTCGCACAGCTCGCAAGGGCTCACGGCAGACCGGGTAATTGCGAACATCGACACAGACTCCAGCCGTTCACTTATCAATGACCGGCTCGCCTACGTTGCCATTTCTCGCGCAGCGCACGACGCTCGGATTTACACGAACGACGTTGCCACGTTGGGAGAACGGCTATCGACGGATGTTTCGAAAACCGCCGCCATCGACTTGAGCGATGTGCGTCAGGCGGTCGATAGCTTCCGCCGCGACGATCCAGAGGCCGCGACGAACCTGCTACGGGATACCAACCGCATCCAGGTTTACAGCAATCCAGATCACCGGGTTGCGGCCGTCGCCCACGACTACGTTTCCAAAGACGACCGGGCTGTCATCTTCGCTCCAGACAGAACGGAGCGTGAAGAGCTAACGCGCCTCATCCGTTCGGATCTGTACGAGCAAGGCAGGCTTGGGGAGACCTACAGCGCCAGCATCTTGACCGACAAAGGACTATCCGACAAAGAGGCCAAAAGCGCTGCCAACTATGAAGTTGGCGATGTGGTTCGTTACGGCAGCAGAGGCAATGACAAGCTGGGTGTTTCTCCAAACACATACGGAGCCGTTACCGACGTAGACACGAAGCGCAACCTAATCACAGTCTCCGGTTCTGACGACGCACCACACACCTACGACCCGGCCTCCGAGTGGCAAATGCGCCTCAAAGCCACGGTCTACTCACCTGAAAATCGAGAGCTTGCCGAAGGTGAGCGGATACAGTTCACCCGCTCCGAGTGGGACCAGGGCATTCGTCTAGGAAATCTCGCCACCATAGAACGCATCCACGAAGACGGCGGCTTGTCCGTCAAGGTGGATTCAGGAGCCGGCCTGCAGCTCACCCCCGAACAGGCGCAGCATGTCGAGTACGGCTATGCCATCGAATCCACCAAGCGTCTGGCTGTCGATCGCGTCATCCTCAGCGGTGAAGCCGAGCAGATCACCGGCCAGCGTGACGCACTCGCCCATCTTCCGACGAAGCTCCACGAGCTGAGTGTCTATACCTCAGACGGCTACCAGCCAACACCGGCCCCGGAGCTTTCCAACGATCTTGCAATGCCGTCGCCTGCGGAGGTTTCTACGCCGGAGGTAAGTCCCCCATCGCTTGAGCATGAAGGCTTTGCCATCGAAATGTGACGATACGCATTGACGCATTTCCATAAATACCAATTGCTTCCTGTTTTCTTCAGTTCAGCCTTGACGCATTTACGTCTTTTTCTCACTTACCTGTACCCGCCGCCTAGGGCTGGCGGAATGTGGGAGACGCCGGCAGGATTGGCGTCTTCCAAGGAACGGTGTGAAGGGTGGGGCTGTTTCACCGTTCCACGCTTTGCACGGTTCCGGCATTTCCACGTCCTGCTTTGCGCCAGGTGGTCTCAGCTTCAGTTATGTTCAGCGAGTAACCCCTATGGTGATTGAACGCCGATACCCGGTAAACTTCTCGCCTATGGCGAAATCCAAAGCAGCATCCGAGACTCCAATCCAGTTGAGTTTTCTGGAGCCGATGGAATGCCTCCTGGTGTCCAAGCTGACCGAAGGCCCGGAGTGGGCCTCTGAAATTAAGGTGGACGGCTATCGCGCCCAGGCACTTTGCGACGGCAGGACAACTAAGCTCCTCTCGCGCAATGGAAACGATTTGGGCCTACGGTTCGCGGCAATGGTCCGCAGTTTAGCGGAGGCCATTCCTAACGGCTCCATCATGGATGGTGGTTTAGTCGTTGGCGGCCGCTTGAACGAACATCCCGGGAAGCTGCCGCTGAAACATAAACGGAATGGCAGGAATCATCAGCAAACGGACTTTAGATCCCAAACGTATGATTGAAGACATAAGTGCCGAACTTAGATCGTGGTGATCAAGCTGAATATTGCCTCTATTGCGCGGGTGCATCGCGTAACCTCTGCCGCTCTGCGATTTCTTCGTCATTCAAGCGGGCATCATAGATCGATCTTGGCTCTATCGTCCGCGCCACAAGCGTTGCGACGCACACTATGAGCAGTAGCGGGAGCATGAAGGACCGGTCTCGTCCGGTCAATTCCATGATGAGCACGACAGCCGAGATCGGACCTTGCGTCGTCGCTCCTATCATCGCGCCAGTTCCGAGTAACGCAAACAACCCGGGGGGTACACCAGGCCAGAAGCTGGACCAGGCAATTCCCAGGATCGCACCCAGCAAAGCACCTGCAGTCAGGGATGGAGTGAACATCCCGCCGGGAGCCCCGCTGCGCATACAGAAGGCTGTCGCGGCTGGCTTCAAGACCAAGAGTACTAGCAACAATCCAGGCGCAAGATTGCTGGAGAAAGCCAACTCAGAGACGTCCTTCCCGTTGCCCAGAACTTGTGGGAACCAGATGGACGTGAATCCGAGCAGTCCCATCACGAGCAGCGGGGTTGTGAATCGCCTCCATCCATGCGGTCGGTTGCGATCTGCCCAGGTGATCATCCGAACGTACCCGACCGATGCCAATCCCAGAATCGGACCAGCAGCGAGGGCCCATATGAGGATCGATGTAGATATCGGATAAGAGGGAATGATGTACGTTGGAGCATTGGGTAAAGCCAACCACGAGACCCCGGTGGCAATGAGTGAAGCAAAGAGGGCAGGCAAGACGTAACGGAGCGCCAGCTTGCCGCGCATGACTTCGAGCGCAAATAGCGCGCCGCCCAAGGGTACCCCGTACGCAGCGCCCATGCCGGCGCCTGCTCCGCAGGCCACCAGTAATCGCCGTTGTTCATCTGAGAGGCGCTCCCTGTCCGAAAAGAAGTTCGCAAACACCGCTCCAGCTTGCTTCGGTGCTCCCTCTCTGCCCAGTGAGACCCCCATTCCGACGATGAGTACTGAAAGGACAGCGCTCCCCAAGGTGCGCATCGCGGGCATCCGGCCAGCATGAAACCAGATGGCCTCAGTAGTATCTATTCCGTTGCCGCTTGAGAGCTGCTTCAGGACCACCTGTCCAAGTCCAGTGAGTAAAGCCGCACCCAACAGAACAGAGATATGTCTCCACGGGCTCGCCTGTTGAGCGGCATTAAGGATATCGGTCGCTGATCCGTGCCATACCAAGTGCTGAACAGATTCGAGAAGCTTTGTCAGGATTGCAGCGCCGATCCCGGTTGCGACTCCCGTCAACCCAATGGCGAGCCAAAAATGAAGCGCCCGCGGATGCTTTAGGGTGGAGGGTATAAGGTCCTCATCCGGCTTTTGCGGCGTCTCGGGTGCGCTCATATAGGACAGGCTCTCGGTAGGTATGTAAGCCCCTCAGTCACCGGTCCGCAAGCGGCAACTCTGAAAGAGGTCACAACCCAAACAATGGATCTGTTCATTCCTCGACTGCGAAGATGCTAGGAGACGCGATAGCCACTGATCGCGCCTCCTGCGGCTGACTACCCTCACTGTCTTCTTCCAGCCTGAAACATTTCGTTCACGGTGCTGACGAAGTGCTGAGCAGCATCGGGTGTAGGAACGCCCCCGCTTAGCACTTTCTGAAAGGAGACGTCTGTTCCGTAGAACGCGGTTGTGTCCTTGCTATTCTGATGAACCTCATCGCCGTTCAGATCAATGCCCGCAAAGATCCCCTTGCTTCGCGAATAAGTAAGAAATTCCGCGTTCGCGA
>CAXTNM010000159.1:0-4108 GCA_964245715.1 uncultured Acidobacteriaceae bacterium | reverse complement strand
GCCTCCGGAGTTGCAACCGCAGCGGTGCCAACTTTTGAGGAACAGCTACTAAGCAATAGGGCGCAGAACGAGAGTGCAAAAAGTGTGACAAGGGGGCGCATGCATGCACTGACGTCCTGTAGACGAAAACTGTTGCAGCAAGTTTGAGAGTTCGCTTCAAAACGCTTCGAACTGTCCCCGAAAACTCTGGTTGGCGAAGATGTGAGTGCCTCTACCTTTTAGCGCGTGACGGCCGGAAGCGTCTATCCTGCCGGCGATCCGCTAATACCAGAGCCATTCCATCCGAAGAGGAGCTCACGTAGAGAGGACTCCGGAAACGTACTAAAACTCAACACGCAAAAGCTTGGCTGGTCGTACGATCCCGTCGGGCGGGGGTGACGCCGTGCCGCCATCGGAGAGGAAGAAGGCTACCTTGCCATACTCTCCTGGCATTCGGCTCCAGGCACCGCTTGAGGGTCCAATGAGTTCTTCGTTGAAAGGATCCCCTGCTACGCTCTGCGTGAATCCGCTGTTCTCGGCAGGATTCATCGAGACGCGGTCGATCGTGTTTTGGCGGTGAGTTGTCAGGTATACGACGCCAGCATCCTCGTCAATGCAGAAGTCATCTCCCATCCTCCCGGCGACCACAAGTTCGGGCTCTCCTGCAGGATCGTGCGTCTCCGGATCAACGGGTATACGCATGAACAGCTTCTTGGCAGTCGCAGTGTAGTAAAGATAATTCGTCTTTGCCGCAAAACGTACACCATTAACGCCGGGCTGTTCGGGTTTGAGTTGGCCGGGATAGTAGCCCATGCTTTCGTGTTTCATCCAGACACGTGCTCTCAGGGCGCCCCCGCCCTGGGGCAGTTCGATGCGCCAGATCAGGCTCGCGAAGGAATCTGCTATCAGCAACACACCAGGCGCGATCAGACAGCTACCATTCAGACCTCGGGCTAGAGGGGGGAGTTGCAGCACCATCTCCGGTTGGACTGGCGCACCAACGCGCCAGTTGCGCAGGTCCAACCGATGCAGATACGCCTCGTGCGTAGTGTAGAAGTTTCCTGTTGCGATATAGAAGATGTCCGGCTCGACCTCTGTGATGCCGCACGCCACTTCAGCAAAAGTGAACAACAATACCGGCGTGACTGTTTGCTCTCCAGTAGCCGATGGAACAAACCATAGTTCATGATGGTTTGCCACCGTTACCAGAATCGAATTGTCTTCGCGCACGGCAAGATTCTCCAGAAAGTACTCGGGCGGGAAGACGGCGACTGTTGAGAGCTTGGCTTGAACTATCTTTCCAGATGGCATTCTGAGCATCTCCATGTAGCGAAGGCTTCGGGGATGAGATGGGCCGAGAAGTGTTGACGCTTGGCGGTCACCGTAGCATAAGCGCAATTCTATTTTGCCCTGCGTCAACGTGTATTACAGTCGCGAACGCATCTATTCTCTGTGTTTGTTCGCACACAGGAGTGGGGTTTAGCCCGATCCCGGGTGAAGTAGAGGGTGTTCCGCATTGACCCTCTGGCGTTAAGCACAGGAGGATCTATGGCAGAAACATCTGATTTTGGTACCTTCGGTCGTTTTCAGGAGACGCCAATCGGCGAAATGTCGCCAGACATGAAAGATGCCTACGACTTCACGATGAAGCTTCGTGGTGTAGTGCCGGGTCCGCATAAGATCTGGCTGGCAAACCCGGCATTGTCCAAGACGATCGTTCCAACTGGCTATTACTACCAGAAGGAGTCCACTCTCACTAAGGCTGAAATCGAGATCGTGACGAACATCATCAATGGTCAGTGGCGGGCGGCATACGGTAACTATGAACATGAACAAATAGGCGAGAAGCAAGGCCACCTTCAACCGAAGAGCGTCGAGGCTCTAATTGCAGGCCTGCCGACATCGTTTTCGGATCCGCGAGAGCAGTCAATTTATGAACTCGCTCTAGCGCTTGCTAATCATCGCGTCGTTCCAACAGGGCTTTATAAGCGATGCAAGGATCTCCTGGGCGACGCCGGCATTGTCGATGTTACGGTCCTCATGGGTTGGTTCACGATGGTGTCTCTAACTCTGATGGCCTTCGACGTACCATCGAACGCTGTCGGTATCGATCAGTAAGGAGAGCGCGTGTCTAAGACGAATGACGATCTCGGTGGCCGCATTTTGTTGTCAGAACCAAGTGGGCTGTCCGCTAGCCAGCAAAGCCTCTACAAGGTGATCGACGAAACTGCTGTTCCTTGAGCCGACGCCTCCGGTTTTGTGGCGAAGGTAGAGGACGGCCGGCTCATCGGACCTTTCAACACTGTTTTAGAAAGCCCGGAACTCGGAGGTGCTTTCATATCGTTCCAGAATGCAGAACAGAACATGACAAGCTTGACTGAGCGAGTGCGTCAAATTGTGATCCTCACTGTTGGATCTGTCTGGAAGGCGCCATACGAGTTGTATGCTCATGCTGCTGTCGCGCGAACCGTGGGGCTCCCGGAGCGTACCATTGAGGAGCTTGCGAAGGGTGAGGTTGCAAGAGGTCTGCCGAAAGAAGAACAACTGGCGCAGCAGTTTACAAAACAACTTGTGCTGGAGCGAACCGTCACACAGGAACTATTTGATCGAGCCAAGGAAGCGTTCGGAACTCGAGGTCTCGTCGATATGGTTTTCCTTGCAGGGTGTTATGAGATCGTGTGCTCCCTGCTGAACACGTTTGCTGTTCCGGCACCCGGCAACGAGCCTGGCAAGCAGATCGCCCCCCAGGTGAGCGGATGAGCATCGGACACTTGACTTGGGTCAGTCGCGCCTGCGCCGACCGAAACTGTCGATCTTCCTAAATACGTCCTCGGTTGCTTTGTTATCAGGTGTGACAAAAGCCAGCGTGCTTTCCGGCAGCGCGGGGTAGAGTGCCCGGATTGAGCGTAGTCGGAGAGTCCCGAATTTGGGGTGTGCAAAGTCGAACGACAAAGGGTCAAGCGATGCTGTCTGTTGCTCATTCCAGGAACGTCGAAGTAGTATTGCTTTCGAGCAAAGTGGCGACCAACGACTCAAATCCCGGCTCACCGATATGTTTGGCATATCGCACCCGCAGCAAACCCACACCGATACGCAGGGTACGTTCGTCATAAAAGCCGCGTCTCGCGGGGTCCATGAAGTTCCTCCAAGCGAGATTGCGGCCGAAAGGTGATGGCGACTCAGACCAGTCGTAGATCACGTCGGTCAATTGACTGAAGGCGAGACAGTCAAAACGTTCGTTCCAGAGCATCGCTGCTCCTGCAGTGAAGCCATCGAGCAAACGCTGTACGTCTCGGAGTTCCTCGCCCCTACCTTCTTCAGTCTTCGCGATCTCTTTACCGGCTAACGACGGAAAATAAGCAGTATCTGAGTCCGAAAGACGCAGCGCCTTCGCTACGCGCTCTATGACCTCCTTGGAGACTTGGATATCCCGGCTTTGTTCAAGCCACGTATACCAACCCAACCCAACTTGAGCCAAGGAGGCAACTTCCTCACGCCGCAGCCCCGGGGTCCTCCGCCGCGGTCCCCCTGCCAAGCCTAAAGTTTCCGGCTGGATCATCGACCGTCGTGTACGAAGAAATCTCGCCAACTCGGCCTTCCTTGCGTTATCGTCCATTACCAGATACTCCTAGTACTAGGGTACGCCATACTCTTGTCGTGGGATGAAGTCCTGCAGTACGGTAGTAGAGGTCCGTGGGGTGAGGGAATTTGCCTCACCGAACGACGGATCAAGCCGAAACCGACGAGTGAAGGTCCTAATGCTAGACCTTAATGATGTGCGGGTGTTCACGGTCGTTGCGCGCAGGGGAACGTTTAGCGCCGCGGGCAGAGAGCTACGCCTTCCGACATCGACCGTCGCACGTTCGACAACCAGATTGGAAAAGCATTTGGAGGTGCTTCTCCTGAGGAGAAGTCCGAGGGGGGTTTCGCTCACGGATGCAGGCACAGAGTTTCTTGTCAGCTGTAATCAAGCCCTTCGGACGATCAGGATTGGAAGCGAAACGTTACAGGAACGGCGCGTCAATCCCCGCGGTCTCATCAGGGTCTCTAGTCCCATCGTCTTAGCTAACGGTCTGCTAGTGTGCTGTCCCAGAGATACGTGAACAAAGCCGCGCAAGCTTTTGGAAGA
>CAXTNM010000158.1:0-4475 GCA_964245715.1 uncultured Acidobacteriaceae bacterium | reverse complement strand
TTCGCGTATTGTTCGCGCGATTGGTTCTTAATCTGGCAGCGACGCAGCGCATGAGTGACCGACGACAATGCCGTTTGTCATCCGCAACCCGTGTTATTGTCAGTTTTGCAGCAACTGCTGCAAAACTTCAGTTGCAGCGGCGCCCCCGGGTCATGTGGGCTGGGAGGAGCAAGGATGGCGGAACTGCAGTCGACTCCCGCGGGATACCAGGAACTCCTGCAGGGGCTTAAGGCGCGTATCCATTCGGCTCAGGTCAGGGCTGCCCTGGCAGTCAGCCGGGAGCTTGTCCTCCTGTACTGGTCGATCGGTCGCGATTTGAGCGGCCGATTTGAGCGGGAGGGCTGGGGTGGCAAGATCATCGATCGGCTCGCACACGACCTGCAGACGGAATTTCCCGGGGTGGAGGGCTACAGCCCAAGGAACCTCCGCTATATGCGCTCTTTGGCTGAGGCGTGGCCGGATGAGGAGATTTTGCAACGACTCATTGCAAAATTGCCTTGGGGCCATAATCTCCGGGTGCTGGACCGACTCAAGGACCGTCAAACGCGGGAGTGGTATCTCAAGGCAGCCTTAGAATACGGCTGGAGCCAAGACGTTCTTGTGCTTCAAATCAAGAGCCGTCTGCACGAGAGGGAAGGGAAGGCCCTGACGAATTTTCAGCGGGCGCTTCCCCCTCCTGAATCGGATATGGCCGAACAGGTTTTGAAAGACCCGTACAACTTCGACTTCCTCACGGTCTCTGGGACGGCGAAGGAGCGAGAGATCGAGCGGGGCTTGCTCGACCACCTGCGCGATCTCCTGTTGGAACTGGGACGAGGCTTCTCGTTTGTCGGCAGCCAGGTGCCTCTGGTCGTGGATGGACGGACGTTCTATATCGACCTGCTCTTCTATCACGTTCGATTGCACCGATACTTCGTCTTTGAGCTCAAGGTAGGTGCCTTTGAACCTGAATACGCGGGCAAGCTCAATTTCTATCTGGCGGCTGTCAACGGCACCATGCGCACGCCAGTGGAAGGCCCCACGATCGGTGTGCTTCTATGCGAGAGCAGGAGCGGTCCGATTGTGGAGTTTGCCCTGGAGAACACGAATCAGCCCATCGGAGTGGCAACATACCATGTGACACGGGAGCTGCCGGGCTCCATACAAGACGAGGTACCCACGGCTGAGGATCTCGAAGAGGTTGTCACAAAGCTGCGTACTGAGATCGAGACTCTGAGAAAGGAACGCGCGGATGAGAAGTAAACCGTTGGAACTGCTCGCTCAGTTTTGCAATGGCTCATTGCAAAATTCCGGTCAACAGAATCGTAGGGCTACCCTCGCTACCTGTATGCGAATCGCTTACACGGCAGAGCGGCCCGATGACGGCAGAGGTGTCACTGTCCTATGAGCGAATCGCTAACAGTACCTATGAGTGCATCGCTTGTTCTCGCAATTCCATCCGAGATGCACGACCAAGAAGATCTTAGGCTTTCAAGCCAGAAGCTTCGTGAATGGGTGTTGCAGGCAGTCACTTCGGTGCACTCTAAACGCAATTACGCAAAGGCACTCGATGAAGTATTCAACCTGTGCGCGGATCGCGCACAGGGAGTCTGCAGGGAGTTGTTGATGGACTATCGAGCTTCAATGATCGCGAAAGGTCTGAGCCCTTCCACGATCAATGTTCGGCTGGCAGCCGTCCGCAAGCTTGTAGGCGAAGCGCGGCGAAATGGGATTCTCGATGCAGAGCAAGCGGCACAAATGGCGGATGTGCCCAACGTTCAGCTTCGAGGGCGAAGATTGGGGAACTGGCTGACTCGGGAGCAGGCGAAAGATTTGCTTGCTGTACCGGATCGTTCGACCCTCAAGGGAAAGCGAGATTACTGCATCCTCGCTTTGCTTGTCGGCTGTGCATTGCGCCGGCGTGAACTGGCAAATCTAGAGATTCAAGAAATCCAACTCCGAGAGGGCCGGTGGGTCATTGCTGACCTGAGCGGTAAAGGCGGTCGGGTCCGTACCGTTGCTATTCCGCTTTGGGTGAAACAAGCAATAAACGCCTGGATGATCACAGCCGCCATCGATGAAGGGAAATTGCTTCGTTCCGTGACCAAAGCCGGCAAAGTTAAACGGGATCACCTAAATGACGGCGCCATCTGGAGTGTTGTGGAGTCCTCTGCGAAGGAGATAGGCATTTTGCACTTTGGCGCTCATGACCTGCGGAGGACTTGCGCAAAGCTCTGTCGCAAGAATGGCGGCGACCTCGAACAGATTAAGTTTCTGTTGGGACACAGCTCGATTCAGACGACGGAGCGGTACCTTGGTTCTGAGCAGGATATTGCAGTAGCAGTGAACGATAATCTAGGCCTTTGAAGAAACGGCCCGGATTGCCGTGTACCCGTCCACTTTGAGCGATATTTGATACTTTTGATTGGAACTGGAGACTGACGGACGAATGAGTAGAGGAAGTCTGACGATGAATACGACGCAAAAGCTTCGGCTTCCGAAACTCTTGAGCATCTCGCTCAGGAACTTTTCACTTTACTCTGCAGAGCCAGAGATCGCAGCGACGATCGGCCCAGGTGTCTTCTGCCTAGCCGGTGCAAACGGTCTCGGTAAGTCGACATTCCTCTCCGCGTTGAACTTTAGCATGACCGGTGTTGTCCCCGAACCTGGTAGAACCTTCCAGTCGGTTGATGAGTATTACAAGCATAACCTTGATTTCGCGAAGGACTATTTCGACGGCCGAATCGATGAAAAAGATCGAGAGGCTGCCGAAGTTACTGTGCGACTTCGCGTCGGAGATCTGATATACGATCTGACCCGCGGCATGTTTGAGCCCGACGAGCTTCGGCAATTAACGGTTTCTAAACTTGACTCCGGCGAAGAGACGATCATTCAAGAATCGAGCGAGGAGACACCAAGGGTCCGTCACCAGATGTATGCAGCTCGAATAGCCACAGACATTGGTCTCAATTCGTTTCAACAGTTCGTATTCCTCCAAGGCTTTGTATTCACATTCGATGAGCGCAGGGACTTACTGTTTTGGAATGAAAAGGTTCTTGATCAAGTGCTCTATCTCGCCTTTGGTGTGGATCATGCTGAGGCCCAGCGAGCTGACGCTCTCAGACGAGAAGCGGAGCGCGCCGACTCACTGGCCCGAAACCACAACTGGCAAGCAACAGAACTCCGAAAGAAAATAGAAGACCTGAACGCCGCCCTTGGTCAACGAAATGACGCGAGTGATACATCAGACATCCGATTGCAGCACGAATCCCTAACGGAGGCTGAAGATCACGAATACCAACGGGTGCAGGTCGCTCAAGCAGACGTGAGCGACTCCGTTCTTCGTTTAGCTGAGCTTGGAGCGCAATACGCATCGCTGAGATCCGAGTATGAGGCAGAATTTTCACACCGCATGGGCGCCCTAGTGGACGGGGAGCATCATCCGGTTGTTAGCCTATCTCTCACTAATGAGCGTTGTGAAATTTGCGGCACTAGCGGGGAAGAGGTTACGCATCGCATCCGAAAGAAACTGGATGAGAATATCTGCCCACTGTGCGAATCGGCAACATCATCATCTACTGAGACGCCCCAAGATCTGACTCGTCTTCAAGAAATCGACAGACTCATCACGGTCAATCGGGAAGCGATCACCGAAGCATCAAAGCGTCGCCAAAGAATGGCCGATGAGCTAGCTTCGCGTGAAAGAGCATATTCGATAGCGCGCAGCAATCTGACAACATTTGAGATGGCAAACGCTGATGCTCTGCGAACCCTCACTTCCGTCACATCCAGTCCAGACGGAAACGTCGACCTCGCGCTAGCACGCTACAGAGAGCAACTTTCTGAGCTGATCTCAAAAAAGGAGAACCAATACAACGTCAGAAACGAGAAACGCAAGGCGCTGCTGACGTTGCAACGGCGTCTTGTCAAGCAATACCAAGAGGCTGAAGAGACGTTCGTCCCATCTTTCCGTCGACTCGCTACAAGCTTTTTAGGCATTGACCTAGATATAGAGTTGATACCGAAGGCCCCGGTTGGCCTCAGTATGAAGCTTGAAGTGAGAAGCATGACCCGAAGACAAACCCACCAGCTTTCAGAGAGCCAGCGCTTCTTTGTGGATATCGCACTGCGCATGGCGTTAATCGGTCATATGTGTGACCCAAGCACAAATGTTGCGTTGCTGTTAGATACCCCAGAGGGTTCACTCGACATCGCTTACGAAAATAGAGCCGGCGACATGTTCGCGCAGTTTGTCGACTTAGGATACGGCGTCATAATGACCGCGAACATCAACAGTTCGCGTCTACTGCTAGAGCTGGCCGAGCGCTGTGGGAAGGCAGCGATGAAGCTTTGCAGGATGACTTCCTGGACTGAATTGTCTGAGGTTCAGATCGAGGAGGAAGCGCTTTTTGAAGCTGCATATACCCAGATTGAGAAGGCTCTCCTAGTGTTGTGTCCCAGAGATCTTTGCTAAAACAGAGGCAGCTGCGTTAACC
>CAXTNM010000157.1:0-4625 GCA_964245715.1 uncultured Acidobacteriaceae bacterium | reverse complement strand
GCCCAGACGGATCCCACCCAGGCCCTCGTACGACGTCAGCGTATTGTTCTGCCCCTGCGGATAGTCAAACTCCTGCTGCCGCGTCTTCACGTACACGTCCGTATCCGTCATCTCGCCAAAGTAGAGCTCCGGTCGCGTTACCTTCAGACCCGGAACCGTGCTCTGCACCGGCATGTTGCTCAGCAGCAGGATCGGCAGACCCTCCGGCGTAAATCCATTCACCCCGTTCATGGTCACGCCATAACCGTGCGTATAGATCAGCTTCTCGTTGATCCAGTTGCGACTGCTTACCGGCAGCTTTTCGACGTTCAACTCGCGCTCGGCCAGCATCACCTCGCGCATGGTTCCATTCAGCACATACCGGTCGATATCGATATCCGGGAAGTCGTAGTACGTGCGAATCTCCTGCACCTGCCGCAGCGTATCCTGCAGCGCATGCCAATCCCAAAGGCGGATATTGGTGAGCGTTGGCTGGTTGTTGGCCGGGTCGGCAGCGTCCACGTTCGTCTCCGCGGGAAACTCGCTCTGCGAGAACTTATCCAATCCATACGCCTGCCGCGTCAACTCGATGTTGTGCGCGATGTAGGGCGATTCATCCACCAACTCGTTCGGCTTCACGATGAACGTTCCCGTGTACCAGCCCGCCACGCTCATGCCCAGAAAACACACTGCAGCCGGCGCGATAGCCCCCGCGATCCAGCGGCCGCTCGACGTCCGCAACGCATTCACCGCCAATGCAATCGCACCCAGCAGCAACGCGGTCGCCAGGATCAGCAGCCCATGGATCGTCACATGCGCATCCGTATAGTTGATCCCGTCGAACAGCGTATGGTGCTCCAGCAGCTGCTGATACCGATCGACATAGACCGACATCGCGATCACCGCCAGCAGCAAGGCACCCGTAGCCGACAATCCACGAAAGGGACTTCGCGCATAGCTCAGCTTCCGGTTCTCCACCGTCCGCGCCCCGCTCGTAATCAGCAGGAACGCAATCGCCACCCCGCACGTCACGAGCGCCAGCGTTAGCAGCCAGCCATCGACCAACTGCCAGGCCGGCAGAGCGAAGAGATAGAAGTTGAGCGGTTTACCGAAGATCGGGTCCGTGACTCCTCCCGCGGGCGCGCCTGGCGCGTACCAGAACATCGCAAGCACAGGCCACTCCGCCAGCATCGCCAATCCGGCAAACAGCGACATCACCACAGCCACGCCAAGTGAAAGCCAGCGCAGCACCGGCGCCACCGAAAGGTTCACCTTCTGCCCGGCAATGACGATCGCGTGATCCTTTGGCAGGTCATCCGCGTGGCAGCGCCGAATCAGCGCGAACGCCCCAAACAGAAGTGCAAACGTGATCGCCGTGAACACGCAAAAAACCATTGATTTCAACGCGAACGTCTTCCAGAAGACCTCGCCGAATCCAAGCGATTCGAACCAGAGCAGGTCCACCCAATCTGAAAGGAACGTCTGCGCCAGCATCAGCAGAACCAACAGCACCCCGGCAGCTATCAGCAGCCGTCTCCGTCTCCGCTTCTTATCCGTCACGTCCAGCGGTTCCAGGTACTCGGGGTAATCGTCGTTCATTGGTTCCTCCATGCTTCGCAAACCCTCTCACGAGCATCCCGATTCTACGCGCCTCCCTGCACCTCCGCTGCGCCATCCACTACACCGTAAGCACTGCATTTTCTTATAATGAAGGTATGGCGAAACAAGAGTTCCAAACCGAAGTCTCCCAACTCCTGCAGCTCATCATCCACTCGCTCTACTCGCATCCCGAAATCTTCCTCCGCGAGCTCATCTCCAACTCCTCCGACGCCCTCGACAAGCTGCGCCACCTGACGCTCACCGACGACGCCTTCAAGCAGCTTGCATTCGATCCGCGCATCGACCTGTCACTCGATGAAGAGAACAATACCCTCACCCTTGCCGACACCGGCATCGGTATGAACGAGGAAGATCTCGTCTCGAATCTCGGCACCATCGCACGCTCCGGCACCAAGAACTTTCTCTCGCAGCTCTCGGGCGACGCACGTAAAGATTCGAACCTCATCGGCCAGTTCGGCGTCGGCTTCTACTCCGCCTTCATGGTCGCGGACACGATCGAAGTCGTCTCGCGCAAGGCCGGAGAAGAAGTCGCATGGCGCTGGACGTCCGACGGCAAGACCGGCTTCAACATCGAACCCGCCTCGCGCGAGGTCGCCGGCACCACCATCCTGCTCCACCTCAACGACGAGGGCAAGCAGTACGCCAACGGCTGGCGCCTGAAAGAAGTCGTCAAAAAATACTCGAACCACATCGCCTTCCCCATCTTCCTCACCTACGACAAATCCGAGTGGAACGAAGAAGAGAAAAAGTCCGACAAGATTCGCACCACCGAGCAGGTCAACGCCGCCTCCGCCCTCTGGCGCCGCTCGAAATCCGAGCTCAAAGACGAAGATTACAAAGAACTCTACAAATCCATCTCCGGCGACTTCTCCGACCCACTCTTCTGGTTCCACACCAAAGCCGAAGGCTCGCTCGAATACACCACCCTCTTCTTCATTCCCGCCCAGGCCCCGCTCGATCTCTACCAGGCCGAGTACAAGGGCGGCGTCAAACTCTACGTCAAGCGTGTCTTCATCCTCGACGACTCCAAGGAACTCCTGCCGCAGTACCTGCGCTTCGTCCGCGGCATCATCGATTCCGAAGACCTCCCGCTCAACGTCAGCCGTGAGCTCCTGCAGCAGAACCGCGTTCTCACCAGCATTCGCACCGCTAGTGTCAAAAAGATCCTCTCCGAGCTCAAGCTCATCGCCACCAACCAGCCCGACAAGTACCTCGAATTCATCGAGCAATATAACCGTCCGCTGAAGGAAGGTATCTACGGCGATTACGCCAACCGCGAGATTCTCCTCGACCTCGTCCGCTTTAAATCCACCAAGGTCGAAGGCCTTACCTCGCTCGCCGACGTCAAGTCACGTATGAAGCCCGACCAGAAGGCCATCTACTTCATCACCGGTGGCACCGAGTCGCTGCTCCGCACTTCGCCGCTCCTCGAGATCTACAAGAAGAAGGAGATCGAAGTCCTCATCCTCGATGATGAAATCGACGAGATCGTCTTCTCCGGCGTCGAAAAGTATGGCGAAACCGAGCTCAAATCCGTCAACAAGTCCTCCACCTCGGAAGACCTCAAGGACGAATCCGAGCCCGAACAATCCGAAGCTCTCAAGCCTCTGCTCGAGAAGCTCAAAGCCACCCTCGGCGACCGCGTCAAAGATGTCCGCGTCTCTGTTCGACTCGCCGACAGTCCCTCCTGCATCGTCTCCGACGAAGAAGAACCGTCCCTGCAGATGCAGCAGATGCTCCGTGCCATGGGTCAGAAAGAGATGCCGATGCCCGCACCCACGCTCGAGATCAACCCCGACCACGAGATCGTCAAGAAGCTGATCGCACGCCCAGACGACGCCGTCACCCAAGACGCCGCCTGGCTGCTCTTCGACCAGGCATTGCTGATGGAAGGCGTTCCACTCAAAGATCCCGCTGCCTTCGTGCAGCGACTCAACCGCGTCCTCACACTCTCCATCTAACCCGCACCGGATGGCGGCTCCCAACCGCCATCCAATCAACTGAAAACTGAAAACTGAAAACTGAAAACTGAAAACTGAAAACTGAAAACTGACAACTGACAACTGACAACTGACAACTGACAACTGAAAACTGAAAGATCAGCCTTTGCTTTGCTTCAAGCTGACAAACATTCCTCACCTCTCACACGCTCCTTCCGCGCCGGCCAACGGGAGGCCCACGCGAACCTTCCGGCGTACGCAGCACCGTCGGCGTGGCGTCAGAGCCCATCCGGCAGGACACATTCCTAAAAAGAAAGTCGCAACGAAAACTGCACCTGCCGTTCCCGGTTCAAGCTACTCCCCGTCCCCGTAGGCGTCCCGAACGCGGTCGCATTTATCCCCTCTATCGCAATCGCCGCAGCGCTCTGAAACACCAGAGGCGTCACTCCAGCCACGGCCGTTCCCAGCAGGAATCCCCGTTCATTGACCGAAGAAATACTCTGATGATTGAACACATTCAATCCCTCCACGGAAGCCACTCCCCGAGCCCCGCGCCAGATCTTGAACGCGCGCCCCAACCGTAGATCGGTCTTTACCGTCGGTGGCAAGCGCAGCGTATTGCGCCCGACGGTCGGCAGATACAGCGCCCCGCCTGACCCGTTCAAACTCTCATGTCCCCCCGGAAGATACGTTCCGCCGGACACATCGTAGCTATAAGGCCGCCCGCTGCGCGCTGTCGAAATCCCCGTCAGCGTCCATCCATCCTCCCACCGCCGCAGTCCAGGCCGAACGGTCTCACCTGATGGCGTCCACGCCCCCACCAGATGCAGCGCCTCGGGGTAATTGAGCGATGAAAGCCCACGATCATAGCCATCAGCAAACGGATCGAACTGCCCGTTCGTCCTCGGCGTAGCCGATGAGTTGGTCCCAAAATCAATCGCCTTCGACCACGTAAACGTCCCACCCAGTAGCAACCCATGCACCGGCCGCGTCTGCAGCTTCGCCACCAGCGCGTCGTAGTAGGCGTTCCCGTTCGAAACCACATCCGTCACCGGCCCAAAACCCGGCGTTAACCGTGCCCGATAT
>CAXTNM010000156.1:0-4819 GCA_964245715.1 uncultured Acidobacteriaceae bacterium | reverse complement strand
TTCGCCAGGTGGCGTTCGGCATGTACATGCCGCGTTTCAACGCGGACGTGCAAAGCCAACACCCAAGGAGGAAGCACTCATGAATACCGCCAGCACTGTTACCCCCATCAGCGAAACCCCCAAACAGCCGCAGCAACGGCAGACCGCCAAAGACATCATCGCAGCCAACGTTAAGAGCCTCATCGAGCAGCTGGAGGCCGGACACTCCGACGCACTCACCGCCTACCTCGACGCGATGAGCCGATTCCACAACTACAGCTTTGGAAACATTCTGGAGATCGCGCGGCAAAGGCCGACCGCAACCCGCGTTGCTGGACTGTACGCATGGAACCAGCTAGGCCGAAAGGTCAAGAAAGGCGAGAAGGGCATTCGGATTCTTGCCCCGATTGTCGGCATCAAGCGCAAGAAGGATGAGGAAGCCAACAAGGACATTACCAAGCAGAACACCCGCGTCTTGGTTGGCTTTCGCAATGCTTACGTTTTTGACGTGGAGCAGACCGAAGGCGCAGAGCTTCCCACCTTGCGGGAGATGACCGGAACCGTAGGCGAGAACCGCGACCATCTTGTTTCCTTCATTGAGACCCAGGGCATCGAGCTGGCTTTTACCGAGAAGATTGCTCCCGCTTTGGGCATGAGCTACGGCGGAAAGATTGCCATTCTTCCCGGCCAGTCCGAGGCTGAGGAGTTTTCAACGCTTGTTCACGAACTCGCGCATGAGATGTTGCACAAGGCCGAGCGCCGGACGACCACGACCAAGGTAGTACGGGAGACAGAGGCAGAGGCAATCGCCTTTGTCATCGGCAAGGCTGTAGGACTCGAAACCGGAACGGCGAGTGCCGACTACATCAATCTCTATCATGGCAACGCCTCACTCTTGATTGAGAGCTTGGAAGTCATCCAGCAGACCTCCGGTGTCATCCTTGCCGCCTTGCAGCCGCCCACCGCAGCAGAGGCCGAGATGCCCGATGCAGAACTGGCGAAGGTGGCCTAATGCAGACGATCCTTCGCATTCTCAAACAGGCCGGAGGTTGGCACCACGGCCTGTATCTGAAGATCGAGAACCCGCCTTATATGACGTTGGTCATCGAGGCGACCGACGAGTCAGGCCCATGCGGTCTCCCGGCTATCTCTGTCGCGCACTACGGCGAACAGAACGGCGACCTGATGCGCGACCCGGAGATGTGTTTCGAGCTTGGATTAGCGAACGGGCCGCACCTGAACGCCTTCTATTACCGAAACGACTATGTAGGCGTAGAGCAGTGGAGCCGCACCATCGTCCGCGAAAACTATGTTTACCTCGTCAGCTTGCACCAGCAGCACGAGCGATTCGCCAAGGTGTGGGACAACAACCTGCGATTGCAGGGCTTCGCCGAAGCCTTCGAGCAACAGCAGCAGCAGACCCCACGCGCCTAAACCCTTTCCCGCCCCGGACCGGATGGGAAAGTGCGTCCGCTCCAAAACCGCAGATGCAGTGCAACCGCTCAAGGAGAGCAGCCATGCAAGATTCCAGCGCCTTCCAATTTCTCGCCATTGATACTATCCACGAGTCCACCACCAACCCCCGCCGCACCTTCGATGAGGCCAAGCTTTACGAACTTGCCGAGTCCATCAAGCACAATGGCTTGATTCAACCCATCACCGTGCGACCCAATAACCAAGGCTTTGAGATTGTTGCAGGAGCCAGACGCTATCGCGCCGCGCAGATTGCCGAGTTGTTTTCTGTTCCCGCCCATATCGTCGAGATCGACGACGCCAAGGCGCTCGAATGGCAGCTCGTCGAGAACTCGCAGCGTGTTGACGTGCATCCTTATGAAGAGGCGCAGGGCTTCCAACGCTTGCTCGACATCCCCGGCTATGACGTTGCCGCCTTGGTCGAGAAGTCAGGCAAGAGCGCAAGCCACGTCTACGCCCGTCTGTCTCTTCTCCAACTCATCCCCACTGTGGCCGAGGCATTCACTCAGGAGCGCATCACCGCCAGCCACGCCAACCTCATCGCCCGTCTCCCGCAGGAGAGCCAGGCCGAGGCGTTCGAGCAGTGCTGGCGGAAGGACTGGCAGGATAAAGAGCCCCACTTGCTACCCGCCAAGCACGTTGCGGTGTGGATACAGGCCAACCTCTATCTCTCCCTTGCGGATGCACCGTTCGACCGGAACGACCCCACCCTCAACCCCACTGCCGGAGCTTGCATCACCTGCTCCCGCCGCAGCGGATACAACACCGCACTCTTTGCCGACGTGGTTTCCGACCAATGCCTAAATTCAAGCTGCTACCACGGCAAGGTTGAGGCATTTCTTGACCGGGAGATTGCAGCGCATCCCGGACTTGTCCAGATCGAGAACGGCTGGCGCAACCCCAAGGAGCAGCGGCCCGGAGCCGTCCAGCGCGGCCACGTTCGGGAACTGGAGACCGTGATCGACAACCCGGACGCGGAACCGGTGATGCCATGCGAAGCCGCCAAACCCGCCATCGTCGTCTACGGCAAGCAGCTTGGTCGCAAGTTGACCGTTTGCACTGACAAGCATTGCCCCGTCCATGACCCACAGGCAGCAGCCGAACGCGCCGCCCACCCTGTGCCAACGATGCCACCGCCGCAGGAAACCGAGACCGAGGAGGAAGCCGCAGAACGGGAAGCCGAGTTCGAGCGTCAGAGAGCGGAATACGAGGAAGAGCGCCAGCGCAGGGAGGAGGAACGCAAACAGCAGTTCGAGCGTGAGCAGGCGGAGATTGAGGCCGAGCATAGTCGCAGAGCGGAAATCATCAAACACCGCCAAGCCATCTTCGACCAAATCCTTGAGAACGCCCCTGCCATCCTGAACGCAGCGCAAGTTCGTGTGTTGCTCCGCGCACTCGTCAACCTTGACCCTTATACCTTTGCCGACGATTTAGCCGAGGATATAGCAGGAGGCAACGAGAACGAACAACGGAGCGCCGAAGAGGTACTGCTTTCCACCATCGACGCGACCGCAGACGATAAGCTAACCCGCTTTGCCCTGCGTCTCGCACTTGCCGGACACGTCGGCATCCCACGTGAAGGTCAGCTCGACTTTCTTACAGAAGCCGAGACCGCCTTCAGGCCTCCACAACCGACGAAGAGAGCCCCAGCGAAAAAGGCCAACCAGCCAACCCCTCTGAAGTCTTCCGCGAAACGAACTCCAAAAGCCAAGCCGCAAAGGGCACCTTCAAACAAAAAGATTGCGGCCTAAAAGGAGCGGGAGCCATCATTGGCTCCCGCTTCGCTTTGCCTCCCAAAATGTGCGCCGGGAGAAACCTCTTCGGTTTCTCCCCATCCCTCATCCCGCCTTCTACTACACGCTCTTTCAGCGCGCGTGGCGGGGCCGTTCCTTCACCCGCGCCCCTCCCTGGATTCACCAAAGAAGACGGACATATAACCTTCACCCGCAAATCAGATGATCCGGCTTTTGGCGTAGTGTTCGGTTTGACTACGGTGCGTCTTCGACAGGATGAATCGCAAAATTACCCGTGTCCCGCGTAAAGAATCGCTGCCTCATCCAGAAAGCTACGTTGACCAACCCAATCAAGGCGGGTACTTCGATCAGTGGACCGACTACGCCGACGAAAGCCTCGCCCGAATTCAGTCCGAACACCGCAACAGCAACAGCGATCGCCAGCTCGAAGTTGTTTCCAGCAGCGGTGAAGGATAGTGTCGCCGACTGCGCGTAGTTGGCGCCCAGCTTCTTACCCATCCAAAAGCTCACCAGGAACATGATGAGGAAGTAGATGACCAGCGGGACCGCGATCTTCACCACGTCGAGCGGCAAACGGACGATGAGATCGCCCTTCAGTGAAAACATCACAAGGATTGTGAAGAGCAAAGCAATCAGCGTAAGTGGACTGATTCGGGGAATAAACCGCGTGCGATACCATTCCTCGGACTTCAGTCGGATCAGCGCAAACCGCGTGATGAACCCGGCTGCAAATGGAACGCCGAGATAGATCCCTACGCTCTTGGCGATCTGACCGATACCGATCTGGACAACGCTGCCCTCGAGACCGAACCACTTCGGAAGAACCGTCAGAAAGGCCCAGGCATAGAGGCTATAGAAGAGAACCTGAAAGACGCTATTGATAGCGACTAAGCCGGCGACGTAATCCGTATCGCCTTCCGCCAGTTCGTTCCAAACCAGCACCATCGCAATACAGCGGGCGATGCCGATCAAGATCAGGCCGCGCATGTAAGCCGGCTCGCCCCGCAGAAAGACGATAGCCAGCAGGAACATCAGCACCGGACCGATCAGCCAGTTCTGCACCAATGACAGACCGAGGACTCGCTTATTGCGGAAGACCTCGCCCAGCTTCTCGTATCGAACCTTCGCCAATGGCGGGAACATCATGATGATGAGACCGATGGCAATCGGGATGTTCGTTGTCCCGGTCTGGAATCGGTTGACGAACCCGGCAGTGGATGGAACGAAGTGCCCAATCGCGACACCAATCGCCATCGCGAGGAAGATCCACAATGTTAGGTAGCGATCAAGAAAAGAGAGCTTCTTGCGGGCCGCAGGAGCGCAAATCTGCCCTTGAGTAAAAGGAGCGGTGGACATCAGCAGGCCTCGCAAGATGATTCTTGGATCGTGGCTGGAAGTGGTGCGCCGTCGAGCGATGCGTACTTAGAAGGTGAACAGCAAGCCTTCGAGAGGCGTGTCCGATCAGCCTGCATTGCCTTATCTTCCTTGAGCCAGCTCAAGGTTTGTTTTAGGATTTGCGCGGCACCGATGTGTGGTGGCATGACGATCCGGTAATGCATCCACTTTCCCTCGCGCCGCGCCGCGACGATGCCCGCGCTGCGAAGGTATGCAAG
>CAXTNM010000155.1:0-4949 GCA_964245715.1 uncultured Acidobacteriaceae bacterium | reverse complement strand
GTTGCTGATCTTCGAGCATCACTGGATGGTGGGCGGGAGGGTGGTTGGATGGAGTGCGATGGGGGTTGTGGGTTCGGGGATTGCGACTTCGCTGGCGCGGGTGTACCAGGCCTTGTTTCTGATTGCGGCGCTGCTGCTCGTTGACCGGAGGAAGGACTATGGCTTGCTGGCGGGAGGCTTGTGGCGGAACCTGACGCCGCACTGGGCGAGCCTGAAGCGGCTGCTGGAACTGGGTGGCCCATCGGGAGCAACCATCCTGATCGAGGTCGCGATCTTCGCCGTGGTGACGAGCATTGTTTCGACCCTCGGACCGGTGCCGCTGGCGGGGCATGAGATTGCGCTGAACTGCGCTTCGTTCACGTTCATGATCCCGCTGGGGGTCTCGGCGGCGGCGAGCGTGCGGGTTGGGCAGGCGATTGGGCGCGGCGCGCCGGTCGAGGCAAAGGCCGCGGGATGGGCTGCGATTGCCCTGGGTGCGTGCTTCATGACCGTGGCCTGCGGAGTGTTTCTGACAATGCCGCGGGTGCTATCGTCTGCGTTTACGCATGATGCGGGCGTGATTCGGGCGGCGGTGCCGCTGCTGATGGTAGCCGCGATTTTTCAGTTCTGCGATGGGCTCCAGGTGACGGCGATCGGTGCGCTGCGGGGGGCGGGCGATACGAAGTCGGGGCTGATCACGCATCTCTGCACCTACTGGCTGTTGGGTTTGCCGCTGGGGCTGTTTCTCTGCTTCACGGAGAAGATGGGCGCGCGTGGATTGTGGCTTGGGCTGTCGGCCGCGCTGGTGGTTGCCGGGATCGTGCTGCTGATGCGCTGGAAGGGTAAAGAGATTTAGAGGATGGTCCTGCCGGACGGTCGCCCTCGTGCCGGGCAGGCCCCACCTGGGTGGGGTCTTGGGCTTTCGCTGGACTCTTCCGTTGGTTGGGTAGTTATTCGAGGTCGGGTTGCATGGCGGATTGGAGAGCTTGCTCGCCTACCGTGGTCTTCGAGTGCAGCGTGAGGGTGACGGCGGCGGCAAGGATGAGGATGCCGCCGGTCCATGCGCTGGGGCCGAGGACCTCGCCGAGCACGAAGATACCCAGGAGAGAGCCAATGAGCGGCTCCATGTTGAGCAGGATGCCGGCCTGCGAGGCAGGCACCTGGGTAAGGCCGTAGTTCCAGAGAAACGTGGTGGTTGCCGTGCAGAGGATACCGGCGGCTGCGGACGCGGCCCAGGCTTTGGGCGAGATGTGGTGGATCGGTGGAACGCCCCAACCGATGGGGACGATGATGGCGAGCATCAGGGTTCCGGCGAAGAGGCCGTAGGCGGTGACGACGATCGCCGAGTGCTTCTCCATGAGCTGCTTGTTGAGGAGGATCCAGCCGAGCGCAATGATGAGCGAGATAACGCAGAGGAGATCGCCGGTGAGGGTGGGGTGGCCGGGCGCTGCAGCGTTGTGACGCGCACCGAGGGCTATGAGGGCTGCGCCCGAGGTGGAGGCGGCGATGGCAGTCCAGCCCACTTTGTCCATGCGCTCGTGGGCGAAGACGGCGGCGCCGATGGCGAGAATCACGGGCATGGTGCCGACCATCAGCGAGGCGTGCGAGACCGTGGTGAGCGAGAGCCCGTAAAACTGCAGGAGGAATTGCACCGGGACGCCGAGGAAGGATGCGATCAGCAGGGTGCGCCATTCGCGTGGGGAAAAGGAAGGTTTGTGGGTGATGAGGACGGGGAGGAGGACCAGCGAGGCGAAGAGGAATCGGTAGAAGACCATGGCGCCGACGTTCATCTCGTCGAGCGCGATGCGTCCGAAGTAGAAGCCGCAACCCCAGAACGAGCTGGCGAGAAAGCAGGCGGCAAAGCCGAGAGTGCGGCGTTTTGGGTGCTTAGGCATGGAGTCAAAGACAGATAACAGGTACGTCCTGGCGCCGGATGGGAGCTACTGCGTAGGCCGGAAGCTTCGCGTGGTGGAGCGAAGGTCTTGTTGGACCTTCGCTCCGATGAGTTCGCGCGTTACGAGTGACCGGTGCAGCGTGAGCTACCAGACGCGGCAGGCGTTGGTGGGAACCATGGCGGAGCCGGTCTTGCAGCTGAAGGCGCCGGCGAATCCGGGCTGGTTGACGATGGGCCCGTTGGTGCGGAACTGGTCGGGCGAGTGTGGGTCGGTGAGAACGCCGGTGCGGAGCGCTTCGGGTCGGTCATTCGAGCACCAGTTCTGGGCGAACGCGATGTAGAAGCGCTGCGGGCCGGTGTAGCCATCGACCTTGGCGTTGATGTCGAGATGCTCCTGCCTGGCGCGATCGAGGTAGGCCATGAAAGCGAGGACGAGGCCGCCGTTGTCGGCGGTGTTTTCGCCGAGGGTTAGCTTGCCGTTGACGTGCACGTCGTCGACGGGCACGAACTGGTTGTACTCGTTGACCAGGCAGTCCGTCTTCTTCTCGAAGGCGGCGGTATCCGCCGGCGTCCACCAGTCGGCGAGATTGCCCTTGGCGTCGAACTTCTTGCCTTCGTCGTCGAAGCCGTGGGTAAGTTCGTGTCCGATGACAGCCCCGATGTGGCCGTAATTGACGGCGAGATCGGTCTTGGGGTCGTAGAAGTTCGGCTGCAGGATGCCGGCCGGGAAGTTGATGTCGTTCATCGACGGGTCGTAGTAGGCATTGACCGTGGGCGGCGTCATGCCCCATTCGTTGTGGTCGACTGGTTTGCCGATCTTGCTGAGCTGGCGATCGTTTTCAAAGGTGGCTGCGCGCATGGCATTCCCGACGGCATCGGTCGGGGTGACGGTGAGGGTGGAGTAGTCGCGCCAGTGGTCCGGATAGCCGATCTTGTTGGCGACGGCGTGGAGTTTCTCCTTGGCGCGAACCTTCGTGGCGGGGCTCATCCAGTCGAGCGTGTCGATGTCCTTGTCCATCGCGTCCTCGATATCGTGAACCATGACGAGCATCCTGGCTTTCGAATCACCGGCGAAGTACTGTTTGACGTAGACCTGTCCAAGCGCTTCTCCGAGTGCGCTGTCAACCTGGCCCGAGCAGCGCTTCCAGCGGGCGCGCTGTTCAGTGGAGCCGCTGAGATCGTGTCCGTAGAACTCGAAGGATGCCTTATCGAAGGCGTCGGGCAGGTTACCGGCTTCGGTCGAGAGCAGATGGAAGCGCATGTAGGCGCGCAGGGTTTCGATGTCGGTATCGCGCACGATCGAGACCAGGGCCGGGATGTAGCCGGGATTGGCGTCATTGATCTCCGTGACGCGGGGCGCGTGGACGGCTTCCTCGAAGCGTCCGAAGGTTCCCATGGGGAAGTACCTGGTGACGTCGGCGATGGGGACGAGGTGATAGACCTTGTCGGGGTCGCGACGGTCGGTGACGCTCATGCTGGCCCTGGCGAGTTTGGTTTCGAACTCCATGATGTCGTTCGCGTCGGTCGCGGCCTGATTGGCGGGGGTTCCGCTCAGGGTGAGGATCTTTGTTATGTAAGCCACATAGTCCTTGCGCAACTCGATATCCTTGACGCCGGTGCGGAGATAGAAGTCCTTTTCGGGCATGCCGAGACCGCCCTGGTCGATGGATGCGATCTGCTTGGAGGCATCTTTGTAGTCCTGCTGCTCGCCAAAGCCGAAGAGGACATTGACACCGATGCGCTGGAGCTTGCCGGTGACGGTGGCGATCTCGAGTTGGTCCATGGAGGCTATTTCGGCGAGCAGAGGCTTGAGAGGCTTGAGACCGTCGGCGTCGATGGCGGCGGTGTCCATGCAGGCGTGATAGTAGTCGCCGATCTTCTGCGCATCGACGGAGCGTCCGGACCCGCCTGCTGCCGCGGTGTCAAGAATTCCGCGGAGTTCCTGCGTGTTGACGTTGAACAGGTTATAGAAGCCGTCGGTAGCTGCCTGGTCGGCGGGAATCGGGTGATTGGCGGCGTAGTGACCGCAGGCGAACTTGTAGAAGTCATTGCAGGGGTTGGCGGAGGAGTCGATGGAGGAGAGATCGAAGCTGGGGGTGGGCGTGTAGGAGGTTGTTGGTTGTTTGTTGTCTGTCGTTTGGGCGGAGGCGGTGAGGCAGGCGGCGGTGAGAGTTGCAACGGTTGCGAGATGGAGGCGGGATTTGAACGGCGCAGTCATTCGTTTTCCTTCGAGTGGTTCCTGGAGGAGTTGTGGTGTTTTTGTAGTCTCTTTGGTTATACCGTCGAAAGGGTAGTTGATGCGAATGTTGGCGATTGACGGTTGATCGCGCGCGGTGAGGGTGGATGGGGCTATAAAAGAGGTGAGCCGATTTGGTCGCGCTTGAGAGCCGGCGATGAATCTTCAGCGATAGATCTTCAGCGATAGCGAGGCGGCTTCAGCAAGAATCCTGATACGCAGCATACGCAGCCATGGTGATGAAGGTTCCGGGGAACGAACGCAAGACGATGCACGGCGGGCTTGGCTGGATTCTGGCGCGGGTGTGCGCCAGTGGAGTGCTTGCAGGGGCGGTCCTGACCGCGACGAGTGGGACGGCATGTGCCGGCAGTAAGGGGAAGCCGGAGGACAAGCCGGTGGTGATCCCGCTCGAGCCGCTTGGATTTTCCCTGATCTCGCCGCATTTTGTGTCGCCGCTCGCGACTAACTTCACCGTTCATTTTGTCGACGAAAACCATTTGCTGCTGACGTACACGGCGAGAACCCTGCTGGCGCGTCTGCCAGATCGCCAGGAAGATGATGACGATCGAAATGTCGCCGCCTTGCTGCTCGACCTGCCGAGCGGCAAGGTGCTGGCGAAGACGGAGTGGAGAACCCGGGATCGGGATAAGTTTTTATGGCCGCTGGGACATGGGCGATTCCTGCTGAGGGTGCGATCGCGGCTGAGTGTGATCGATCCGGTGGGCAATCTGGCGGCGGGTGGTGCGGAGCGAGCGTTCCGCCAGGAAGAGTTCCTGGAGTTGAAACGGCCAATCGGTTATGTGTCTGTTTCGCCGGAGAAAGATTTGCTGGGGGTGGAGA
>CAXTNM010000154.1:0-4965 GCA_964245715.1 uncultured Acidobacteriaceae bacterium | reverse complement strand
CTTTGACTTACAACCAACAGCATTTGCACTTACAACTTAGGGTGAATTCTGGGATGCCTCCCTTGATGTTGCAATCGTCTTAGCTCGTCGCGCGTACCCAATCGACTGCTTATTGAGGGATCATCACGTCGTTTTGGAGTGTTTATCGATCCAGGCTACGAGTTCGACGCCCACGTCTGTAGCTTCTGGATGGATCCACTATGAATAGGCGCTCGGTTGCTCTTCGTTCCATCAGAACGCTCTTGATCCGCTTCTTGGTTCTTGGCATGTTCTTGCCGCTCGCGTCGGTGTGCGCCCAGGGGGTGGGTTATTGGCACACGAGTGGAAGCACAATCCTCGATTCAAATGACCAGCAGGTTCGCATTGCCGGCGTCAACTGGTATGGCTTCGAGACGGAGGCTGGTGTCGTCAATGGATTGAACGCGCAGGACTATAAGGTAATCCTGAAGACGGTGAAAACGCTAGGCTACAACACTCTTCGCATCCCTCTTTCGAGCCAGATGATCGAGACTCCCAGAACAGGCTTGAACATCGGCTACGCCAATGCATCGGGCCCGATCAACACAGAACTCAGAGGACTGAATTCCCTTCAGGTGCTCGACAAGATCGTCGACTCTGCCGGTTCGCTTGGTTTGAAGATCGTCCTGGACCACCACCGGTCCGAAGCAGGCGCAAGCGCCGAGCTTGGCGGCCTTTGGTATACCGTCGCGTATCCGGAGTCTACGTGGGTTGCGGACTGGGTTGCGTTGGCAAATCGATACGCGGGCAATCCGACAGTCATCGGATTCGATCTTCATAACGAGCCGCACATGACTGCAAACGTGGGTGCCTGCTGGGATTGCGGGGGATCAACAGACTGGCATCTGGCGGCACAACGAGCAGGCAACGCGGTGCTTGGGGTTAACCCAAATCTGCTGATTTTCGTCGAAGGCGTAAATCACTACGGCAACGATTGGACCTGGTGGGGCGGGAACCTGGAGGGTGTTGCAAGGTCTCCCATCGTACTTTCGGAGCCCAACCATCTTGTCTATTCAGCGCATGATTACGGTCCGAATGAATCGGCTCAGGCGTGGTTCAACGGCACAACGACTTATGCGATCCTAGTAACTCAGTGGAACAAGTTCTGGGGATATATCAGCGAAAGCAACATAGCACCTGTGTGGATTGGCGAGTTTGGCACGACGAACGATGCTGCGGATCTGCAAAGTAACACGCCAGGCAGCCAGGGGCAGTGGTTCCAAAGCTTCCTTCTTTATCTCGGCGCCAACAAGAATCTCAGTTGGACCTATTGGGCGTTGAATGGCGAAGATAGATATGGATTGCTTGACACGAACTACGATGGAGTCCCGTCGAGCGAGATAAAGCAATCGCTGCTCGCTGAGCTACAAATGCCGTTCGCTCCCGTCGCTCCCGCGGCACCTGCCGGCCTTACAGCTACAACACAGTCGATAAGCCAGGTGGCCTTGAAGTGGACTCCCGTTGTGGCGCCCGGAGTCACTTATAACGTCTACTTCGGCACAGCTTCGGGTAATACTGCCACTCTCGCGGCAGGGGGTGTGACTTCGTCGAGTTATCAGGTCACCAACCTGAACTGCTGCAGACTGTACTACTTCACTGTGAAGGCTGTCGTGCAGGGGAATATCTCGGCGGCTTCAAATCAGGCTTGGGCCAGGACGAATGCTCCCCCGGTTCCTACCGCACCAACGGGCTTGTCCGCGGTGGCGGCTTCGGCCACGTTGATCAACCTCGGCTGGGTAGCAAGTGCGACTCTGGGCGTTGCATACACGGTCTATAGCAGCAAGTCGGCGACAAGCCAGAGCACGGTGGTTGCGAGCGGAGTTGTTGGAACGACTTACGCGGCCGCAGGGCTGAACCCTTCGACGACGTACTACTTCCACGTCAAGGCAACTGATCAGGGCGGTACGTCTGCGGCGTCCAATGTAGCGAGCGCAATGACCAGGGCGCCTAGCGTTCCGACGGCTCCGAGCGCCCTGACTGCCAGGGTTGTCTCTGCGACCGAGATCGACCTGAAGTGGGTGGCCAGCGCTTCGACTGGTGTCACCTACAACGTCTACGGCAGCACAGTGCCGGGTGGGATAGGTTCGCTGCTGGGTAGCGGGGGTGGATCTACGATCTTTCAGGCCACTGGACTGAAGGCTTCCACTACCTACTACTTCACAGTGCGTGCGGCTTCAAACGGGTTGATCTCGTCGGCGTCGAACACAATTTCCGGAACGACACCTGCGGCCACAGAAGTCTCGTGTCACGTCAACTACAACGCTTCGGATGACTGGGGAAGTGGCTTTGTGGCTACGGTGTCGATCACCAACACCGGGGCGAAGACGCTGACTGCCTGGACCCTCAGTTGGACTTACGGCGGCAACCAACGGATAACGCAAAGCTGGGACGGAACCTACACGCAAAACGGAGAGTCACTGACGATGACGAATGCCAGCTTCAACGGAACGATTGCGCCGAGTGCGACCAACTCCGGAATCGGATTTCAGGCGACGTACACGGGAAAGAATGTTGCGCCGACTGTCTTCTACCTCAATGGGACGGCTTGTAAGTAAAGATCCCGCTCCCAATCTGAGGTTAGAGT
Organism: uncultured Acidobacteriaceae bacterium; assembly: GCA_964245715.1. Classification (GTDB taxonomy): domain Bacteria; phylum Acidobacteriota; class Terriglobia; order Terriglobales; family Acidobacteriaceae; genus Edaphobacter. The sequence goes on along the minus strand of CAXTNM010000154.1, from coordinate 2,363 downwards.
TCCATGGCGAACTGTGAGCTGAGATTCTGCCTGGGCTTCGCATCGGAGGCGAGTGCGAGGACAAGTCGCTCCAAAACGAGGCGCTTGTCGGGTGGGGAACTCCGGATCTCGAGGTCGGCGCGGGCGATCTGGCGCAGGGCTCGGGTGAGGTCGGTACGGGATTTGTAGCGTCGCGCCTGGCGGATGAGGTCATCGGCAGCAAAGGGAGGCATGCGGAAGCCTTGCCAGAGAACCGACCAGATTGCGCGGGAATCGCGCACGTTCTTTTCGACAATGACAAGCATCTGACGAAAGGTGCGCGCGAGCATGTAGAGATGCCCGATAGCGGCATCTTCGCCTCCGTCCGAGGCGTTCAACAGCCCGTGAAGGAGAGCAATTGCGGCAGGACGGTCACGCCGCGAGATAGCATCGGTAAGCTCATAGAGGGAGCGCTGCTTGGCAGCTAGGACCATGGTTTCAACATCACCGAGAGTAATGTTGGGCAGGGGAACCAGGCTGCGGTGAACCTCTGAGGGCGGCAGCAGCTTGCGGATCTTGCCTTCAGCGTAGAGGGCCAGCTTCTCAAATTCGCTGGCGATGAGCATCATGTCGGCGCCCAGGGCGTCGACCAGTTCCCGCGCTGCATCCTGGTCGATCGTCACAGAGCGGTCGCTCGCGGCTTCGGCTAGCCACCGCGTGGCGTCGGCTTCTTCAACACGCGCGAGTTCGACCAGGCCGCACCACTCCCCCAATGTTTCGCGGATCCGCTCGTAGCGCTCCTTGTCCTGCATGTCCATGCGGCGGAGGTCGGTCGGTATGGAAAGGTGGTCGGCGACAAAAATGATGACGGCCTGCGGGTTAGCACGACGAAAGTAGGCGTCGATAGCTTCAAACTCAGCCTTCTTGGAGCCGCGAGCGTAGAGCAGCTTGAGGTTCCGCACGAAGAAGACCTGGAAGGGCGCCATCAGCGAAGGTGTCTGAGCCTGATCAAGGATGTCGAAAATAGGCGTTTCGCTCAGGTCGAGGTCGTGCAGGCAGAAGACACGCTGGTCGGCAGGCGCAAGTGCTGAGAGGATGCCCACGCGGCAGCGTTGATAGAGAAAAGCCTCGTCGCCGGCGAGAACGTAGCCGGCCCGAAGCTGCGGCGTGCGGATCTCCGCAAGAAATCGTTCAGTGCTGGCGAAGGATTTTATCGGAGGCATCTAGAAAGACTCCAGTATGTTGCCGACGACGGTTTGGGCGAAATCGCGCGCGACGCGTTGGATCGCGGGGCCGTTCTCCTGGATGAAGCTGGAAACGTCCTGGGTGGACTGGTACTGCTCACGGAAGATCAGTGAGTTGTTTTGGTAGAGAACGCGCCCATCGCGGGCGTTGAGTACAACCCGCGCCGTGATCGTAATCAGATAGCTGGACGTCTGGCCCGATTCAGAGTCGTAGGTTAAGGGTGAGGCGATCTCCGACAGGATCGTACCGTGAAGCGTCGCGTCAGCGTCGGCCGCGGGATCCGACGCTGAGGGATTGAGGACAACATATTTGGTGCGGGCGTCAAGTTCCTTGATGACGGCCTGGGTGAAGGCGAACTCAGTATGGAATTGCTGGGCGCGGGTGGCGAAGACCGGGACCGAGATCGTGCGAACTCCTGCGGGTAGATGAGTCGCCGAACCGACGGAGTGATAGCCGCAGCCCATGAGGGGCGCAAGGAGGATACCGAGAATGAGAGCGCAACGAGGCATGAGTGCTGACTTCATTGTCGCATTCAGCGAATATGTTGAAGACGGCGTCTCTCTGAAGTGTGCCAAATACTTCAACCCTAAGCTAAGCAGACGATCAAGCGCGATGTAAGCGACTCGTAGGATGGTAATCGCTAGCAGCGCAGGGGGATGCAACGAACAGGCGGTGACGGCAAATGGATGGGAAAGAGAAAGGCGTGGCCAAGATCCGAAGACAAGATCGGTTACGGATGGCGGAGATAATCCACGATTTAGACGTCGGGTACACGTAAGAGAAAATGCGAAGAGTGCGAACGAACTGCTAGTGGATGTCAAGCAAGCACGGCGGCAAAAGCATGCACGCTCGTTGAGGTCTAGCTCGAACGCTAGGCGTTCAAGGTTCCGACGCGTTCCACGAGGTTAACTGAGTTGGGCGGCTCGAAAGCCGCCCAACAGGTTATGCCTTAGCAGAAAACTAAGCGGGGCTCGGTTGACCTTCTCCGAAGCCCGGTTTGCCACCGACTGCAGGCTTCAGCACTTTCTGAACGTCGCCACCGGGACCGGGATCAACAGCCGAGAGCGGTGAACGAGCCGCGGGAAGCTCCTTGCCCTCGATGATCAGCTTGATCTCTGCCGCGTCGAGCGTTTCGCGTTCGAGCAAAGCCTGTGACATAC
>CAXTNM010000153.1:0-5175 GCA_964245715.1 uncultured Acidobacteriaceae bacterium | reverse complement strand
GCCCACCCTGCTCGCGCGTGTCCCCAGCGAGTTCGAAGCCCACGTCCTCGCCTTTGCCGCCCATTGGCATCTACTGCCCGAGTCCTACCTCTACGGCTTCGCCCACGTCCTCATCCAGTCCCATGCCTTCCACAGCTATCTCCTCGGAACCATCTACCCGCACCCGGTCTGGTTCTACTTCCCCATTGCCATCCTCATCAAGTCCTCGCTCACCTTCCTCATCCTCCTCGTCATCAGCCTCTGGGCTCTAGCCAGCCGCCGCCTGCGCCGCTCGCGCCATGATGAAACTTTCCCTCGCCCATTTTTTTGCCCATCTACATTTTTCTCGACGTCTTCCTCGCCGCCGCAGCCTGCGCCCTCATCGAGCGAAACCGCCGCTGGCTCTTCCCCATCGCCGCCCTGCTTCTCTTCCAGGCGATCTCCGTCGTCCACGCCTACCCCGCCTACGTCTCCTACGCCAACGAGGCCTTCGGAGGCCCTGCCAAAGTCCACCTCTACCTCTCGGACTCCAGCTCCGACTGGGGCCAGCAGATGAAGTCCGTCGACACTTACCTCAATCAACACCAGGTCAAGCAATGCTGGTTCGCCTACTTCGGCCAGGGTGTCACCGACTTCTCCTACTACGGCATCCCTTGCAAGCCGCTCATCACCGCCGACTCCCTCTTCATCGATGGCCCGCACGACGTCCCCCCCGCCATCGACGGTCCCGTCCTGCTCAGCGCCGGCGTTCTCTCCGGCTTCGAGTTTGGCCCCGGAGCCCTCAACCCCTATGAACAATTCAAGCAGCTCGCCCCCGACGCCGTCATCGACAACGGCGTCTTCCTCTACAACGGCCACTTCGACATTCCACTCGCCGCCGCCCTCAGCCACATGCAGAAGTCGCAGCTCCTCCTCCAATCGCACCAACCCCAGGAGGCCCTCGCCGAAGCCCGCCAAGCCGAAGCTCTCGCCCCCGACTCCTCAGCCGTCAACCAGCAACTCGGCGAGGCGCTCGACGCGAATGGACTCTCCACGAAAGCTCTTCCTTACTACCAGGTGGCTCTCAAGCTGGCGCAAACCATCCAACCGGACTTCCAGATCGCCACGATGGCAAGCCTCAAGCAACGTCTCACCAATCACCCGTAACAAAGTAACAATCCTTGACTGAAGAGCAAGCTGGACTAATTCAGCGAACAAAAGCTCACATACTATCTACGTCCCCGACTAACTCACCGTTAGTCCAAAATGGAACAGAATAGGTCGACTATTTTCGTTGAAAAGGATCTGATCCTTGCGAAGCCTGGTAGCCCAGGCGCACACTTTGCATGCACCACAGTCACCTCGTTCAGAGTCTTGAAAGTGACTGACCCTATCCAAATGCGGAGATCCAATGAGACAGAGTATCGGTGCCTTTCACCTGGCAAATGACGGCGGCTTCGTCTGTGCAGGCAAATGTCAATTTATCGATAACGAGGGTGGTACCGGCGTATCCGACCGGTGGAGCATGATCCCACTTGGACAGAGTGAGACCATGAACCCGGCCGACAGAGACATGCAGGACGGTTACATGCTCCAGATGTATGTCGATATAGAAGCCGGCAACGATCGCACCGGAGGCGCTTACTTCCTCTTCGATCCAACCTCGAAGCTGACCGCGAACTACCGTATCACCGGGACCACCCTCGACAGCACCATGCACTTCGATGGCGTCAGCTAAGCCGGCCAGTCACCTGGCTCCAGAGGCATCCGGCAGGAACAGCCGGTAGAGAGACGGATCTCCGAAGTTGAACAAGAGTCTTCGGAGATCCAGAACCTCAAAGAACCTCGAATCCTTCTGAATAGAACCTTCCCTCGTGTAGACGAAGACTCGCTTCCTAAATTGAGCTCGTCACACTGGAAGAGACGCTATTGAAGGATGCTGCAAGCTTCTCTCCGATCGACTTCATCGAAGCCACAGCCGCCAGGGCAAGAAGGCACGCCACAAGGGCATACTCGATGAGATCCTGGCCCGCTTCATCTTGAATAAAAACAGATGTTCCAGCTACCATCCGATGAGTGACAGTTTTCATCTTGCCTGTGAACTTCATAAGCCCTCATACCCTGGGAGATTGGTGTTACCGCTAACTCACCACAGTCTCTCCTACCAAAAAGAAGTAGATCAATCACTCTTCCGTTGCAGGGAGTAAAAAGCGGCTTGTGCAACGTACCTGCCCGCACCCGCATCCCGCCTCTACTGCACTTTCCCTCGCGGCCTTACACGCTTCAGATCATTCGCGCATGCAATGGCATTTAGCGCTCCCAGCTTCAGATTGTCCGCCGCAAGCCAGAGCCAGAAGCGCCTGCCGCCGCCCTTGTTCGCCGCTGCACTTGGAATCGAAGCCCGCACCAGCACCATGATGTCTTCCTGTCCCGCCGCGCTCAGGTTACTCGGTGGATCGCTCTCTTCCGCCACCACGTCGATCCCCTCGCCCTCGAGCGCGGCCTCGACCGCCGCCACCGACATCTCGGTCGCAAACTCCACCAGCACCGAAGCAACATACCCGTGAAACACCGGACCATGCACCACCTGGACTTCGAGCGCAGGCAGTTCCGGCACTGCGAGCGCATAATGCCGCGCAATCGTTCCGGCAGACGCCGACAGGTTTACCTTGGCAGCCTCGCCCAGCGTGGGCAGCACGTTAAATGCGACCTGTGCGTCGTACTGGTCTCGAGGCAGATTCTGAAATGACAGCAGGTTGACCGTCTGTTGGTGCAGCTCGTCCATCGCCTCGCGTCCATGCTCGGAAGCAGGCTCGATGATCGTCGCAGCGACGCTGGTCAGCGGCAGCTTCGCCTTCAACCGTTCTGCCACCAGCGCCAGCATGACCGCCGCCGATGCCGCCGCCACCACCGCGACAGTCGCAAAATCCTGGAGACCCGGGAGCGCCTTCAATCCCATCGCCGCGCGCACAAACGGCGCCCTCACCTCGACTCCCGGCTCACCTTCAAGAGCGCCCGTCATATCCACAAGGCTAGCGCCCGCAACTCGCGCCGCATCCCAGTGCTTGCGCGTAGCCGCCTGCGATCCCGCAAAGAATACAAAATCCATCCGCTCAAACGAACTCTCATCGATCGTCTGAATCACCGCAGCCTCGTCCCCCACGCTCGAAACCTGGCCCGCCACCTCACCCGCTACCTCTTCATCGTCCAGCAGCGTCACGTCCGATGCCGCAAGCAGCGACTCGCCAAGCTCGTCTGCGAGCTCTTTCCCCGCCAACGACGAAGCTCCCACAATCGCGATTCTGTACAGCCCATCTGCCATTCCACGCCTCACTACAAAATCCAGAACGTTAGACACAAAGCCAATCCCAACGTCGGGATCAATCCGTCTTCTATCCCACTCATCCCTCGGCGCGTCTCCTGGTGCGGAGGTCTACTTGCCCTCAGCCGCCAGGCGCCGCTTGCGTCCCCAACCGTATGCCAACCGCGCCAGCACACCCGATACCAGGTACCCCAGCGAGATCGATATCAAAGCGTACTCCGAAAAACGCCAGATCACCGCAATCGCTAGCCCCATCAGCACAAAAAACTGAAACGGCTTCCGCCCGCTCGACTCAATCTCTTTTCCACTCCAGAAACGCCAGCTGCTCACCATCAGAAAACCCGTTCCGGCAATCAGCAACAGCCAGACCACCGAGATCCGCGGATCATGAATCGGACTTCCATCATAAAGGTGAATCACCGAGGCGATCACCCCGGCGCCCGCGGGAATCGGCATGCCGACAAAGTACTTCCGCCCGGGCCTTCCCGGGTTGCGCGGCTGCGGATTGATGCTGATGTTGAACCGCGCCAGACGGCACGCGCCGCAGATTAGAAACGCAAAGCAGGCCACAATGCCCAGCGGCACAACTTCCTTGTGCACCATGGGCATATAGTTCGGATCCAGCATCCGAAAGCCCCAAATCCACGCCAGCACCGCCGGAGCTACGCCGAACGTCACCACATCCGCAAGCGAATCAAGCTCCTTCCCAAAGTCGCTCGTCGTTCGCGTCATCCGCGCAACCCGTCCATCCACCCCGTCGAACAAGATCGCAAACCCGATCGCCAGCGCCGCCCGGTTGAACGCGGAGACATCCCCACCCGCGCCCCGAATGCTCTCCGTAATCGCGTAAAACCCGGCGGCGATATTCCCTGCCGTAAACACCGAAGGCAGCACATACATCCCGCGGCTCGGCCGGCGGCGCGGCCCCGGCGCGCTCTCAAACTCTTCGGTCGACTCCATCAGTCTTCCACGCCCGTATCCTGATCACCGCCAACCAGCGATGCCAGAATCGACTCTCCACCCTTCACTCTCGAACCCACCTTCACCCGCAGACTCGCTTCAGCCGGCATCAACACATCGCAGCGCGAGCCAAACTTGATCAAGCCCATCCGCGTACCCCGCACCACCCGGTCGCCTTCCTGCACGTTGCATACAATCCGTCGGGCCAGCAGACCTGCAATCTGCTTGAACGCGACCTCATAGCCGTCCCCCTCGATCACGATCATCGTCTGCTCATTCGTCAGCACCGATTCAGGGTTCATCGCATTCTTGAACCCACCTTCACGGTAGTCCACCACCTTCACCGCACCCGAGATCGGCACCCGGTTCACATGCACGTCGAACACACTTAAGAAGATGCTCACCCGCAGCTTGCTGCCAAGCGTCGTCTCCACCCACTCAGCCTCGGTCACCACCCCGTCCGCCGGCGAAACAATCAACCCCTCGCCCTGCGGAATCATCCGGTTCGGATCGCGGAAAAACCAAAGGAAAAACAAGGCCAGCACCAGCGGTGGAGCAATCAGCCAGGTCACATGCGTCAGCGCCCACAACACCGCAGCCACCACCACCAGGCCCAACCCATACAGATATCCGTCTTTCACCATGATGACTCGATTATAACGTCGGCTACCTGACACCATCTCCGTCCGCTATACACCCCTAAGTGCCGCCGCCTCAAACCTCAACCCGCATCAACACAGCATCTTCAGCCGGCTCCGCATAGTACCCCCGGCGCCGCCCCACCACGGTAAATCCCAACCGCGCATACATCCGCTGCGCCAAAAGGCTGCCGTCCCTCACCTCCAGCTCCACCTCCTTCGCACCCTCTCCTCGGCACCAATGCAGCACCTCCCGGCAAAGCCGCTCACCCACCCCGCATCGCTGCCACGCTGGCT
>CAXTNM010000152.1:2833-5356 GCA_964245715.1 uncultured Acidobacteriaceae bacterium | reverse complement strand
CTGCCCACCCCGCCCTGGCCTCTACAAATTCACCGAGAACAAACAACTGCTTCCTAGGCCTTCGCCGGATCTTTGGCCTCAACATCCAGCCCAAGCTCCTTGAACGCCTTGAGCGCATCCTTGGCCTTGAACCCGCCATCGCGCACCAGTCTGGACAAGGTGGCGCCCACGATCGACTCGGCGCTTACCTCAAAGTGCCGCCTCAGGTGCTCGCGATTGTCGCTGCGCCCAAAGCCATCCGTGCCCAGCGTCACCAGCCGTGTCCCAAGCCACGGAGCCAGTCCATCCGGCACCGACTTCATGTAGTCGCTTGCGGCAACAATCGGACCTTTGGTCCCATCCAGCAACGTCTGCACATAGCTCTTCTTCTCAGTTTCCATGGGGTGCAACCGGTTCCAGCGCTCGACGGCCAAAGCCTCACGCCGAACCTCCGTGTAGCTCGGCACGCTCCACACATCGGCCTGAACCTTGTACTTCTCCGCCAGGATCGTCTGCGCCCGCAAGACCTCGTTCAGAATCGGACCCGATCCGAACAACTGCACCGCAGCTTCCCCTTGCAGCGCCGGCTTCAGCTTGTAAATCCCTTTGACGATCCCCTCGGCCGCACCCTCCGGCATCGCCGGCTGCGGGTAATCCTCGTTGTACATCGTGATGTAGTAGAAGGCCTCATCGCCATCCTCGTACATGCGCTTGATGCCATCCTGCACCACCACCGCGAGCTCATACACAAACGCCGGGTCATACGTGCGACACGTCGGCACCGTGCTCGAAAGTACCAGCGAATGTCCATCCTGGTGCTGCAATCCTTCGCCGAGCATCGTCGTACGGCCCGCCGTCCCGCCCATCAGGAAGCCCTTGCCGCGTGAGTCCGCAAACGCCCACGCCATGTCGCCTATGCGCTGGAACCCGAACATCGAGTAGTACATGTAGAAGGGAATCGAAGGCACTCCATAGTTCGAATACGCCGTCCCGGCCGCCGTAAACGACGCCATCGACCCTGCCTCCGTAATCCCCTCTTCAAGAATTTGCCCGTCGATATCTTCCCTGTAGCTCAGCAGCATATCTTTGTCGTGCGGCACATACTTCTGCCCAAACGGCGCATAGATCCCTACCTGCTTGATCGAAGACTCCAGCCCAAACGTACGGCCCTCATCCGGCACAATCGGCACAACCCATCGACCGATCGCCTTCTCCTTCATCAGCGCATTCAGCAGGTTCACGAAGCCCATCGTGGTCGAGATCGAACGCCCCTTCGAGCCCGCGGTCCAGGTCGCGAAGAAGTCAAGCGCAGGCGCCTTGAAGTCGGAAGCCCGCCCCGTAATCACAGGCACACTCCGCTGCGGCAGATACCCGCCCAGCGTTGCACGCCGCTCCTGCATGTACTCCAGCTCCGGCGAGTGCGCATCCGGCCGATAAAACGCTCCATCCTTCGCCGCTTCCTCAGGAATCGGAATATCGAAACGCTTCACAAACGCCGCCAGCCCGTCATCCGTCAGCTTCTTTTCGCTGTGCGTCGCATTGCGCGCCTGCGCCGATCCGAGCCCGTAACCCTTTACCGTCTTCGCCAGAATCACGGTCGGCCCACCCGTATGCTCGACCGCCTGCTTATACGCGTTGTAGATCTTTGCCGGGTCATGTCCGCCCCGGTGCAGCGCCCCCAACTGCTCGTCGCTATAGTCCTTAACCAGCTCCAGAAGCTCCGGGTACTTGCCGAAGAAGTGCTCGCGCAGGTAAGCCCCGTCTTTCGCCTTGAACGTCTGGAAGTCGCCATCGACGCACTCTTCCATGCGCTTCAGCAGCAGGCCGGACTTATCGCGTGAGAACAGGTCATCCCAATCCGAACCCCACAGCACCTTGATCACATTCCAGCCAGCGCCGCGGAACACACCCTCCAGCTCATCGATAATGCGACTGTTGCCGCGCACCGGCCCATCCAGCCGCTGCAGGTTGCAATTCACGACGAAGATCAGGTTGTCCAGCTTCTCGCGCGATCCCAGCGAGATCGCCCCCAGCGTATCCACCTCATCCGTCTCACCATCGCCCAGGAACCCCCAGACCTTGCGCCCTGTCTTCTGAATCAGCCCGCGGTTTTCCAGATACCGCATAAACCGTGCCTGGTAGATCGCATTCAACGGCCCAATGCCCATCGAGACAGTCGGGAAATTCCAGAAATCCTTCATCAGCCAGGGATGCGGATAGCTCGACAGCCCCGGCTCGTCGCGCAGTTCGTGGCGAAAGTTCTTCAGGCGCGATTCATCAAACCGGCCCTCGAGAAATGCCCGCGCATACACCCCGGGTGAAGCATGCCCTTGAAAATAAATGAAGTCGCCTGGTTCATCGCCATACTTCGCGCGGAAGAAGTGGTTGAACCCCACCTCGAGCAGCGTCGCCTGCGAAGAATACGTCGAGATATGGCCGCCGATCCCGGCATCCTTCTTGTTCTGCGAATGCACCATGGCCATCGCATTCCAGCGAATCAGAGCCTCGATCCGGCGCTCCAGCTGCCGATCACCAGGGTAGGGA
>CAXTNM010000152.1:0-2823 GCA_964245715.1 uncultured Acidobacteriaceae bacterium | reverse complement strand
GTAGGGACCCTCGGCTTCCTTCGGAATCGTGTTCCGGTAGGGCGTCGTCACGGCACCCGAAACCTGTACCCCCGTCTCGCCCGCCCGCCGCCTCAGCGCATCGAGCAGCTCCGCACCTTGCGCCGGCTCGGCCTTGACGACCTGGTCGAACGCTTCCAGCCACTCTACGACCTCGGCACTGAAATCCTGCCGCGCCGCCTCGCTCCCACCCGAAACTGCCACTGCGTCCGTCGCCTGATCCATCACCGCTGCATCCATGCTTGCTCCCAATCCTTCGCGCTCATAACCCGGCGTTATCCACACCTACGCTTCTAAAGATAATTGGCTTGCGGCGAAACGTCACTTTGTCCCGGTAACCGCACCAGTTTCGCGGCTCCTCCCGTCGGCCGGAACCCAATACCCCACTCACCGTTGCCCTTCCGGCAGGCCTAGGTCGAGTACGCCGCGTTAATCTTGACGTACGCTTCCGTCAAATCGCATGTCAGGAACGTGCACCCTTCCGTGCCTTGGCCAATATCGAGCGTAATCGTGAACTCCCGCTGGCTCATCACCTCGTGCGCCGCCTTCTCGTCGAAGAGCGCCGCCCTCATCCCGAACTCGAAGACGGCCTGTTCTCCAATCCAAAGCCGCGTCAGCGCCGGATCGAACGGCACGCCCGCATAGCCGGCCGCAGCCATGATCCTGCCCCAGTTCGGATCCGCACTCGACCAGGCCGTCTTGTTCAGAGGCGAATGTGCAATCGCCTTCGCCACCTTCAGTGCGTCCGCCTCGCTCGGACAGCCCAGCACATTCAGCGTGACCACATGCGTCACTCCCTCGCCGTCATCCACGATCTGGTGCGCCAGGCTTCCGCAGACCAGGCGCAGCGCACTCTCAAACGCCGGACGAACCCGTTCATCGAGATGCACCCCGCTCGCCCCGCTCGCCAGCAGCAACACCGTATCGTTCGTTGACGTATCGCCATCAATCGAGATCGCGTTGAAGCTGCCCGCGACCGCACCCTGCAGCAGCGAATCGAGATCCGCCGACTCCGCCGCCAGATCCGTAAACAGGTAAACCAGCATCGTCGCGTGCTTCGGCGCGTTCAACAGCGCAGGGCCAAGCTGCGGATGAATCATCCCCGCACCCTTCGCGCAGCCGAAGATGCTGATCGTCCCCGAGTTCCCCGTGCCCCTCTCGTCCACATCCACCACCGCCCGCGCCACCTTCATCTTCGTGTCGGTCGTCATGATGGCCGTCGCAAACAACTCGGCATGCTCGGGCGAAGTGCCCAGCGCCGAAGTCAGGTTAGGCAATACAGCCAGAATCTTCTCAGCCGGCAGCGGCACGCCGATAATGCCGGTCGACGAAGGAATGACCTCATCGAACAAAAGCCCAAACGTCTCGGCTGTCGCCTTGCAGATCTCCTCACATGTCCGGACGCCGCTCTCGCCCGTCGCACAATTCGCGTTGCCAGAGTTCACCAGCACAGCCGAAACCCGGCCGCCCGTCGCCGCCAAATGCCGCTTACCGACCGTCACCGGCGCCGCAACCACCTGGTTCCGCGTGTACATCGCCGCGGCGTTCGCACCCCGCGGCGCCAGCGCAATCGCCACATCCAGCTTGCCGCTCGCCTTGATCCCGGCTTTAACCGCGCCCCATCCAAATCCCAACGGCAACGCTCCACCCTGCTTCTGATCCGCCATAATCTTCCTCAGCGCCCTTCGCGCAATCTCTCTGCCCCTTGTATTGCGTCCGAGGCCTTCAAAGCGCCACCGAACAATGTTCGGCTGAACTCTTCCGTGCCGCCTCGAGCACCTTCGCAACCGCCAGCCCGGCCTCGGGCGTCACCGCCAGCGCCACCCCTTTGCCGATCGCATCGCGAATATTGGCATAAAATCCGCGGTAGTCGCCACAATCCGTCTGCACCTTCGTCATCACCAGCGTCGCCGGCGCGGTCAACACCGGTGCCACCAGCAACTCACCCCACAAAGACTCATCCTCGCAAAGCCAGTCCTGCGGCTCCCCCAGTCTCGGCACCTTCGCCCCCGCGACAATCGCCGGTTCCTGCGGGTCAAGCCCCCACTTGCGAAAGCTTCCGGCAGTCCCATGCAGCAGAAAGCGCGGTGCCGCCTGGCACGCCAGCATCGCCGCCCGGCAGAAGACCAGCAGCTTGTCATACGTCAGGATGATGTCGAACGCATCTTCAATCGCCGATCCCTCCCGATCCGTGCGCACGCTCGCCGTCACCAGCTTCGGCATCCCGAACAGCGCCAGTGCCTGGTCCACCAGGTGCGGCCCCAGGTCCATCAACATGCCGTTCGCCGGATGGCCCGACTCCTTCCACGAATGGTCTCGAGGAATCGGCTTGAACCGGTCGAAATGGCTTTCGAAGGTGACGAGCCGTCCTAACTGCCCATCGGCCAAAACCTTCTTGACCGTTAGAAAATCGCCGTCCCAGCGTCGGTTATGAAACGGCGCCAGCACCTTCCCCCGCTTCCTCGCGAGCGCAATCAACTCCTCCGCCTGGGCGCTGGTCTCGGCGAACGGCTTGTCGACAACCACGTGCTTGCCGGCCTCAAGCGTCTGCTTGGCAAGCGCGTAGTGCGTCTCATTCGGCGTCGCCACCACCACCAGGTCGATCCTTGGATCGCGTAGAAGCTCATCGACGCTGCGATACGTGCGCGTCGCCGGGTAAGCCCGATGAGCCTCATCGGTCTTTCGTTCGACAAATGCCTCAAGCTTCAACCCCGGCACGGCACTGACGAACGGTGCATGAAACACGCGACCAGCCAGCCCAAAGCCAATAATCCCAACCCCGATCTCAGACATTCAACCCAATCC
>CAXTNM010000151.1:0-5832 GCA_964245715.1 uncultured Acidobacteriaceae bacterium | reverse complement strand
CTCACGCCAACGCCTCGCCTCTGCTGTCAACGACAAGATTGGCCTGGAGCCAGATTCTGGAGGGCCTTAGGCGGGATTTCCGCAAACACAGACCTTTGCGGAGAGTTTAGAGCCAGTTAGACGTGTCCAGCTATAGTATGAAACCGTCTGCTACATCCGAGGACCACAACACATGCAAGGGCGTCAGCTCAAGATCAGCATCGTACTTATAGCCTTGAGGTTCCTTCTACACGCGCCTAACCTTGCAGTTGCGCAGGTAGTTCGGCCCGTCACCTCTCAAGAGCTGTCCGCCGCGATTGCACAGCTACGCTCGGGTGAGCATGAGGTAGAACGTAACGCTAATAGAGATGATGCTGGTCAGCATCTTGCTCGGCTAATCCGTCTGTCCAAGCCAGATCAGATTCATGACGAGACCATCAGCGAGATTGAGTCGCTCCTGGATAGCCCAGACGACTACATACGGGCTTATGCGGCGTGCTCCCGATAGACCCAAGAAGGACGCCATCGCTGCTAAGCCGTCGGTTTCGTATGCGGCATCTACAACCGTAACGTCATCTGAATGAAAGTAGAGAAGGTCCATTCATGCTTGATCTTCCGCGACCACTTTACGGATTGTTTTTCTTCGGCATAGTCCTGATCCTCCTGTCATTTTTTTATATTTGCACAGGAAGAGCATATGCTCGATTACATGGGTGGATTTGTCGTGCCGACGATCCTAAAGGCTTTTGGTTTGAGGTTCTCTTGTCTTGCGTTCTGGGTTTTATTTTGATTGGACTATCCTTCTATGAAGGATAAGTGTGAAACCCCAGGGCTACATTCACGGCTTGTGGATTCATTTGTGGAACAGGCTTTGGGGAACTTTCAAAGGAACTCAAGGAATCCGGACTGAATCAAGAGTTGGCGAAGATGTCCACTGAGCGGGTGGAACACGTCAAATGGCTTAGTGTTTCGATGACAGAATAGAGGCTTCAATGAAGAATTCAATGAGCTTCGAACGTCTGTAGTCGTAAACGTCAAGATAACTCCAAAGCAAAGACCCGGCATTTAGCCGGGTTCTTTTCGCCTTATCGCGGTGGTGTCACGACCGTTGTGGTCTGTGTCTCCCGATGTTCTACTGCTGATCCTGCTGGTACGTTCAGAGCCGGATAACGAACAGCTATTGCATTGCTTAGATTTCCGGCCAGAATCTGCAAGCTGTCATGCGCCCAGGTATATGCTTGGGAGCTTGTGGATGTCGGCATAGGCATACCTCCCACAATTGCGCTGAAGACCCAATAGCCTAGTAAAACGAACAGTGTGTGCTCATTCATGCTGCCTCCTCTCCTTCGAACTCTGCTTCTTCAGCCTGCCGCCTGCGTAGTAGTCCTGCTACAACCGCCTGCTACATGATCCCAAGCTTCAGACTCATCTGCCGCAGCTTGGATGTTGCCTACGTTTAGTTCTCTGAGCAGTGTTGAATGTGCGGATGCTGTGGCACCCACGTTGAACACGAAATCTACTAGAGCGTCATATTCGCCTTGGGTAAGAGCCGGATAGGTCACTAGCATGTTGACTGTTCTCTCTGCATAGCCAATGTCAGCTATCAACAACCTCATAGCATTGTCTTGAGTGATGGTCATGCCTTCATACACGTCTGGACCTGTATGCCCCCAGCCGACAGTGAGCACACCACCTGAGTCTCGGTAGGCTGTCAGCTTGCAGGATTCAAATGATGCGGTGAGTTGAAGGCCGGACTTCGAATAGGTAAAGGTATTCATCTATTTGGCCTTATTTGCTCGGATGGTTATGAGCGTGATTAATTAGCACCTGATCGACCTTCGATTCGATCTTGTCTAGGCGCTGATTCTGTTGGTCTCGCATCTCTTTCGTACGCTCCCGGTTCTCTAGAATCTCCTCTCTTGGCATATAGTCTTGAGGCAAGCGAATGGTAAGAGCTTGTAGTGATTCAGCTAGCTGCTTGATTGCGTCGTCTTGGATCTTCTGGTGGTCAGACATTTGGTTGGTGACACTGTTCGTCGTCCTCTCTGAACACTTCTCTTGCGTGTTGTCATCTCGTTAGCTCATGTTGAAACTGTTATGTTGAGGCTTTATCCGGATTAATAGCTGAAAGCAACTACTGTGTAAGCGGCACCGCTAGCTGTGAGGCTTAGCAGTGTTGATTGATTGCAGACCTGTACCTTTGCTGTATTCGGGGAGTCGTAAGCAGCATAAGTATGTAAGAGGGCCGGATTACCTGTGCTCAGAGGATCGCTGAGCGGGAAGGCTTCGACTTCCATGCCGGACACCAAGCCGGTGAGTGTCACAGGTGTCAATGCAGAGCACGCTCCAATTCCCAGCACTGTGCCGGTCGTCATCAGAGTCACGTTAGACTTCGATACTGCCTGCCGAGGTAAACCGAA
Organism: uncultured Acidobacteriaceae bacterium; assembly: GCA_964245715.1. Lineage (GTDB taxonomy): Bacteria > Acidobacteriota > Terriglobia > Terriglobales > Acidobacteriaceae > Edaphobacter. The sequence goes on along the minus strand of CAXTNM010000151.1, from coordinate 3,433 downwards.
GTTGAAGACCGCAGCTGAGCTTGTACCAGAGTTCGAGACGGTTGGAGCCGATGTGCCGGGTAGCGTCGTGACCGCTCCTAGTGCTGTCTCGTTGGGGAACTCGGACCCCGTGCGAGATCCGCTGTTCCTAAGCTGCTCACGCTCCTTCCCATTGTTGACTGCATTCGAGGTGATCTAACCTCTGCTGGGGCTATTAGAGTTGCCCTGAACAGAATCGGCGTTAAGCCGCCCTCACCGTTACCCGTTTGTAAGGATGGCCGTAGCAGGACCCCTGCAAGCTGATACCAAATGCTTGCAAAACGGGATTCCCGGCAACTTCGATGGTTTGAACCACCCGTGAAAATCGAGTTTATCGGCAGATTCGTCCAACTCGGACCACGAAGCGTTGAGTATGTGGCTCTCAGCATCTGTTACGTTCCTCTACGGACGTAGAAGAAACGTAACAAAGGACCGAAACGATGGCGAAGAGCAGGTTTGTGAGCTACCTGAGAGTCTCGACGGTGCGGCAGGGAACTAGCGGCCTTGGACTCGAAGCGCAGCGCGCTGCTGTTGCCGGATTCCTCAATGGGGCAAACTGAACCTTGGTGCAACAGGTCCTGGAGGTCAAGAGCCGAAAGCGCAATGATCGGCCTGCCCTCGCTACCGCCCTCAAGCTCTGCCGCAAGCATCGCGCTACCCTGGTGATCGCCAAGCTGGACCGTCTTGCCCGCAACGTCGCCTTCATTTCGAACCTCATGGAATCTGGCGTCGAGTTCGTGGCTGTCGATATGCCCCAGGCGAATCGTTTTGTCGTCCATATCCTGGCCGCCGTTGCCGAGCAGGAGGCAGAGGCCATTTCAAAGAAAACCAAGGCAGCCCTGGCCGCCGCAAAAGCGCGGGGAACTAAGCTTGGCGGCCGGCGCGTGTCGGCTGAACGCTTTGCAGAGATCGGAGCTGCAGCGCGGCAGGTGCGTAGCCAAAAAGCAAGCCAGGTCCGATCGGAGCTCATTCCGACGATCACAGCCATACAAGCCACCGGCGCGAGCTCGCTCCGCGCGATCGCGGCAGAACTCAACTCGCGTGAGATCCCAACGCCTCGAAGAATTGGGGAATGGTCAGCGGTCCAGGTTCAAAGGGTAATGGAACGATAAAGAGCACCCCAGGTCCAAGGTTTCCTATAACGCCATTTTCCAGTCGCAGCACCTATAGGGGTGTAATCTGCTGGTAACGTGTGATCGACGGAGGTCAAATGCCTCGCATTCCGATACTCTTCGCTGGGACTGCGCTCTTCGTTCTCTCCGTGGGGCTGCTCAGCTCACGCTTCAATTTCTCAGCGGGGATGACACTAACGCTGCTGAAAAAAACTTATCTCATTCCTTATCATCTACTTTGCTTCGGCGCGGCTTCGTGCCTCTGCATCTTCGCGTTCCTGTACTCAATGTGGATGGTTCATTGGAACGCTCGTGTGGCCCTATGGCATCTTGGGCTTAGCGTTGTGTCCTTAACATTATTCTTTGGCGCTGCCGTTGCAGCGCAGCGTGTCAAACTGACAGACGGGTCCTCGCCTTTAGCTGTGACGGTGCTGCTCGCCTTCATAGTCTCCCCGCTACTTTTTCTGCTCACTCAGGGACTCTTCGCTCTAGACGGGCTGCGGCGATGTTTGCCCCTCTTTCGTGGCTGAAATGATGCCGTTCCTCTAAGTTGCTTATCGGACACGTCGAATTTTTCAGATCGGGCAACGCTAATGTACCCGGATGAAACCTCCGTTTCAGAAGTAACAGCGCTAGATCAACGCCTCATGAGGCGAGGGACACTCATCACCAGAACAGCTAGGCACGCATACAGCAAGCCATTCAGGAGAGGCATGAGGAACAGCGATTTGGACCCTTCGATGACCCAGAAAGGACACGTTAGATAAGCCGCCTTCCAGAACAGCACCGACAGAGCGCCCTCTGGCACGTTGAAAAGCACCATGCCGGCAACTCCCCAGAAAAGAGGGACCAGTGCTCCAAGGGCAAAGCCGACGAGCAGAATGCGTTTCCAGTGGAAACCCTGCGTATTGTGACGGCCTTGCACGGAACCATGCTAGATCATCAGCGCGCCACATGATGAGACTGAAACGCACGTTTCAGTGAATACAACCCACAAGCTATTCTTCTGTCATGCGAACCGGGCAACGAAGAGGCCTGATGATCTTGGGAGTAATTCTCGTTGTGCTTGTAGTTTCTGGGTTCCTCCTTTTCGATGGCGACCTGGATTTCGGCGGCCATTATGAGATCCTTCAGACCGTCCCTTACTCACCAGACAGGGTCGCTTTTGAGATTCAGCGAACGGATGACCAGGCCTTGAACGGACCCCGGTATGCGGTTCTCATTGATGACCACACACCCACGACCCTAGAGATGAAGCACGCCATCATTAGCTTCTGGCGGCATCGCAGCTTTACACTGGCGGAAAAGAGCATCAGCATCGAGTGGGCAGGCCCAAACATGCTCTCGTTGACCACAACTGCCGCTGGCACCAGGCCTGAGTGGATGTTGGGGCAGCGCCGACACATTGGTGACGTAATCATCAAGTATTCCGGCCAGCCCTAAACACAAGCCCTATTTCACCCACGACAACTCCGGCTGTCAGGGGTGATTGCCGATAACGCCGTTTTTTACGAACGACCTGGTTCGCTTGTTCCTTGCGCTGCCAGAGCGGATCTCGGGGCGGTCGCCCCATCGCGGAAGCGTCGGGCGATGCTACCTAGTGAGCAAAGACTCGCGATACTGATTCTGAACGCAGGCCCACCCTAACCAAGCATCGGTAAGCGGCGGTCTAAAGCCCGGAAGCAACAACCCACCGCTCTTGAACCACTCATAGGCCTCGGGTCCAACCGAGTCGCGATCTAGTCCCAGGGCCTGGTCACGGATGAAATTCTTGCGAATCCATCGCACGGCTGCGTTGTACCAACTCTCGAACGACTTGTTGTCAGTCTCAAAGCTCGCCCAGATCCGTCCCTGCACGAGCGAAGCCTGTCCGTTCCACGTTTCGACCTCGGGATAGGCATAGCTGAGCTCAATGACGGGAGCAGAGAAGCTGATGTTGGAGTATTGTCCTGTTGTTTCGCGATTCAGAGTGGGGATGACTGCCTGATTCCAAAGGCAATACATACCTCCTCTTTCCCACGGACGGCTTACGGCCTCAACTCCCGCAGACTTCGATGAATGCCACTCCGTGACGATAACCGGATCGCGTTCTTGCAGGAAGCTGATGAAGCGATTGCAGTCGCCGGGGAGCATGTGGAACCGCGTCTGCCTGCCCATTGGCTGATTGTATGCGAGGCGGCCGTCGGATTCTGATTCGCTTAGGTCCGCAAAGTCGTGATTTCGGAAATCACGCCTAAGGCCCTCCATGATCTGGCTCCAGGCCAATCTTGTCGTTGACAGCAGAGGCGAGGCGTTGGCGTGAG
>CAXTNM010000150.1:0-5900 GCA_964245715.1 uncultured Acidobacteriaceae bacterium | reverse complement strand
AGAGGCGCGACAACCACGCCAAGATCCTCGTCGGCGTGGCCATGATTCATCAGTGCCAGATTTCGGAGGCTTCGGCTGCCAAGTTCAAAGGCATGCTCGAAGAGTTCTATGCGGATTCACCGGAACGATTGAAGAATGCTCTCTATGGGCTCTCGCTCGTAGTGAAAAAGCCCAGCAGCGATCAGGAACAGGACTGAGCTTTGAAACCGTCAACCGGTCGTGTCTTGCTTGGATTTCTGGGTGGAAGTCTGATGACATTAGGCTTCGGCCTTGTCGCAGCATATGCCACCGTGGGTTTATTCCTCCACCACATGTTCATCATGGGCGTGCACTCAACGGTAGGCCTGCTGTTCTTTGTGTTTCCAGCACTGCTCGTATTTGCAGGGGCTTTGCTTACGCTGAGAGCTTTCCGGGAAAACACGTTAGTCCCGGCAGGTAAATCGGTACTTGGTTTGCTCCTGCTGCTTCTTCCGCTCCTGCTACTTGCAACATTTCCCTTCTTTGGAGTCCTCATGGGCTCTCTAGGGATGGACATTCATTGGACGGCTCCAAAACCGGTAGGCTACGGAGCAGCGGCCTGTGTTGCCCTTGTGCTGTGCTTTTCTTCTCTGGCAGGCTGGCGACTACTCCATGCCTCCGTAGACCAAAACTGAGCCATGGAAAAGACGGCGGCCTACAGCCGCCTTGGACGCCGCTAAAGCGCCGCCCACTTTCCGCACAGCTCCGGCGACGGCTCACAGCTAGGAACGCGAGGGCGAGTGCTTCTGCGCCTCGACGTAGGCCCGGAGCACGGCATTCATACGCGTGAGGTGGCCCTTCCCATTGGCCTTGAACCAGTCCACCACATCGCTGTCCAGGCGCAGATGTACGGAGGTCTTCCCTGCCGGCATGACGACGCGGGCGCTGCTCCAGAACTCCGCGCCTAGGGATTCGGCTTCTGGAGCCTCGGGGCTGGTCTGATCCTCGCCGCGTTCGCGCATGGCCTTGATCTGGCTAAGGGAGTGCCGCACGGTAGTAGATTTCTCGTTCATCCTTGCTCGCTTTCTGGGCGCTGATGATGCGGATGAGTTTGTCGCCCCGCCAGGTAAACACCACACGGAAGACCTCTGCCTCCACCCTGCCGAGAGCGATCCAGCGAACCTCGCCATAGTCCTCCCGGTCGTCGATCCGCTCCAGGATTTCGTTGGCGAAGACCTCGGCAGCCGTCAGGAACGAGACACGGTGCTTGGCGAGATTGGCTGCGGCCTTGTCTTCATCCCACTCAAACTCCAGTTCCACGCTGACCCACTCTAAAAGCCATGATACACAACTGTGTACACGTTGCTGTTTTCCTGATTTCCTCGTTCGTCCGCTTTATCGACTACAGGACATAAAGAACTACAGGTAAGAACTACAGGTAAACTACGCGAACCCATAAAGAGTTGAAAAAATTAAACTTAACATGGGAGAGTGATAGTGTTTCACCGTGGAAGCGATAGTGTTTCACCGTAGGGGCGATAGCGTTTCACCGTGCAAAAGCCAAAACTGGTTCCAAACAGGCGATAGCGTTTCACCGTAGCGGAACGCGGAAATCAGGTGGTAGCGGCGATTGCAGAGCGTGACGGGAGAACGGTCATGCCGTCCGGAGTGAGCTCCAATTTGAGCTCCGGGTAGACAAGCTGGATCTTCTTCAATGCCAACCGGACGTTGGTCCGGAACATCCGGATCTCGGCGTACTCGGCTCCCATCTGAGCGTGCAGCGCTTCCCATGGCACGGTGCGTGGTCTGCGTGCCTTCGTCGCGACAAAGGCCGTGTAGGTCAGCCAGGCGTACAGGTCCAGCGCCAGGGGTGACCGTTTTAGCGCCCGTAGCGCTCGCAGGTCCACCGGCACAGAGGACAGCGTCACGGCCTCGTAGAACTTCTCGCCAAGCTCGATCCAGCTCTCCCAAAGATTCGCCTGATTAGATTTGTTGGAATCCCACCAGAACTCGGCGCTGGAGGACACATCCATGTGCAGGTAGCGGCCGTGGGTTTCGGTTTCGCTCTCGAAGCTGATACGAGCGTCGATTAGCCGGCGCATCTGCTCCTGGAGGCGCTTGGCGTCACCGCGCTTCCCTCCCCCGGTCCTCGGGTTCAGTCCGATCTCCCGCATGAAGTTGTCGAGGCTATTGCCCAGCCGGATATGCCGACTCTTCTTTCGTTTTGCCTCAGTCACCAGCCAGAAGAGAAACAACCTGGGGATAGAGCCGAAGGGGTATAGGGCTTTCCGCGTCTGGCGGTCGATGTGGGGCTGGATCACGAGCGTCAGATTGCCGTTGGTGCGTGTCCAGATCGGCGTGTCGCCCGGGTCACTGTGCGGCAGAGTGCACTGCACCAGCTGCCGCGCCATAAACGCCGTCTCGGTCGCATCTGGGTTCTGTTTAATCTCCACGGCAGCATCGAGTAGGAGCTGGTCTGCAGCACTGGGGAGCTTGGGCTTGGATCTCGGCAAAGTGGCAGCCTAAGCTTTCTTGTTCTTCATGTATGCATGAAAGCATGCAAGCATGAAGTCGCTCACGGTTGGAAAATCCATCTGGATGGCCGCCAGCTTCACGGCTTTTACATCCTCGGTGGGCCAACGCACCTGTAAGGGCTCCCGCTCGATTTTGGAAGCGGTCTTCCCACGCTTAGGCTCCTCCGTTTGTGCAGCCTTCACCTGGGCTGCTTGTGGGACGGATGGCATGACGGCCAGCGTATCCGGGTTCAACTCAAGAGCCTTAGCCATGTGCGACTACCTCCCTGCCCTTCTGCATGCTTTCATGCAAGCATGATTTTATGTTCTTCCATAGCGCAGCAATTTCCTTAGCTGCCGCGCCTTTTGGCTCCGCTTCGGTGATCGTCTGCCCCTGAGCGTACGGAGCTTTGTAGGCTGTTCGATCATTCACGAACGTCTCAGCCACCTCGCCGTGCTTGGAAAGCACTGCCGCAGCCTGGGCTGTGATGAGCGTGTTCGCTTTGACTCGGGTAAGGACGAACAGGAAGGGAACGCCGGTCTCTTTGAGAGATTGAACGGTCACCGGGGCCGCCGTCAGATCGTCTTCGCTCGCCTGGACAGGGAAGATCACGAAGTCGGCCAGCCTAAAGAGATCCTTGGCAATGTCGATCCGACCTGAAGCGGTGTCGATAATGCAGTACGCCGCCCCATGCCCACGTAAGAGGTTTAGGCCCTTCCGCAGTCCTTCAAACGGGATTTCGACTCGCTGGGGAATCTCGGACTCCCGTTTGGCGTGCCAGGCCGTAAGGCTGCCTTGTGGGTCGGTGTCGATTAAGAACACAGGACCATCGCCGGCGCGTTCTGCTTCCACGGCAAGATGCTTCGCCAGCATCGTTTTGCCGCTGCCACCCTTCTGAGAGTTGATTACGATGATTTGCATGATTTCATGCTCCTATGCGTGCATGAATCCATGCTGCCTGATTCTGCGCCGTTGTGGGGGGAGAAAAGATATCAGGAACCTTCCCCGTAAATGCCAAAGTTTTTACGCTTTTTGTTTGCCCCAACTTCTAAATACATATACCCTACTTTTAGACAAGATGTTGGGTTCTTAGCGGCTTTGGAGCCCATATGTAGAGGTTTAGGTGAGCGGGCACGGCCAACAACCCAAACGGCGTCAGAGTGACTACATCCGGCAGATTCCCGCGCGCAACTTGCATCACGCGATTAGGCTCGCCGAGAGCAAAGACCTGCCACTGAACTTGCTTGTCTCGATCAACTTCTCCCTGACTACATGCCCTGAAGAACTAGTTGATCGAGCGTTGCAATCAATACGCAACGCTTTCGGGAAGTGGATCACTAGGCCGGGGAGACGAGCGGGGCTGCCCAAAGCGCTACCAGCCTTCGTTTGGGTCATAGAAAACAAAGACGGGTGCCTAAACGCGCACTGGCTGGTCCATGTTCCTGCGTCTCGTCATGGTGATTTCTTCAGCAGGGTCCCCGTTTGGCTAGAGCAGGCGGCTGGTGTCATAAAGGACAATCGCGCTCTTCACATCCAAGAAGCCGTAAATCCTAAAGGATTAGGCAGGTACATGCTGAAAGGGATGTACCCCTCTCTGGCTCGGTACTTCGAGATACGTTCCGAATACCAAGGTTGGGTGACAGGTCGCAGGATCGGACACAGTAGAAGCCTCGGTCCAGTCGAAGCAGCTCGTATGCGCGATCAAGGCCTTCATCCCAAAGCCCAGCGCTGGAGGGTAGGGAAGTACGAGAGCAAATGCGGTGCCTCGGAATGAAGCACTCTGGAGTACGACATGCCACATTTTATTCACAACACTGAGCATGAAGTAGGAACTGCTGTAAAGCTCCGTCCCTTCGCTGCCGAAGTCATAACGGAACCTAAAAAAGCGTTACAGCTCTCACGCAAAGACATTATTTTGACGTCTTTGTCTCTCCGTTGCCTGGAGACCCATGACGCACTGTACGCAGCTGCTCAAAAGCCGCCTGGCGCGATTGACGATGCCTTCGCTTTGCTAAGGACTTTGATTGAAAACGTTATAAACATCGGGTACTTAGCCCATGCTGACGCCAGCGAGCTCGACCGTTACGAAGCCCACGGCGAATACCGTGAATGGATAGAGCTGGAGCGCTTCATGGAAGATTTTCCCGGCGCGAATACTGCCTACACACAGGAGGAGCTGCAACTCTTAAAAGAGCGGGCCGAAAAACACGCTTTGGCGTTTAAGTTCAACAAGTCTTCCCAAGACTGGGCAACGAGGAACATCTACAAGCGTGCTGCCTTCCTGGACGAGAAGTTCCAGACCCATGAGTTTCGTTGGCTAATGACTGCATGGGGAGGCGCAGCGAACGCTGTACACGCGAGCTTTGTGATGTTGCGAAATCGGCTCAAGAATATAGATGGGCCCCTGATGTACGTTGATCCGGTCACCCCGGAGAGAGTGGCTAGCTTGCTGTTTGGCTGCAACCGCACTCTCTTTGCGCTTACATTCATCCATGTATGCTGCCACCAAGAATATCTTGAGCGGTATAAGGCAATTCAAAGCGAGTGGGCGAAACTCAACGTTGAGTAAGCACCCTGGTAATCATCCGTTCGCGAGTTGATTGCTGACGCTGCTGGCGTACCACTGGCGTCCCCGAGCCGGGCGGATATGGAGACGATTGAGTTCGTCGGCAATGCGGCGTAGCGACCATTGCTGACGTCGCCATCCTTGCATCAGCGCAGCCACTTCCGGAGCTGGGCGGGTGGCGTGTGCTGCTGTCCGAGCTACCGCCTGCGCTTGCTCGATCCGAGGATTGCCCAGTTTCATACCTCTGCGTTTCGCCTCGACAAGCGCGGCCTTTGTCCTTTTGGAAATCATCTCGCGTTCGTGCTCCGCGACCGCCGCCAGTATATGAATGGTCAACCGGGTTGCGGTCGGCATGTCGCAGGCGATGAAATCGGTGCCGTTCTCCATTAGGGCGGAGATGAAGGCCACATTGCGGGCAAGACGGTCCAGGCGAGCAATTAGAAGCACGGCGCGGCGCTTGCGGCACTCCGCGAGAGCTCCCAGGAGCTGGGGCCGATTCGTGTGCCTGCGCCCACTCTCTATTTCCGTGAACTCCGCTACAAGTTGACCCGTGCCAACAAATCCGGCGACGGCTTGGCGTTGCGCGTCCAGGCCTAGGCCACTAGCCCCTTGCCGGTCGGTTGAAACCCGGTAATACGCGATGAAATCCGCCATGCTGGCCACCTTGTACAAAGGTTAAACGTTGGTTTAGGTTTGTACAAACCGTGGAGGGCAGCGGGCAAGGGACGCGCGATAACATCCCTTATCACATGTACGACGGTCGCCAGAAACTGCTTTCTGGCAGTCGCGCTTTGATAGGCTAGGGGCCGATGCCGAGGCTCACAGAAACAGGATCATTCGGCCCCCCTGGTTGGGAACCTGT
>CAXTNM010000149.1:0-5940 GCA_964245715.1 uncultured Acidobacteriaceae bacterium | reverse complement strand
GCCGTAGGGGAAGTCGACCTCGGGGGAGAGCTGTTGTGGGGTGGAGGTTGCCATGCCGGTGGGGTCGCCCGGGCTGAGGCTGGCGTCGGCGAGCATGATGTCGGCCATGGCGGCGGAGCCTTCAGGATGGGTGTGGGCGAAGACGGTGCCGTCCGTTTTGACGAAGGCGGCATGGCCGGCCATGCCGAGGTAGGGCTGCATGTCGGTGGCGGGCCTCCCTGCCGGGTCGAGCAGACGGAAGCGGAAGGCGTAGGGCGTGGTGGCGGTCAGGGAGGCGGGACGATCCCAGACCATGGTGTAGCCATTGGGGAGCTTGTAGGAGGTGCCGAGGAGGGTGGGGCCGATGGCGGCGGGAAGGGCTTCGGCGTCTTCGGAGGAGAGCGCGGTGCCGGGCATGTTGGCGGGAATGTCAATGGTGGCGAGGAGGGTTTCGGGGAAGCCGTTGGCGTGGACGACGTCTCCGAAGAGGCGGTAGTGGCCGGGCGGCATGGTGGGAAGCTGGTCGCGGAAGTCTCCGCCGGAGGCGAGCGTGGGGTGGAGATGGAAGGCCGCGTCCATCTGGGGCCAGCGGATGGCGTAGAGGTGCATGAGATGGCCGTGGTCGGGAAGGTAGTCGTCGTTGAGGCGATTGCGGCGGACGTCTTCGGGCTTCAGGGCTTTGACGAAGAGGTCGAGCTGGTTGCCGTTGAGCCTGGTAGAGGTGGGGGTGGGAGCAAAGACGTTTTCGGCGTAGTCGGCGGCTTCGACGTTCCACCACTGGCCGCCCTCGTAGACCATGAAGGCCATGACGGCGAGCGAGATGGTGAGGGCGATGAGGCCACGTCGGTGAAGCATCGGGGTGGGCTCGGCACCGGGCGGGAGGCGGGCTTCGCGGACGCTGGCGGCGACCACGCCGGCCATCGACAGAACCAGAAATAGACCAAGCAAACCGAGGAGGATGCCCATGCTGCGCTGCATGTGCAGGGTCGCGGTGGGCACGGCGAGGACAGGGACGGAGGCGGTTTGCGGGCCGTTGACACCCTGGGCTTCGATGCGGACCTGCCAGGCTCCGGGCGCCATCATCCAAACGGCACCGGTGAAGAAGGCTTTGTCGGTGGCGTTCTGCTGCATGATGTCGGCGGCGGGCGGATGTTTGGAGGCTTCGCCGGTGACCGGGAGCGGAGTGATTTTGAGGCCGGTGATGGGAGCGCCGGTGCTACGGATTTCTACCGTGGCGACGCCGGGGATGACGAGCGGCGGGCGGACTGTGACGTAGAGGGTGTAAGGACCGGCGTGCACGGTCTGGAAGACGTCTTTTGAGCCGACGTGGGCGTGGGCCGGGGTAATAGGAAGGAAAAGTGCGAGGAGGAGGAGCGCGAGCTGGGGGAGATTTTTGGGGTTCATGTTGTGAGGCTCTGGAGGAGTGAAGGCGATGATTTTTCAGTTGTCAGTTGTCAGTTGTCAGTTGTCAGTTTTCAGTTGTCAGTTGTCAGTGGTCAGCGTTGGATGGCGCGCATCCAGTTGCCGAATTTCAGGCCGCACCAGGTGCTGATGGAGGCGAAGACAGTGGCTTCAACGAGGTGGCGCGCGAGCAAGAGGCCGCATTCGGGGCGGAAGAAGACGCGCATGCGGTCGAAGCCTTCGGGACGCGAGTTGTAATCGAAGTAGATGGTGCCGAAGAAGCGGTTTTCGCTGGCTTTGGACATGAGGAAGTTGGCGAAGGGCCACTCGACCGCGAAGAGGATGGCGATGAAGACGACGCCGGAGATGGCGGCGATCTGCCAGGGCTTCCAGGTGCGGAGGCGCTGCCAGAGGAGGTCGAGCGCGATTGCCGATGGCAGCAAGAGGACGGGGAATTTAGCGGGCACGAGGTGGGTGACCGGAAAGAAGACGGGGCCGAGTTTCGGGCTCGCAGGGATGAGCGGGAAGATCTGGATCTCGGCGAAGATCCAGACCATGTAGATGGCGGCGGTGATGGTGGAGGCCCAGCGGTTTTCGGTAACGGTCGCGACGAGGGCGAAGACGACGGGAACACCGGCGCCGAGGACCATGTAGGCGATGCCGCGATGGAGGACGACGTCCCAGGTGTTCTCCTGCAGGAAGAACATCTGGCCCATGAGCATGAGGCCTCCCATGTAGAGGAAGAGGCCCTGAAGGGTCTTGTACTGGCTGGCGAGCGCGGGCACGCCGCGAGCGCGGTTCATGGCGGCCAGGATCAGGAAAAGGATGCCGACGGCGATGGCGCGAATCCCGAGGATGAGCAGGGTATGCGGCGGCGAGATGATCTTGACGTCGAGGCCGTAGGCTGCGTGCCACCAGTTGTCGAACGGCGCCGAGGTGAGCATGGCGATGCCGCCCCAGGCGGCGATGAATGCTCCGAGCGGCGCACGGAAGCCGAGCACGTGGACAGATTCGGCTTTGAGCTCCCGGGCTGCACCGTGGTTGGGCCCGAAGGTGGTGTAGAAGATGAGGTACGCGCAGACGAAGAGCGCGACGATGCCGCACATGTAGATGGCGATGTGGGCAGGCGTGAGGAAGGAGTCGCGGCCGATCGAGCGATGCCATGCGACGTCCCAGGCGCCACCGATGGTCGAGCTGGTGACGCCGAGGACACCGGCCCAGATGGTCCAGGAGATTGGGGATCGCCTGGTAGCGGTTGGGGAGTAGGCGAAGGTTGCGGTGGACACGGGCTTGCCTCCTGCAATGATGGTAAGGCAAAGGCGGAGGCAAGTGCGTCCTTATTGCGGGCGGCGACCACTTCGTGTGGTTTGGGACGCTTTGCGTTTCAGCGATTTAGTGCTTCGTTGACCTGGTGAAGTGCTTCCAGTCGGTGGCCATCTGGTCGGCGTAGGCCTGGGCGAAGGCAAGGATGGCGCGCGAGAAGCGCTTACCATTGGCGATATAGCCGGCAATCTGCCGCACGTCGCCGGAGCGGGCGTGACCGCGGGCGAGGATCTCGCCACAGACGGAGGCGTAGTCGCAGAGATCGGCAGGCTTGAGGGTGGTGAGATCGATGGACGCTTTGTGGTCGTTGAGCTGACGGACGAGATAGTCGTGGGGGCCGATGGTTGTCCATCCGAGCAGCGGGTCCGACTGGATCTGCATGGCGCGCTGGCCTTCGGCGACGCGCTGCCCCTGGTGTCTGGCGAGGGGCTGGTTTGGCGGCTGGTGGGACTTGCCGGAGAGGTAAGGGGCGTAGCAGGAGCGGGACTCCTGCTTGATCTGGAGGAAGAGCGGGTCAGCGGGCCCGTTGCCTTCCATGTAGACGATGTAGTCGCGCAGACCGACGGAGCCTGTGCCGACGATCTTGAAGGCTACGTCGATGGGAGTGTAACGCGCGAAGAAGTGGCGGCGCTCGGGCTGGATGGAGTGCAGGTAGGGCTTGAGCGAGGCGAGAACGGCGTCGCGTTCGGGCTCGCGATCGAGTTCGAGGCGGACCAGGTCGGGTGGAGTGGTCTTGAAGATGCGGCCCTTCGGGTACTGGCTTGTGAGCTTATCGAGCGTGAGGACGGGGGTGGCGCGCTGGGCCTGCGCGAGGATCTTCGAGATGGGGGCGACGGCACCGAGACGATGCACCTGGTAGCGGGCGACGTCGAGCACCGGCATGGGATGCAGGAGGCGGATGAGGCTGACGTACGAGACGAGGAACTGCGCGGCCGCTTCCGCGATGACCGAGGGTTTGACCCTGGCGTCGCGTCCTGCAAGCAGGATGGAGGTTGCCATGCGCTTGAGGTCCCACTCGAAGGGCCCGCGCATGGTTTCGTCGAAGTCGTTGATGTCGAAGATGAGGCGGCCGTCGACGCCTTCGAAGGCGCCGAGGTTCTGCACGTGAGCGTCGCCGCAGAGTTGGGCTTCGATGCCGGTGTGGGGCGAGAGTGAGAGGTCGTAGGCCATGACGGCGGCGGATCCGCGGAAGAAGCCGAAGGGGCTTACGGCCATGCGCTGGTAGCGGATGGCGGTGAGGTCGGCGAGGCGATCCTTGAGGGTGGCGTCGATGAGCTGCTGTGGTGTTTGCTTGCGGAGCGTGGAGTTCCAGGCGGCGAGGTTGTCGGGCGAGATGGACTTGCGGAGGGTTTTTGCTGCGGCGTAGGTTGCGTCGACCTCAGAAGATGGAGACAATTTCTTTTTTGATTTCACCGTGCCGATTGTAGACCTTCCGCCTGGCCGCCGTGGGAGCTTACGCGATGGCGTGCGATGCGGCGTTCAGGGCAGGCGTCGAAAGGCCTGAAGCGAGCGCTTCTTTCTTGCTTCTCTTGGCGTTGTACATGATGACGTCGGCTTGCTCTACAAGGTCGTCGAGCGAGTAAGGGGAACCTCGCTGCGAGCTGACGTACCCGAAGCTGAACTCGAGCGGGCCGGCTGACGTGTCGGCTGCAGCGGAGATGCGGGCTTGCTGTTGCATACGGTCGAGCGCAGTTTGCAGGCTTGCGCCATTGCCCTTCCCGGCAACGACAAACTCATCGCCACCAAGGCGGCCGATGACATCGGTATCGCGGAAGGATTGATCGATGAGCGTGGCCAGCTGCTTGAGTCTTTCGGAGCCGATGTCGTGCCCGTGCGTGTCGTTGAGCAGCTTGAGATTGTCCATGTCGATGAAGAGGACGAAGAAGGCGTCGCCAGAGCGATAGGTGAGACGCATCATCTGCTCGGCCAGAAGATAGAAGCCGCGGCGGTTGTAGAGCCCGGTGAGATCGTCGCGGAGGGAGAGCTCGCGGATGGCATTTTCGAGGTGGTCGGTTCTGCGGGAGAGGGCGAGGACGAGGCAGAAGCCGCAGATGCTCATGATGCTGGCGGCGACGGCGAGTGTGTACTCGCGTGGCATACGCGTGTAGTGGCGGAGCAGGCCGCGGAGGATGGTGACCAGGAACGGAAGGCAGATTGCCCAGGGCGCGGCGAAACGCGCGGTGCGGCCGCCGATGCCGCTGCCGAGGAGGATGGAGAAGATGCCGTACTCGCTGCGGCGGGTGAGGATGACGAAGGCAATGAGCGCGACCGAGAGGAGGGTCTGCGGAGCCATGCGGTTCTGCAAAGAGACGCCGTAGAGATGGAGCGCGCCGAAGAAATAACCGGAGAGGAAGGTGAGAACGAGAAGCGTAAGGCCCAGGGTAAGGATGTCGATGAAGATGGCGAGGGTACGCTTGCGGGCGCGCAGACTGGTAAGGATGAGGCCGATGATGAGAAAGGCCCAGGCGGTCTGCAGGGATATCCGACCGGGCAGAGGGGAGGTTGCGTCGGCTGCGAGGAGAGTATCGATGTGCAGCGAGGTGTGGGTGAGGTACTCGGTGAGGGTGGCGCCGGCAAGCAGTGTGACGGTGACAGCGAGGATGCGGGCGGATTGGAGCGCACGCGCCGAACTTCGGGGCCGCCAGAGAAAAAGGCAGAGGCAGCTTGCGCCGATCAGCAGAGTGGTATTGACCTTCATGACATCCCAGCCATGGGGCAGAAGATAGCCGAGGGGAGGGATGATCCAGGCGAGGAAGGTGATTGCTGCGATGGCAAGGGCGACGAAGAGAAAGGCAGAGTGCAGTCTACCTAGAAACGCGAGGATCCCGGGATCAGGTCGACCCGAAGAGAGCGGCGCATCTGGCTTGCCCATCGATTATGGCCCCGTAGAGTTTCTGGGGAAGGCTCTGCGTATTCCCAGATGAACTCTTACGGCTATTCAATGCGAAGTCCGAAGATTATTCAGTAGCACTTTCGTTCGGAGGCTCGGCTGGCTCCGGCGAGTTTACTTGATACCCAGTTTGGGCCAGAGGGCGTCGATCCTGGTGGTGACTTCCTTGCTCATCTTGAGCATGGGGGGCCATTGGCGGGTGAAGCCTTCGGCGGGCCACTTGCGGGTGGCGTCAATGCCCATTTTGGAACCGAAGTTGGGGAGCCGCGAGGCGTGGTCGAGGGTGTCGACCGGGCCGAGGGTGAACTGGATGTCGCGCTCGGGGTCGATGTTGTTGGCGGTGCGGA
>CAXTNM010000148.1:5626-5996 GCA_964245715.1 uncultured Acidobacteriaceae bacterium | reverse complement strand
GGGGGTGGCGGCGGATTCCACGGTGGTGGCGGCGGTGGACATCGGTAATCTTCGAATCACGAGGGCAAAGGGTCGGCGAGTCATCGCCGGCCCTTTTGTTATGGCAAAGCAGGTGCGCTCTTACGCCGGGCCGGCAGTCCTGCGTTTGTCGTTTGCTTCGCGTTAGCCTTCGAGAGGCGCTCAAAACGGGAGGAAATGCTGACCGCCCGACGTCAGGACGCTTTTCATTCATGGGGCATGTAAAAGAGGCTTAGCCGGGGGATCTTCCGGGCTTCGAGCAGACGCTTTTGCAGGAATTGCTGCTGAATCTGGCGGATTTGGACTGATTGCATCTTGCTGCGATAGGGAGCTAGTTCGCGGTCGGCCTGAG
>CAXTNM010000148.1:0-5575 GCA_964245715.1 uncultured Acidobacteriaceae bacterium | reverse complement strand
CGACGAGTTCGTCCTCGAGCGCGCCAGATACGATGGCAGCGAAGAGTTTCTCTTCGAGCACAGTCAGCGTGCGGTCGAGGTCTTCGAGGCTGGTGGGTGTTTGCTGGATTTCAGCGGCCAGGTCGCGGAGACGCTGGGCTGTGGGCGGATCGGATGGTGCGATGAGCCCGGCGTTCTGGAGGAGCCAGGAAGCGATGCGGGGGATTTCGAAGCCGGATTCCTGCTGCTCTTTCGGGACGTGGATGCCGACGGCGGCGTCGGCGACGGCTTCGGCGGCGTGCATGACGGATTGCGCCGCCCAGGCAAGGCCGTTGATCTTGCGAGTGCGGGTGGTTTGGCGCTTGGCTTCGTGTTTATCGAAGGCGTCATCGATGCCGCGGAGCACAACTTCGAGGGGGATGCCGGCGTCTCGCCAGGTTTCGATGAGGGCCCAGTCGAGGGTCGAGAGCATGAGGAGCGAGCCGCGGCGGCGCTGGAAGTGTTCTTCGATCTCGGTGAAGTAGTTGAAGTAGTTTTGCATGGCAAGGTGCGACGGGAAAAATGCAAGTACAGGAGCAGATTCTCTTCGGGAAGACGAAAGAGCGGAGTGCAGAAGCGGAAGGTTAGCGGCGCGGACGGTGCTGGTGGGCGAGCGTGCGCTCGTAGACGAGGCGGACGCCGGTAAGGGTGAGGTGGGGGTCGGTCTGGGTGAGGTAACGCGAGCCTTCGGCGATGAGGGGGGCAAGGCCGCCGGTGCCGATGACCTCGATCTTCTGGTTGGGATGCTGAGTGGCAAGCTCGGCGATCATGCGGTCGAGGATGCCGTCGACGAGGCCAATGTAGCCGTAATAGAGACCGATCTGGATGTTGTCGACGGTGCCGGTGCCGATGACTTTGGCTGGTTTGCGGACGTCGATTCTGGGCAGGCGGGCGGCTTTTGAGAAGAGGGCGTCAGCGGAGATGCCCAATCCCGGCGCGATGGCTCCGCCGAGGAATTCGCCGCGGGGGCTGACGACGTCGAAGGTGGTAGCGGTGCCCATGTCGACGATGATGCAGGGGGCGTGAAAGCGGTCGAAGGCTGCGACGCAGTTGACGATGCGGTCGGCGCCGACTTCAGCCGGGTTGTCGGTAAGGACGGGTAGGCCGGTCTTGACGCCGGGTTCGATGAAAAGCGGGCGCTGATGGAAGTAGAGGTCGCAGACGCGGCGGAGGGTACCGTCGGCGGGCGGGACGACTGACGCGATGCAGATGCCGGTAACCTCGGCGAGTGCCACGCCGCTGGATTCGAAAAGGGAGATGAGCAGCATGCCGAATTCATCCGGGCTGGAGCCGCCAGGAGAGCGCTCGTCGGGCGTGGTGACACGCCAGTGGGCGATGGGATTGGGGGAGAAGCGCTGCGGGTTAACGTCTGGGATGGCTCGGTAGAGGCCGAGAACGGTGTTGGTGTTGCCGATGTCGATGGCTAGGAGCATGTTGTATTCAGTTTAGAGGCAACAGCAACTGCGCCCTTGTCGCGGGCAGCGACCACTTCGTGCGGCGTCGGGCCTGGTGTGCTATGGCGGCGAACTCCGCCGTGGCGGACGAGGCGTATGCTGTCATCGTCTAAGCGGACTTGCAGGAGGCCTTGTGGGTTGAGGCCAGCGGTGGTGCCGGTGTAGCCGCCATCTTCATCGACGTGAACGTGGAGATTACGGGTCCACGTGCTTTGAGCTTCGAAGCGTGTGGTCAGCGGCGGAGTCAGTGGGTTGCGGGTGCCATTGATCTCGGCTTCGAGGAGACCAATTTCGCGGTCAAGGGCGATAAGGAGGGCAGCGAGAATCGTTTCCCGGGAGACGGCGTGGCCGAGCGCGATGCGCAGGGACGTTGCGAGCGGGTCGAGGTCGGGTGGGAAGGCCTCGTGGTTGAGGTTCATGCCGATGCCGATGACCGCGTAGGCGAGCGCGCCGGAGTTACCTTCGATGGAGGATTCGGTGAGGATGCCGCCGAACTTTTTCTGAAGGTCGTCGGGTTGAGGGAGCATGAGATCGTTAGGCCAGCGGAGGTCTATATCGATGCCCGCGGTACGCGCAATGGCCGTAAAGGCAGCAAGGGCGGCGGCGAGCGAGAGCTTGAGGGTGTCGGCGCCGAACAGATGCGGGCGGACAAGAATGCTGACGTAGAGGCCGGACCCAGGAGCCGAGTGCCAGGTGTGGCCGCCCCGTCCGCGTCCTGCGGTCTGTTCGTCGGCGATCCAGACGCCGGTCTGGGTGTTTTGGCGCGCGGCCTCAAGCGCGAGCGTGTTGGTGGAGGGGGTGGAGGCGTGATGGTGAATTTGGCCGGCGTAGGGGGTTGCGGCTATGGCAGCTTCGACGGCAGCTAGGTCGAAGGCAGCGGCGTCCTTATGCGGGACGGGCAACACTTCCTGGGGTTTTGGACCGCTTCGCGGCGTCTCGAGAGGCATGCTCAGGCGTCGGCGGCGATGCGCATGGAGAGGTCGACGGCGGTCGCCGAGTGGGTGAGCGCGCCAACCGAAATGAAGTCGACGCCGGCTTCGGCGTAGTCGCGAACACTTTCGAGCGACATGCTGCCGGAGGCTTCGATGGGAATGCCGGGGAGTGCGGCCTGGATCTGCTTGACTGCTTTTTTTACGGCGGTGGGCGTCATGTTGTCGAGCAGGATGGACTCGGCTCCGCCGGCAATAGCCTGGTCGAGTTCGTCTTGCGAACGAACTTCGACCTGCACGGTCTGCTTGGGTTTGCGGAACTTGAGAGCGCTGGCGAGAGCTTTCGATAGGCCGCCGCCGAGCGAGACGTGATTGTTCTTGATGAGGATGCCGTCAGCGAGGTCGAGGCGGTGATTGCTTCCGCCGCCGCAGCAGACGGCATATTTATCAAGCGCGCGCAGGCCGGGGATTGTCTTGCGGGTATCGAGAACTTTGGTCTTGGTGCCAGCGACGGCTTTGACAAATTCGGAGGTGAGGGTGGCGATGCCGGACATGCGCTGGAGCAGGTTGAGAGTGACGCGTTCAGTAGAAAGAAGAGTGGCGGCGTTGGCGCGGATGACGGCGATGGGCTGGCCTTTTTTTACGCGAACGCCGTCGAAGATCTCAGGGTGATGAATGACTTCGAATCGACCGATGGCCGGGTTGCCGGCCTTCTCGGAGAGCGCGCCGAAGACTTCGAGGATCGCGGGAATGGCACCGAGGCCGGCGATGACGCATGGCTGCTTGGCCAGGATGGTGCCAGTAGCGCGGAGTTCGCGTTCGACGGTGAGGGCGGTAGTGATGTCGTAGGCGGCCTTGTCTTCGATGAGCGCCGCTTCAATGATGCTGCGGACGCGCTTGCTCTTCCAATCCATACGGGTTCCCCTGTCGAAGATAATTTTAGACCGCAGCAGACTCTGACAGTGAATTGCATCTGAACCATGCATGATGCCGTTGTCTCACCAATTTGCTTATCTGCTAATGCTGGCGCTGCCGATCGCTTGCGCGTCATGGACTGTGACGCATGAAGAAGTGTTTCGCGAGCCGCGGGAGTTTTGCGTGGAGCACTCCAAAGCCTGCAGGACTTTGGTGCAGCGGAAGTTCTTCTATTTGTTCACCTGTGAGTATTGTTTCTCGCATTATGTGACGCTGTTTTTCCTGATTCTGACGCGGTTCACAATGTTGTACGAAGGGTGGCGCGGATATCTGATTGCGTGGTTTGCGCTCGTCTGGATTGCGAATGTCTATATGAGCGTGTTCAATCGGCTGCGGCTCGAGATCAAGCACGAGAATGTGGTAATTGCGACAGAGACTGCGGTGAAGGAGAAGGTGGAGTCGGGGATCTTCCAACCCTAAAGGCGCTCGGACAGCGGGTCCGGCGGTAGTGCGTAGGCCGGCAGCTTGATATGGCTGTTCCGCGATGAGGGCGCTCATGCGACAGGACCATGTCTATAATGTCTGATCATGCGGAGTCAAACGATTGTTCTGCGCTGGGTAGCAGTCGCTGGTTTGCTTTTAGTCATGGCCTTCGAGCTGGTGCATGTGGCGCGGGCGACCTCGTCAACTTGGGATGAGCCGCATCATCTATTCGACGGATACTGGATGTGGACGCAGCATGATTACAGGCTGAATGCGGAGGTTCCGCCGCTGGTGAAGCTGTGGGCAGCACTGCCCTCACTGACAATGAAGTTGAAAATTCCGGGGGATGCCGGAAGTTCGCACGCGGATGCGTTTCTGGTGGGAAAAGCATTTGTCTATGGAAATGGTGGCGATCGGGTGCTGTTCCCGGCAAGGATGGCGTGTGCGCTCTTCACGCTTGGGCTGGGGCTGCTGGTCTACCTGGCAGGGCGAAATTTCTTTGGGGTTGCAGGCGGTATTTTCGGGTTGGCAATGTTCGTCTTCGATCCGAACTTCCTAGCCAATGGTGCGCTGGTGACGACCGATGTGGGAAGTGCTCTTTTCTTTCTGGCGTAGGTATGGGCGTTCTATCGGTATTGCAGGAAGCCGGGGTGGAAGTGGCTTGTGGCGACGGGTGTGGCTGCGGGATTGTTACTTGCGGCGAAGTACACCGGAATTTTTCTGGCGCCAATGCTGGTGCTGCTTGTAGCGTGGGAGGCGTTGCTGGCGCGGAGTGGGCGGGTGTTGGGGCGACGTCTTGCAGCGGTGATTACAGTTGGGCTGATGGCATGGGTGGTGGCGTGGGCGTTTTATGGGTTTCGCTATAAGGCAACACCGGTGGGCAGGGATCTGAAGCCGCCGCTGGCGACGTATCTCGGAAGGATGTACGACCAGCGGGATGCGAAGGTGCTGGGGTTTGTGGCGCGATATAAGTTGTTGCCGGAAGGGTATGTCTGGGGGCTCGAGAACACGAAGCAGACGGAGTTTGAGGATACGAGCTACTTCTGGGGCAGGGTGGAGCGGCATGGGACCTGGAAGTACTTTCCGGTGGCGTTGATGATCAAATCGACTTTGCCGTTCTTGATCTTGCTGGTGCTGGCGCCGGTAGCGTGGGCGTATGGGTTGCGAGGGCGGCTGCGAGAGATCGGTTTTGTGGTGCTGCCGGCGGCGGTTTACTTCGGCATCTCGATGGCGAGCGATTTTGATATAGGCGCACGGCATCTGCTGCCCGTGTATGGGTTGCTGTATGTGCTGGTGGGAGGAGTTGCGGCGACGTTGTTGAACAAAGGGCTGGTCTGGTCGGCTTTGATGGGTGCGCTCGTCACGTGGCAGGCGGCGACGAGCGTGCTTGTGGCGCCAGCGTACATGGCCTATGGAAACGAGGCGTGGGGTGGGCCTTCGGAGGTACATCGCTATCTGAGCGACGCGAATGTGGATTGGGGTCAGCAGTTGAAGGATGTGAAACGGTATGTGGATGAGCGGCACATCACGAAGTGCTGGTTTGCTTACTTTCCGGATGGTTCGGAAGATCCTGCGGACTACGGCATTCCGTGCAAGCGGCTGCCGACGACCGATAATCTCTGGTGGATGGATCTACCGATGAACGTGCCGCCGGTGCTCGATGGAACCGTCTTCATCAGCGATGGGGATCTGGAGGGGATCGAGTTTGGGGATGGGGCCTTGAATCCGTATGACGACTTTCGTGGGAAGAAGCCGTCGGCGGTGATCGACTAGGGG
>CAXTNM010000147.1:0-6168 GCA_964245715.1 uncultured Acidobacteriaceae bacterium | reverse complement strand
CGTAAATATCGATCTGCCCGAATTCCTCCTGCAGCGTCATGCCGTCGCCTCGTCCTTCTTCCCTCTTCCCTCCCCCTTCGCTTTCAGCCGTTCTACGACCATCGGGGGCACAAGCGCGGTCACATCCCCTCCAAGCCGAAAGACCCCCTTGATCAGCCGCGAACTCACATACGTATATTTCTCCGCCGGCATCATAAACAGCGTCTCCAACTCCGGGTCCAGCTTCCTGTTCATCATCGCCATCTGAAACTCATACTCGTAGTCGGAAATCGCCCGGATACCCCGCAGCACCGCCTTCGCGCCTTCCTTGCGTGCGAATTCCACCAGTAATCCGTCAAAAGTAGTGACCGAAACGTTCTTCATCGGAGCCACTGCCTCGGTAATCATCTCCAACCGCTCGGCGACTGAAAACAAAGGCGTACCCTTCTCCGAGTTTCGGAGGATCGCAACCACAAGCTCATCCACAATCTTCGCGCCGCGCGCAATCAGGTCCAGATGACCATTGGTCAACGGATCAAACGTCCCCGGGTAAATCGCCTTAACCGTATGCATAACCCCAAGAGCATACCTGCTTCGTACCTGAAATCCTATCTCGCAATAAAACTGGGTGCCTTTTGTAGTCCTTCGAATAGATCTCTCGTCCATTGGGGTGAACCAACTTGCAGAAAAAGATGACATCGGCGCTCCTCAACTCGCAGACCCTGCCCGCATCCGCCACAACGGCGCCGGGTGAATCCGCAGTCCGATCTCAGCCGCGAGTCAGCACACTTGAGTCCATCGATACCCTCTACTCTCTTTATTCGCAGCGAATCTTCCGCTTTCTGCTTACCTCGCTGCGCGATCGCGACCTCGCCGAGTCACTTACCCAGGACACCTTCATCCGCGCCTGGTCGGCACGAGAACAGTTCCGCGGAGATTGTGCCCCCGCAACCTGGCTGACGCGCATTGCCCTTAACCTCGTCCGCGACCATACCCGAACCAACCGATTCCGCTTTTGGAAAAAGGTCGCGGGCACCGCCGTCGATGCGCATGACTTTGCCGGCTTTATCCCAGACCAATCCACCTCGGCTGAATCCTCCCTCATCGCCCGGCAGCAAGTTGAGCACCTCTGGAAGACCGTAGCAACCCTCACGGAGCGTCAGCGCACTGTCTTCGTCCTGCGCTTTGTCGAGGAACTCGACCTTGCGACGATCGCTGAAATCACTACAATGCCAATCAGCACCGTCAAAACACATCTTTATCGGGGCCTCGCCGCCATTCGCGCTCAACAGCCCGCCGTAGCGCGTAGCTCTCAGAAGGACTCGAAATGACTCCGCACCTTACCGATGCCGAACTCTACGATTTACTCTCGGCCAGAGCCGATGAAGGATCAGCCGTGACGCACGGTCACCTCAGCGACTGCACCCGCTGCCAGGACGACCTTGCCACTCTCGAAGAGTCGATCTCAAACTTCCGCGTTGCAGCCACGAACTTCTCAGTTCTGCACACCCCACCGCGTCCAGCCATCGGTGCAACCATTCACAAAAACTTTTTCGCCCTTCCGAAAGCCGTCTGGGCTACCGGACTGGCCGCAGTAATGACCGTCTCTGCAGTGACCTTCGCGACGCTTCATAAGTCCCCCTCGGTGGAGAGCCAGCATGTCGCGGACGCACCCGCAGCTCGACCTGTCTCCGACGAAGCCCTCCTCCAGGACATAGACACCGATCTTGCGACTCCCGTTCCCCCTTCGCTCCAGCCGCTCGATACGACTCCCACGGCCAGCGAACAAACCGCAATCGCCACCAGCAATTAGTACAACTCTTTTCCGAAGGAAGTCCCTATGAGCCACTCACGTGCGTTTTCGCTCGCTTGCTCTCTCCTGCTTACCGCCCCCATCGCATTAGCACAGATCCCCGGTGCATCCGGGCAAACGGATTATCCAAGACGCGGCGAGATGCGGGGTGGTCCCGAGGGCGGTCGCGGTCAAGGGATGGGTATGCTTCCCCACGGGATGTGGTGGAAGAATCCTGACCTCATCAAAGACCTCAACATCTCCGCCGACCAGCAGAAGCAGCTCGACAAGATCCTACTCGACAGCCGACTCCAGCTCATCCAGATGCATGCCACCCTCGAAGAGGAGCAGGTCAAGCTGGAACCGATCCTCAATGCCAACCCATTTGACCAGTCGCGAGCTCTGGCCCAGATCTCGCACATCGCCGATCTGCGTGCCGACCTCGAGAAGGCAGACGCCAAGATGCTCCTAAGCTTGCGTGGCGTGCTCTCCGCTGATCAATGGACCAAGTTGCAGACCGAACGGCGCGCACATCACCAGGGAGAGGGCTTGGACCGCCAGCGTCAAAACTGGCGCGGCGGGCCACAGAGTGGACCTGAATCACCCAATGGCGCGATTCCGCCGCCTGGTCCAAACAGCGATTAGCGGCAAGCCATTGATATCGCAGTGGAGCATAATCTCACCAAAGAAAGGTTAGACGAAGCGAACACTGCACGAAGTGGTCGCCGTCCGCGATGAAGCGCCCGTCCAGCAGGACGAACTTCACCTTTTGCCTTTCACCGCCACCGCCGCGACTTCGAGCCCATCCTCTGGAATCTCCGGAACCGGTAGATTCGAAGCGTTGATGCCCATCTTCTTTCGCAACTCGCCGTCGATCCGCCCGAAGATATCGCGATTTTCCTTAAGGAAGTTGCGCACGTTCTCGCGCCCCTGCCCAATCCGCTCACCTTGGAAGCTGTACCACGCACCACTCTTATCCACGATAGCGTGCAACACGGCCAGGTCGAGCGTGTCACCTTCGCGCGAGATGCCCTCGCCGTACAGAATGTCGAACTCGGCATCGCGGAACGGAGCCGCAACCTTGTTCTTCACAATCTTCACCTTGGTCCGCGAACCGACAACAACATCACCCTCTTTGACCGCGCCAATCCGCCGAATGTCGATGCGAACAGAGGCATAGAACTTGAGCGCGCGCCCACCTGTCGTCGTCTCCGGATTTCCGAACATGACGCCAATCTTGTCGCGGATCTGGTTGATGAAGATCAACGACGTCCGCGACTTCGCGACTGTTCCGGTCAGCTTGCGCAACGCCTGCGACATCAATCGCGCCTGCAATCCCATATGGGAGTCGCCCATCTCGCCATCCAGTTCCGCTTTTGGAACCAGCGCCGCAACCGAGTCGACCACCAGCACATCGATCGCGCCCGAGCGTACCAGCGCTTCGACAATCTCGAGAGCCTGCTCACCGTAGTCCGGCTGCGAGACCAACAGGTTGTCAACATCAACCCCAAGCTTCTTTGCATATCCTGGATCGAGCGCGTGTTCGGCATCTACAAACGCCGCCAACCCGCCCGCCTTTTGAGCTTCCGCGATAATCTGCAACGTTATCGTGGTCTTACCTGAAGATTCTGGCCCAAAGATCTCGATCACGCGTCCGCGCGGCACTCCCCCTACTCCCAGCGCGGCATCGAACGAGATCGAACCCGTCGAGATCACCGAGATCGGCACAATGGCTTCTTTCGATCCCAACCGCATGATCGAACCCTTGCCGAACTGCTTTTCCAACTGCGAAATTGCCGCCTCAACCGCCTTACCGCGCTCGTCTGCCAATTGCATCTCCTCAAAGTGGAACTGGTCTAAACCATCGCAAACCAGCCCAATCGAAGTCTAGCACCGAATTGGTACAAAGCAAATAAAAAGCGAAGACATGTGAAGAACTGGCCCCAAAGTGGGAAGGGTTCCTCACCTCTTGAGCAGATCTACCGGCACCCTCACATCCTCAATGCGGAACATCCCTGCCATCGCCGGATATTGCCGCTTGATCGCCTCGTACATCTCCCACGCCACGCGCCGGTAGCTGTAGTGTCCGGCCACCCCGCTCCGCAGCTCGGTAATATACAAAGCCTCGGCAAGATCCATCTTGAACATCGCACGGCAACGCGTGCCCAGCGGCAGCAGATACTGCGCCGATTGCGCAGCCTCCGTAATCCCCGAACCTTTCAGTGATCGGTAAGCGGCAAAACTCGAGGACATCGCTTCGTCGTAAGCTTCCGCAAGCCCGGCCTGCTGCAAAGTAGGCTGCCCGGGCGCATCTGGGACCTCCCACCCATGTGCGTCCGTAAACTCCTGCAGCAGCTGCGTACAGCGCCGATGACGATGCATATCGCGGAACCCGCCCACGTCGATCAGAATGTCGAATTTGAGCGCCGCCCCTGCGTGAAATGGCCGCAGTAGCTCATCATGCCGCCCGCGATGGCGCGTCCCCAAGTCGATCAACTCAGCAACCCGTGCCCCGCCGAGCCCCGCAACTACCCCCCGCAACTGCCGGTACGAATAATGGCAATGCGGATAAAGAAGCGAAGTCGCCAGCTCAATCTCCATCGACTCCAGGCCCTCTACCAGATCGACGATGGGCGCTTGCTCGATCGCCGCTGCCCCCATCAACTCCGCCGCCGCCTGCCTCAGCGCCTCCCGTGTCGCCTTTTGATACTCGTTCGCAACCGCGTACTTTACCAGCGTTGGAGCGGCCTTCACCTCGCGCAGCACCATTCCCTCTACGCGTGCATCGCGCGTCCCGGAAGCAGCCTCCAGCTCTTCCATAAGCGACTTCCCGGCCTCATGCCTTACATCCCACGAAGGTCCTGTCGCTGCCTCCCGCAGCTTCCCGCCAAGCTCGCGAATCTCAGCAAACTCACTTGTCAGCAGACGGGAAACCTGTGTCTCCAACGTCCGCGCATTCACAATCTGTCCCAGCGACGTATTCGTAGCAAGCGGCAGCAGATACCGCGCCACATCGAATGCCCGAGCCCTCAGCGTCCGCTCATACGCGTCCTGCTTCATCTCCTCCGGCTTCTCGATCACTCGCTTCAGCGCCGCCAGCATCCCCCGGCTCACCCCGTCATAAGCCCTAAACAAAGCCGTTACTGCACTCTCATACTGCTGCGAGCAGGAATCCAGAGCAGCCGGCGTAAACCACCCCGATTTGCGAAAATCCTGGTACCGGGTTGATCGTTCCTGCCCGTCCCATCTCTGCTCATCCACCAGGCAGATTGCAGCCAGCAAGCTAAGTCGCTCAATCGCCATGGGTATATGGGCCAGATCCGCAATCGACCGGTGCCCATACTGAAAGTAAAACGTATTCAAAAATTGCTCGGCCTTCTGCGCGCTGATCTCCTTCAGCGACTCCTTCAACGTCAGTGCCGAGCGCGAATACTTCGCCATCGCATAGGCCAGCACCTCCGGGTCAGCACCCTGCACCGCATAAACATCCGTCCCGTTCGCGTACACATCTATCTCGTTCCGCTGCGCCCCAACCTGTTCACTCATGGTCCAATCAGCATAGAACACCGCGCATGACCGACGCCTCCCAATCCGATCTCGCCGCCATCCTTGCCACAACTGCTCATCGCTCCTACCCGCTCCCGAGCGGCCCCTGGCGACTGCGCCAGCGCTGGAACGACCTGCTCTTCTGCCACTGGCCTGTTCCGCCCGCCAGCATTCAGAATCTCCTCCCAGCGGGCCTTGAAGTCGATACCTACGAAAATGAAGCCTACATCGGCGTAATCCCGTTCTGGATGGACCGCGTCCGCACCCGCATCCTGGGCAATCAGACCATCGCCGTCCCAACCACCACCCATTTTCCCGAACTCAACCTTCGTACCTATGTTCGTTCCCGCGTCTCCGGGCTGGCAGGCGTCTACTTTTTCTCACTCGACTGCGCGAGCCCATTAGCGGTTTTTGGCGCCCGCACGCTCTTTCACCTGCCCTACTTCCCCGCCAAGATGTCCCGCACATCCCTGGCCGATCAGCAAACTCACTACAAAAGTCATCGCCTGTTCGCCTCGCAGCAAACCAACTACGACGCAATCTACGGCCCTCGCGAAGCGTCCAGTACCCCACGCATTCCATCGCTTTCTCTAAACGGGACGAAGAATCCGGGATCGGGAAGCTTTGGTTCGGATCCCCTCAGCAGTTTTCTGGTCGAGCGCTACTGCCTCTTCACTCCCGCATTCGGACGCATGCTGGTCGGCCACATCCATCACGTCCCCTGGTCGCTTGAACCCGCACACGCCGAGATCCGTCTCAACCAGATTCCCTGCGCCCACGGCATGACTCTTCCGGATACGGCGCCGATTCTGCACTTCTCCCGTCACCTTCAAGTCCTGCTCTGGGGCTTG
>CAXTNM010000146.1:0-6407 GCA_964245715.1 uncultured Acidobacteriaceae bacterium | reverse complement strand
TTCAGTTTTCAGTTTTCAGTTTTCAGTTTTCAGTTTTCAGTTTTCAGTTTTCAGTGGTGGGTTGCTGTTTCTGGGTCGGCGGTTGACAAAGAGGGGAGGAGGCTTGATGGTGGAGGCAAGCTATTCCCCAGGAGACTTCATGCCAGGTAGGACCTTTTCCGGCGCCGTGTTGATCGCGGCTGCGATTTCACTTGTTCCTTGTAGCCTTCTGGCGCAGCAGCAGGGGCCTTCTTCAGAGGGCGAGGACAAGTACTTGTATCTGGAAGAGGCGCATGGCGCGAAGGCAATGGATTGGGTGAAAGCGGAGAATGCGCGGACGGCGGCGGTGCTCGAGGCTGATCCGCGATTCAAGCCGTATGAGGCCGAGGCGCTGAAGATAGCCGAGGATCCGAATCGACTGGCCGAGCCGACGCAGCACGGGAACGAGATCTATAACTTCTGGCAGGATGCGGAGCATGTGCACGGGATTCTGCGGAAGACGACGCTGGCTGACTATCTGCAGACGAAGCCGGTGTGGCAGACCGTGATCGACTATGACGCACTGGCGAAGACGGAGAAGACGAGCTGGGTTTCGCGAGGGTTGAATTGCCTGTATCCGGGGGAGACGATCTGCCTGGCGGGGTTGAGCGTGGGCGGGGAGGATGCGGATTCGGACCGGGAGTTCGACCTGCGGACAGGGCAGTTCGTGGCGAACGGGTTTACGTTGCCGCGGTCGAAGCAGCAGGTGAGCTGGAAGGATGCGGATACGTTGTATGTGGCTCGGGACTGGGGTCCGGGTACGATGACGAAGTCGGGTTACCCGTTTGTGGTGAAGGAGTGGAAGCGCGGGACACCGCTGGACTCGGCGGTAGAGGTTTACCGGGGTACGGAGTCGGATATCTCGGCCGATGCACAGACGCTGCATGATGCGCAGGGTGACAAGTTGACGGTGTTTGAGCGCGGTGTGGACTTCTTCTCGCATGAATACAAGGTGCTGACGGCGAGCGGGCCGCAGCTGTTGGCGGTTCCGGGGAAGAGTGACCTGGATGGGGTGTTTGCGGGCAGGCTGCTGGTGACGATCAACGAGGACTGGACGCCGGCGGGGCAGGGAACGACTTACAAGCAGGGATCTTTGGTGGCGCTGAAGCTGAGCGAGGTGAAGGTGGATCCGGGCAAGCTGAAGCCGGAGGTGGTGTTTGCGCCGACGTCGACGGAATTCCTGGATGGGGTTTCGACGACGAAGGATCGGCTGCTGCTGACGACGCTGAAGCATGTGCAGGGCACGGCGTATGTGTATGCGCCGGGGGCATCGGGTTGGACGCGGACGGCGCTGCCGGTTCCCGAGAACGTGACCGTGCGGATTGTCGACACGAGCGCTACGAGCGACACTTTCTTCCTAGCGATTACAGGTTTTCTGACACCGTCGTCGATTTATGAGGGAGATGCGACGGCAGGGACGATGAAGGAGGCGCATAGCCAGCCGGCGCAGTTTGACGGGTCGAAGGACGTGGTCGAGCAGCTGGAGGCAACGTCAAAAGACGGGACGAAGGTGCCTTACTTCTTGGTGCATGCGAAGGGGATGAAGTATGACGGTTCGAATCCGACGGTGTTGACCGCTTACGGCGGGTTCCAGGTTTCGATGACACCTTCTTACCAGGGGTATACGGGCAAGCTGTGGCTTGAAAAGGGCGGAGTGTTTGTGCTGGCGAATATTCGGGGCGGTGGGGAGTTCGGCCCGGCGTGGCATGAGGCTGGATTGAAGACGCACCGGCAGAGGATCTACGACGACTTCGCGGCGGTCGGCGAGGACTTGATTGCGCGAAAGATTACGTCGACACCGCACCTGGGGATTGTGGGTGGTTCAAATGGCGGGCTGCTGATGGGCGTTGAGATGACGCAGCACCCGAACCTGTGGGGCGCAATTCTGATCCAGGTGCCGCTGCTGGATATGCTGCGGTTTGAACAGATTGAAGCAGGAGCTTCGTGGGTGGGCGAATATGGTTCGGTTTCGGTGCCGGAAGAGAGAGCGTTTCTGGCGGGGATCAGCCCGTATAACCAGTTGAAGCCAGGTGTGAAATATCCGACGCCCTTGATCTTTACGACGACGAAGGATGACCGTGTGGGACCGGAACATGCACGCAAGTTTGCGGCCAAGATGGAAGAGTTCCATGACCCGTTCTTCTATGACGAGATCACCGAAGGCGGGCATGGTGCGGGTGCGAACCTGAAGGAAGATGCGCGTACCTATGCAGAGGCCTATGTGTACTTCAGCAAGGAGTTAATGGGGAAGTGATCGGCGTGGCGCAGCCTAGAGCAAATGCCTTTGGCCAGGAGCAGTGAGGCCGAATCTTTCCTGTAGCCACATTTGACGTGACAAGGAACGCGGTGTTTCTTTGTGGGTTGAAGATTCTTCAACCTTGTCAAAGGCATTTGAAACCGCTACAGTCACCACACAGAAGACTGATCATCAGAGATGTCTAAGTTTTCGCGGCCCCTTGTTCTCCTGTCCCTTGGACCTTGGTTCGAATACTAGTCCTAAGTTCAAGCTTTACCGGAGACTCCTGTGCGCGTGTACGCGAAAGCAATCTTTCCCTTTCCTCCTGCGGCTATCGCCTTTTCACTTTGCATGATTGCAGGTGTTACCGCGAACGCCCAGACGATTACGGCTGATATCGGCGGCACCATCACGGACGCAACTGGGGCTGTGATCCCCAGTGCGAAGGTCACCGCGATCAACGTAGAGACGAATGTAGCGGTGCCGGCCACCACCAACAAGGACGGCATTTATAGCATCCGCTTTCTGCAGATTGGCCAGTACAACCTGGTAGTCGAAGCCACAGGTTTCGACAAGACGCAGGTTGGTCCGTTCGCATTGGAGAGCGGCCAGATCGCGAACGTTAACGCGAAGATGACGATCGGTTCGGCGAACACCACGGTCGATGTGGCGGGGAACTATGCTCCACTGCTGAATACCGAGAACGGAACGCTGGACACGGTGATCGATTCGAACACCATTGGAAGTATTCCGCTGAACGGCGCGAACTTTTCGACGGTCACGCTTTTTCTACCGGGATCGGTGGAGACGCAGCCCTCCGGGTTCACGGGTTCAAACGCCATCGAACGCAGCAACGGCGGCTCCGACGAAGCGTCGATTAACGGCAGCCGGAACCAGCAGAACAACTACCTGTTGGATGGCGTTGAGATCAACGAAACCATTAACAACTACATTGGCTACAACCCGAATCCAGATGCACTCTCTGAGATCCGCGTGATCAGTTCCAATGCGCCTGCTGAGTTCGGCAATGTGAACGGCGGCGACATTCTGATGGTAACCAAGAGCGGCACGAACCAGTGGCATGGCAGCGCGAACTTCTCTCTCGAAGACTACAAGCTGGATGCGAATACCTTCGCAAACAAATACCTTGGCACCCCGTTTGTCGCGCGCAGCCCCTATACGCAGTCCATCTTCGGGGGGACGGTCGGCGGCCCGATCAAGAAGGACAAGCTCTTTTTCTTTGCCGACTTTCTGGCTGCGCGTTACCACACGGGCGGCGCTACTCCGTATTCGGTGCTCTCCGCTGCCATGCGCAAGGGCGATTTCTCCGAGTTGCTGAATCCGGCGATCATGTGTGCCGGCTTGTCGACGTGCAACCAGAGCAATCTGATCCAGCTGTATGATCCGACCAACGGCTACGCACCCTATGCGAATAATCAGATTCCGATTTCCAACCCGGTGTTCCAGTTCCTAGCGAATAATCCATCGCTTTATCCGCTGCCGAACCACGCTCCCAGCGACGCGTCGCCGGTACACGACAACTACATCGGCGCTTCTTCCACCCGCAGGTATAACCAGCAGGGCGATATAAAGATTGATTACACACCGACGACGAAAGATCGTTATTCGGTCCGTTACACGCAAGGGCAAGCCGGTGACAGTAGTACTTCCTCCATTCTTACGACCTTCCCGGGGTCCAGTACTTACCCGGATAAAGGTGCGGCCATCAATTGGGTTCGCACGATCACTCCATCGCTGGTCAACGAATTTCGTGCCGGCTACACGCGAATCCGGTGGCAGAGCGGCATTCCGACGGATCCGTCCGGTCAGTTTGGTCTGACTGGCGATGCCAAGGTTGGGATTCCGTTCACTCAGCCCTACGTTGGCTTCGCGCAACAGGCGACTTCGAACACGCAGCTTTCGAATGTTGGCACGCAGGCTCTGATCACGAACATCATCGACAACACCTTCTCCTATTCGGATGACCTGACGTGGCAGCACGGCAAGCACCTGATCAAGGGCGGCGCGCAGTTGCTGCGCTACCAGGAGAACCAGTTCTATCCTGGCAACCAGGGCGCGACGGGTACCTTCACGTATAACGGCAACTTTACGTCGAATCCGTTGATCGGCTCGGGGAGCTCCACTGTCGCGAATGCCAATGGGTATGACGTTGCTGATTTTGCCCTGGATCGCGTGTACACGGACGGAGTGGGTGCCGTCACCGGCGACACCGGCCAGCGTCAGTGGCGCGACGCTTTCTTTGTGCAGGATGACTGGAAGGTTCTGGAGAACCTCACGTTCAATCTGGGCGTTCGATGGGAGTGGGATCAGCCGCTGTATGAAGTCAATAACAAGCAGGCGAATGTGCTGCCCAGTGGCATCGTCGAGTTTGCAGGAAAGGTTCCGGCACTTGCTCCTGCCGGTTCCATCGTCTGCCCTACGCGAGCCTGCTACAACTCGACCAACAACGATTGGGCGCCGCGCATCGGCTTCGCGTACCAGGTTCGACCGAACTTTGTGGTTCGCGGCGGATACGGAATAACCGACTACATGGAGGGCACGGGGGCGAACCTTCGGCTGTTCTACAACCCGCCGTTTGAATCCTCCTACCTGGTGACGGGGAATGCGCCTTCAACGGCGAATCCGGGTAACTTCTACCAGACGACGACTGGCTTTGATCTGGGAAGTTTGAACACCGGCGGCACGACGTACCGGCAATGGCAGCAGAACTTGAAACCTGGCGTCATCGGCGAGTACAGCCTGACTACCGAGTATCAGTTCAACAACTACTCCTCCGTGAAGGTGGGCTATGTGGGCGAGTCCGGACAACACCTGATCCTGGCGGGCGCGGCCAACCAGCTTACGACTCCCTGCACCATCGCTTCCCCGACCAGCGCAGCGTGCCAGGCGATCGACCCCGCTCCGTATGCAAATCTCGTGGGTCAAAGCGGCAGCATCGTTGCGACGAACTCAACCGGCATGATGAACTATAACGCGCTGCAGGCGACCTATCGCCAGCGGGCCACCAAAGGCCTGGAGTTTACGGTGAACTATACCTACGGCCGCTCCATGACGAACACGATTGGCTTCTTCGGTGTGCCCGATATCAGTGGCGCAAGTGCGTATGCGCAGAATTACTACAATAACTCGGGGGAGTATGGTCCGACGGGTCAAGATGTTCGTCACAACCTGAACGGAACCGGGGTGTATGCGCTTCCGTTCGGCCGGGGACGCACGTTTCTCGCGAATGACAACCGGCTACTGGATCTCGCAATCGGCGGCTGGAAGGCTTCGATGACTGCGGTTGTCTACAGTGGATTCCCGGTAACCATCAATGCGGCGCAGAACGTGGGAGACACCAACAATAAGGCGGAGCGTCCGAACCAGGTCTCGAATGTGCATTTTCATGCGCACACGATTGCAAACTGGTGGGGCGGTTCGAACACGCAGGACATCCTGGCCAAGTATGTTCAGCCGGCGGCGGGAACCTACGGAAATGCTGCGGTAGGTTCGGAGCGGGGTCCTGGTTTCCAGGACTACGACGCATCGCTATTCAAAGACTTCACCATCTTTCGTGAGCAGAAGTTCGGCTTTCGAGCTGACTTCTTCAACGCAACCAATACGACGAGTCTGGGTAATCCGAACAACACGCAAGGTGCCACAAATATTGGACAGATCAACTCGGCCCGATCGAACAACCGGCAGATTCAGTTCTCGGGCAAGTACCAGTTCTAGTCTGGGCTGAAGGACCTTGCCTGGTCTGACAGAGCGGGCCTGGTTCCTGTTGGTAGGAGACTTGCACAAAGAAAATGGCGTGCGGGGATGAGTTCGTGGACGGCATTCTGGCGTTGTGCGTTGACGTTATGCGCTGACGGAGGCTTCGGCGGCAGCGACTTCCTTGTCGCGCTCCTTGGCTGCGGCGAGTTCAGCGAGTTGCGCTTTCCTGGTTTCGGCGGAGTTGGCGCCGAGGTTGGCTTCGAGCTGCTCGGTCGTGAAGGTTTCGATGATGTCGCCGGAGCGCATATCTTTCCATCCGGCGAGATCGATACCGCATTCGACTCCGTCGCGGACTTCGGAGACGTCGTCCTTCATGCGCTTGAGCGACGAGATCTGGAAGGGCTCCAGGACGTAGAGAGAGCAGACTGCGACATCG
>CAXTNM010000145.1:0-6656 GCA_964245715.1 uncultured Acidobacteriaceae bacterium | reverse complement strand
GGGCATCGGTGGGATTAGTGTAATGGCAACTGCAAGAGCAAGTGCGTCCTGGTGCCGGACGGGCACCACTTCGTGGGGTGTAGGAGGCTGGGCGTGGGTAGAATCTTTGGTATGGCAATGATTACGACGGTGCAGCAGCATATTTTGCGGCAGCAGATGGATTTTTCGGAGGCGAGTGGTACGTTCTCGGTGTTGCTGAGCGGCATCACGCTCGCGACGAAGATGATCGAGGCAAAGATTCGCGCGGCCGGACTGACGGACGTGCTGGGAGCGTTTGGCGCCGAGAATGTGCAGGGGGAAGAGCAGCAAAAGCTGGATGTGTATGCGAACCAGGCGCTGCTGCACTGCCTGGGCATGCAGGATTCGGTCGCGGCGCTGGTGAGCGAGGAAGATGAAGAGCCGGTGACGTTCGACCGCAGCATTGAGACGGGCAAGTACATCGTGGTCTTCGATCCGCTTGATGGCTCGTCGAACATCGATGTGAACGTGAATGTAGGGACGATTTTTTCGATTCACAAGCGGCTTGCGGACGGAGATCTGAATGCATCGATTCTGCAGCCGGGAACGAAGCAGGTGGCGGCGGGGTATGTCGTGTATGGGCCGAGCACAGTGCTGGTTTATACGACGGGAAAGGGGGTGCACGGGTTCACGCTCGATCCGACGATCGGTGCGTTTGTGCTGAGCCATGAATCGATGAAGATGCCGGAGAAAGGGCCTTACTACAGCGTCAACGAGGCCAATGCGGAGACCTGGCCGGCGGGCTATCTGGAGTATGTCGCGGGTCTGCGGGCGGAGGGATACAGCTCACGGTATATCGGGAGCCTGGTAGCGGATTTCCATCGGACGCTGCTGAAGGGGGGCGTCTTTCTTTATCCGCCGACGAAGAAGCAGCCGGGCGGCAAGCTGCGGTTGCTGTACGAGGCGAATCCGCTGGCGATGATCGCGGAACAGGCCGGCGGGATGGCGTCGAGCGGCAGCGGAAGAATTCTGGAGATTGCGCCGACCGGCATTCATCAGCGGACACCGTTGATGGTGGGCAGCAGGTGGGAGATGGAGCAGCTGGCGAAAGCTGTTCGTTCTTAGGTGTTGTGGGTTGTGAGAGATGCGGAGGTTTGCGTTGTTTGAGAGTGTGGTGACGGATATTCGCCTGGAGTCGAGGAGTGGGTTAGCGGCAGTCTGGTGGATGTCGCTGGCTGCGACGGAGTTTGAGGTGGGCGGTAGCGGAGTGCTCGAGGCGGTGACGCGGAGTGGGACGAAGCTGGAGATCCCGGTGACGAGCGTGGTCGAGGATGACGAGGGTGTGGTTTGGCATGTGGTTGAGAAGCCGCTGGCTGCCGGGACGGAAGTCAGGGGAACGGTGAAGGCGCGGCAGAGTTGAGGTTGAGGGCTGGGGCTGCTATAGTCAGAGAGGTTCGGCTGAGCGGCTGGGTGGCGGCTCGGTGACCATGTGGGGCTGTAGCTCAGTTGGGAGAGCGCCTCGTTCGCAACGAGGAGGTCAGCGGTTCGATCCCGCTCAGCTCCACCACAGACTCAAGCAGTTGGGGCAAGGGTAAGAACGGCGCGGGCTTTTGTCCCGGTGAACTGTTCGGCTCCCGGAGCTGCTCAGCACATGAACTGCGCGTCCCGGATCGGCTTGCGGCGGCTGCCTGCTCAGAATTTAGCGATGAGGCTGATCCCACCGACCAGAAGAACGCCACCGATGACCCGGCCTGCGTTGAGGGGATGAGGTTGCATTCTGAACCATCCGAAATGGTCGATCAACAGCGAGGTCAGGAGTGCGGCAGTGACCGTGAAGCCGACGAAGGGTCCGGCGCCCACTTTGTTGACGAGCGTAAGGCCGGCATAGACCTGCACGGCCCCTACGAGGCCGCCCACCACGGCCCACCAGGGCAGTTCCGCCAGGTCCTTCTGTGTCGGGAATGGGTGCGGATGAATAAGCGATGCGCCCGCGAAGAAGAAGGTGATGAGCGCAAAGGATATGGCGGATGCAAGCCACGGGTTCACGATGTGCTTGTTGAGCTGACCGTTCATGGCCGCGCCGCAGCTTTGGAGCACGCCTCCGATGACGATGAATGGGATGATCCATCCTGTGTTTGCACTCATAAAACTCTCCTTTGGTTTAGTGTGGTCCGACCAGCATATTCATCAGCATCGCTCCGCCCAGCGCGGCAAAGAGCGCCACCGGCATTGCGATTGCACCGACTTTAAGAAACTTCCAGAAACTCACATCGAGTTTCTCTTCGCCTGCATCTCCACCAGAATCCTTGCGCAGTGCGAGCAGCCAGAGAATGGTCGCCAGCGAGCCGGTGACCGATAGGTTCGGTCCAAGATCAACGCCAATCAGAACGGCGTTGGCGATCAATCCCTTGGCGTGAGCCACCTGGATTGTGCCGCCTGCGATCAGTCCGAGGGGAAGGTTGTTCACGATGTTGTTCGCTATACCCACGACACAACCGACGACCAGCGCACCGGCATTCTGACCCAGGTGAGACGCCCAGGCGAGCCACTGTTGTGTCAGCTTCAAAGCTCCCTGGCTCTCTACCGCATCGACCATGACAAACAGGCCAGCGACAAGGACCAGGGTTGCCCAACTGATCTCTCTTGCAAGATGGGTCGGGTTGCTTCTTGCCTTGATGGAAACGACAGCGGTAATCACAAGGGCTGCGAGGCAAGTTGGTAGTCCAAGATCCTTCTTGAACGCGGACGCGGCCAGGAGTACCGCAATCATCAAGGCGAGACCCGTGAGGACGAGTTTGCCGTTTGTGCTGAGTTTCACATCGTCAACCTCGCAGTCGATGCTCTTACGAAGGTCTTCGCGGAATAAGAAGCGCATGACGAAGAACGTCACGACGATGGAGAATAGCGAGGGAACTCCAAAGTCGGCCAGCCATGTGCCCAGCGGAGGCATGCCAGTATGGAAGACCACGAGATTGGCGGGATTTGAGATCGGGAGTACAAAGCTTGCTGCGTTTGCAATCAAGGCGCAGACGAACAGGTAGGGAAGGGGAGAGACCTTTGCCTTTCGCACCGCCGTTAGAATCGCTGGCGTTAACACGACCGCGGTCGCATCGTTCGACATGAAGATGGTCACGAGCGTTCCGACTCCATAGACCAGGAGGAAGAGACGCGAGCAACTTCCATTGGCTCCGCGCACCGCGACGGATGCCACCCAGTCGAAGACGCCTTGTTCTCGTGCTAACTCGCTGAGCAGCATCATGCCGATTAGAAACAAGTAGACATCGCTCCCCTTGACAACCGCCTGCCCGGCCAACCGCAGGGGGATGAGCCGAAGTACGACCAGCAGCAGTGCCCCGCCAGAGATCCACCAGACTTCAGGAATGCCGCGCGGTCGCGTGAGCATCAGTGCAATGCTGATGGCGACGATCAAGGGCAGAACGAGGTGCGCAATAGCTGTCGGGATCATCACCACTTCTTTCCGTTTTTGTTGGGGCCGAGTTGGGTTCCGAGCAGTCCATGCTCTGGCCACGCCTCGAGTGCATTGTCCTGATCGCGTTCCTCGAACTCGTTTTCTGCGCGCTGCCCGACTGCGATGCGGATCTCGTCGCCCGCCATCGTTCCATGCGTATCGTTGAAGGCAACCGTCAGAGGGTAAGATCCTTCGTGTGGCATTGGCATGTCTACCTCCCAGACGCGGCTGTTGCTCACACGCTGCATCGGCTCCGTCTGTCCGTCCAGATGAGCAGTCGCTTGCAAGGGTTCCGCCCCACCCCAGAGTTTCGCTCGAATCTTCAGTTTCCCCTGCGGCGTTTCACTGGATTTTGTGAGAAGCCGTTGATCACTCGGCGAGGTGATTATGGCGGCAGGCAGCTGGCCCAGTTCAATGAATCGCCAGCTTACAACGTTGTTGTCGATGTTCGTGACGGAGTAGCCGACCGGCCCCTCTTCGATCTGTCCCGTGGAGCGGGTGGCAGAGTAGAGTGTGCGGCCATCATTGGCGATCTCGTTGTAGTGGGTGTGGCCCATGTCGATCAGACGCACATCGTAGTCGCGGATGAGGCGGCTTACCTCGGGTCCGCCCACTTTTAGATCACTCGGGTAGCAGTGCAACAGGAGAACTTTGGTCTGCACGCTCCTGGTCGCCAGTTGCAGCTCATCCTCTACCCATCGCAGCTGCTCTTCCGACACGGTAAAGGAAGGGGGCTCAGGCACGTCGAAGGCGTTCATCGCAATGAATCGCACGTCTCCTACAGTGAAGGCATAGTGAGTCTGTTCCGACATTGCTTCCTTGAAGTTGGCGAAGCTCTTCTCGTGTACGTCGTGGTCGCCGATGATGGCGCACCACGGGACCTCCAGGCGATCCAGTTCGCCGCGTACCAGGGCGTAGGCGGAGCGGCTACCGTAGTCGGCCACGTCTCCAGGCAGAAAGACGAAGCTTATGGAATTGGACCACGTTTGATTGACTTCATTCACAATCCTGGCGAGGTCCAGATGGTTTTGCTCGCCTGCCCTGGTCATGTGGAGGTCGCCGAGGTGAACCCAGCTGACTACACCGGCAGCGTCGGGCGAGTCTGGTTGGAATGGACGTTTGGAGGCGGAAGTGTTCATGCTGGCAGCTCCTGGGGAGTGACGTGCGGTGATTGGGTCTTGTTTGTTTCGTCTGCTTTGGTAAGGGTCTCCGGAACCGCGGTCCAAAGAAGGACAAAGGCGAGTGTGGCGATCGCGCCCAGGGATAGGAATGAGATGCGGTAGCTGAAGTGCTGGATGAGTTCACCGCCGAAGGTATTGCTGAGAGCTGCACCGATGCCGACTGCAGTCGCGAGGCTGCCTTGCGCGAGGTTGAAGCGTCCTGTGCCGCGCGTTCTGTCGGCGACGATGAGAATTGAAACGACCGCAAAGATCGCGTTCGCAACGCCATCAAGGATCTGAATTGCGATGAGGCCGCCCGCGTTGTGGGTCAAGGTGTAGAGCAGCGCACGAAGCGGAAGGACGCCGAAGCCGACCATCAGCAGAGGCTTCCGACCGTGAAGATTAGCGAATCTTCCAATCGCCGGGGCGAAGCACATGATGACAACCTGAGTCACGATGATGCAGGCCGACATGAACGGTGCGGCCGAAGTTCCGGAGCCGTGAGAAAGCAGCTCGCCGAGTTGCGGCAACATCGCCGCGTTGGCAAAGTGGAAGAGAAAGGCGCACACGAGGAAGACCAGGAGAGCACTGTCTCCGAAGATAGTTTTCAGGGGGGAAGCTGTTACAGCGACTTCCTTGCCTTCTTCTTGAATCGCTCCACCACGAGCAAGGTCATAGTCAATGTCCTTACTTTTGATCGCTCCAATGGCGAGCACGGTGGGGATGGTGAGCACCGCGGCAGTGATGAAGATGGCTCGATTTCCGTAGAGATGACTCAACCCCGCGATGAGGAGCGCGCAAGCCACATTGCCAGCTGAATTGAAGGACTGATTTTTCCCGAACTGGCGATCAAAGAAGGTGACGCCGGCTATTCCCATGGTGACGGCAGCAAGTGTCGGTCCGAGGAAGGGCCCCGCACCTCCGATGAGGATCTGGGACGTGTATACGGCCCACGGTGCAGCCGTGATACTGAGCAGAACCGCTCCGACAGCGAGAACGGCTGAGGCGAGCACGAGGATCAGTCGTTTTGATCTGAGTTGATCCACAAAGGCACCAGCCGGAGCCTGGAGGACCACTGTGATGATGCCGCCAAGGGTCAATGCCACACCGACGCGGCCGGGTTCCCAACCGGCTCCCGCTAAGTAGGCTGCGAGGAACGGTCCGAGGCCGGTTTGTACGTCCGCGAGAAAGAAGTTGGTCGCTTCCAGGGCGCGGATACTTTCTCTCTTGTCGGGCTGGATTTCCGCGGCTTTGCTCATCGGTAGCAATTTTCCTGCGACTAAGCGCTCTTGAGTTGAAGGGGCTTGCGAGCACTCTCGAGCTGGAGAGGACCGTACTGCTTCACATGAGCGAGGGCTTCCGCGGCGCGCGCGAACTCCAGGGCCTGGTGATAGGCGCGAGCCTTGAACGCCCTGGTTGCACGGCTGCAGGCGATTTCATAGATTTCGGTGAGGGTGTTGGAATGCTCCTCTTCTTCCTCTTCTTCCTCTTCTTCCTCTTCTTCCTCCCAATGCTCCCTGGCCCGTCCTATCAGGTCGTTGAACTGCTCGGTGATGGATTGTTTGAGTTCGGCGGAGACGCGGGTGTCGATGACGACACTTGAGGTCTCGCCAGCCAGCGCTGCGAAGCTGAGATGCTCCGACGCTCGTAGAAGGTCGGCACCGTCTTTGCTTTGTCCGTTCTTGATCGCTTGCTGCGCCAACAGGGTCAACTCGGTAACAGCTTCCATACCCGGTGACTTTGAAGTTTGCCGAAGCACCGCTACCCGGCCCATGTGTTCATAGGCTCGTCGCAGATCTTTCGCGTGGTGGTTCTTGTCGTGGTGAAGGCCGGCGGCTTTCTTGGCGGCTTTCTTCGCTGCCTTCTTCGGAGGTGGCATCAAGTAGTTCCTTCTTTCTCTGGTAAGGGGTTCGATGGCGCGACGGGATTGGATTGATCGCACAGGCAGCCAAACGATCTCGTTCTGCTCTGTCACAGCGCGGTTCGGATGCGTGGGCACGAAGGCCGCGCGCATCCGGCGAGAGAGCGCAACCGCTTCAGTTTTGAGGCGGGGGTGGGACCATTCCGTC
>CAXTNM010000144.1:0-7113 GCA_964245715.1 uncultured Acidobacteriaceae bacterium | reverse complement strand
TGCCGATGGCGCTCTCGTTTACCGGGAGTAATCCTTCGTATACGGCAACCGGGATCAACCTGCCGGCGTACGGGATCTACCTGGGGGAGATTCTTCAGCCTGGTCTGGAGGATTCGCCGGCCCCGGTTGTCTCGCACAGGAGAGGGCGGTAGGCGGCGTAGACGCGGTCGAAGACGGCGTCCCAGGAGCAGTTGAGCGCGTAGGCGCGTGCGTTTGTCCGCATGACTTCAAGGTGGGCTGGATCGCGGAGGATGCGGGTGATGATGCCGGCGAAGTTGGCGTCATCGGCGATGGCCCCGGTTTCGCCATCGCGGACGATGAAGCGCGGGCCTCCGTTTGGCGTGACGATCGCGGGTACGCCACTGGCGAGGGCTTCAAGGACGACGTTGCCGAAGGTGTCGGTGTGCGAGGGGAAGACGAAGAGGTCCATATTGGCGTAGGCGGCTGAGAGCGGGGCGCCACGGAGCACGCCGGTGAACTCAGCTGAGGGAAGCTCCTTGCGGAGGGTTTCTTCTTCGGAGCCATGGCCGATAATGAGGAATTTTGCAGGGATGCCGGCGGTGGTGAGTTCGCGTTGAATTCTGGGAAGGAGTGCGACGTTTTTTTCAATGGAAAGGCGTCCCACGAAGCCCAGCACTAACGGGTTTTCAGGAGATATGGGTTTACGATCACGGGTGCGATGCCAGGGGCTGAAGAGGGTCGTGTCGACGCCGCGCTGCATGAGGTGGCATTCGCGGCCGGTGCCTGCGGCAAGCATCTCGCAGAGTTGCTGGTTGGGAGCGAAGAGGACCTTGGCGAGCGCGTAGAAGCGCATGGTGGCTTCGAGCGCGCCGGACTGGACCCCGGTCTGGATGGCTTCGCCGGCGGCAAGACCGAAGGCGCCGGGCATGAGGTTGGTGAGCCAGGTGAGGCGGCGAGCGGCGTACTCATGGACGTTGGTGTGCCAGGAAGCGGCGAGCGGGAGCTTGAGCTTCCAGGCGAAGTAGGCGGCGAAGATGCCGAGTTCGCTGGGGCCGGTCATGTGCAGGAGGTCGGGTTTGAAGCGGTGGAGCTCATCTTCGATGAGCTCGGCGTGGCGCCAGAAGACGGGATCGAAGGCGAGGTCCTTTTCCACGCCGACGGAGGCAGCGGACCGCGGAAGTTCGAGGGTGCGGAGATGCTTGTGGTCGACGACGAGTGATTCGCGGGAGCCGGCGCGGACGCAAAGGAAGGGAAGTTCGTGGCGTTCGGCGTAGGCGACGAAGTTGCGGCTGGTGTGGGCGACTCCGTTGACTTCGTGGAAGGAATCGGGGAAGTAAGCAACGCGCGGAAGCCGCATGCGTCTACTGTATCCTGCGTTCCGAAACGGGAATGCGAAATGCTGGTGTAATTCTGCGTTGAAACTGTTGAGATGCGGTAGGCTGGTTGCGCAAATGAAGTTACCTAAGCTTCGCCTTTGGATGTCCTGACAGGAGCCCAGCTTCTTAAGGCTGGGATTGAGTTTGTTGCGTTAGAGACTTTGTTGCCTTGAAGACTTTGTTGCCTTAGAGACTTTGTTGCCTTGAAGACTTTGTTGCCTTAGAGACTTTGTTGCGTTAGAGACAATGAAAATCGCCGCACCAACTGATAGCCGGCAAGAGAGTGGCCAGACGCGAGAAGAGCTTGCGCTCGCGCTCCGATTGAGTGAAGAGCGTTTCCGAACGTTCATGAACAATGCTCCATTTCTGGCGTTTATCAAAGATGCGGACGGTCGTTTTTTGTTCTACAACGCGCGCATGGCGGAACGATTCGAGATCAGCGCAGAGGCGTGGCTTGGGAAGAATGATTTCCAAATCTGGCCTCCGGAGATTGCGGAGACGATGCACGCGAACGACGTGGACGTCATCGAGAGCGGCCAACCCATCGAAAGGCTCGAAGAGACGATGGACGAGCAGGGCACGGTGACCACCTGGAAGGTGCATAAGTTCACGTGGAGAAATGAACGCGGCGAGACGATGCTGGGCGGTATCGGGCTGGACTTGAGCGAGGAGCTTGCGCGAGAGCGAGCTTTGGCGGAGGCCAACCAGAAGCTGAAGCAATTGGCGACCACGGATGCTCTCACAGGATTAGCGAATCGGCGCGTTCTGGATGAGCGTGTGGAGTACGAGTACAGGCTGGCAAAACGGCACAAGACGGAGTTTTCACTCGTCTTGTTCGATCTGGACGACTTTAAGCAGCGAAACGATCTTTATGGTCATGCCTCGGGAGATGAGGTACTGCGGCGGTTGGGACAACTGGTGACTTCTGCGTTGCGAGCAACTGACCTGGCTGCGCGATATGGCGGCGAGGAAGTGGTGATCCTGCTGCCGAGTGCGAGCAGCGAGGGAGCCCGGGTCTTTGCCGAGCGCCTGCAGGCGAAGATGCTTGAAGCTGACTGGCCGGACGAGCCGGTGACGGCGAGCTTCGGCATTGTGACGATCCATCCCACGGTTCCAAGCGGACGGAGAATGATTGAACTTGCCGATTGGGCGATGTATGAGGCGAAACGAGCAGGAAAGAATCGGATTGTGACTTACAGTAAGCCTGCGAAGGAGGGCTCGGCAGATCGGAGCGGATCTGTGCCGCAGGTCGCTACAGGCAGAGATCAGCCGGCTCAGGACCTTGGACTCTAGCGAAGGGTTGAGTCCTGGGGCGACGTTGTCGAAGCTCAGTTTTTGCGCGGAGGTCAGGCGTCCTGGCGGGCGAGAGCTGCGCGCATGGAGCTGCGATCATTCCATGCGAGGCGCAGGCCGCCGGAAACGGGTGCGGCTCCGAGCATCCGCACTGCAGCAAGGATGGCATTGATGTAGACAGGAACTGGACCGCCCGGTACACCCTGCTTATCGGGCCAAAGTGTGGAAAGTGGCTTGAGATCGCCATTCTTGTCCGGATGGAAGACGCGATCGTCCCAGCGCTGCGAGCCTTCGGGGAAGTGCGGATAGTTACGGATTGCATCGAGGGTGGACTGCAGGATACGGTGCTTCCAGGGCTGTGCGTACTGGGGCATGAAGAGGACGTGCGAGATGCGGTCGCGGCGCACTTCATGCGTGAACTCGGTAAAGCTGGTGGCCTGGGTGAGATTGACGTTGGCGTTGGGTTCCACGCCGTGGCGGTCGCCGCCGGAGATGACGAGCTGGTTCCACTGACGGGCGAGGATCTGGACGTTGCGGTTTTCGGTCCAGTCGCGGAGGCCGTTGAGCTCGAGTGCGTGGATGCACTGGCCATGCTGGGCAAGAAAGTCATTCGTGAGTACGTCGTGACGAGCCTGGCCGATGCGGTACAGATCCCAGAGCGGGTGGTTGAAGAGGAGCAGGACGTCGGGGAGCGCGTGGAGCTCGTTGAGGATTTCGCCGAGGAGATGTGCGGGACGATTCCTGACGTCCATCGCCGTGAACTCGTTGAGGCGGGCGATC
Organism: uncultured Acidobacteriaceae bacterium; assembly: GCA_964245715.1. Taxonomy (GTDB): domain Bacteria; phylum Acidobacteriota; class Terriglobia; order Terriglobales; family Acidobacteriaceae; genus Edaphobacter. The sequence goes on along the minus strand of CAXTNM010000144.1, from coordinate 3,703 downwards.
CACTCGGTTGCGGTTTGCGAGGGAAGGTTATGAACGCCGAGGTGGAAGGCGGTAGGTTTGCAGTCGGGAACGGCGGAGTGGTTGGCATAGGGTACAGACCACTCGACTGAGACGGGAATGTGGCGGACGGACGGCACCGAGCGTAGAAGCAGGGGCGCCGAGATGTCGTCATGGTCGGAGAGGGAGACGAGTCCGGGAAGATCGAGGAGGTTCTCAATCTGGGTACGCTCGAGATCAAAGGCGAGACGAGGCGTCAGGGGTGGCGTCCAGAAGGCTTGCGCGTAGTCCGGACGAAGTCCGGAACATTTCGCGGAACGATCTTCGGCCCAGCGCATGATGGGCTGGATGAAGGCCCAGTCGGTGGAGAGTTCCGCAATGAAATCGAGCGTCTCGCGGGACTGGCTGGTGTGCGAGTGCAGCGAGACGCCGGTGCGGAATGGTTTGGCAGCCAGCGGTTCGCGCCAGAGATAGGAGACGGATGTTTGACTCACGGTAAACCTCCCGTTCGATGCAGGTAGTTTCTCGTGTCGTTGTGACAGCGTGGTGACTGCACTGCGAATGGGGCGAGAAATTCGATGAAGGCTTGTACCAAATTGGGTTCGGACCGGTAAAGTTCGGAGCTAAGGTGTTGCATATGTTAGCTGAGACACATATATCTCCCACAGAATGGGCTCGTCTGCCACAAGCGGCGACGAGTGTTCGTTCGAGGTGGAGTTTGCCTCCGGCGTCAGAGGTTATCGGCTGTAGTTGCGTGCGAAGGTATCGCGCGGCAATCCCAGTGATCGGGAGCGCCGGGCGAGGGAATAGGCTGCATTCTGATTCATGACTCCGCCGATTGAGACGAAGTAGGGAGCGTGTCCGCTGGGATTGAAGACCGCTGGCGCGAGTTGCGGGTGGCGGTGTGCCATTTCGGCGGCTTTCTTCTCGGCGTCTTGCCTGCGATTGTAGGTGAAGGCGATGACGCGCCACCCGGCGTGGAAGTCCGTGGCGGCGGGGGTTGTTCGCATCGCATCCGCGGCAACTGGCTCAGGAGCAGGGGTGGATGCGATTGGCCCTCCCGCGGTTGAAGCGGACGATTCACTAACCGCTGCAGACTGTGGGACCTCGTGCCGATGGGCGCTCCACGAACGCGCAAGAACCAGCACGAGAAGGATAAGGAGCGCGGCGGCGATGCCGGCGACGCCGCGCCAGCGGGAGCTGAGCGAGGTGCCCTGGTCTTCGGTCCAGGTACCTTGGCGGGGGGTTGCGCGGGTGAATGGCTGACTCCTGGCTTCGTCGCGGAGCGGGAGGGGGAGCTGAGCTTCTGGTAGCGGAGATACTTTGGCAGCAGCCGCCGGGGTCTTCGGCATGGGTTCGGCTGTGGCGGGCGGAGCCGACTTCACCCAGTTGGGCGAGACGGTTTGTTTCGGGGCGAACTGGCCTTCAAGAGCAGCCTTGATCTCGTCGAGGCCCCAGGTGTCGTCGAGTCCCTTGCGGATGATGCGATTGAAGGGAACGGGCAGGGCGGAGTCGGAGATGCCTTCGATGGAGGTTCGCTGGGTGAGGCCCTGGAGGAGAACGGATGCGAGATCGCGCACGTCGCGCTGTTTGGCGGCACGGCCCTCTTCGCCCTCAGGCGCTTCGCGGATGCAGTCGCTGCGCAGTTTGACCGTGTCGTTGAGGGCAAAGATGTTACGCGGTTCGACGTGCTCGTGGATGAAGCCGTGGGTGTGCAGGACTTCGAGCGCGGCTACGAGGCTGGTGGCGAGCTGCGCAATATCCTTAGTGGGTAGACTTCCCTGGTCGAGGACCTCGGCGAGGTTCGCGTCCACCTTCTCGAGGACGGCGTAGACGACTGGACGTCCGTCGATCTCGGTTTGACCGAAGTGCTCGAACTTGAGGAAGTTCGGGTGGTTCAAGGCCTCGACGCAGCGCCATCGGGAGAGAATCTCTTCCTCATCGAAGTGACATTCGATGAGGCGTACGACCGTGGGCTCGCCGTCGAGGCCGGCGGTCGAGTAGAAGGCGCTGCGGCCTTCGGGCATGAGGAGCTTTTGTAGGGGGTAGGCACCGTCGATGGTGATGCCTTCGTAATCGGTCCATAACTGCATAGTGGGAGTCCTGCAATGGGAGTGGGATCAAGCCAGGGGATGCCGGAAGGGCAAGTGCTACAAGCAGGCAGGCAAGCCGCGGGAGATTAGTCAGCGGCTGCTGTTGTCATTATTGCAAACATTGGGAAGTGGATTTGTGGACGCAGATTACTAGTTGAATCCGGGCGGTCGCGGGCGGCAACCGGACCGCCCCAAATTGTTGGTGGATGAGCACCTTGAGCCTGGGAGCGGGTGAAGCCTGCGACAAGCGTTTTGCTCTCCCTTTATTCGCCAGATCGCGCCGAATCCCGCCAGGAGGGACTGACCACCTGGATCGTCATGAGGGGGCCTTCCGAGTAGATCGGGCCTTCTTCTCTGAGGAAGGTTGCTGCATCGCCGGGAATAGCCCAGATCTGGATGGTTGGGGGCGCCTTTCCGATGAGCGGTGCGATTGCTCCCGCTACTGCGCCCAGATCAATTTTTACCTTGTAGTGAATCGCCTTACGTGGCACTCCGATGAGGGAACAGGTGCCGGTTCCATCAGGAGAGATGTCAAGCTTTACCAATCGCGGCTTGGGCGCCGCCACGATCATGGAGACCGTCTTCTCCGCTATCCCAGATGGAAGATTCTCGATCAGAATGGGGACCAGCCCGTTTGACAGATCCGATGGTAGATCAAGATGTTCGCTCTTTGACTCTTCTTTCCCATCTTTCCCCTCGGTACGGACCGTGACCTCGCCGGCTTGGGCGTCGATCAACATATCCATCGGGTGCGGAAAGGAAGGTCCCTTTTGAATGTGGTGATCCGAGATCAATTGGAAGGTGTGATGTTGCGTGAAGATGGTGATTTCGTCGTCAATGGAGCCATCTTTGAATCGGAAGAGCGTCTCGGCCGTGACTCGGTCGCCGTGCACGACGTGGGTAACGTCTCCAGTTGCGATGACCAGGCCGCCCTCGGAGCGCAGTTCGAGAAAGCCGTGGAGCGTTCCTTGAATATGGCGGACCGGGACTGGATCCGCCTGGGCTCGTGGCTGCCAGGTGGAGCAAAGCAGGGCTATCGGTAACCACAAGCTTGAAGGTGAAGCGAAGAGTCTTTTCAGGCTACTTGTTGCTTGAAGTCGGTAGGACAATGACAAAGTACCTCAACGAATTGGATGGTCTTCCGACTCGGGAAGACTCAGGGGCCAGATATTCGTCGGGAAGTAGCGTGCCTAAGTATATGCATTAGAACGTACTTGCGGGAGAAATTCAATACGTGGAGCGGCTTTGGTTTGAAGGGGTTTGCGGACGTGGTGATTCCCTTGACCCGGAGGTACGCACGGAGAGGGCATTCGCGATGCCCGCCTGAGAAATTATTCAGGTGAGAGCTGGAGGTCGCGTGAGTGTCTTCCTGGAATCTCGGCGAGAAGAAGTGCATCAGCGGCTGAAGCCGAGGAGAGTATCGACCTTGAAGGCACGACTGAAGTAGTGCCCTGGGAGAGGGAGGCTGCTGCAAACGGGCTCTCGACATGCTGGGGCTTTCAGGAGTTGGTCGGTGTGATGTCGGGGCCGAGGGCGGCCTGGGCGCTGGGGGCGGGAACGGCGGGAATCTCGGTGGGATGGTCGGACGGGGCGGCGCAGTAAGGTTCTAGACC
>CAXTNM010000143.1:0-7212 GCA_964245715.1 uncultured Acidobacteriaceae bacterium | reverse complement strand
CCGTCTCGGCGGGGGCTGCTGCCTCGGGCCTGGGTGCCGGCGTTGGTTCAGGTGCAGGCGTGGCGACGGCTTGCGGCGGTGCCGTCAGAGGCGCGGCTGGGCGAGTCGGCGGCGCGACGGCGATCGGACGATTTGCTGGCGGGCTGACGACCGTCACAGGACGAGACGCGGTGGGTTGAGCCGGCTGCTGAGCCGAAGTCGTGGTCGTGCGGGCGCTGGGTGCGACCGCGACCGCTCCACCGGGACGTTGAGCCGCGACGGGCGGAGTCACGACGGTGACCGGGCGCTGCGGCTGCGAGGCTTGACCCTGTGAGCCAAGACGGGCCGCGGCTTCGGCATTGCGCCGCTCGAGGATGGCGCGAACGGCATCTCCGGGTTTGGAGATGTTGCCGAGGTTGATCGCGGGTTCCTGCCGATTGGCGGGACGGGTTTGTGTGGAACGCGCGCCGGGGTTGTTGAAGTAGTCGCGCACACGTTCGGCCTGGTCGGCTTCGATGGAACTGGAGTGCGTTTTCCCGCTGACGCCGATCGCTTCGAGCGCGTCAAGGATGGGTCTGCTTTTTACTTCCAGTTCTCGTGCCAGATCGTTGATTCTTACTTTGCTCATCCGTCCCTTTTTGCTTCCACCCTGCGCCGCTTACCCGTTCATACGAGCCTCGTTCAAAGTGGAAGTCGGTATGTCTTCTTTATTATGTCTGAAATTGATGAAAAAACAGCACGAGTGAGCGAGGGCTTTGTTACAAGCCCTAGCCACGATCGTGTCCATCGGTAGTTTCTGCGATGTCGGCGGTCTCGTCGGACATTTCCTGGCTGTCGTTGACGAGTTCGTCGATGGAGTCGTTATCGAGCTCGATCTGAGATTCACGGTTGTCAGCGTCGGAGAAGCCGTCGAAGTTGGATTCGAGATCTTCTTCGTCTGCGATGTCTTCGGTGGAGACATCGTCGACCTCTTCGGGGGTTTCGAGGGGATCGAGCGTGGCACGCTCATGAGCGATGATTTCTTCAGGTGTTTTTGACATAGAAGAGGTCTCCGGGGTGTCGGTTGGAGTTTCGATGACGGCTGCGAGGGCGACGGGGCGATCTTCGCCTTCCTCGTATTGGCCGAAGTAGTGGCGCACGGCGACTGAGATCTTTTCGATGGTTTTTTCGCCGATGCCGGGGACTTCGGCGAGTTCTTCGGCGGTCATGTCAGCGACTTCTTCAACCGTGGTGATCCCGGCGGCGATAAGTTTTTCGAGGATTGCTTCGCCGAGTTCGGAGACCTGCTCGATGGGAGTTGTCGGTCCGCCAGACATGGCCTGCATCTGCTGCTCGACTTCCTGACGTTTCTCCTCTTCCGATTTGATGTCGATTTTCCAGTTAAGGAGCTTCGCCGCGAGACGAACGTTCTGGCCCTTTTTGCCGATGGCGAGTGAAAGCTGGGTATCGTCGACGATGACTTCAATCTGCTTTTCGGCGAGGTCTGTAATGGAGACGCGAGCGACCTTGGCGGGCTGCAGGGCTTTCTCGGCGAAGGTAGTGATCTCCTCCGAGTACTCGATGATGTCGATCTTCTCGCCGCGTAGTTCTCGGATGATGGACTGAACGCGCATGCCCTTCATGCCGACGCAGGCGCCGACCGGATCGACATCCTTGTCGCGCGACATGACGGCGATCTTGGTGCGCTCGCCGGCTTCGCGCGCGATGGCGCGAATGGAGACGGTTCCGTCGTAGATCTCGGGGACTTCCGACTGGAAGAGGTTTTGGACGAGTGCTGGAGCGGCACGAGAGACGATGACCTGCGGGCCCTTGGCTGCGCGGTCGACGCGCAGCAGCACGACACGGACGCGCTCGCCGACCGAGAACTGCTCGAGCCGCGACTGCTCCCGTTTGGGCATGCGGGCTTCGGCTTTGCCGAGGTCGAAGATGACGTCCATGGGTTCGAGCCGCTTGACGGTGGCGTTGAGCACCTCGCCGGCGCGGTGGTTGTACTCGTTGAAGACGGTGTCGCGCTCGGCTTCGCGGACCTTCTGGAAGATGACCTGCTTGGCCATCTGGGCTGCGATGCGACCGAGGGGAGACGTATCCTTGTAGAAACGCAACTCGCCGCCTACTTCGACTTCGGGTGCGAGTTCGCGGGCGGCGTCGAGGGTGAGCTCGTTGGTCTCGTCGGTGACGAGGTCGGGTGTTTCGACGACGGTCTTATAGACATAGGCGCGGATTTCGCCGGTCTCTTTATCCATCTCGGCGCGCATATTTTCGGTGGTTTTGTAGTATTTGCGCGTGGCGAGGGCGATGGCGTCTTCGATGGCGGAGACGACGACTTCGGGCTCGATGCCCTTTTCGCGGGAGAGAAGCTCGATGGATTGGTAGAGTGGGCTTGCCATGGTTTGTTCTCTGTTCTCAGTGATCTGTTTACGGTAAAAACCTAGAGCTCTGGGATGAGGTTGGCTTTCTCGATGTTGGAGAAGGCGATCTCGACGGTTTGGTTCGGGGCGGCTTTGGTGCCGGCGGCCTTTTTCGGTTTGCCCTTTTGTTTCACGGCGGTGAGGTCGAGGGTCAAGGCCTGGGTGTCAGCGTTGAAGGCGGTGAGACGGCCTTGAAAGTGACGGTTGGCGTTGACCGCGGAGAAGGTCTGTATTTTGACGAGCGAGCCGGTGAAGCGGGTGAGGTCGGCTGGCGTTGACAGCTTGCGCTCGAGGCCGGGGGAGGAGACTTCGAGGGTGTACTCGGCGCCGGGGATAAGGTCTTCGACGTCGAGCACGGTGCCAAAGTCGCGGGTGAAGATTTCGCAATCCTCGTGAGTGGTGAAGGAGAGGATCTCGGTGGGCACGTTCTTTGGCAGTTCGGACTCTTCCGCGGCTGCGGCTTCGGCGGCGAGTTTTGCGCGGGCGTCGGCGTTCTTCTCGATGAAGACGCGGAGTGTGCGAAATTTGGCACCGCCCGAGAACTCGAGGTCGACGATGTCGAGTTGGTGCGAGGCCGCGATGCGGTCGGCGGTGGCGCGGATTGTGTCGAGCTGCAGGGCCATGGATTCGGGCAGAGAATTGTGTCGTGAGCACAAAAAAGTGGGCGTTGGCCCACTCGTCTCTTCCGCCACATGTCCCGGTCTGGTCACGGGTACGACTTTATGCGGCAGAACGGATTCGTCTGCACAATCGATCCTACGCTGAATCGAGGCGGGGTTCAAGAGCAGAGACGAAGACCAGGCACGCCTGACGCCAGGCGGCCTGCACTTCGTCCGGTGTTGGGCTTCGCTGCTCCTCCCGCTGGTCGGCACCGATGCTGTGCCGACCAGCGGAAGGTGTTGCGAAGCACTTGACGTACGTCCTAAAAGCCGGCCGGCGGTAGGACGTAGTTAGTTTCCTCCGTATCTCTCGAGCCATTTCAGTTCTTCTCTTACCTTGATGTAGCCATGCCACGGATTGTTGGCAAGCGGGTGGTTTTCACCGGGGAAGACCAGGAGTGCGTGTGGGATGTTGAGGGTCTGGAGGCCGCGTTCGAGCAATACGTCTTCGAGGAAGCTGACGCGGTTGTCGGCATCGCCGCCGACCAGGTGGGTGGGTGTCGTGATTTTGTTCAACTGAAAGAGGGCGGCTTCTGACTGGTAGAGACCGGGCTTCTCCCAGGGTGCGCCCGAGAGGTACCAGGCGTCATCGCGCGTGAGGTCGTCGTTGCCCCAGTTGGCGGCATGCTCGACCGCGCCGGCACCGGTGACTGCGGCTTTGAAGCGGGTGGTCTGGGTGATGAGCCAGTTGGTCATGTAACCGCCGTAGCTGTAGCCGCCGATGGCGAGGTGGTTGGGATCGGCGATACCGGCGGCTACCAGGGCGTCGACTCCGGCGAGGATGTCTTTGCCAGGGACGGAGACGAGGTGGGGCATGATGCCAAGCTCGAAGGCATCGCCGTAGCCGGTCGAGCCACGGTAGTTAGGGCGGAAGACGAGCCAGCCGTTGGTCGCGGCGAGCGTGGCCCAGTCGTACCAGTTGGCGCCGAAGCGATCACCGTCGGCATCGGCAGGGCCGCCGTGAATGAGGGTGAAGGTGCGGAGGTTTTTGGCGTCCTGCTTGCCGGGTGGGTAGATGAGGACACCTTCGACGGGGGTGCCGTCAGGCGCGGTCCAGCGAAAAGGCTTCCAGGTGGGTTGGGCGCGTTGGGCGAAGAGTTTGTTTTCGTTGGTGATCGGTTTGGCTGCGTCGATTTTGCCGAGGGAAGTGGCGAGAAAGACCTGGGTGGGTGTGGTGATCTCCGAGTGAAGGTAGAGAAGGGCATTGCCGTGGAGGGCGGCGATCGGCCGATCAAAGGTGCCGGGAAGTTTCGAGATGGGGGTGAAGGCATCTGCTTCGACGCGGTAGAGGCCGGTGTTGATGCCCGTGAGGCCTGCAGCGATGAGTGCCCCGTCGGGAGCGATGGTGAAGGATGCCCAGGCTCCTTTGAAGTTGGAGCCGAGGCGGGTGATCTTGCTGGTCGCGATATCGATGGCGTAGATGCGGCCCTGGACGTCCTGGTACGGGCCTTCGATCGAGCCATCGGAGCTGAGGAAGTCGATGGCTTTGCCGCTGGGCTGCCAGGTGAGCTGGGCTTCGAGACCTTCGTTGTGGGTGAGTTGTCTGGCCTCGCCGCCAGAGGAAGGGACGAGGAAGATTTCAGCCTGTGCGGGGTTTTCAAGACGGTGGGAGATGGACGAGGTCTCGAAGGCGATCTGATCGCCGGCCGGAGAGATGGCGAATTCGCCGATGGTGAGGGGGGACTGGGTGATGACGCGAGCGTCTTCAGGGTACGCGGGTTTGGTGGATTCTTCTTTGGGTCCGGCGTGGGCGGCGGGGGTAGCGGCGACTGCGTGGATGGCGGCGCTGAGCGGGATAGAGAGGAGGACGTCGCCGCGTTCCTGCTCACGATACTGAATGACATCTTTCCACTCGGCTTTGTGCGCGTCTTCAGCGTCTTTTGAAAGGAGCTGGCGGGTAGAGAGGATGATGGATTGGCTGTCGTGCGACCAGGCGAAGGTGTGGGTGTCGAGCGGCTCGCGGTAGAGCGGGTAGGCTTCGCCGCCGGCGACGGGGAGGATCCAGATGCGGGCGGGTTCTTCTTTCTCGGGTTTGTCGCTGTTGGGCAGCGCCCGGTCGGAGAGGAAGGCGATGGAGCGGCCGTCGGGCGAGAAGAGCGGCGAGGAGTCGTGGCCGGTGTGGGTGAGCGGCATGAGACCGGCGGCGGCGGTGTAGAGCCAGAGATCCTTCTTGAAGCGATTATTCTGCCAGTCGGGTGCGGTGATCTCGACGACGGCAGCGGTGCCGTCCGGTGAGATCCGGGCGGCGGTGATGTCGGACGCGTTGAGGAACTCATCGAGCGTGATGTTGGGCTTGGTTTGGGCGGAGGCGCAAGCGGTCGCGCAGGCGGCGAGGAGGGTGGCGGCCAATAGTTTCATGTGTGTTGCAGGATACATCGGGTAAGGCCAGTGCGCCCTCGTCGCGGGCGGCGAGCACTTCGTGCCGTAATTGCTTCGCGTGGCCTTCCCGTTGGTCAGGACCATCTTCGTGCCGACCAGCGGGAGGAGTACGCGAAGCTTCCGGCGTTAGGACGCTGTTGTTTTTTGGGTTTCATGGGCGGGTGCAACAATAGAATGCATGATTATTTCGCCGCTTCCTGAAGCTTTGACCTTTGACGATGTCCTGCTCGTGCCTGCCTATAGTGATGTTGTTCCGACGCAGGTGAGCACGCAGACACGGCTGACGAGCCGGATTACGCTGAATACGCCGTTGATGTCCGCGGCCATGGACACGGTGACCGAATCACGGCTTGCGATTGCGATGGCGCAGCAGGGTGGTATGGGCGTGGTGCACCGGAATTTGTCGATCGAGGCGCAGGCGGGTGAGATCGACAAGGTGAAACGCAGTGAGAGTGGCATGATCGTGGACCCGGTGACGATCTCCCCGGAGGAGACGATTGGCGCGGCGCTCGAGATGATGCGCCGATACAAGATCTCGGGCGTGCCGGTCACGAAGAACAAGAAGCTGGTGGGGATTTTGACGAACCGCGACCTGCGGTTTGTGTCGCGGACGGATCTGACGATTGATTCGGTCATGACGAAGACGAACCTGATTACGGTGCCGGTCGGCACCACGCTTGAGGAGGCCGAGCATATTCTGCATCAGCACCGCGTCGAGAAGCTGCTGGTGGTGAACGACGAGTATGAGCTGAAGGGGCTGATCACGGTCAAGGATATTCAGAAGAAGCTGAAGTATCCGAACGCGAGCAAGGATAGCCAGGGCCGGCTGCGGGTTGCGGGTGCGATTGGGGCGACGGGAGACTTCCTCGAGCGAGCGGCGGCGATGGTCGAGATGCGGGTGGATGCGCTGGCGATCGATTCGGCGCATGGACATTCTTCGCGTGTGCTCGAGGCGGTGGCGGAGGTGAAGAAGGCGTTCCCGGAGGTATGTTTGCTGGCGGGAAATGTGGCGACCTATGAGGGTGCCAAGGCTCTGATCGAGGCGGGGGCGGATGCGATCAAGGTGGGCATCGGGCCGGGGTCGATCTGCACGACGCGCATGGTGACGGGAGCGGGCATGCCGCAGATTACGGCGATCTCCGAGGCGGCGCGGGCGGCGAATGAACGCGGGATTTCGGTGATTGCGGATGGAGGGATCAAGTATTCGGGCGATGTAACCAAGGCGATCGCGGCGGGTGCGAGCGTGGTGATGATGGGGTCGCTGTTTGCGGGCGTGGATGAGAGCCCAGGCGAGACAATTCTTTACCAGGGGCGGTCGTTCAAGGCGTATCGCGGGATGGGTTCGTTGAGTGCGATGGCGCAGGGGTCGGGCGAGCGCTACTTCCAGGGCAAGGACGATATGAACGAGATTTCGGCAGGGGATCGGCCGAACCTGACGGCGCGCGAGGGCTCGACGCAGAACCGGCTGGCGAAGTTTGTGCCCGAAGGGATTGAAGGCCGGGTGCCGCATCGCGGGCCGCTTGAGGCGATGGTCTATCAGCTGGTGGGTGGATTGCGCTCGGGGATGGGGTATCTGGGCTGCTCGACCATTGCGGAGCTACAGGAGAACGCGCGGTTTGTGCGGATCTCGAATGCCGGGGTGAAGGAGAGCCATGTGCATGACGTGGTGATCACGCGGGAAGCACCGAATTATCACGTCGAGTAAGGAAGACGGCGGCGGACAAGAAGGGCAAGACGGACCCAAGAGGCCGGTTCGAAGATGCACTTGGGCGCTCTGGATGAAGTGA
>CAXTNM010000142.1:0-7307 GCA_964245715.1 uncultured Acidobacteriaceae bacterium | reverse complement strand
CTCTATACCACTGGATACGAATGGCGTTCGCATTCGATTGGGCAGCGGCATCGATGTAATCAGAACCGGGGAAGCTCCAGTCGTCAAGAAGTGGCAGATTGACGCCGCGAAGGATCAGCTTCGACCCGAAGCGGTCATACAGAAAGCGTCCGGAGATATACAGATTAGCTTGGGTGGGCATTCGTCCTCAAAGGGTGACTCAACTGCTTAACTTTGGTTGCTGGTTGCTGGTGGCCGTCACTCGCGGCGCGTAGCGACGAGAGAGGCTGCGCCAGAGAAAACTTTACTCAACCTTCGCGTGCGCATCGACGAGCTCGAACTATATCCCGGCACAATGTCTGAAAGGTCCGTTTCAAGCAAACATTGCCACGACTCGTTATCGCACCCGTCGGTCGGCCAGGTCATTAAAGAACTCTCAATAAAGGAACAATTGGCGCTCAAATACGGTCACTCCGATACCGAGAACTTCCGGGAACCTAGCGCGCTTTCGTAATTGTCGTGGTTGGAATCCGTTTAGAGCACTATCAAGAGGGGGATGTGGTCTTTGAGTGAGATGGATGACCTCGTCGCGAATGGAAGATCATCACGCTTTGCTCCGAGGATAGATTGCTCCCATGTCCTGTCGATCAACACGTGATTGACTCGATGTTTTTACAGGTATGCAGGTGAGCAGGAAGGGCGACTTCTTTATTTATGCGTATTGAGAGGCGTTTGAGTGCGACTTGAGGACGCCAGGGCGGCAACTGTGGAAGAACTGGTTGTGCCGTGGATGGCGACTCGCATCTCGCCCCGTTAAGAAAGGGCTTTAAGAGGTCTTTAGGACTCGAGCTTTTCGGACGAGCATGTTCGCTGGGATCGGCCGCATTGAAACGCGAAACGCGGATGTTGTGAGAGGAGCACCAAAAATGCAGCCATGGAACAGTGACTGGTTTCCACTACCGGGGCCGGCCGTCTTCGATCTAAATCACCAAGGAGTTACAGTAGTTTCACGCAGCGTCTCCGATCTTGACCTGTTCGTAGTCGGAAATGACAGCCATGTATGGTCGACTTACTGGCATGGCGCCAGCGGCTGGAGCGCCAACTGGTTTCCTTTGCCGGGACAGGCTGTGTTCGATCTGCAACATCAGCGCGTGGCGGCCGTGTCCCGTGCGCCTGGCAATTTAGACTTGTTCCTTGTCGGCAATGACGGCCATATCTGGTCGACGTATTGGAATGACACTGCCGGCTGGAGCACCGACTGGTTTCCCTTGCCTGGGACGGCAGTGTTCGATCTGACGACACAGCATGTTACGGTTGTCTCCCGGACCGCAGACAATCTTGACCTGTTCATTGTCGGCAATGACAGTCATGTCTGGTCGACCTCCTGGAGTAGCACTGCCGGCTGGAACTCTGACTGGGCGCCCTTACCAGGGCAAGCGGTATTCGACCTGGCCACGCAGCGGGTCGCCGCGGTTTCCCGTGCTGCTGGCAACCTTGATCTTTTTATCATTGGGAACGACGGCCATGTCTGGTCGACGTTCTGGAATAGCTCCGCCGGCTGGAGTTCTGATTGGTTTCCCCTTCCAGGGCAGGCGGTATTCGATCTCACTACGCAGCAAGTGACTGTGGTCTCCCGCGCTTGGGGCAATCTTGATCTCTTCCTTGTTGGCAATGACAGTCATGTCTGGTCAACCTACTGGAATAGCAGCTCCGGCTGGAGCTCGGACTGGTTTCCTCTGCCTGGAAAAGCGGTCTTCGATCTAACCACGCAGCATGTTGCCGCAGTCTCCCGTACGTCGGACAACCTTGACCTGTTCATCGTTGGTAATGAAAGTCATGTCTGGTCGACCTCCTGGACTAGCAACTCCGGCTGGAACTCCGACTGGGCTCCGCTGCCTGGGCAGGCAGTGTTCAACTTCGCAACGCAATGGGTCGCGGGGGTCTCTCGATCACCCGCAAATCTTGACCTGTTCATCATTGGTAATGATGGGCACATCTGGAGCACGTACTGGCCGAACATCCTCGCTGTGATCTACAACGGTAACGGCGCCACGGGGGGGAGTGTGCCGGTTGACAGCAACACCTATAGCCCTGGAGAGACGGTCAACGTGCAAGGAAACGCCAATGACCTGGTGCTAGCTGGCGCCATATGGGCCTATTGGAACACGGCAGCGGACGGCAGCGGGACCACGTACGGGTGGCCTGTGAGCACTACTTTTGTAATGGGTTCCGAGCCCGTTACGCTCTATGCGCAGTGGTTCGTCACCACCGGCTTGACCAACGGGGGGAACACTGCACATTACCAGTTTTCTTACGACAGAGCTCTCGCTTCAGGGTTGGCACCGGTCGAACCGGGTCGCACCAATGCGCTGATACAGGTAGCCGAATCCGACTACCAGATCATGTCGAACTGGTTTGGAGGAGATATCACCCCTGGGGGCTTACCCATTTCGACGCGTGTGGCCGCACTCGCAGGAGGAGCCAATGCCACTGGTGCGATCACGCTGAAACCGGGACGCGATGCTTCGGTGGAAATGCTCAGGTATCTAATTGTCGCCGAAATGACGGAGTTATTCATGGATGCCCAGGGAAAAGGGTGGTTTGCTCCGGATGGATCGAACGAACAGAGTGCGGGTGAGGGTTTGTCCCGTTTTCTGGCGCAGCAGTTCCTGGTTGTGACGGGCCTTAGCGTCGCAGAGCCTGGGTTCGGGATCTCCAACAACTGGCTGAATAGCTCGCTGCCTCTAAGTAACTCCAATTCAACCCAGTTGGGTCCGCAGCTTCCGAATATCGCGGTGAACGTCGACGCGAACGCCACCAGCATCCTCACAGATAGCGACCCATCTATGCCGTTTGCCTCCACGTTCGTGGTTCTCGTGGATAGCGAGCAGATGCTTGTATCCTCCACAAACGCGACCTCCAAGAACATGACCGTGGAGCGAGGGTATAACGGCACGATAGCTGCGAGTCATGCGAGCAATGCTCCAGTCACCTTCGTCTACGGCGCGCGAACGGATTACGTGAACGTGACACTGGAGCGCGATCACAGTTCAGGCGCTGCCCCTGGCTGTGCGATGCTGTTCCTCTACTATTTGCACGTCCAGCTAGGTTACGGGATCAACGCCATCATTGGAGCGGCTTCCAATGGTAACGGCGTACTGCGCAATGTATACAAGCAACTCAGCGGATCCGATTTAGACCCATTTCCTGCCTTCAACGCCCTCTTGGCAAGCGCGTTCCCGCCGAGCGATGTGTCTTCCATCCCCGGCGCCAATCCGGATAACCCTTTTCCCCTGTCACTGCCCAAGTAGCCCATAAACCGGATGGCGGGGTTCCTCAAAAGGCTGGTCAGCATAGCAGAACGCTGGTATGTCGTAACGGCGTTCTGCATTGCACCAAGAGACTAAGGAGATTGCAGAATTCCGCGAGCACCACCATTGCTCACCCCGATGGGCAGAGGCTCGCCGATGTAAAGGAGTATTCATGATGAATGATGTAGCCATTGCCCTCGTTTCGGTCGTAATCCTGGCAGTTTCTTTCTCGTTAGCCTTCTGCCACGATTGCATGACCGTCCGCCGTCATCGCTCTGCCGAACAGAAGAACTTTACTAGACCTTAAGCGAAGCATTCCTCGAGGATCCCATCTCGGCAACGAGCGCCTCTCCAGCTGGACAAACCATGCACCTCAAGATGATGGTCTGCCTCCTAGACGCGGCCGCGGTGGTCTGTGGTGCCCGCATTGCCAGAGATCAACAAGATGCGGCATCTCGGGCTAACGCCTCTGACCTTATCGCAAGATCCACGCCGCTCAAGCTGGGCATCATCACCTCCAAGCTGAGCAAGTCTGGACCCTTTCAGTGGAAGGCCTCGAGCGCCTTTTGCGAGTCCGTGAAGGTCTCAGCGATGTAGTCTTGCATCCTCAGCATTGTGGCGACTATTGCTTTAGCGCCGACAATGTTCGTGCTCATGGAGGTGTCCAAAGAATCACGATTTCGAAGCCACGCTCGTAGGGCTAGAGCAGCTGAAGATGGGGAGGATGGCAGTAACGCTGAGGCTCATGCTTTGTTCCGTCCCGTCTTATGGATCGCGGAACTCGAGGGAATGGAACTGACTCGATAGCGCGCTGAGGGGTTCCACTCGCTCCTCACTGCCGTGTAGTGTTTCCAGAACGAGCGCTTCCCGCAGAAGGAAAGAAGCAGTACTGGTTCGTATGCTTCCGTGTATACAAGCTCGTCGGTACCTTCACCCGTAAGAAGGTGGTGATCGGCTTACTTTTGGAGATGTAGAAGCGCGAAGCAAGCGAAGAAGAACGAGATCGTCACCGCAGAGACGCAACGATACCCGAAGAAGTGGCTGACATAGAGCGAAATGACAAGCCATCCGCTCAGTTTTGCATTGAGCGATTCTTGCCTCTGAGACAAGCCGGAGCAAGCCATACCGCAAGATATAACTTCACAAGCTGCGCCTCGTGCTGCCCAATTCGGACATCTCCCAATCGGCGCCATCGACAAGGTGATGGTGCAAAGTCGCCTGAACAGCCCGGCTACCTACTCCTAGTCGACGCTCGCGGGGCAGGACATTGGGAGCCATTCGTCGGCGGCGGGAAGAATCCTTAGCAACTTCTCCCGGCACTCTGATCTTCCTGTGCAAGCAAGAACGGACGATCGGGGATTGGGACTCCTGTGGCCTCCAGCCACGCGATTTGAAAAAAGACCCCAGCTGGTTGCGAAAGCTGTTGATGTTCCATTGGTTGTAAACTCCAGAGCGATCAGACGAACTGCGACCTCAATGATTCAGAAAGACTGTTCGGCGCTAGCTACGGCTCAGTGTCTACCCGTCACACAAATTCTGCGACCACCCGCACTGATGTACTCGAAGCCGAGACCAGAAAGCGTCAAGCGAGCGGTCACGAAGATGAGGACCGAGTGTTTGGGGCGAATCAACACGCCCAGAGGCTCACCAGCGTGGAGCAGGAAGGAACCCGAACATTGGAAAAAACAATCTTATCCAGGAAGGGTTCTATTGGCCTCGTTGCTTGTTGAACCCGATAGGATCCGAACTGGAAGGTACCCTCCCTTGGGGAGTACCCACTTAAATCGTTCACGAGAATGTAAATATTGGTGGGCCGTGAGGGACTCGAACCCCCGACATCCTGCTTGTAAGGCAGGCGCTCTAACCAACTGAGCTAACAGCCCTCGCCCGAAGACTGCGACCTTTCTAGTGTAGGTGAGACAGGGAGAGTGCGCAAACCAGCGATGAAAGGGTTGACCTTGAGCTACAAGGTAGGTACTATCAGAAAGTTGCGTACGCGCCACCGGCCTCTTTCACAGAATGGTTGGCTGCTATGACGACTCAGCAGAGAGAGCTGGGGACGTAGCTCAGTTGGTTAGAGCGCTGCCCTGTCACGGCAGAGGTCGCGGGTTCGAGCCCCGTCGTCCCCGCCATACAAAGCAAATCACTTAGCTTCGTATGGGACCTAAAGTGACAAGCGAATCAGGGTCCGATTAGGGTCCATTACGCCCGCCGGGGTACCAAAAGCAAGTCAGTTTCAACCTCTCTCTCTGACCCACGTTGGGCACCATCATCCTTGCTCTGTGCGGCTCGTTTATGCGAGTTCACGGCCTGCGTGTACACGTCGAGCGTGATCCTGCTGTTCGCGTGCCTCAAGAGCTCCTGTACCGTCTTTACATCTTCCCCGTTCGCCTTCAGCAATGTGCCGAAGGAATGGCGGAACGTGTGCCAGCCGATGTTCTTAGTGATGCCGGCTTGACGTGCCACCGGCCTGATATACCGATTCATGAGATTGTCTGGCCAGTAGGGTTGTTTCCCCTTCATGCGCGAACTGGCAAAGACCCAATCACCATCCATCGGGTACGGGCTGTTGCGCCGCCAGCGACGAAGATCTTCAGCCATGTACTCGTCCATCGGGACGGGTTTGGCAGAGGCTTCGGTCTTCCAGACGCCGACGAGCTGATGCCAGATCGATTCGGTGACTCGAATCTCCAAGTTCTTGAAGTCAACATCGTCCCAACGGAGTGCCAGGAGTTCGCTGACCCTCAGCCCGGTCGCGGCATCGAGGAGTGCTAGGGCGGCTTCGCGGAAGTCCTAGCCACGTGGATACAGCCCAACCTCTATCTGTCTCTCGCGGATGCACCGTTTGACCGTGAAGACCCCACCCTCAACCCCGCCGCAGGAGCTTGCGTCGCTTGCCCCCGCCGCAGCGGATACAACACGTCCCTCTTCTGCGACGTACAAGGCGACGAGTGCCTCGACTCCACCTGTTACCACGGCAAGGTTGAGGCTTTCCTAGACCGGGAGATTGCAGCGTCTCCCGGCCTCGTTCAGATCGAGAACGGTTGGCGCAATCCCAAGGAGCAGCGACCCGGAGCGGTGCAGCGCGGCCATGTTCGGGAGCTTGACGCCGTGATCGACAACCCGGACGCGGAACCAATGATGCCGTGCGAAGCCGCCAAACCTGCCATCGTCGTCTATGGAAAGCAGCTTGGTCGCAAGCTCACCGTTTGCACGGACAAGCATTGCCCCCTTGCATGACCCGCAAGCAGCCGCCGAAGCAGCCGCCCACCGTGTGCCGACGATGCCACCGCCGCAGGAAACCGAGACCGAGGAAGAAGCCGCAGAACGCGAGGCCGAGTTCGAGCGGCAGAGAGCGGAGTTTGAGGAAGAACTCCAACGCAGGGAGGAGGAGCGCAAAACCAGCAATTCGAACGGGAGCAAGCGGAGATTGAGGCCGAGCATAATCGCAGAGTCGAAATCATCAAACGCCGCCAAGCCACCTTCGACCACATCCTTGAGAACGCCCCTGCCATCCTGAATGCAGCGCAGCTTCGTGTGCTGCTTCGCGCACTCGTCAATCTTGACCCTTACACCTTTGCCGACGATTTGGCCGAGGACATAGCAGGAGACAACGAGAACGAACGACGTAGCGCCGAAGAGGTACTCCTTTCCACCATCGACGCGACCGCAGACGATACGCTGACCCGCTTCGCCCTGCGTCTCGCACTTGCCGGACACGTCGGCATCCCACGCGAAGGTGACTTCGACTTTCTTACTGAAGCCGAAACCGCCTTCGTGCCTCCACAATCAACCAAGGGAGCCCCAGCGAAAAAGGCCAAACAGACGACCCCTGTAAACTCTCCCGCGAATGGAGCTCCGAAAGCCAAGCGGCAAAGGGCAACTTCCAACAAGACAATTGCCGCTTAACGAGAGGCGGGAGCCATCATCAGCTCCCACTTCGCTTGCCTCTAAGAATGTGAGCCGGGAGAAACCTCTTCGGTTTCTCCCCATCCCTCATCCCGCCTTCTACTACAC
>CAXTNM010000141.1:0-7572 GCA_964245715.1 uncultured Acidobacteriaceae bacterium | reverse complement strand
GTGGTGATGGGTGCAGACGGCGCTGGAGTCTGCGCGCGAGCGGCGGCCGGTAAAACTCCAGCGGCGACAAAAAGCAGGGCGGCGAGCGAAGGCGTGAGTTTTGAGGCGGTCAACATCTCTACTTACAAGGCTACCCTATTGCAGGCGGCGGGGCAAAGGGGACGAGGCGAATTTGCGGTGAAGCAAAGGCGCTCAGAGGGTTCGTTGCACTGCGGAAAAAACGCGGAGAAAGTTGCCTCCAAGGATTTTGTGCAGGTCTGCTGCAGTGTAGCCGCGGTCGTGAAGAGCGGAGGTAATCTTTGGAAGGTCGGCTGCCGAGGTTAGACCCTGCGGTAGTGCGGGGATGCCGTCGAAGTCCGATCCGAGGCCGACGTGATCGACCCCGGCGATTTTGACGATGTGATCGATGTGGTCGATGAGGGCGGAGAGCGGGGCAGGGGGAAGACGCGCGGCGACCTCTCGATCGATGCGGCTGGCGACTGAGTAGGGGACGGGGTTGCCGGCTGCACGGTATGGCCTGGCAGCCTGCGCGTGCAGAAGGTGCCGCTGGCTTTCGGTGGCGTTCCAGGCCTGGCGCCAGGTATCGGACAGGAATGCCGGGAAGAAGTTAACCATGCAAAGTCCGTCCGCGGCGGCGAGCGCACGAAGCTGCTCGTCGGTGAGGTTGCGCGCGGCCGGCGTGAGCGCACGGGCGCAGGAGTGCGTCGCAAGAGGTGGTGCGTTCGAGATCTTAAGGACCTGCCAGAAGGTTTCGTCCGACGAGTGCGAGAGATCGATGAGCATGCCGAGACGATTCATCTCGCGGATGACGTCACAGCCGAACGAGGTGAGGCCGTGATGTCTTGCCGGCTCGGCGCTTGAATCTGCCCAGTCGTTGGTGTTGTTCCAGGTCAGGGTGAGAGAGCGAACGCCGAGTTCGTAAAAGGCGTGAAGCTTTTCGAGCGAGTCTTCGATGGCGTGACCGCCTTCGACGGAGAGCAGAACGCCGAAGCGTCTCGCCTGTCTCGCAGCCAAGATGTCTTGCACACTGAGGCAAAGCTGCAGGTCATGCGGAGTCCGTTCAATCTCCGCGAGGACTGCGTGGCCAAGTGCCATGGCTCGTTTGTGATGCGTCCCCGGGGGATGTTCGACGGGATCGACCCAGAGCGCGAAGAACTCAGCCGCGAGATTGCCCTGACGCGCGGTTTCCAGGTTGAGCATGCCGGCGCCGAGCGGTGCGGTGAAGCTCCAGGCGTCGTCCAGAAAACGCTGCGGCGTATCCGCATGCCCGTCGATGATCAGGGCTGACTGGTGGATCGAGATGGACTCGGAGGAGGGCATCAGCTTTCAAGGTAACAAAGGCAGAGGACAACCTGAGGGCGGCCTGCGCCATCCTTCTTAGGTAGAGGTGGCATATGGCACAGGGACTTGATTCAACGAAGACACCGGGACGTCCGTCGCACGAGGCGGTTGAAGAGACAGGCGAAGAGTCGGAAGCGAGTCGTTTGGATAAGGATGCGATGGAGAGTGCGAAGCGCGCCTCGAACCGCCTTCACTCCGATCAGACCACCGTACCAGGTAACAGCATTTTCACGAAGTAGAAGTTTCGGTTACGCCAAGCCCCAACATCCCGCCTTGTGCGGGATGTTGGTGTTTACGGGGGTGACGCGGATGGGTCTTCCTCTTACAACTATGGAGTGAGAATCTCTGTTTTCACGTTGACACCTGGCGCGTTTTCACTAGGCTGAAATTGTGAAAAAGTTTTCCTCAAGTTACGAAAAAGCTCCGGGCCAGGTTTTTGCGCTGGCCGTCGTGGCGGTTGCCGCGGCCTGGGCTATCCATCTTGGGGCGATTCAGGCGATCGGTTCACAGAGCTTTCCGGCCTACGCGACGGCGCTGCATTGGAGCCCGCATCTTCTTCTGCTTCACAATATCTCCGACAGCATCCTTTTCGTCTCTTACCTTGGAATCTCATGCACCCTGGGTTTGCTGGTCTGGCGAGAGTGGAACGAGATTCCTTACAAGTGGGTGTTCATGGCATTCGGGACATTCATCGTGGCCTGCGGATTCACGCACCTGATGAACGTCGTGTTGCAGGTACACCCGCTGTACTGGCTTGCGGGCGATATCAAGTTGATGACGGCCGTCGCATCCCTGACCACTGCGGTGATGCTGCCCTTTCTGCTGCCCGCGGTTGGCAGAACGCTGGAGGAAGCCAATTGCGCTCGGCATAACGAGCTTCGTTTCCTCGCTGCTTCCGAGAGCAGCAATGACGGATTTTTTATCTTCGAAAGCGTGCGCAACGAGAGCGGCGTCATCACGGATCTTCGCTTCGCCTATGCGAACGAACGGGGTGCTGCGATGGCGTTCACGACCCCGGAAATTCTGCTTGGCAAGCTCCTCTGCAAGGAGCACCCGGTCAACGGAACCGACGCGCTGATGGAACGCTTCAAGCGGGTGGTTGAGACCGGCGAGCGGCTTGAAGAGGAGTTTGCGGTGCGTTCCTCAACGACGCAGGCGACATGGCTTCGGCACATGGCGGTGAAGCTGGGCGACGGCATCGCACTGACGACGAGCGACATCAGTAAGCGTAAAGAGAGTGAGCTGAAGCTGGCGCGCCTGGTGCGGTTCACGGAATCAATCATCGCAAGCTCACCCTTCGCGACGATTGTGACCGATCTGAAGGGCACCATCTCCGCGATGAATCCGGCCGCGGAACGGATGATCGGCTACAGCAGCAGCGATCTCCTCGATCGCGAGACGCCTCTGCTGCTGGTGGATCCGGCTGAGTTGGCGCGCAGGTCGTTCGAACTCAGCGAGCAGCTTGGCGTGGTCGTCGAGCCGGGCATGGGCGTGTTGCGGGTAAAGCCACTACGGGGCGAGGTGGAGCAGGCGGACTGGAAGTTCATCCGCAAAGATGGCTCGCGCTTCGACGCACAGCTGACCGTAAGCGGGTTGACCGATGAAGAAGGGCAGGTGGTGGGTCTGATCCTGATCTCGTACGACATAACGGAGCGCAAGCGGACCGAAGATACCATTGCGCACCTGGCGCACCACGACGCGCTCACCGGCTTGCCTACGCGTACGTTGTTTCATGATCGGTTGAAGCAGTCGCTGACTCGTTCGAAGCGCAGCCGCAACAAGGTAGGCATCCTGGTAATCGATCTGGACCACTTCAAGAAGGTGAACGATCGACTCGGACACCATGCCGGCGACGTGCTGCTGGTGGAGGTGGCGCGACGGCTGAAGAACGCTGTGCGAGCTTCGGATACAGTAGCGCGGATGGGCGGCGATGAATTTGTGGTGTTGCTCGACGATCTCCATGCCGCCGAAGACGCCGAGCGCGTCGCGGACAAGCTGGTGGCCGCGTTGCAACTTCCACTCGAGACGGAGGGGGAGGTCCTGACACCTTCCGCGAGCGTTGGGCTTTGCATCTATCCCGATCACGGCGATAGCTCGGATGCCTTGTTGAAGAACGCGGACGAAGCCATGTATCGCGCCAAGCAGGAGGGGCGGAACGCCTTCCAAACCTTCACTGACGACCTCGCTTCGGCCGCGCAGCGCAAGCGCCAACTTGAAGCCGGGCTCCAAACGGCTCTACAGAATCATGAGTTCGAGCTGGTGTATCAGCCGCAGGTTTGTCTCGCGACCGGGCGTGTGGAGGGGGTGGAGGCACTGCTGCGCTGGCGGAGTTCGAAGCTTGGCATCGTGTCGCCGGCAGAGTTCATCCCGGTGGCCGAAGAAAACGGACAGATTGTCGCGATTGGCGAATGGGTGCTGCGAACGGCGTGCCGGCAGGGAAGGCAGCTGCAGGTCGTGATGGGGCGTCCTGTGACCATTGCGGTAAACGTCTCGCCACGTCAGTTCCACCAGGATCGGCTGCCCGGGGTGATTCGCGAGATGCTTGAAGAATCCGGGCTGGACGCGCGCACGCTGGAACTGGAGATCACCGAGAATATCCTCGTCAGCGACTCACCCAAGGCGATGAATGTGCTGGACGAGGTGCGCGGCGTGGGCGTGCGGGTGGCGATCGATGACTTCGGCACCGGCTTCTCCAGCATGTCCTACATCATGCGGTTCCGGGTAGATCGACTGAAGATCGATCAGTCGTTCATTCGCAATATGACGACCGATCCTGACTCAAGCGCGGTGACCAGCGCGGTCATAGCTCTCGCGCGCGGGCTGAACATCCCGGTGGTGGCCGAGGGAGTCGAAACCGCTGCGCATCGCGACCTGTTGACCAGCCAGGGTTGCGACGAGGCCCAGGGTTACTTTTACTCGAAGCCGGTGGCGATTGAGGAGATGATCGGGGTGATACGGGGGTTGGAAGCGGAGGCGCTTGCCGCTTAGCTCCCGCACCCTTTCCGCAGGTGCGGGAGCCAGGCAGCGTTTACAGTGCGGCTGCGCCGGCTTCGGCGACCTGATGATCCTGATCGCCCGAGCCACCTGAGACGCCGATGGCTCCGATGACGGAGTCTCCCTGCTTGATCGGAATGCCACCGGCGAAGATCATGATCTTGCCATCGTTTGAGGCGTGGATTCCGAAGAACTGATCGCCCGATTGCGCGTTCGCGGCGAGATCCTTCGTCGTGATGTTGAAGGCGCGTGCGGTAAACGCCTTCTTCTGCGCGATGTCGATCGAGCCAAGCCATGCGTTCGGCATGCGCTCGAACGCGAGCAGGTGACCGCCGGCGCAGGCGACTGCGATGCACATGGGCTGGCCGATCTCCTCGGCCTTCTTGCTGGCTGCGGCGATGATGGTGCGGGCTTCGACGAGGGTGAGGGAGGTAACAGTTGCTGGCATAACGGGAAAGCTCTCCTGCGGTGCTGTTGCACACTTGTGCAGCATACGCGCGCTCGATGACGATTGTCGTCAACGAGCGCAGCGCCTTTAGTGCGTGAAGAAGTCCTTGACCTGCTGGAGGACGACATCGCGGCTGACGTCCGAGATGGCTTCGATGAGTGGCAGTTGTTTGGGGCAGGCGGCGACGCAGTTCTGCGCCATGCCTCACTCCTGCACGCCACCATCGCCGGCGAGCGCGCGGAGACGCTCTTCCTTGGGGACGGCTCCGGCGGGGTCCATGTTGAAGAGCTTTACCTGGGCGATGGTGGCCGCGCCGACGAAGTCGGTTGACTCGTTGAACTGCGGGCAGACTTCCATGCAGATGGTGCAGGAGATGCAGTTGGAGAGCGGATACCGCTGCTCCTGAATCTGCGGGAACTGTCGCGGACCAGCGCCCAGATCGTACGAGCCATCGATCGGGACCCAGGCTTTAACCGCTTTGAGGTTCTGGAAGAGGACGCTGCGATCGACGGCGAGATCGCGCACGACGGGAAATTTCGAGAGCGGGGCCAAGGTGATGGGTTGATCGAGCTTGTCGACAAGGGCGGAGCAGGCCATCCGCGCTTTGCCGTTGATGAGCATGGCGCAGGAGCCGCAGATCTCTTCGAGGCAGTTGGCGTCGTAGGCGATGGCGGTCGTCTCTCGGCCGTCCGAGGTGAGCGGCTCGGCGGCGATCTCGCCGAGGACCGAGGTGATATTCATTCCCTTGCGGTAGGGAATTTCGAATTTCTCGGTACGGGCGGGGGCGTCGGGCGAGGCCTGGCGCTTGATCTCAACCTTGATCGTACGCGTGCCGGTGCTTGCGGCTGCTGCAGAGGTGATCGGTGCGGGGATGGTTGCGGTTGCCATGACTTGCCCTCGTTCCACGCGGCTGGATCGCCGTGGACTTTCTTCCTGCTACTTTTACCGCCGCGGATCAGGGCTTCGGAACTTGCCTGTGCTCTTTCTCGCGGGTTGCGATGGCGATGCCTTCTTCAGGGACGATTGGCGCGCGGCCCTTCAATTCTTCCGTCAGCTTGCGGTTCTTCATGCGCGAGCTGTAAACGAACATCCAGGTCAGCATGCCAACAAAGATGAGCGCGGCGACGATATACACGGTGTAGGTCAGTTGTGGGTGCATCGGCATAATGCTTTATTGGATGGCCGATGAAGGATTTAGGGTGACTAGGTGCTCGAGTAAACACGCGGCCGGGGCACGATCCACTGCGTGTCGACGTCCTCGTAGGTGATTTTGGGTGCGCCGTCGACGTAGGCGGCCTTGGTGGTCTTGAGAAACTGCTCGTCGTTGCGGGTGGGGAAGTCGGGTTTGTAGTGAGCGCCGCGCGACTCATCCCGCTGGCGCGCGCCCTGCACCATGACGCGTGCGAGTTCCAGCATGTTGTTGAGCTGACGCGTGAAAGCGAAGCTGGTATTCGCCCACTGGCTTTTGTCGGAGAGGTTGATGTTCTTATAGCGGTGCTGCAGTTCGACGATCTTGGCGTCGGCTTCATCCAGGCCTGCGTTGTAGCGGACGATGGTCGCGTGTTTGGTCATGGTCTCGCCGAGCTCGCGCCACAGCTTGAACGGGTTCTCCCTGCCGGTTGAGGAGAGGAGCTGCTGGTTGGCCTGGTTCTGCCGGGTGAGTTCGGCCGCGTGGCCGCCGTCGCCGGTAGCGGGTTTGAGCGACTTGGCATACTCCATCGCGCACGGGCCGGCGACGAAGCCGCCGTAGATACAGGACAGGAGCGAGTTGGCTCCGAGGCGATTCGCCCCATGGATGGAGTAGTCGGCTTCGCCCGCCGCGAAGACGCCCGGAATATTGGTGGCCTGGTGGACGTCGACCCAGAGGCCGCCCATGGTGTAGTGCACTCCGGGAAAGATCTTCATCGGGACTTCGCGGGGGTCGTCGCCGACGAACTTCTCATAGATCTCGAGGATGCCTTCGAGCTTGTGCAGTCGTTCCTTCGGCAGGTGCGTCAGGTCGAGGTAGACCATCGGCTGTCCGTCGATGCCCATGTTGTCTTCGTAGACGATTTTGAAGATCTCGCGGGTGGCGATGTCTCGGGGAACGAGGTTTCCGTACTTGGGATAACGCTCTTCGAGGAAGTAGTAGCGATCGGCCTCGGGGATGGTGCGGGCGGCGCGCTTGTCGGTTCTGTCTCGCGGAACCCAGACGCGGCCGCCTTCGCCACGCGCAGATTCGGACATGAGCCGGAGCTTGTCTTCGCCAGGGATGGCGGTGGGGTGAACCTGGATGAACTCGCCGTTGGCGTAGAAGGCCCCCTGCTGATAGAGCGCGGACTGCGCGGAGCCGGTGCAGACGACGGAGTTGGTGGACTTGCCGAAGATGGCCCCGTTGCCTCCGGTGCAGATGATGATGGCATCGGCGGGGAAGGTCTTGACTTCCATGCTACGCAGGTCCATGGCCGAGATGCCGCGGCAGACGCCGTTGTCGTCGAGGACTGCGGAGAGGAACTCCCAGCCTTCGTACTTGGTCACCTTGCCTTCGGACTCGTGGCGGCGGACCTGTTCGTCGAGTGCGTAGAGCAGTTGCTGGCCGGTGGTTGCGCCGGCAAAGGCTGTGCGCTGATAGAGCGTGCCTCCGAAACGGCGAAAGTCGAGCAGGCCTTCGGGCGTGCGGTTGAAGGGGACGCCCATGCGGTCGAGCAGGTCGATAATGGCCGGACCCTGCGCGGTCATCTTCTTGACGGGGGTCTGGTTGGCGAGGAAGTCGCCGCCGTAGACGGTGTCGTCGAAGTGCTTGAGGACGG
>CAXTNM010000140.1:0-7694 GCA_964245715.1 uncultured Acidobacteriaceae bacterium | reverse complement strand
GAGCCTGGTGCGGTGAATACCGCCATGTATGACAAGGGTGAAACCGAAGACCTAAGCGAGTTCAAGACGACTCCTTACTGGGCCGCAATCGAGAGCTTTCAGAAGTACATTGTGGCAGAGGGACGCAAAGGGCTTCCCCCTGAACGGCTGGCCGGGGCGGTGTATGTAGCCCTGACCGCAGCGAAGCCAAAGACCAGATATGCGGTTGTGCCGCAACGCTTGAAGAACTGGACACTGCCCAGGCTGCTTCCAGATCGGGTGGTCGATAAGGCAATTGCAAAGCAGATGGGATTCGTCAAAAAGTAAGCGAAGGCAAGTTGCCCACCACAACGGGGGAGATCAGTCAGCGTGGAAGATCCAAGATTCGTAAGATTTGCGATGGCGAGAACATGCCAATGCGAGTTTCTACCCCGTCTGCCTCCACGAGTGAGTTGGCGATTTTGCGAAGATCCAGATGCACCGCTTTGAAAGCGGCATTTGCAGGAATCTATGGTGTTGCTGTTCCTTGAGATGCTCTAACATCCGCAACCGCCCGGGAAGAGGCGAAGACGAATGCCTACATTCTGCTCTTGAACTTGCTTATCGCTTCCGGGGTGACTGGCGTGAAGAAGTTTACGAGATTGCCGTCTGGATCTTGAAAGAGCAAAGAGCGATTTCGCCATGGCATGGTCGTCGGCTCCTGAAGAAAATCTGCTACGTATTCCTGGAGGCGCACAAACTCTTTGTCTACATCCTCCACCAGGAACTCGATGATTGCGCTCCGGTTCTGTGCAGGAAATAGGATTGCCTCAGCATGGAACATCTTGAGTGTCTGTGTACTGCCGATGGCCAGGGTGCAAGCGGGCGTTGAGAGTTCGGCGAAGACATTGCCAAAGCGGGTGGCCGAAAGACCGCTGATATTCTCGTAGAATCTGACAAGCGGCTCTAAGTTGTCCGTGATGATGCGCATGGAGACCAGATTCATTGGGTTCTCTCTTTTGTATTTATCTCTAACCAGGTTATGAGGAGCTTGCTGACAGCGTGTGTCAGTATAGTTCGATCTATGCGCCCACCAATTCGGCTATTCCAGATTATTCAGGCGCTGCGTCGTTCCCGACGGCCCGTGACAGCCGAGGCGCTCGCTGCGGAGCTTGAGGTATCGACGCGGTCGGTATACCGCGATATCGCCAATCTCATCAGGCAGGGTGTGCCGATCCGCGGCGAGGTCGGCGTGGGGTACGTCCTGGATCGGCAGTTTGACATGCCCCCTTTGATGTTCACGCCTGCTGAGTTGGAGGCGGTCGTGCTGGGCGCCCAATGGGTTGCGGAGAGAGCTGATCCGGCACTTGCCAGTGCTGCTCGTGACCTGATCTCGAAGATCACTTCCGCAGTACCCCAGCACCTTCGCACCTTCATCATTCAGCCCACAGTGGGTATTCCGACCAACAATATTCCGATCACCGATGGGTTAGATGTGGCAAAGACGCACGACTGGATTCGGCGAGGACAGAAGCTGCGGATTCAGTATCGCGATCGGGAAGAAAATTGTTCGGAACGAATCATATGGCCCGTGATGGTCGGATACGCAGAGACGGTGCGGCTGCTTGCAGCGTGGTGCGAGCTCCGGCAGGCATTTCGACACTTCCGGACCGACCGTATTACCGGTGCAGAGTTTTCGAAGGATTCTTGCGATTTGAAAACGATTGAACTCAGGCGCAGGTGGGAAGATTACATGCAGAACACGCGGGAGATTCGTCTCCTGGCAAAGTTCGCGGAGTCTTGATAAGTTGGCTTGCGCCTGAACTAAGCCAGTTCGGTTTTCGGGAACAGGCCGAAGCTCGTTTCCAGGATGACAACACTTCGAAACGCGCATTGGCGATTTCGCACGAACCAAGATGCCTCTGTCACCTAAAGCGCATTCTCGTCACCTAGTGGACGCGCCGTGAGGCAGGGATTCTACCTGCTCCGGAACGCATCCACTCCGCTATCACATTCGTGTAGGTACGACTGGACCGATGTTCCGAACCGTCAAGAAGTTTCACCCTGTACTCCCCATTGTTTAACGGTATGAGTTCATGGATTTGGTCGATCCGCACAATGCGAGAGCGGTGAATCCGGAGGAACTGGGATCGGTCAAGCCTCTGCTGCAGAGACTTCATCGTGTCTCTCAGCAAGTGCGTGGAGCCGTTCGTATGGAGCTCCACGTAGTCTCCCGATGCCGCCATCCACAAAACTGTATCAACTGGGACGATCTCCAACCTAGTCCCGTTTCTTATCGCAAACGTGGTTGCGAGGGCGGGTGCCTCGGCCTCGCAAACGGGTTTTGGTTGCCCCCCAGGGATCCACTAGTATTGCAAATAATACACTTATTGTAGTTTTCCACAGCGATACCCTCATAAATACCCTACGCTGAAAAGGGGATTCACATACCGATCAGATGGCACTTTCTCGCACCTTCTCGGCTACTAAGGACATTCGCGAGGGCAGCAATTCCGATCCTTAGGAGATCCGACTTGAGCTTGATTCGCGTCAGCGCCTGCTGAGCAGCGAGTGTCAATTCCATTCCATAGTGGAAGCAAATTGACATAACCGAGCCTATCGGCGACGCGGTGGCTTGAGAATTTCCCGCATCTTCTTCATTAGCTCTGCGGAATGGTGAATCTCGAGCGCATCCGCCGGGCAATGTTCCAGATAGACGATCAGGTTCTTGCCAGTGCCGACGGCACTGCGGAAGACAAGTCCCTGAATGGATCGCCCGCGCAACAGATCGCCCAGTGCCATCGACGAGGTGAGGTCATTCGGGGCAAGGCAGTTCTCGCGGACGGGCACTAATTCTTTTGGCAGTCCGCGCTTGGTGAAATCCAATACCCGTTCCAGCGAAACTGATACGCCAAAGACGATGCGCGGGTATTTGTCGAGGGTTATCTGGGCGTTGCCACCGAGGCGCTGTTTTCTGGCAAGCACTTCCCCGGAAGCGCCGCCATCCGACTCAGCCAGATAGACCGCTCGGGTTCCAGCCGAAGCGAACCGACCGCCGTAGAGCGCCGCGCCCCTGCCGCTCAAGACCTCCTGCGGGTCCATGTACCGGTAGTCAACACTGCGATAGTAGATACCCGTCAGAGCCTTGGCGGTCTTCGTCCACGCCGCGATCGACTCAAGTTCGTCGCTGTTGAAAATCAAACCGGCTGCCCATCCCTGAGTCTTTGAAACTCGACAATGAGATCCCGCAGTTTTCCGCCAGCGATCAGGTCTGCGGGACGCCGATTCTGGACTGCCGGCAAAGGGGTATCCAGCCACTCCCGCTCCTTGGGAGCGAGGACATAATCGTCCATCAACCCGAGAAGTTCCCGGAGGTCTTGCGTCTTCTTCGGCATCTGGCTTGTGCCAAGACCACTCTCCCAGTTCTGGAGCGTCCTTGTCGTGACATTCAGAGCGTTTGCCATCTGTTCCTGGGTCAAGCCGAGCCTTTTGCGGGCGGCAACGATATCGAAACCCTCCGGTGTCCTATCGTCTCGATGAGCGACGACATTTCGGGCACGCAGAAGCTGTTCCACATGGCGAAGATTGAACGCCCAATCGGCGCTGTCGAGCGAATGCTTGCCGACAATCTTTCCCATGCGGAAGGCGAAGTCCGAAGAGTGATGGGGCGTGTAGAGAACCACAAACGAGGTCTTGTGCCCCTTGAACGCTTTCAAAATAGACTCAAATTCCGCATCGGGTTCCGCATCACGCAGATAGAAGAGCGAAACTTTGGAGGTCGGGATTTCCCTCCTCAAGGACGTCGACTGGATTGTTCGGAAGGAAGCACCGAATCGCGAAAATACGTCCTTGGCCTCCGCCAGAGCGCCCTTTTCGGCCCAAACGACGAGTCCCTGGCTGTCGGTGACGGTTTCCATATGTTCACCTCAAGAGCTAGCATACTACGCATTTCTTCGTTACGCACGCAAAAATGCATACACCAAAGTCTCTTGTGCCATCCACGATTCCAAGATCGAGCCGCCGCGGTGACCCCTCGTCGCGGGTAGATTGCGTTTTTGGGTCGCGATGTCCGATGATGAAGTCGGACGGGTACGCACCGTCCTGGGTGTCGAAACCCAAGCAGAAACCGTAGACCGGAAACGGTCACGGAACGATTCCCTACGCCTTTGCGTCGGGGAGCCATGGACGTATGTCCAGGCTTCACGGCTAAAGGTCCATGGAACCGCGTGTTTCTGCCGGTTTTCGAACTCCCCGACGAGGGTTTTTAGGGTTGTTTGCGGGGGCGTACCGCAGACGTTCTTCCCTTCAACCGACTCTCAGGAGTTCGCGTGATTCCTCCCGTTATTACGCTGAAGTCTCTCTTTCGCTCGCGGCGACAAACCAGCGGGACGTTCATGAATTCTTTTGCGCCTCCTAAGGACAGTGCTCTCAGTCCTGTTGGTCGATGTTGCGAGGAGTGGTTCGGAAAGGGCTTCTATGAGTGAACCTTCCGAGCTCATCTTTGACTCCGATGGAGACAAGAAACTCCTCTTACCGATAGCTTGCAGCATATCTGTCTCTTGCTTTGAGTCTCAGGAAGTTCAGCAAGCAGTTGCTGCGACTACGAAGGAAGTGATCTATGACCTCGCGTTAGATGGAATGAATCTTCTCGCTCTGGACGGAGTCACGGTTGCGCTGGATACCCGGAAAGCCGCTTGCGAGTTGCAGAGCTTGCCGGACGGAGCGGTTCCCCTGGAGATGAGCGATCAACCCGAGACGATGGAACTTGCTCGGACTGTCGCGGTAAGGCGCGGTGACGAATTCCGATTCCACATCGTCTTGCGAGCTGGGCTAGGCCTAATGACCCTTTCGCCGAAAGCTGAGGAGCAGGCTCTAGCATGTGGGTGCATCGCGCACGAAGCCGCTCATGTGGAACATGAAGGGCACCTATACCGAACATTTCCCGAGGTGTACGGTCGTACGCTCGACTGCGGGGATCGGTCCCGGCAAACCTTCATTAAGGCACTCGATGTCTGGAGTGAGTATGCAGCCTGTCGATCCTCGGCGGAGTATCGTCCGGAGGCACTGCGAGATTTCGAAAGGGCATTCTGCCTTGCGCTGGATGGAAGCCGCTCAGCATCCCGGAGATGGATCAAGAGTCTTAGCGACGGCGGAAGAGCCACAGATACGTTCCGAGAGATTCAACAAGCCTTCGGGGACGCGTTTATCTGTGCCGGCTATCTGTTTGGCCATCTCCACGGATTGGAACTGCATGAACCACAAGAAGGAAGTGCCGCAAGACAGCTTTTGTCGGAGAATCTCTCAGAAGCGGCATTATTCGGTCGATTGGGGCGGGTACTCCATGAGCTTTGGCTCGCCGAGTTCACCTGGGAATCGATCGACGTGTTCGCGCCAATCTACGATCTCATTTGCGAGATGATGGCGTTGCACGGCATGGCTTTCGCGCGGCACGGACACGAGTGGCGAATCGTGATGAGCGACGAAGCATTGGGAACGCCAGCGCTGAGAAACTTCCTGATGTTCAAGACCAAGGGACAGTGACGATCGAAGTAAGGCACCGTAGATTCTCAGATACGCAGAGCCAAGACCGAAGGGATGATAGCCGACTTCATCCGAATGAGGAGAGGTAGAAGAACTGTCCAAAGACATCGCATTTCGCGTTGATCGCATATGCTCGCGGGCGAGAGCATATTGTCCAAACATGAACCAACTTATCAAGGCTCGTGCGAGGGAGCGCCTCAGCACCACGGAAGAGAGTCGAAGTGAACCTTTCGTGGCGGCTGAGTCGGGAGTGTTATCGACGGCGGAAGACGCCATCGACTGGGGTGGGTAGCCCCGTCGCAATCTCCCGTCCTGGGTCTCAGCCCTAAGTGCTTCCTGAGTGGTCGATCCCAACGTATCAATCGAAGAACTCCCTGAAGAAGCACAAATCTAGGACCTTACTGGGATGGGGCATCCCGTAACCTTTGGCGTTCAGCAATCTGCTCATCGTTCAAGCGAGCATCGTAGATGGATCTGGGCTCGATAGAACGCGCGACGAGCGTGGCGACACAAACGATGAGCAGAAGCGGAAGAATGAACGAGCGATCCCGTCCCGTCAATTCCATAATGAGCACGACAGCCGAGATCGGACCTTGCGTCGTCGCTCCTATCATCGCGCCAGCTCCGAGTAACGCAAACAACCCGGGGGGCACGCCAGGCCAGAAGCTGGACCAGGCAATTCCCAGGATGGCACCCAGCAAAGCACCTGCAGTCAGGGATGGAGTGAACATTCCGCCGGGAGCCCCGCTGCGCATACAGAAGGCTGTCGCGGCTGGCTTCAAAACCAAGAGTACTAGCAACAATCCAGGCGCAAGCTTGCTGGAGAAAGCCAACTCAGAGACATCCTTCCCATTGCCCAAAACTTGTGGAAACCAGATGGACGTGAATCCGAGCAGCCCCATCACTAGCAATGGGGTTGTGAATCGCCTCCATCCATGGGGTCGGTTGCGATCTGCCCAGGTGATCATCCGGACGTAACCGACAGATGCCAGGCCTAGGATCGGACCAGCAGCGAGGGCCCATATAAGGATCGATGTCGATATCGAATACGAGGGGATGATGTATGTTGGAGCATTGGGTAAAGCCAACCACGAGACCCCGGTAGCAATGAGGGAAGCGAAGAGGGCAGGCAAGACATAACGAAGCGCCAGCTTGCCGCGCATGACTTCGAGCGCAAATAGCGCGCCGCCCAAGGGTACCCCGTACGCAGCGCCCATGCCGGCGCCTGCCCCGCAGGCCACCAGTAATCTCCGTTGTTCATCTGAGAGGCGCTCCTTGTCCGAAAAGAAGTTCGCAAACACAGCTCCAGCTTGCTTCGGCGCTCCCTCTCTGCCTAGTGAAACCCCCATCCCGACAATCAGCACTGAAAGAACAGCGCTCCCCAAGGTGCGCATTGCCGGCATCCGGCCAGCATGAAACCAGATGGCCTCCGTGGTATCTATTCCGTTGCCGCTTGAGAGATGCTTCAGGACTACCTGTCCGAGTCCGGTGAGTAAAGCCGCGCCCAACAGAACAAGAATGTGTCTCGACGGGCTCGCCTGTTGAGCGGCGTCAAGGATATCGGTCGCTGACCCGTGCCATACCAAGTGCTGAACGATTTCGAGAAGCTTTGTCAGGATCGCAGCGCCGATCCCCGTCGCTACTCCAGTCAACCCTATGGCGAGCCAGAAATGAAACGCTCGCGGATGCTGCAGGGTGGACGGTATAAGATCCTCCTCCGGCTTTTGCGGCGTCTCGGGTGTGCTCATATGGCGAGGCTCTCGGTACGTACGTGACATCCTTCAGTCAACGCTACGCAGGCGGCGATCTGAGAAAACTCAAGGCTCCCATTCGTAGACGGCAACTAGGTACGGATGAGCAGTGCGGAAATGTACACAGTGCATGATAAAGAATGGATCTGTTCATTCCTCGACTGCGAAGAGGATTGGAGACGCGATAGCCACTGACCGCGCCTCCTGCGGCTGACTACCTCTACTGTCTTCTTCCAGCCTGAAACATCTCGTTCACGGTGCTCACGAAGTGCTGAGCAGCATCGGGTGTGGCAACGCCCCCGCTCAGCACTTTCTGAAAGGAGACATCTGTTCCGTAGAACGCGGTTGTGTCCTTGCCATTCTGATGAACCTCATCGCCGTTCAGATCGATGCCCGCAAAGATCCCCTTGCTTCGCGAATAAGTAAGAAATTCCGCGTTCGCGA
>CAXTNM010000139.1:0-7976 GCA_964245715.1 uncultured Acidobacteriaceae bacterium | reverse complement strand
AGCAAAGACCGCTTCCGCGGCGTGCGCATCTTTGATATCTCCGACATCAAGAACCCGAAGCAGGTAGCCGCCGTCCAGACCTGCCGCGGCTCGCACACCCACACGCTCGTACTCGACCCGAACGATAAGGCCAACGTTTACATCTACGTCTCCGGCACGTCCTTCGTGCGGCAATCCGACGAACTCGCCGGCTGCTCCGGCGCCGAGCCCGACAAGGATCCAAACACCTCGCTCTTCTCAATCGATGTCATCAAGGTTCCGGTCGCGCATCCTGAGCAGGCAAAAATCGTCTCCAGCCCCCGCGTCTTCATCGACCCACGCTCCGGTGCTCTCGCCGGCCTCGAATCCGCCGCAACCCATGGCACCGGCAAGCCTGCCCCTACCAACCAGTGCCACGACATCACGGCTTACTCTGCCATCGGCCTTGCCGCGGGCGCGTGCTCCGGCAACGGCATCCTGCTCGACATCAAGGACCCCGAGCACCCGAAGCGCGTAGACGCCGTCAACGATCCCAACTACAGCTACTGGCACTCCGCCAGCTTCAATAACGACGGCACCAAGGTCGTCTTCACTGACGAGTGGGGCGGAGGCCTCGGCGCACGCTGCCGCCCAACCGACCCCCTCAAGTGGGGTGCCGATGCAGTCTTCTCGCTCAAAGACGACAAGCTGAAGCTGGACGGTTACTACAAGATGCCGGCCGCCATGCCGGAAAGCGCAAACTGTGTCGCTCATAACGGCTCGCTCGTCCCCATCCCCGGCCGCGATATCGAAGTGCAGGCCTGGTATCAGGGCGGCGTCTCCATCATGGACTTCACCGACGCCGAGCACCCGTACGAGATCGCCTACTTCGACCGCGGCCCCATCGACCCCAAGACCCTCATCCTCGGCGGCGACTGGTCCGCCTACTGGTACAACGGCTACATCTACGGCTCGGAGATTGCGCGTGGCCTCGACGTCTTCAAGCTCACGCCAACCAAGTTCCTCACGCAGCATGAGATTGACGCTGCCAACCAGGTTCACTTCGCCGAGCTCAACGTGCAGAACCAGCAGAAGCTGGTCTGGCCTCCGACCTTCATCACCGCCCGCGCATACCTCGATCAGCTCGAGCGCTCGCAGGCTCTGCCAGCTGACAAAGTCGCGGCGATCAACCAGGCCATCTCCGCAACCGAAGCCGATCACTACAAGAAGAAATCAATGACCGAACTTCACCGTCTCTCCGCCAGCCTCAACGACGACGCAACGGCAGCAAAGACCGATGCTGACAAGAAGGACCTCACCGCCCTCGCCGCCATCCTCGACCACCCCGCCCACTAATCCGCAACCAGCCTCGAAAGAAAACCCCATGTTCATCGAACATGGGGTTTTCCTTTGAGATCAGCAGGAAATGCGCACACCTCACTTAACCATTGTTACCCGTGTACGCACGTCGCTGTGCCATGAGGCCTACTCCGTCTCCGTCCAAAGGAACCCCATCTCATCCGCATAATCCTCCACTAACTGCGTCTGCGATATCCCTGCGCTATGCCCACCCTTCAGCGAGTAGTGCAGCAATACCGGACGATCGGACCCGCCTGGCGCGACGCTCGCCGCCTGCATCTCCGGCGTCATCTTGCGCGCGTTCATCGGATCGACCCGCGTATCGCCATCGCCCGTGAAGAACATAATCGCCGGATATTTGGTGCCCATCTTCACGTGCTGATACGGCGAATATTTATAGATGTACGAAAAGTCAGCAGCATTTTCCGCCGACCCATACTCTGTCGTCCAGGTCCGGCCAACCAGGAACTTCTGGTACCGCAACATATCCAGCAACGGATACCCACACCAGATCGCGCCCCACAGATCCGGCCGCAGCGTCATCGAAGCTCCCATTAACAAGCCTCCATTCGAACGGCCGCGAATCGCAAAATGCTCCGGCGACGTGTACTTCTCTTTGTCGAGATACTCGGCCGCTGCGTACCAGTCGTCGAAGACATTCTGCTTCTTCTCGAACATTCCCGCTTTATGCCACGTCTCGCCGTACTCGTCACCGCCACGCAGATTTGGCAGCGCGAACCAGCCACCCTGCTCCAGCCACCACGCATACTCCGGGTTCCAGTCGGGCATCTCGCTCACCTGGAATCCACCATAGCCGGTCATCAGCAGACGCTCCGAACCATCCCGCTTCAATCCCTTCTTCCCAGCTATAAACATCGGAACTCGCGTTCCATCCTTCGACGTATAAAAAACCTGCTTCAACTCATAAGCATCGGAGTCGAATGGCACCTTCGACTTATAGAAAACATCGCTCTTTCCACTCGCCGTATCGTAGTGATAGATCGTAGGCGGCCGGATAAAAGAGTCGAACTCATAGAATCCTTCTTTATCCTGTGGCCTTCCCGACAACGTTCCAGCGCCGCCTATGCCGGGCAGGTCGATCTTACCCGCCGGCGCCCCCGTCAGCGAATAAATACTCAACTCGCTCTTCACATCTTTCAAACGCAGCACATAGAACTTATCTGCAACGATGTTCGCTTCGGAGAGAACGTCCTTACCCTCTGGAATAACCGTCTTCCATAACTCCGGCTTGACGCCAAACTCCGCCTTCACAATTTTATGGTTCGGAGCATCCAGGTCCGTATCCACATAGAACGTGTCGCCATCGATCAGTTCGCGAAACTGTGCCTCCACTCCATAGACCAGCGGCACAATCTCCGCATGCTGCTCGCGCAGGTCCTTTACCAGTACATCGACACGCTTCGCCGGTACACCACGCTGGATGCTCATCACCAGGTAATGGCCGTTCTCTGTGACTCGAACACCGATATAGTCGATCTCGCCCAGCTTCTCGCCCTTGTAACTTCCACCTAACACCAGGGCATCGTTAGCTTCACCACCCAGCTGATGAAAGTAGACGCGTGAGCCTTCATGCGGATAATACCTTGAATAATAAACACCCTTCTTATCCGGAGTAAGTTGCACTCCGCTATACCGCCCGGACGGCAACGTATCCGCCAGGTCCTTCCGCGCAGCTACATCAAAGAAGTGAATCTCCGCCTCGTCCGCGCCACCTACCCGCACACCGTAGATCACCAGCGACCCATCTTCACTGACACCCTGCAGGTTCACCGACGTATTTCCATCGGCACTCATCTTCGTGCCATCGATCAGCCGGACATCCTCCCCGTGCAGACCATCCCGCATGTAGATCGATCCCTGGTTCTCATCCGCCAGTCGCTTGGTGAAAAAGTAAGTCGTGCCCCGAGTTACCGGGGTTGAAACATAATCCACCTTCAGCAGCGCAGCTAATTGTGTCTGCACCTGCGGCATCATCTTTACCTGATCCAGATACTTCTGCGTGTATGCGTTCTCCGCACCGATATAAGCGCGCGTCTCGGGTGACTTCGCGTCCTCAAGCCAACGATAGTCATCCGTTACCTGCACATCGGAACCATCCGCAGCCTTGTAGGTATCCACCACAGGCTGCTTCGCAATAGTCGGAGGCACAGGTAACGTGATTCCCTCTTTGCCATGAACAACCTCCTGTCCACCCGCACCAACGACCGCACTCAGAACTACCGCAAGCCAAGCTCCCCGCATCCCCGCTCCTCCGCTCCTCAAGAAAACAATTTCCATCAGTCTACTGGAGCCCTCGTGGCCGGCCGAACGCGCTCGAACCCTGCTGACCCCGCTGGATATTGGAATCAAGCTCCATACAGGCTGAACAAATCGCCTTCCACCACTTCAACCGCCAACCAATACTCAATACCTGCCGTCTGAATCCGCAGGTGCATTTCGCGCCGTGCCGCACGCATGAAAAAACTCCGCACTTTCGCACTGCTCGCCCTTTCCCTCCTCTTAGTCGCTCTCAGGCCGGCAGATGCCTACTCCGTTCAAACCCATGAACAACTCATCGACCTCACCTGGCGCGCTTCCATCGTGCCTTTGCTGCGCGACCGCTTCCCCGGCATCACCAACGCACAACTCTCCGAAGCTCACTCCTACGCCTACGGCGGCTGCGCCATCCAGGACATCGGCTACTATCCCTTCGGTAACGGCTTCTTCTCGGACCTCACCCATTACGTACGCGCCGGAGACTTCGTCGACTCGCTCCTCCGCAACGCCAAAACTCCAGATGAGGTCGCCTTCGCCATCGGTGCGCTCTCGCATTACCTGGGCGACTCGATCGGTCACTCCGAAGCAACCAACCCCTCCGTCGCACAGCAGTTCCCAAACCTCGCGCAGAAGTTCCACACCGACTCCGTCACCTACGAGGAGAATCCTCACGACCACGTCCGCGTGGAGTTCGCCTTCGACATCAACGAGATCTCCAAGCACCGCTTCGCACCGCATAAGTACCTCGACCACGTCGGCCTCAAGGTTGCCACCGGCCTCCTTGACAAGGCCTTCTTCGAAACCTATGGACTCGAGCTCAACAAGACCGAACACGTCGAGCGCAGCAACCTCTTTGGCTATCGCTTCAGCGTCCGCAACTTCCTGCCAAACATCGCCTATGCGGAGACGCTTCTGCACCGCAACAGCTTCCCGCCCGACGTCCCCAGTCCCGACCTCGCCAGGCTCGAAGCCGACCTGCAGCAAGCCGGCAAAGACAATCTATGGGAGAAGTACCGCAGCCACTCCGGCATCGGCCACTACATGCTTGCGGGCGTGATCGGGATCATGCCTCCCGTCGGGCCGCTTGCCGACCTGCGTCTGCGCGGGCCGGATGAAGACGCCGAAACGCGCTATATCGCCTCGGTAAACAACACCGTCGCCAGCCTCCGCGCCGCTCTTGAGCGTCTGCACCATCCGCCGCCCTCCGTTGGCCCTCCGCCGCGTCGCCAGACTGTCTTCCCTAACCTGGACCTCGACACTGGAGCACTCGTCCGGCCAGGCTCTTACCGGCTCACCGACGAAACCTACGCGAAGCTCCTGAAACGTCTCACCAGCGACCCAAGCCGGCCCATCCCCATCGGCCTCCAGGAAGACATCCTCGCCTACTACTCCAAACCAGGCGCGCCGATCTACACCAAGCGCCATCCGGAAAAGTGGGCCGCCATCCAGGCTGAACTTCCCGCCCTGCGCGCCATGCCCATCACCGCGCAGCCCTAGCAACTGAAACCGAAACTGAAAACTGAAAACTGAAAACTGAAAGATCATTCAAGAACGCCCAATGCTCTGCTGGGAGGAGTCGATCAACATTTATCCTTACCGCACCATGCGTAAACCGCTCGCCGTCCTGCTCGCTATAGCGCTAAACTTTCATGACGCCCCCGCGCAGCAGAAGCAGAAACACGCCATGGTGGTCACCATACAGCACTACGCGTCCGATGCCGGGCTCGAGATTCTCAAGCGGGGCGGCAATGCAGTGGATGCCGCGATAGCCGTCGGCTTCGCGCTCGCGGTCGTGCTGCCAAACGCAGGCAATATCGGCGGCGGAGGCTTCATGCTCTACCGCGATCACGCCGGCGCAGCCCACTTCCTCGACTTCCGCGAACGAGCCCCACAGGCCGCCACCGCCACCATGTACCAGGACGCCCAGGGCAACATCGTTCCCGGCCTCAGCACGCTCGGCTACAAGGCCATCGGCGTTCCCGGCACCGTCGCCGGCCTCGCCTACGCGCAGCAGCACTTCGGCAAACTCACCCTCGCCGAGGACATGGCGCCCGCCATCCTGCTCGCCACCAACGGTTACGTGCTCTCCGCTGAAGAAGCACGCTACTTCCAATCCAAGAACCTCACCCAGTTCCCCGAATCCGCCCGCATCTTCCAGCGTGACGGCAACTTCTACGCCGCGGGCGATACCTTCAAACAACCCGACCTCGCCCGCACCCTCACCACCCTCTCCCAACACCCCGAAGACTTCTACCACGGAGCCATCGCGGCGCAACTCGCAAAGTCGGTGCGGAGTCATGGCGGCCTCATCACCACCCAGGACCTGGCCAACTACAAGGTCGTCGATCGCCAACCCCTCCTCGGCGAGTTCACTACGCATGGCGAGAAGTACGACATCATTACCTCGCCACCTCCGTCCTCCGGCGGCATCGCCGTCATCGAAACTCTGAACATCCTCTCCCGCTACGATCTGCCGAAGCTCGGCGCCGATCGTTCCACCGCGCAGATCCACTTCATCACCGAAGCCTTCCGCCGCGCCTACATGGATCGCACCGACTATCTCGGCGATCCCGACTACGCCCAGATCCCTCTCACCCAGATGGCCTCTGAAAAATACGCCGCAGCCTGGGCAGCCTCCATTCAGCCCGACAAGCCGACACCCTCAGCCAACCTCAAACGTCCTCCCGGCTTCCTGCCACCCCCACCCACGCTTCAGCCCCCACCGCATGAATCCAACCAGACTACCCACTTCTCCATCGTCGACCAGGATGGCAACGCCGTCGCCATGACCTACACGCTCAACGGCCTCTTCGGCTGCGGCGCTACCGCCGAAGGTCTCGGCTTCCTGCTCAACAACGAGATGGATGACTTCTCCTCCAAACCCGGTACACCCAACATGTTCGGCCTCATCCAGGGTCCAGCCAACGCCATCGCCCCCGGCCACCGGCCGCTTTCCTCGATGACCCCGACCATCGTCACCACGCACGCCACCCCTGGTCATCCCGCCGAGCTACGCCTCATCCTCGGCACACCCGGCGGCGCCACCATCATCACCACGGTTGCCAACGACCTCATCAGCACCCTGGTCAACGGCCTCACCATCCAGCAGGCGGCGGACGCACCGCGCTTCCATCAGCAGTACCTGCCCGACACCCTGGATCTCGAAAAGCGCTTCAATCGCGACACCACCGCCGCGCTCGCCGGGATGGGCTACACCATCAATCAGGCCAACCAGGCCGACGAGAAGACTGCCGGCGTCTGGGGCGACTCCGAACTTATCGAGGTCAACCCCACCACCCACGCGCTCGAAGGCGGCCACGACTCCCGCCACACCTTCGGTAGCATCGCCAGCTACTAGTAACACCCCACACGGCGAAGTCGTCCAACACCCACGAAGGTCGTGCCGGAGGCCCCGTGGTCAGCGCCCGCGACCAGGGCGCACTTGCAGTTGCTTCTAAAATGCAGAGTCCACGCCAACTCGTCCACCACCTCTTCTCTCGCGAAGACGGCCTGCCTGGCCACTTCCTCGGCCGCTGGCTCTTTCTCCGCGCCCTCGGCCTCATCTACCTCTCCGCCTTCTTCGCCCTGCTCTTCCAGATCCGCGGTCTGATCGGCACCAGCGGCATCCTCCCGGCAAACCTCTATCTTCAGCGCCTGCACGCCGCCGGCCAGATCAGCGTCCTCGTCCGCTTCTGGTACGCCCCTACCTTCCTCTGGCTCTCCGCCAGCAACCACGCCCTGCTCACCCTTACCTGGATCGGCCTCATCGCCTCGCTCCTCATCGTCGTGAATTTCGCCACGCGCCCGGCCCTGATCGCCTGCTTCCTCGCCTACCTCAGCTTCATCGCGGTCGCGCAGGACTTCGGCCAGTACCAATCGGACGGCATGCTGCTCGAAGCTGGTTTCCTCGCGCTCTTCCTTGCCCCAGCCGGCCTCCGCCCGCGGCTCGGCAGCAACTCACTTCCATCACGCGCCGCCCACTACCTCCTGCTATGGGAGTGGTTCCGCATCTACTTCGAATCCGGCCTCGTCAAGCTCCAATCCGGCGACCCCACCTGGCGAAACTTCACCGCCATGTACGAGTACTACCAAAACGGCCCGCTCCCCACCTGGATCGGCTGGTACCTCGAACAACTCCCGCACTGGTTTCAGAAAGGAACCGCCGGGCTCACGCTCGTAATGGAGCTGATCCTGATCTTCGGCGTCTTCCTCCCGCGCACCGCCGCTCAACGACGCCGCGGCTCGATCAACCCCATCCGCCTCGCCGTCTTCATCCTGGTTACGCTTTGGCAGATCGCCGTCATCGCCACGGCCAACTACGCCTTCCTCAATTACCTCGTCCTCATCCTCGCCTTCCTGCTGCTCGACGACCAGACCTACAC
>CAXTNM010000138.1:604-7998 GCA_964245715.1 uncultured Acidobacteriaceae bacterium | reverse complement strand
GTGGAGCGTTCTCCGATGATACGGATGAGGGCGAGGACGCCGACGATGGGGAGCGCAAAGAACAGGACGATGTAAACGGCCATGGTTGCCTCTTCTCTGAAGCCGGAGAGTGCGGCTTCGAAGCTGGTGGGATTCTGCTCCGCTGTGGTGACGGTTGGCAAGCCGACCGTTGAGGAGGGTTTTAGAATGATGTCGATGGGTACGGAGGTGCGGTGTGGGGTTGAGCGATGAAGTGTTCGAGGTGATGTGCCCGGAGTGCGGGGCGATGTTGAAGGTTGATCCGGTGACGCGGGCGGTGATTTCACATACGGCTGCTCCGCGGAAGAAGACGTTTGAGGACTTTGGCGAGGCCAAACGTGCGTTGAAAGAGGCGGATCAACGGCGGGAGGATGTCTTCGCGCAGAGCGTGGCGGCGCAGAAGAACGCCGAGGAGGTGCTGAACAAGAAGTTTGCGGAGGCCTTCAAGAAGGCGAAGGATTCGCCGATTGATGAACGGCCATTTCGGGAATTCGATCTGGATTAGCGGCGTGGGTTGCAGATGCGTGGGAGTTGGGCGCGGGAAAAGACGTGCGCAGAGATGCTGGCGGGGAATAGGAATGGCTTTGCTGGGCGGAGTGACGGGGACACGCGGATCTGGATACGGAGGCTCGGGCGTAGGATTGGCGAACCATTTTGGGACGGCTTCTGGGTTGCAGGGAACGATCCATTTTGGGTGAGGTGAAAGCGTATAGATTTCCTTTGGCAAATGCGAAGAGCGTGGACTATAGTTGCCGCCATCGACGCTTTAGTTATGGGGCCCGGTTCGCCAAGGAGTTGCGAATGCGCAAGTTTGTTGAAGCAGGACTGACGGTTGGAATGGTGTCGTCGCTGTTGTTTGGCGGCGCGTGTGGCGATGTGCGGGCGCAGGGAACGGAAGCAGCCGCGCAAGAGCCGGTAGGGGTTTCGGTTGCGCCAGGCGTGCGGATGGTTCGCCTGAGCGCGGTGCGGGGCGAAGTCCAACTGGATCGAGGGACGGGGCTCGGGTTCGAGGCTGGCTTTACGAATCTGCCGATTGTGCAGGGGAATCGCCTGCGAACTCCGGGCCAGGGGTGGGCGGAGGTGGAGTTTGAAGACGGAGGCAGTCTGAGGATTACTCCGGAGAGCCAGGTTGACTTTGGGACGCTGGCGCGCGGTGCGGACGGCCAGTTGAAGAATGGATTGAGCCTCGAGAAGGGGACGCTGTATGTCAGTCGTTTGAAGGGCGATAAGACCGATCTGATGGTGACGACGG
Organism: uncultured Acidobacteriaceae bacterium; assembly: GCA_964245715.1. GTDB lineage: Bacteria > Acidobacteriota > Terriglobia > Terriglobales > Acidobacteriaceae > Edaphobacter. The sequence goes on along the minus strand of CAXTNM010000138.1, from coordinate 6,728 downwards.
GCGGCAAGAAGATGTTCCTGCCGCCTGGCAGCCATGTTCGGCTGGATGTGTATCCCGCCGGATCGGAGTTGGTCGTGGTGCAGGGGAGTATTCGGGTCGAGGATGAGACTGGTATGTCCATGATGGTCGACCACAGCCATGCGCTGAAGTTTGGGGAGGCGGAGCAGGCACACCTGGTGCCTGCGAAGGACGAGGCTCCGGGACTTTACGACCGCTGGGATGCAGCTGCCACGTCGTATCACCAGTCGTTTACAGGTACGGGGGGAACTTCGAATCAGTACGGTTCGGGGGATCTGCAGTATTACGGCAACTTCTCGAATGTGGATGGATGTGGACGCGTGTGGCGGCCGTACCTGGCGGGCGCGGGATTTGATCCGGCAGCGAGCGGCGTGTGGGCGTTTTACCCGGGCGCGGGCTATAGCTTTGTTTCTCCGTATGCCTGGGGCTGGACGACGATGCATTCGGGATCCTGGGTATCGTGCGGATCACAGGGTTATGGCTGGCAGCCGGGTGGATCGGTGGGGTTGAACAATCAGGCGATCGTGAAGCCGATTAAAGGGGTAGGACACCATCCTGTACCCCTTGAGGAGCCTGCGGCGGGTAAGCCTACGGTTGTGGCTGCGGGCGATCGTGCGATTGTGCGGTCGACGCTATCGGTGGCGGGGGCCTCCCATTTCGAGAAGGATTCGGCCGGTTTGGGGATTCCGCGGGGTTCGGTGTCGAACCTGCAGGAGATCTCGAAGGCGGTGAACGCAGGGAAGAGCTCACCCGAGCCTTCCTACTCTGGTGACTTGATGGCGGTGGATCCGTCGGTTCTGACGGCCGTTGCACGTTCGTCTGCGAGCGGTCTGCGGGAGAGCAGGACTGCGGTCGGACGTGGGACGGCAGGTTTTGGTCTCAACGGCCTAGTCGGCAGGCCAGTCGCTCCGATCGTGATTGCGGGCAATCGCGGGGGCGGGTATGCGGCGGGAAGATCGAGCAGCGGGAGTGTTGGAAGCGGCGGGAGTGTCGGGAGTGTGGGCGGGGGCTTGAGTGGAGGAAGTGTCTCTTCGGGCGGCGGGCGCGGCGGCGTGGTCTCTTCGGGTGCTGCCGGTTCAGCGCATGGTTCGGGCGCTGGGTCGAGTGGCGGGGGAGGACATAAGTAGGTTGTCAGGACCACGTGAGAGCGGGCAAAGCACCGAACCAGCAAGTTGTGCGCTGAGCGTTTGAATGGGGCACGTTAGACTGGGGTGTGCCTCCTATTTTGAATGCGCAGGGTGTTTCTAAGCGGTTTGGTGCTGTGCCGCTGTTTGATGAGATCTCGTTTGTGGTGTCGGACGGGGATCGGATAGGCCTGATCGGGCCGAACGGTGCGGGCAAATCGACGTTGCTGAAGGTGCTTGCGGGAGATGAAGACCCGGATGCGGGTGAGGTGTCGACGCGGAAGCGGGCACGGATCGGGTATATCCGGCAGGAATCGACGTTCAAGCCGGGATTGTCGATTCGAGAGGTGCTGGAGGCGGCTTTGGCCGCGGGCGGGGTGCCGGAGGCGGAGCGCGAGGGTCGGCTGCGGGAGACCGGCGGGCGGGTCGGGTTCCCGGATGTGGCGGCTGAGGCTGCGACGTTAAGCGGAGGTTGGCGCAAACGGTTGGCGATCGCCGAGGCGATGGTAAGCGGGCCGGATGTTCTGCTGCTCGATGAACCGACGAACCATCTGGATCTGGCCGGGATCGCGTGGCTTGAGGAGACGCTCGCGTCAGCGCCGTTTGCCTGCGTGATGGTAAGCCATGACCGTTATTTTCTCGAGAATGTTGCCACCGAGATGGTGGAGTTGAACAGGGTTTATGCGGACGGGCTGCTGCGGGTGAAGGGCGCTTATACGAAGTTTCTTGAGGGCAAGGAGCAGTACCTGGAGGCGCAGTCGAAGCTGCAGGATGCGCTGAAGAACCGCGTGAAGATCGAGACGGACTGGCTGCGGCGCGGACCCAAGGCTCGGACGACGAAGTCGAAGGCGAGGATCGACTCGGCCAACGACTTGATTGGACAGTTGAAGGAAGTGAATCAGCGGACGCAGACGGCTTCGGCTGGGATCGATTTCTCGGCGACGGAGCGGCAGACGAAGCGGCTGGTCGAGTTCGACCATGTGAAGTGTGTGCTGGGCGAGGGTTCGACGGCGAAGACGATCGTGGAAGACCTGAGCTTTCTGATCACGAATGGCGTGCGGGTCGGGCTGGTGGGGCCGAACGGAAGTGGCAAGACGACGATTTTACGCATGCTGATGGACGAGCTCCAGCCGGTAGCGGGCGAGATCAAGAAGGCTGCGTTCCTGAAAACGGTTTACTTTTCGCAGACGCGCGAGTTGGATGAAGAGGTAACGCTGCGGCGGGCGCTGGCGCCGGATTCGGACTCGGTGGTGTACCAGGGACGCGTGGTCCACGTGGCTTCCTATGCTGCTAAGTTTCTGTTTACGAGCGAGCAGCTGAATCAGCCGGTGGAGAGATTGAGCGGAGGCGAGCGGGCCCGGGTTTTGATTGCAAAACTGATGCTCGAGCCTGCGGATCTCTTGTTGCTGGACGAGCCGACGAACGATCTGGATATCCAGACGCTCGAGATTCTCGAGGAGTCGCTGCTGGAGTATACGGGAGCTCTCGTCCTGGTGACGCATGACCGTTTCATGCTCGATCGCGTGTCAACGGTCGTGCTTGGGCTGGATGGGAAGGGCGGCGCGGAGCGGTTTGGCGATTACGGGCAGTGGGAGGTCTGGGCGCGGGCGCAGGAGCGCGGCGAGGCGGAGCCGAAGGGGGCCGCGGCGGCCGCGACTTCCAGCGGAGACAAGAGCAGCGGCAAGAAGAAGCTTTCGTATCTCGAGGCGCGCGAATATGCCGGGATCGAGGCGAAGGTGGAGGCGGCTGAGGAGAAGCTGAATGCGGCGCGGGATCGGCTGGATGATCCGGACGTAGCGACGAATGCAGATGCATTGACGCTGGCGCTGCACGACATGGAGAAGGCGCAGGAAGAGGCAGATGCGCTTTACCAAAGGTGGGCAGAGTTGACGGAGAAGGCTGGTTAGCTGAAGCGAAATGCGGGTCAAAAGAACCCCAAGTGCAGAAGCGGCTTGCGAGCGGCTCTGCACTTGCGCGAAAGGCGGAAAGAGCTGATCTTGCAGAGCGAGAGGCGGAAAGAGCTGATCTTTCAGTTTTCAGTTTTCAGTTTTCAGTTTTCAGTTTTCAGTTTCAGTTTTCAGTTTTCGGTTCCGGTGATCGGGTGTCAGTGATCGGTGAAACTTCGTGTCAGCCTTGGGCCTAGTGGACGGCTTCTCCGGCGGGGGCGCCTTCGCCGGGCCGGTTCTTGCTGAGCAGGAAGGCTACGCCGACCATGATGACGGCCATCCAGCAGAGCAGGCGGAAGATGTCCTGGTAGCCCATGGCTGAGGCTTGCTGATTGAGCTGGCCGTAGATGGTGGCGCGCGCCATATTGGCGGCGTCAGGACCGTGGGCACCGGCTCCGGGCATGGATCCGAAGAAACCGGTCAGGCCCTGCATCTGCTGCACGTAGGCGGGATTGCCGGGCTGCATATGATTTTGCAGGTTGGATTCGTGATACATGGTGCGGTTGGTGACGATCGCGCCGGTGATGGCGATGAAGATGCTGCCGCCTACGTTACGCACGAAGTTGATGATACCGGAGACCTGGTTCGAGGCTTCGCGCGGCAGGCCGACGTATGCGGCGTTGGTGATCGAGATGAAGCAGAAGGGAATCGGGATCATCAGGAGAATGCGCAGCAGGGTGTTGTCGAAGAAGCTGATGCCGAGATCGATGTGGGTTGATGTGTAGTAGAAGGCCATAGCGAAGAAAGCGAAGCCGATGGCTACCAGGTTGCGCGCGGGGAACTTGCCGGTTGCGATGCCGGCGAGGGGCATGACGATGACGAGGGCGATGCCGCCTCCGGTGAGGGCTTCGCCGGCGATAGTGGCGGTGTAGCCAAGGAGGGATTGCATGAACTGCGGCTGGAGGACGGTGGACGCGTTAAGCACACCGCCGACGAGCATCATGAGCAGACAGCAAATGGCGAAGTTCTTGTATTTGAACAAGCGAATGTTCATGACGGGCGCCTTGGCGCGCCACTCCCATGCGATGAGCCCGATCATGCCGGTAACGAAGCAGAAGGCAAAGAAACGGATGAAGTTGGAGGCGAACCAGTCGTTTTCCTCTCCCTTGTCGAGGAAGATCTGCATGCCGCCCATGGCGAGAGTCAGGAAGCTGAGTCCGATGTAGTCAAGCTTGCGGAGATTTTCGCGAGAAGGCTTAATCCAGGGGGGATCGTCGACGAAGCGGGTCACAAGGGTGAACGCCAGGATGCCAACGGGGATGTTGATGTAGAAGATCCAGCGCCAGGAGTAGTTGTCGGTGATCCAGCCGCCGAGGGTGGGTCCGATCGACGGGGCGAGAACGGCGACGAGACCATAGAGCGCGAAGGCCTGGCCGCGCTTCTCGGGCTCGAAGGAGTCGGCCATGATGGCCTGGGCCATGGGCTGGAGACCACCGCCGCCGATTCCCTGAAAGACGCGGAAGAGGAGCAGCAGTGGCAGCGAGGGTGCGATGCCGCAGAGGAAGCTCGACACGGTGAAGATGACGATGCAGGAGAGGAAGAAGGTCTTGCGGCCGATGACGGACGAGGCCCATGCGCCGACCGGCAGGATGATCGCGTTTGAGACGAGATAACTGGTGAGCACCCAGGTGCCCTGGTCGGTTGAGGCACCAAGATCTCCGGCGATGTGCGGGAGGGCGACGTTCGCGATGGAAGTGTCGAGCACCTCCATGAAGGCGGCGAGTGCGACGGTCGCGGCAATGAGCCAGGGATTGACGCGCGGTTTCCACTGCGCGGAGGTCAGTGCTACATCAGCCATTCATCGGTACCCGGTTCCTCAGCATTCGTAGTAAAGATGATTGTTTTCAGCTTGTCGGTTCAAAAATCAGAGTGGCCCTGGCGATAATCGCTGACTTGGAGCTGCCCGCGCTGCGGATCAAGGCCTTCGATGGTGAAGAGGAAGCCATTGCGTGCATGCTGGCGCTGAAGGAGTTGAAGGAGTGGATCGTCAAGGAGTTGAGCGGGTGGATCATGCAGCCGAAGAGCAAGGCTTCGCGAAAGAAGTTGAGTGTTCGGGGGACGAGTTAACGCCTTTCTTACGGCCCTTTCTATGTAATGGGGAGTGTAAGGGCTGCAGGTCGGGGCCCACCTCCTAGTGAAGACGCTCGATAGAACCCGGTGGAGTCTGGATGGAAATGGGGCTGGAGAGACGTTCTCGAGCGATGCGCAGGGTCGGGTGCGGGGTGCGACTGCTGAAGATATGGCGATCGTCACCGGCATTTACGGACGGTTCGTGGAGACGAGCACGGCGACGTCGGAGATCCGGAGGCCAAGTGAGGCCGAGATGATGTCGCGTTGGCAGACTGCGCTAAACCGCGGGTTGCCGTACCTGGTGGCGGAGCTGGACGGGTATGTCGTCGGGTTTGCGTATGCGGCGCAGTTCCGTCCGAGGGATGGCTATCGGCTGACGGTTGAGGATTCGATTTATGTGCGCACGGACTGTAGCGGGTATGGACTGGGGAAGATGCTGCTGAAGGAAGTCATCGAGCGCTGCGAGGAGCGCCGGTGCCACAGCATGGTCGCTTGCGTCTGCGGAGTGAACGAGGCTTCTGTGGGGCTGCATCGGTCGCTGGGGTTTGAGACGGTGGGGTTGCTGCCGGAGACGGTGTTCAAGTTTGGCGAGTGGATGGGCTTGACGATGATGCAACGCCGGCTTGCGGGCTGAGGCAGCGCCGTCGTTGACTGCGGGGACGGGCGCGGTGCCGGGGGCCGACTTGGCCGATGGCTTCAAGCTGATCGCAGAGGCTTCACGCGGTGAGTGCTTCCTGGTCTTGATATTGGAGCTGGTAGAGCTTGTAATAGAGGCCGTGCTGGGCGAGAAGCTGCTGATGGGTGCCCTGTTCTCGGAGCTGGCCCTTGTGCATGACGAGGATAGTGTCGGCTGACTGGATGGTCGAGAGCCGGTGCGCGATGACGACGCTGGTGCGGCCGGTGATCATGCGGTGAGGGCGAGACGTACCTTGTGTTCGGTGTCGGTGTCGACGGAGCTGGTGGCTT
>CAXTNM010000138.1:0-594 GCA_964245715.1 uncultured Acidobacteriaceae bacterium | reverse complement strand
TGCCGGGGTCGTGCGCGAGCGCACGGGCGAAGGAGATGAGCTGCTTTTGGCCGGTGGAGAGGCCGGCGCCGCGTTCTCTGACGGGTTCGTTGAAGGCCTGAGGGAGGGTTCGGATGAAGTCTCCGACGTTGACCTCGTCAGAAGCTTTTTCGATGCGGGCCTGGCTGATGCGTGAGGTGCCGAGCTTGATGTTTTCGGCGATGGTGCCGGAGAAGAGGAAGGGATCCTGCAGGACGACGCCGAAGCGGCTGCGGAGCGCTTTGAGGTCCTGACATCGGATGTCGATGCCGTCGACCAGGATTTCACCGCGCTGAATGTCGTAGAAGCGCATCATCAGCGCGGTGATGGTGGTCTTACCGGCGCCGGTGTGACCTACGATGGCCGCGGTTTCGTTGGGGTGGATGGTGAAGGAGACGCCGCGGAGGATCCACTCGATCGAGGGGTCGGTGGTTGGATCGGGGTTCGTGGTGGTCGGATCCCAGGTCTCAGAAGCGAGACCTGGGGCACCCAGTGTGTTGATGGGCTGGTAAGTGAACCAGACGTTCCGGAACTCGATCTGACCGTAGGCGGGGCTGGTGGGGGAGGGAGTTTCGG
>CAXTNM010000137.1:0-7999 GCA_964245715.1 uncultured Acidobacteriaceae bacterium | reverse complement strand
GAGGTGACCTCGTGCTGCTTGAAAATGCTGGGACACAGGTCGCCCCTACGCGCTTGCGAAAGTTTGGTTGCGCCCAGCATCTACTCTTAGCGTACGATTTTCGACGTTTGGTGTAGTGAGCCCAACACGCTCTCCGGCAAGCGGGACCGGGCCATCCTGGCGCTACTTCTCGGATGCGGCCTGAGACGAGCGGAGCTGTTGAGACTCAACGTCGAAGACCTCCAGCAACGAGAATCCCGCTGGGTGATCCCCAATCTGCTCGGCAAAGGCAAGCGGCTGCGCCTGGTGACCATACCGGCCGGGGTCAAAGCGCGGATCGATCTCTGGACCCAGGCTGCCGGCATTACCGAAGGCCGGCTCTTCCGGCCGGTCAACAAAGGTGGAGTCATCGTCGGAGACGAGATCCGAGACGAAAAGGCCATCTGGAATCTGGTGATGCGCTATGCCAAGGAGACCGAGCTCGGCAAGCTCGCCCCCCATGATCTGCGCCGTACTTGCGCAAAGCTCTGCCGCCGCGCGGGTGGCGACCTGGAACAAATCCAGATCCTGCTTGGGCATGCTTCCATCCAGACCACCGAGCGTTATCTCGGGACCGAACAGGCGCTCGCTGATGCGGTGAATGATGGGATCGGGCTCGAGCTCGGCTGAAGCGCGCATCCGAAGTCCGGCTCCCCTACAAAGGCTTCTACGACAGCCATGCTATGCCGGTCTTTTGGAGTCCAACGAGAGAGCATTCACGCGCGCTGATTTCGGGCGAATATGGCGTGTGAATGGTTATGAACCGAAATATCGGCTCATGATGGGAGCTGAGTGTTTCGACCTGCATCGGAGACCCAACATGTCCGGCGTAAGCTCTACCGCAGTCGTGTGGCTACGTGATCCACCTTGAAGCAAGGTATAACCTGCTTGCGGTCATCGCTCAACCGTTCGGCTACACCTGCATCGAAGAGTTCGCTGAAGGCACCCAGGAAGAACGCTCCCCCTGTCGTTTCGCATTCGGCATCTGGCCTTAAGCTCATTCGCAACGCGTGCCGCTGTGTGAGCTCGGAGTGCCGAATGGGTGACTCGTACGTAGGATAAAAGTCCGTCAGTTTTGCGAGCACACTCTTCCGGCCTCTAAACGAAACCTCTGCGAGAAAGACATCTTCATTTCCTGCAAAACCCTGATGCACCGAGGTACTGAGAGCCAGTATCTGGACGTTAGCTATATGCGACCGAGCGGCAGCATCATAGGCGCGGTTCTGGCATTGAGAATGGGTCACGGCAAATGAAGAAACCAAAAGCAGAACGACTCTCAGGGGAGTTAGAACTCTCATATGGATCCTTTTTCTTGAGGGACAGATTGAAGCTTCCGGTGACCCAGACATAGTACATGATGGCTTTCCATCGTCCCTACAGACTTCCAACTACGATCACACTCGTTTCTCCATGAAGCCTTTTAGCGACAAACCACACCGACGACCCGGGCTCAATCTAAGGGCAACCGTAGTTGCATCTTTCTACAAAATAATTCTTGACGGGCTGCGCTGAGAACTGTACCGTTCCCCTATTCCAACACCGGAGTTTCATGTGCTCTCTCTTTCACCCCTATTAAGCACCTAGCCACCTAATAGTGGCTATTTCTAACCTCGCATTATCGGGCAATGTAGAGATCACACGCCATCTACGGTTTAAAGCTACTCCGACACTCCCTTGCACGTCCCTTGAATTCCTCCTAACCTCTTCTGCGCAACTCTGAGGTGTTATGCCCGGTTCTTCTCTCTACACAAGCTTCATACTTGTCTCTTCCCAATTCCCCATCTCTAAGCTGAGATTCGCAATCGTGTCTTCTTACACTTTGTAAGCAGACCCGCACCGCATCTCCCACGCTGCTCGACTCAATCGGGTTGATACAGACGTACGTCCGTGCGCGCTCTGCATAGACCCGTCTTAAAGCTTTAGCACGGCCGAACCTCTCGTCAAACAACGAGATTAGGCACGAGAAACATAAACAGACTATCTAGGGAAAGTTCAGGATGTTGAACCACAAGTCGCAAAGGTCAGGTGGCGTAGCGTTTGTCATGCAGGTTATGGTGGTGTTTCTCGGCCTTTGCATTTCCACAACTTGTGTCGCTCAAAACAATTCGACCACTCTGAACCAGATTCTGGTTCAAGCTCAAGGAGCAGGCACCAACGCTTATTTGATCGCCTCAACGGTTGCTGATAATGCTAACGACTTCGATCACCTGCATATCGTAGCTACCTTTAACTGCAGCGACGCTTCCAATTGCAACTCCACAATCGACGCAACATTTGGTAATCGTAACGGCTTTGTAGGTACTTATACGGCTAGGGGCGCCAACCCGACCGGGCTCGACGTTCATCTACAGGCCTATCGCCAAAGTAATGCGACGACCAACATTTATCTAGTCATGGCAAACACTTGGGATGTGGCGACGTACTCCGTGCTCGAAAACGTGGATGACACCGTCTACTCAAGCCCCACAAATGAGGGGTCTGCCACGCTGCCTGGAACGCTCGTCTTTGACACTGCAAGCGCGGCTTATCCGCCTGCTAACTGGACCCAATTCAACGACGATCTCACAGTTGCCGGGAACTATGTCTTCCTTGGTCCGGGACAAGGCTATCTATATTCTGACGGCGCGAACACTGTAATTGGACCTCCGCCTAACGGTAGTATCTACTTCGCGCCGGTGGGCGTGAACGGCACCAATGTGACGACGTCAAATGGTTCGCTAAACCTTGGCGGTGGCAATGGAGGAGCTCAGACCGGCGCAACCCTGAATTTTCCCGATGGAAGCAGCCAAAAGACAGCATATCCTGGCGGATTGACAGACTCAAACGGGAATGTCTCTGTCAATGGACTCCTTCAAGTTACGGGCGCGCCGAATCCGGTCACCACTTCCCAGGGCGGATATATCGGTTGGGATCAACTCACTGGCGGCACGGGCGAGACGGACTTCATCAATAATCAGGGCACAGGTTTTGGAGGATTTGCATTCTTCAATACTCCAATGAGCGGGACACCCAAGAGCCTTCTGATGTTTCTCACAGGCGCAGGCAAGCTTGGCATCGGAACTTCGGCGCCAGCGTCGCTTCTCCACGTCGCGGACACGGCGGGAATTTCTGCGTTAGCGACGACGAACGCTGCCTTTGGAAGTGCGAATGCCGTCATCCAATCTGCCTATGGAGCACGCACCATCGGGACGGGTTCAGCCTTAAGCTTCGCGTTTCCCGCTAATAGCGACGGGACAAATATTTGGGAGCAGGCAAGGATCGTCGCTACCCCTGACAGTAGTGCTAACGGCAATGCTCAGGGCCGGTTATATCTTCAAACGCGATATGTGACGAATGGTGTGTGGGCTTGGAACAACAACGTCTTGCTTACATCTGACGGAGGCACAACATTCAGCGGCAATGTAAAGCTAAGTGCCAGCAGTGGTGCTTCATTAACATTCCAAGACAACTCAGTGCAAACCACCGCCTGGAACGGTGTGCTGCAAGGAGGCGACTACGCTGAGTCGGTCGATGTCACAGGAAACCGAGCTGAATATGAACCGGGTGATGTTCTTGTCGTGGATCCAAGTGCAGAGGGCAAGTTTGTGAAGTCAAGCCAAGCGTACTCGACCGCCGTCATGGGAATTTACTCAACACGCCCGGGTGTCGTGGGGCGTCGACAGAAGTCTGATCGCTCGCACATGGTTGAGGAGGTGCCAATGGCCATGATTGGCGTGGTGCCAACCAAGGTGAGTGCCGAGGGTGGACCGATCAAACCAGGGGATCTGCTCGTGACTTCATCTCGGGTTGGCTATGCGATGAAGGGGAGCGACCGGACTTTGCTGACTGGCGCCATCATCGGGAAGGCTCTCGGGCATCTTGATATTGGCACTGGGCTTATTGAAGTTGCTGTCTCGCTCCAGTGAGTCCCTGCATCGTTGATCTGCAACCCCAACACTACAGGCTTGCTCCGCGTAGACGGCGAGTTGATCTTCCATTTCACTTCGATCAAGGAGTCTCTGTGACCGACTCACTCATCAATCCGGCCAGTTCTAGTAGCCAGGGAAAACCAATGTTTAAACTAGAAGATCCTACCCCACCCATATGCATGGTTCGGAGCACCTGCCTCCTCTGGTCTCGTCATCTCTTCGCATTCGCAGGTCTCCTGTTTTTCTGTGCCACAGCTTCTGGTCAGATCCTTAATCCAACCGAGTCCATCGTCCCTCCTTTTCCGGGCGTAGGCCATGATTATATTCAAGAACTGAACGAAACCGTGAACCCGGAGAACGGATCTGTCAGCCTTCGGCTTGGTGTTCCCGTTCCCCCAGGGCGTAAGCTGAGCATGCCTTTCTCCTTTAATTACGACTCGACGGGGGTAATGTTCTTTCAAACTCCTGCGGCAGGGGAGGGTCTTGCAGCGACGTTCTATTCGTCCCCGTTCGCAATTGGGGGTTGGTCTTACAGCCTTCCACATTTGGAGAATTTCTATCGAACGTCGGTGGTTCCGCTTCCACCTGGACAATCATCAGACGGGTCCACGAACTGTGGAGTAACCACGAACTACGCTTTTACTGACACGAACGGCACCTATCACCAACTAAACCTCTCACATATGTATAACAATGTGGCCGGTAGCTATGGTGGAATGGACTATCAGTGCCAGCAAGCACATTACTCTGAAGCTGACGTTTCTCTCCCCAATCCGATCTACCAGGCTACGCTAACCAATCTCACCCCGCCGACCGAGTCAGCACCTCCCAACGATGGTTCACTGCAAGTAGCCGGTCCTGACGGCACGTTATACGGCTTTGGAATCATGGACTGCGGTGACGTAAACGCGTGCTTCCGCTTGCCAGCTTCCATCGAAGACAAAGATGGAAATTCTATAACCATCACCTCTTCGGTAAGATCCCTTGGATCTCACCAAACTCCGTCCGAAACTCAGACGAATAGCTTTTCAGTCACGGACACGCTGAACCGAACTCTACTAAGTGGACCAAACTTCGGTCTGAATGGCAGCACAGTGACTGTCTCAGGTCTGGCGGTGCCCTACACCCTCACCTGGTCGACACCCTCATTCTCGGGCTATTCCGTGAAAGCTGTCTACACTGGCACGGATACTTCCGAATGTGGCAACTTGCTCACGCTCCCAACCGGCACACAAACGCAGTCCTTTATCAGCTCTATCCAGCTCCCCAATAAGCAATCCTATTACTTTACCGCGGATCCAACATATGGAACGTTGCAGCAGGTCACTTATCCGACCGGTGGTTACATTCGGTATGTATATGGAATCAATCCCCAATCGACCGTTACTGTTACAGGCGGCCGAGGAAGCTTCGAAAACCAACGATTGTAGAGCCAGGCATTTGCGGATACACGTTAGATACGGTTGCTATCCAAAAGCGATTTGTAAACTTTACGGGGAGTGGGGTGGGCAGTGGGTCGACAGCTGGCCCTGGTGAAGCGCTCGAGCAAGATTTTACTTATGCGCCCATCACATGGAACGGTGTTCAATGGTTGAATAGGCAGACCACGGTTACAACCAAGGATCTAATCCGGAAGACATCGTACGATACTGTGTACAACTACGTTCCGCTTTACGTCTACCCAGCACCTAACGGCACAGGAGGAAACAGTGCGTTAGCAGTCGAAAGTCAGGTTATTTACAAAGACACGACGGGAACTGTGATCAAGACAGTCACAAAGGGCTGGTGGGATCAGTTCAGCCTTGGCTGTGAAGTAGACACGATTGGATCGTCCGGCGCATCGAGTGCAGTGTTCTATACCTACGGAACAGGCGACGTGGTCACAGATAAAAAAGAATATGACTATGGATTGGTTGGGCCATCAAGTTGTTCAAACGGAGCGGCCGCGCCCACCAATGTGACTCCCACTCGGGAAACTGTAACTGCCTACCAGAGCTTCCCGCCGACGACGTTATCCTCTACGTCGATACTCGATGCTCCTTGCCGCGTAACGGTGCTGGCGGGTGGAACAACTGTCTCAGAGACAGACTCCTACTATGACAATGGAAATTCTGTATGCGGAACTGCTGGAACGCCTAATGTAGTAGCGGTAAGCGGGCTAGTTAGTCATGATATGGGCCGAAGGGCGGGCGCGCGAGAGCAGACGTGACCCGTCAGGACCGTCAAAGTGGCAGTGGTCAAGCAGCGACTACAACCATGAGCTACGACGAAGCAGGGCAAATCGTCTCAGCAACGGATGCTTGCGGAAATGGTTCTTGCATCGATGTTGCCGGGGCAAATCATACGACGTCCTATAGCTATTCACCTTCGTATTACGATGCTTACCTGACTGGTGTAGCCTTTCCTCCGGCTAACGGCGTGTTTCTTCAAAAACACTACACTTATGCGTTAGCAGATGGAAAGATGACAGGTTCTGAGGATGAGAACTCCAATTGGACCTATTATCAGTACAATCAACCACCACCAGGGTGTGCCGATGGACTGGATCGTCTGGGTGAAGTTAACTACAGTGCAGGTGATGAAGGCACGATTACCTACTGCTATAACGACGCAGCTCCTTCTCCCTCCGTCACAACAACAAAGGTGATGAGTCAAACGCCTTCTATTAACCTAGTGAAGAGCTCGGTTATGGATGGATTCGGCCATGTTGTGCAAACGCGGGTGGTTTCAGATCCCAGCGGCGTGGATTGTGTGGACACCACCTACGATGGAAATGGTCTCGTCTATTCAGTATCAAATCCCCACCGCTCCTGTACAAGCAAAATAAGTCAGGTGGTTACCTACACCTATGATTCTCTAGGCCGCACGATTAAGGAGCTTGAAGCTGACTTAACAAGTACACGACAGTGGTGCTACAGCGATATCGTTTCATCGCCCGCGGTGTCGAACTGTAGCAGCCGGCTTGGCTCAATCAGCTCGGGGAGCTGGGTCGATTTCACCGACGAGGTTGGCAACCATACACAGAGGGTAAGCGACTCGTTTGGTCGTCTGACAGAAGTGATGGAGCCGAATCCAGCTGGAACTGGGACCGGATTAGAGACGGATTACACCTATAATGCACTCAACGATCTGATGGCTGTCAATCAGAAAGGGACCTCGCCCGAGGTCCCCCGGACCCGTACATTCACTTACGATGCACTCTCCCGACTGGTGTGCGCGTCAAATCCTGAGACGACCAACGCGGCCCAGGGACAAGGAACGTGTCCGCACTCAGCAACGGCAGCCATGCCGGCCGGGGTGATCAGCTATAGCTACGATGCAAACGGTAATGTATCGAGCAAAACGGATGTACGCGGGATCACCACAGTTTACACCTATGACCCGCTGAACCGTCTCTTGTCGAAGAGCTATCTCAACGATTCGTTAGGAACTGCTACTTCCTGTTTTCAGTACGACACCTCCTCCATCGCGGGCGCAGGTGGTAATCTTCTCGGCCGTTTGACGAATGAGTGGACGCAAAAAATGGTGAGCGGTGGTTGCGCTTCCTCACCTTCGGTGAGTTCGGCTGCAGTACTGTCACTTCGGGCAATGCTTTCATTCGATTCGATGGGACGGCTATTGAGTGAGCAGCAGTGCACGAAGGCTAACTGTGCAGCCGGGACTTCCTACAACCCTATCTACAGTTACGACCTGACCGGAAATATGTTCCATCACTCGAATGGGATCGGCACGATTACCTTCTCAAATTGTTATAACCAGGCAGACCAGCTGTTGCTTGTTGTGAGCGTATCCCTGAGCACCTGTTCCTCTTCCTATCCCCCCAACGCAGCCATGTTTACATCGCCCTTGTACACTCCCGCGGGCAGTTTGAGCTCTGCGATCTATGGCGTAGGCCTGGGCGTGACGAGGAGCTATGACTCTCGTCTTCGAATCACGGGGGAGACAGATACTGGCAATTCACCTACAAACCCGACCCCGGGGACAGCGATGATCACAATCAACGGAACTGACAGTACTCACTAGTGTTGTGTCCCAGAGATCTTTGCTAAAACAGAGGCAGCTGCGTTAACCTC
>CAXTNM010000136.1:6202-8518 GCA_964245715.1 uncultured Acidobacteriaceae bacterium | reverse complement strand
ATACAGTACGGCCCGATTCCTACACAGGTGCTCCTATTGCAGGCGGATTTACACCTTAGGATGGGCAGCGCGGACGAGGCTACATCTTTGGCTGACAGTGTTCTGCGGAGCTCGGATCATGGGACAGCGACCCTGCTAAATGTGGCGTCCATACTTTGCCAGGCTGGGCGGAAGGAAAGGGCTTTGGCATTGATCGATCTTCATGAATTGTTGAGTAAAGATAACCCAGTGAGCAGGATATATCAGTCACGACTCTGCATGGCACTTGGGGACGAGGAAGCTGGCCAGGACTTCTTGAAGCTTGCGCTAGCTGAATGGGAACCACAACTCTGCTGGCTAGAGATTGATCCGCGATTTCACAATCTGGGTGGCAGTAAGCAATATAAGGATGCAGTGGACCTATTCAAGTTGAAGGTTGACGATGGCCCCTCTAGACACCGTATAGCGTTTCCTCACGTCCATTGATTTGAATACGTGGACGACACCGGAGTCAGCCATCTGTCTGCGTTCATCAGGTTTATCGCTGATAGCACCAAAAAGGTAGCGCTTGCCTTCAGGGCATTGCGTGATGGTTCTAGACCATATCTGGCCGAAGACATGCTGATTGAAATCTGCGTGGCGATTCCGTCACTCCTCAATGGCACTTGAAGGACGCTTCTTCGATCTCTTTGCAGACTGATCAGGACGGGCCGAGCGGAAAAGGAGAGCGTTGAAGGCGGTCATAGCACGATGAGTCGCCATTCGGTCTAATACAAATCGGTGGGCAACGTGGTGTGCAAGATAAATCCCGACGATTTCCCATACAAACTGTTCCTCATCCAGATCGGGGCTCAGATCACCGTCGATGATGGCATCCCGAGTAAGCTGAATGAGGAGTCCTCGCCATTCCTGCTCCATGGACACGAGGCGCTGCCGAACTGCATTGTTAATGTCAGCATCATCGAGTTCGAACATGGCGGCCGCAATTGGGCAGCCCCCTTGAAGCTCAGCCTTCTCACTCCAGCCTAACCAACCATCGAACAGGGTCTTTAAGCGCGGCAGACCACCTGGTTGGGCCAAGGCGGCTTCGACGAACGTGATTTGCGCTACGCGCATCGCTTCTGTTAAGAGGCCAAGTTGAACGTCTTCTTTAGAACCGAAGTGAGCGAAGAGAGTGCTTTTTGACATACGGGTGTGCTGCGCCATCATCCCAATCGTCACGCCCGAAAGTCCATAGCGAGCTATCAGCCCCAGCCCCTCACTCAAGATCCTCTCTTTGGTAGTCTTCACATTTCTCCTTTTCCCAACATCAACGTCTACCTGCACGACTGCGCTTGCATACAGAGTAGTGTTTGGCACAGCCTCAAGAGGCTAATTCTGTATTCACGAACCAATACAAGCGTCGGTTTCACGGGAGACCGACTAGCCTTTGATAGCGAGGCAGGCTGATCCCCTCACGATGACAATACAAGCATTGATCGAACTCGTATGCTGTTCTCCGTTAGGGCTCAACGTGGCGCCGCTTGATGACGTGCTCTAGAAGCATGCGTCCTTTATCCGGACCACCATAGACTAGCAATTAGCAACCTCTCATTTGCGGCAGACAACTGATCATCCAACTTGCAAGAGCGTAGATTGGTTGGCTACCCAAGCGAGCGGATATGGACGGCTGGGCAGTTGCCCTCAGGGTGGCCCCACAGGGTGAATGCCGTCGAAGAGACAAACCGCCACGAAGCAGCGGGCTTTTTTGCGGGAGGGTCACAACTCAGCACCATCAAGGGATCTGTATAGTGACACGATTTGCCCATCAAGAGCGACGATTACGTCCAGGCCTGTCATAGCGGGCGAAGCGCCGGCTATTCCAAAAGACCAACGTATTCGAGCAGCTTCGGGAATTTCGTCGGCTTCTCCGATGAGACTGAAAGTGAACTCAGGGTAGCTTCGCAATAGATCCGAGATCGCCTGTTCGATGGCACTAAAGCCTATGTATGTGCCGGCGGCACTCCACCAGACGCTGTCTGCAGTCCAAAGAAGTTTCAACGCTGCAATGCGCTTCTTACGGTTCCTTTGATTGAAGATGTTCGAGACATTCCGTTTTGCCAATTGCGAAAGTTGTGTCATGGGGTCTCGAGTCCTGTCAGGCCATTCAGCCTTCGTGCTTTCAAATGAATAGGTTACGCACATCTGGTAAGTAATTACGTGTGATCCGTAGACGATGTTCTTCTTGGAATTCAACCGTCTTCTGACGGATTCTGAATTTCTCACCCGGAGGTATGCACCTGAAACCACAGCACGCCTGACAAAGAACCTCCTTTATTTGATGCACAATAGCGCACG
>CAXTNM010000136.1:0-6192 GCA_964245715.1 uncultured Acidobacteriaceae bacterium | reverse complement strand
TTCGTGCATACTCAGGATTCATCTCTCCGGCCGTTTGTCATCTTTCGACACCGATTCGGAGCAGGGTACATCCGTGTACTCGCGCCAAGGATGGAATGGAGCATCAGCAACGGGGAGAGCTCCCGAAACCCGATCTCGTCGCATTCAGGTACAGGCGGTATCTGAGCGGGTCGAACGCCCGATTCAAATATGTCAGTGCCGCTAAATGGAAGGCCGGTAGAGTTCACCGCCCCACATGCTTGCTAGATGCGGGACCTAACCCCAGCATGGACATGGGTGACCTGACTGTTAGCTAACGCCTCACCACGTTGTCCTTTTTCGCCCAACTCATATTCTGTGGCTGTGGTACTAAAGCGGTGGTCCTACATGAATGCTTCAGCATTCATGTAGGACGGGTGCTGATATAGGATTCCTTCTCCACGATCTGTGGTCGGAACCCGCTATACGGGGGACGAATGGACTCAAAGCGATATCTTATAAGCAACGAATCCGAGAAGTATGGATTTTCTCTGGAAACGGAAGAACGGCATGCTGTCCTCATCGGGAATGGTGGCTCAGAACATTTCCGCATCCTTTGTGTTGACGACGACGGAGTTGGCCTCCGATTGCGTGGCGAAATCCTTACGAGACAGGGGTATGTCCTCTCGCTTGACAGCTGTCCTGTACAAGCGCTAGCTCGGGACGTGACGGCCTTTGATCTAGCGATCCTCGACTACGAGATGCCAAGGCTAAATGGGGTGGAGTTACTTCTTGCAATGCGTGCAAGGCACGTGGCGTATCCCATATTGTTACTTAGTGGTGGACTCGGACGAATCGAACCTTCGGAGCAGAGACTCTTTTACCGATGCATAGATAAAGGACAGTCTGTAGAAACACTCCTCATGGTCATCAGTTCGTATGTACAGTCCAGAGCAACGCCCGATCAGGGATCTGGCGACCTGCCCCTCCCTAGACGATGACCGCGTTGATAATTGAGCTTCCAGCAGTCACGCCGCCTGTGATACTGACGATGAATGGCAGGCATGGACCCTTTGGTCCATTTGTCATCAGGCGACCTAAAACGGAGTCATTAGTGTGAATGCTTTCAAGATTGGGTCGGCAGTCTGACAGGATGTTGTACTAACCGTTAGCTAGCGTCACTCAGACTCGTGGACGGGCTCCATCGTGACATCATATTTGCATAATCCCAGCCAGAGAGGAGTAAACCGCTACCGCAAAGAGGATGATTGTGGGGACCAAGCGGAGTCTTAACCCACGCTTCTGGAAGGTACGACCGACCTTCTCGAAGGTTGACACACAGAACCATAAGGGCGGCCTTAGTGCCTTACATGAGGATGCAGCGGAGGAGAGATGGAAATTACTCGAATTGGTTCCAAGCCTACAGCCAGAGGCCAGCAGATTGGTTTACGGGCACAGTCTTGGTGGACCAGCAATTTGAGGGCTCCGGCGCTGCGCGTGTTAGTGGAGCCCTGGTTTCGTTTGAACCCGGAGCGCGGACCGCATGGCATTCTCATCCGCTGGGTCAAACGCTCATCGTCACTGCTGGCTGTGGCTACATCCAAGTTGAGGGTGAGCCAATTGTAGAAATCAAGCCCGGAGATGTCGTCTGGTTTGTTCCCGGTGAAAAGCACTGGCACGGTGCTGCCTCTACGACTGGTATGTCACATATAGCGATCGTAGAGTCGCTTGATGGTAAAACGACTGACTGGATGGAGAGAGTGTCAGACCAGCAGTATCAGCCATAAGCTGCATCCCCTAAGACCTACCTATTAGCTTCATTTTCATGATCCCATTAGTGGCATCGCAAGACTTGCAACAGTGGGCGAGATCATGCTTGTTGCTGGAATTCCAGCGACGGATTATTCAACAAAGAGAACTTAGTAAGCTGTGAGCTAAGCCTGAACTACTTCTAAGTTTAAAGATGGTTTCTGCGGATGCTGAAAACCATGAATGCGCAGCGGTAACAGACTGAGCGTTGATAGTCGCTCGCTCGTGCTAACGTCTGCAACTAGCTGGTCTCTTGTCTAAACAGACAAAACATCTCATGTAAGCGCCGAAAGGAGTATCTCTATGGAGCAACAAATCAGCGTCGTCCAACTACAGCTCAAGAGAATGAGCAGAAATCTGGATGATGTCAAGACCCGAGCCTCAATTGACACGTCTCAAGCCGCTCTTCGCAGATACATGGAGCGGGCATGATGATAAGAGCCAAGTCGCTGCACTTTAGTCTTCTTCTATTAGCCTCTCGGATGTTCGCACAACAAGTACAACCGACCAATCAACCTACACCGTCGGCTTCCGGATCAGATAGCTCCAGTGTAGCCGCGTCTCTAACAAATCCTATCTCATCCCTTATATCCGTACCCTTCCAGAGTAACTTTGACTACCACGTCGGTCCTGACCACGATGGCTTCAAATATACGCTGAACTTCCAGCCTGTTATTCCGGTCAAGCTGAATGACCAAGTCAACTTGATTTCCCGAACCATCCTTCCAATCATCAGCCAAACGAATGCAAGCGCGGGAGGAACTCACCAAGGAGGATTGGGAGACACGACCCAGAGTCTCTTTTTTCGCCATCAAAGACTAAGCCGTTTATTTGGGGGATCGGCCCAGTGCTGGAGATACCGACCGGAACAAATGGAGCTTTGGGAAGCCGGAAACTGAGCATCGGGCCCACCGTGGTGGCTCTGAAGCAAAACGGTGGATTTATAGCCGGAGCGCTTTTCTTTCACGTCTGGTCCGTTGCAGGAAGCAGCGCCCACCCGGACGTAAACCTGTCATTCTTGCAACCTTTCGCTGCGTACACAACCAAGAGCGCCTGGACATATCTGATCAATACAGAGAGTTCCTATGATGGAAATGCGTGGAGCATTCCCATACACGCCCAAGTAACTAAGCTGGTAAAGCTTGGCCCTCAACGCGTCCAAGTTGGTGGCGCGCTGCGGTGTTGGGTGACGAGTCCAGCTGGCGGACCCAGGGACTGTGGATTTCGAGTTCTGATGACGCTTGCATATCCGAAAAAGCAGACGGAGTGATGTGGCAAAGCGCAAGCAACGTAAAGCTCATGCCGTTCCGTTCCTTCGCCGGCTTAGAAAGCCGCATGATCCTTTCGTGACTTCTCTATTCCCCCTTCGTTTGTGGCGACGACGCTCGTCATGAATTGCAGAACGCTCAGAGTTTAGATAGGCGGTGCGCCAGCCGTTTGTGCGTTCCATGCAGCTCGCTGCCGCAGGGCTACGCTATTGTCTCCAAGGATCAACTCGCTACCGTTCAGGAGAAGGTTTGGAGAGTTAGGAGTTTGTTGAACTATCTGGAGCTTGCGTCGCGTTCATGGGTTTTCGGGTGGATTGCGGCGTTGCCTTGGGTTTACGGGTGCTGGTTTGGGTGGGTACCGGCCCTGTTTGGAGCGGTTGAACACTCACAACCGGGTTTCAGGCGCACTGCTGCTGAGAGCCTTGCTCAAGGTGGCTTGCGATCAGTCCCGGCAGGCGTAGCAGGTTGTGGGCAGCGCAGCTGAAGACGAAGACCCAGTCGACCTTGGCCAGTCCTCGCAGCTTCACCTGGGACAGCGGTCCGGTCTGCTTCAACCAGCCGAAGGTTTTCTCGACCAGCCAGCGCCGGCTGAGGCTGATGGCATAGCCAGCGTGCCGGCTGGTTCTACGGTCGAGGTTTGAGCGACGTCCTTTTTCGTTCTTCTGCACATGCGGGGTGACGTTGAGAGCACGGGCTCCGGCGATGAAGTTCTTCGCGTCGTAGGCCTTGTCGGCCCCGAGGGTGATGCGCCGCGAACTGTTCTTCTGCCGTTGCTCGAGCATCAGCAGAGCGGCATCGCGCTCGGCATGGCCGTCGGCCTGCGTGGCCATCGCGGCCGCGATCAGGCCATTCCGATTCTCCACTTCGCCGGTCGCGAGATGCTGGACGGCCTTTAGCAGCTCCGGGTCTTTCTGCCGCACAATCTTGTCGAGCTGCGCGGTCTGCATCCCGGCCTCCTGCATCTGCTGGAAGGGTCGGCCCGCATCGACGCCCTGGTGCTGGCGGGTGTCGCCGATGACGAGAACGCGGTCGTCGGGATTCAGCTTATCGAGGAAGGACCGCATCTGTTTGCTGCTGGCAAGGCTGGACTCATCGAGCATATAGAGATGCCGGTTGGCAGGGTCGGCGCTGGGATGGTTCGCGCCTCGGGCAAGGAAACTCTGAAGCGTGGTCGCCTCGATTCCGGCCTCGCGGAGCTGGCCCGCCGCCTTGGAAGTCGGGGCGAAGCCCTCGACCTTGTACCCGCTCGATTCCGCGCCCTCGCGGATGGTCTGTAGCGTCGTGGTTTTCCCGGTCCCTGTAGGCCCGATGATGAGCATGACCCGGACGCCGTCCACATACACGTCCTGAAAGAACGGCGTCCGTGTGCGCGTCTCGAAGATGTTGAGGTACTCGGAGTCAAGGTCGTCGGAATGTGGATGCCCGATATGAGGAGCGAATACAGAGGAGAGCCGGGCGTGATGATCTTCGGCCAGCCACAGCGGGAAGACGTTGAACTTGTGATTACCGGGGAACATGGCGTAAAAGGCGGAGAGATTGCCAAGCGTTTCCTCCATCACCTGAGCCCGGGCGTCCACAAACACTCGATGCACAGTGGGAACGATGTCGCGGAGCTGCTCTGGGCTCGTGGCCGCAAGAAGCAAACGAAGCGAAAACTCGCCCTGGGCTTTCTTGTCGAGAGAACGGATGACGTCGCTGAGGTCATCGACGTTATTGTTCGCGGCCTTCGCTCCGGCTCCCGTATCCAGCGAAGCGCTATCGCGCCCGCTCATCACCCGCTGCATAACGCCAACTTTGAAGAAGGAAATGAACTTCTCCTGGGCGTCGATCTCGCTGCGGGCTGCCGAAGTTGACTTCACCCGCCATGTCGAACACAGCACGCTATCGCAGTCGATAGTTAGCAGTCCGGAGAACATGCAAGGACGGGATGCTTCGGGGGTCGTCTTGAGCGAGAACATCTGGACATGCCGCTTGCCTACGTGCACATGATCGCTATGCCAGGCGACCGGACTCTTGACGATCTGACGGTCAACACCGGTGTCTTCTCGGAGCTGGTCGCGATCCGCCCACTCTTCAAGATTGAAGAGATAGCTAAAGAACTGGAAGGCTTCGGCCTTACCCAGCAGCTTGAGGCCGAGAGAACTTACGAGGTGTCCTTCGAGCAATGTCGCTGTCTTCTCAAGGTCAGACAGCATACGGGAGGTATCGACCGCATTCTCCTCAGGCTTCCGCTCGAATGCTTTTGCCTTGGATGGCTCAAGCGTCAAGCACCAGTGGAGGTCGATGCGGCGAAAGGCTGTTGTCTTGTCCAGATGAGTGAGACGGTCGCTCGCGAATGTCTCTGTCACCTCGTTTCCGTACTGCTTTTGGCGTGGCAGATGGAAGCCGGACATCACTCGCGTGTACTGATAGAGGCATGACCCTTCTGGCAGTCCGCGCAACGCGCCTTCCACCTGTCGAACGCGCGCCTCAAGCTCCAGGTCGGTCAGGGCTTCTTCGTCCAAGCCGTTAAGAGAGAAGAGGCATCCGTAGCCTCCGCCCTTGAGTGCGAAGATGCTCGGACCGACGAAGCGGGAGATTGGGACGATGCTGCACGCGGCTCCGGCCTTCGCAAACCACGGGGTATGTTTTTGTTGTTCAGCGTTTGCGCGGGTCATAGTAGCTCTTCTGGCCGAGGCTGAGGCCCCACAGTTGAAACATCTTTGGGTGTTTACGGACGATCAACCATGCGCCGCCCGCCAGTGTTGGAAAGCTAAGGATTGCCAGCATTCGGAAACCGACGAGGAAAACCGTCACGCAGACGAACACGATGGCCATCCATGCCGAGAGGTCAAGCCCTAGCTTGGCTCTCGGCCTGTTCAATGCCTGATTAATCGGTAACGGTTCTCCCCGTTTGGTCGTGTGCATGGCAGCTCCTACATCGACTGCCCGGTAAGGGAGCCAATCCAGCCCGCACCCCAGCCGAGAACGCCAGCGCCGAAGAGAGCTCCGAAGAGGCCGGGGATAGCATCCTGGAAGCGACCGCTCATCATCCGAATGCCGGCGAAGATGAGTCCGCCGAAACAGATCACGGCACCCGCATAGATGGCGAACGTCTTGAAGGTCCCCATAAGCGTCTGAGCGCCGGAGAAGTCCATCGTTCCTTGGGCATGGGCAA
>CAXTNM010000135.1:8504-8845 GCA_964245715.1 uncultured Acidobacteriaceae bacterium | reverse complement strand
ATGGTACGGTGCTGCGGACCGAAGATGGCGGGTTTCTGTGGCAGACGTGTGCCATGCCCAAGGGCGCGGAGAAGCTGGACTTTCGCGGAGTGCAGGGCTTCGATGCGAAGACTGCGATCGTGATGTCGAGCGGGAAGGGTGGGTTGTCGAAGATCTACCGGACGACTGATGGCTGTGCCACGTGGACGCTGGTGTTCGAGAATCCGGATGCCGAGGGGTTCTTTGACGCGATCAGGAAGGTCACGGACCACCAGATGTATGTCCTGGGTGACCCGGTTGACGGAAAGTTCGTGATGTTCTTCTCGCCCGACCAGGGTCAGAAGTGGTACCTGGCGGATGAT
>CAXTNM010000135.1:0-8494 GCA_964245715.1 uncultured Acidobacteriaceae bacterium | reverse complement strand
ATGTTGGAGCTTTCGCGGCGAGTAACTCTTCGCTGGCGGTGGCCGGCAATGCGATGATCTTTGGGGCGGGAGCGGCTCCGGGTACGGGGCCGAAGGTTTATCGCACGGTGCCGAAGTGCACGGGGAGCGAAGGAGCGCAGTGTTCGATTGCCTGGCAGGGCGTGGAGGTGCCGATGGCGGGTGGGGCGACGAGCGCAGGAGTGTTCTCAGTTGGCATGCAAACCTCGGCGAATATGAGCGGCAAGCTGAAGGTGACGGCGGTTGCGGTAGGCGGTGACTACGCGAAGCCTTCGAGCGGCGCGGGGACGGCAGCTTTCTCGGTCGACGGCGGTGAGCACTGGACCGCGGCGAACAGTGGACCGTCGGGGTATCGCTCGGCCGTGCAATATGCGGTCGATGCCGGAAGCTGGATCGCGGTGGGTCCGGGGGGAACCGATATGTCAAAGGATGATGGCAAGACGTGGAAGCCGGTGATGGGGGACGACCAAACGGGGTGGAATGCGGTCAGTCTGCCGTTTGTAGTGGGAGAGAAAGGGAAGATCGGCAAGTTGCGTTTGGGAGCTTTGAAGTGATGGCGACTTCAGCGGCAAAGCCGCCCTTGTCGCGGGCGGCAACCACTTCCTGGGGTTTGGACTGCTTCAGGGTGCGAGTTGATTGATTGCTTCAGGGTGTCGTGAGAGCAACCTGGGGTGCGGTGTAGATGGGGTCTGGAAGGATGTACTCGTTGGCGAGTGCGGCAAGAATCTGGCTGGTCTCGGGTGCGAGGCCAACGATGCGGGCGGCGAGCCAGGCCTGCGGGGTGATGGTAATCTCGGCGCGACCGGCCTGGACGGCGTGGTAGATGACATTGGCGGCGTGGTGGACGTTGGCGGAGAGCCCGGGGGTCTTCGCCGAGAGTTTAAACCAGCGCTCTTCTTTGGCTTGTTGGCCGGTGAAGTGTGCGTGTTCTTCGCCACCCGAGCGCATCAGACCCGGGCAGACAGTGGTCACGCGAACACCTTTGCTGCGCAGCTCGGTGTGCAGACCCTCGGAGAAGCCGGTGAGAGCGAACTTGGAGGCGACGTAGGGCAGGAGGTGTGGAACTGGGATCTTGCCTCCGATCGAGGCGATGTTGACGATGCCGCGATAGGACTGGTCTGGCGAGTCGAGTAGATGCGGAACCGCCGCGTGGATGGTGTAGAGGGCGGCGAAGAAGTTAGTCTGCATGGCGCGCTCGTAGGCTTCGAGCGGTTGATCTTCAAAGGGCCCGACTTCGATGATGCCTGCATTGTTGATGAGGAGGTCGAGGCGGCCGAAGGCTTTGATGGTCTCGGCGATCAGTTTTTTTGCCTGTTCGGGGTCGGTCAGGTCGCAGGCGACGAGGAGAACATTGTCCTCGTCCTGAACGCTGCCGGCCAGGAGCAGGGACTTGCGTGCGGACTCGAGTTCTTCTTCGTGGCGTGCGGCGAGAACGAGTTTGAGGCCGGACTGACCAAAACGGTGCGCGATGGCAAGGCCAAGGCCGCGGGAACCGCCGGTGATGATGGCCACCTGGGCTGGATGGAAGCGCTTGCCGCGGGGGATGAGCGCGTAAGCGGCAGCGGCTGCAACGGAGGTAAGGATGATCGGCAGGGTGAGCTTGGAGGCGGGCTTGCGCATGGCCAGTGAGATGCCGAGCGCGTCTGAGAAGGCGGCTCGCCATCCGTTTTGTAGGTGGATGAGCCAGGCGGAATGCCATCTCGCACGACGGAGATCTGGGATGGTACCGGTGGGAGCAGGTTCGTTCATGGCTGGGAGGCCCTGGGGATCCGAGCAGTTAGAGTTTCGGAAAGATGGTCTCAAGGCGCGACTTGCCGTTTTATTCTGCGTACGGAGCGTCGTCTGAGGCGTTGGGGGACCGTGACTGATGCTACTCCAGGGGAGGGTGCTCGTCGCCGGAAAAGTGCTTGCTGGTTGAGGTATAAGGATGGAAGAGATTCAAATTGGAATTGAGGGTGAGCTGAGAGATGGCGACGAAGCGGAAGTCACGCGGTGGTTACATGATCTCGGTGGTGGCGGAGATGTATGAGATCCATCCGCAGACGTTGCGGCTGTATGAGCGCGAAGGTCTGCTGCGGCCAAGCCGGAGCGATGGCAATACGCGGCTGTATACCGATGAAGACCTGGAACGGCTTGAGTTCATATTGAACCTGGCAAGGGATCTCGGAGTGAATATCGCCGGCATCGCGATTGTGCTGCAGATGCGTGAGCGTATGGAAGAGATGAACCGGCAGATGCAAGGGTTCGTGGACTATGTTCGCGAAGAGATGCTGGCGCGAATCAATCAACAGCAGAACCCCGGGGCGGGGTTGGTACCGTTCAAGCGGCCCATCCTCGTGGCGTTGAAGACGGCGAGGAAGAAAAAGAAGGAAGAGTGAGGCTTGTCTGCCGGACGGACGCCCTTGTCGCGGGCGGCAACAATTCGCGGGACATTCGCTTCGCGTAATGCTCTCGTTGGTCGCAGGATGGACTTCTGTGTTAACAGCGGGCGGAGCCCCATGAGGGCGTCAGGACTTCGGTAGACTTGGATTGAGGCTTTGTCTGCGATGAGTGTGGTTCTGCGTGGGTTGTGGTGGGTTGCGATGGTGGGTACGGTGACCTCGTCGATCTACTGCGGCATGGTGCTAGCGGCGGCTACACGTTTTGGAGCTCGGAAACGGCGAGACGAACGAGCGCCCGCGGATTTCGTCCCGGCGGTCAGTCTGCTGAAGCCGCTGCATGGGACCGAGCCGGGCATGGAGCGGAATCTCGAGACCTTCTTCGAGCAGGAGTATCCGGGCGAGTGGGAGCTGCTGTTTTGCGCACGGCACGATACGGATGAGGGACTGAAGCTGGCGCGGGCGGTGGGCGCCCGGTATCCGGACGTGAGGGCGAAGTATGTAACGTGCGGCGAACCTATGCCGAAGTTCCATAATGCCAAGGTTTACTCGTTTGAAAAGCTGGATTCGGTGGCTCGCTTCGATAGCTATCTCACCAGCGATGCGGATGTGCGGGTGGATACGCACTACATTTTGCGGATGGTGCAGAATTTAAAGGATCCTGATTTTGGCATCGCCTCCTGCGTGTATATCGGAACGGCTTACGGCGGAGAGAAGGCGACGCTGGCCTCCAGGCTGGATGCGGTGGGGAAGAGTGTCGAGATGACCAGCGGAGTGCTGGTGGCGGACATGATTGAAGGCACGAAGTTCGCGCTCGGAGCGACCATGGTGCTGCCGCGGAAGAGCTTTCAGCGGGTAGGTGGATTCGGCGAACTGGGACAGTTTTACGCGGACGACTTCGAGCTCGGCAATCGGCTGGCGAAGCAGGGCGTGCAGGTGAAGATGGCGACGCACATCATCAAGCTGATGGTGCAGGATCAGCCGTTCTGGCTTTCGTTTCGGAACCAGTTGCGGTGGATGCAGAGTACGCGGCGCTCGCGGCCTTGGGGGCATCTGGGCACGGGGCTTACATTTGCGATGCCTTTCGGCTTGCTGGGCCTGATCTGGGGAATTGCCGCGGGGCGGCCGCTACTTGGGCTTGCGTGGCTGGGCGCGATGGTCGTGAATCGTTGGCTGCAGGCGGCGTTCATTCTCGGTGTTCTGGGCGACCCGGAGTGGTCGCGCAATGTGACGATTTATCCTCTCCGCGATCTGCTGGGCAGCGTGCTCTGGCTGGGGAGTTATGGGGGCGAGCGGTTCTACTATCGCGGGAAGATCTATAAATTGAAGTCCGGTGGCCGGGTGGAGGCCCCGGAGTAGAGGCGACACGAAGGCGTCTTTACCGCGGACCGCGGCCACTTCGTGGGATGGTGGCTTCGCGGCTCTACGGCCCGGACTTATACTTGCCGGATGATCATGAAGTTTGGGGCCTGGCTGTTGGTGGTGGGGAGTGCGTTGGGGCAGACGATGTCTGCGCCTGCGAAGGTGGATGCAGCGCCAGCTGCGACAAAGTGGCCGACGGTGGAAGGGGTCTACCGGATTGCGGATTTCAAGTTCGGCACGGGACAGACCCTGCCGGAGTTGCGGTTGCACTACCTGACGCTCGGAACGCTGAGACGCGATGCGGCGGGTCATGCCGTGAACGCCGTCCTGCTTCTGCATGGGACCGGCGGGGATGCCCATTCGCTGCTGAATCCGCTGTTTGCGGATGAGCTGTTTGGGCCAGGGCAGCCGCTGGATACCAGCAAATATTTTATTATTCTGCCGGACGACATCGGGCATGGCCAGTCTTCCAAGCCGTCTGACGGTCTACGCGCAAAGTTTCCGGCGTACGACTACGACGACATGGTGCGCTCGCAGCACCAGATGCTGGAGGATGGATTGAAGGTGGATCACCTGCGGCTGATCCTGGGCACGAGCATGGGTTGCATGCAATCGTTTGTGTGGGGTGAGACATATGCGGGGTATGCGGATGCGCTTGCGCCGTTCGCCTGCCTGCCGGTGCAGATCGCAGGAAGGAATCGCATGATGCGGTACATGGCGATCGAGGCGATCAAGAAGGATCCGGCCTGGTCCGGTGGGGCTTACAAGACGGAGCCGATTGAAGGTCTGATGACGGCGAATGAGATGCTGCTGGTGATGGGCTCTGCTCCGCTGGTCATGCAGAAGGCAGAGCCCACGAGAGCGGCGGCTGAGGCGTATGTCGACAAGTACGTGGCGCGGGCGGATTCGTCGACGGATGCGAACGACATGATCTATCAACTGGATGCGAGCCGGAACTATGATCCGAGCGCGCACCTCGACCGGATTACAGTGCCCGTGATGTGGATCAACTCGGCGGATGACTTTATCAACCCCCCGGAGTTGGGAATCGCTCAGAAGATGGTGGGGCAGATGCCGCGAGCCACGTTCGTGCTGGTGCCGATTTCGGATAAGACCCGAGGACACGGAACGCATACGGTGGCGGCAGTCTGGAAGGATGATCTGGTGGAGCTGTTGCGCGAGTCTGAGAAATAGGGGAAGCAGCAAGAGCGCCCTTGTCGCGGGCGGCGACCACTTGATGGGGTCTTGATCGCTTCGCGTGTAGAGGCTTAGCGCTTTTTGGCCGGGAAGCAGCGGGCTGTGTCGTCGTGGAACTTGAGGTACATGAAGATGAAGAAGTCCAGCAACAGGAGGATGTAGACAGTTTGGACTTCCACGAGCGAGATTGCCGGCATGGTGATGACCGGAGTTCCAAAGTCGTAGTGGGCAAACCAAAGCACGAGCATCAGGAGCGACGTGAAAACAAGCGAATTTCGGGCCCAGCGCCGGAAGTTCCAGAGACCCCAACCGATGGCGTAGGCGTAGAGGCCGAGTACGAGCAGAACGAGGCCATTGGGTTCTTTGCCGTGAGTTGCCAGGAAGATGAGGTCGCGGAGGTCGGGAACTTTGGCGAGACGACTTCCGTGGCCGGTCCAGGGGAGAACAGCGACCAGGACGAGAAAGGCGGCCTTGATGAACTGAAGGAGCGTGATCAGGATGAGGGGTAATGGACGTCGCGAGGGTGGCTTGGGGAAGCGGGGAATCAAGGCGTAGGAGGAGTCGGGCCGCGGATGCATCATGGGTGCGAAGTGATGTTAGCGCGATCGAGAAACTTGTTGGAGTGCCTGAAAGAGGTATGTTCAGCGGCCGGAAGCGTGGTGCCACAGGAGCCATCCAGCGATGAGAGAATAAAAAGGTGGAACTCTCTTCAAATTCGGCCCGGGAGACGATCGCTGTAGCGATGAGCGGCGGCGTAGATTCATCCGCCGTTGCCGCGCTGCTGAAGGAGCAGGGCTACGATCTGGTAGGTCTGACGCTGCAGCTTTGGAATCAGCGACGGTTGGCCGGTCACGAGGGAATGCCGGAGTCGGTGCAGGGGCGTTGCTGCTCCATTGACGACGTCTACGACGCACGGCGGGTGGCGGAACGTCTCGGGATTCCGTACTACCTGGTGAATCAGCAGGAGCGATTCGAGGCGGATGTGGTGAAGCCGTTCGTCAGCGAGTACCTGGCCGGGCGGACACCGATCCCGTGCACGTTGTGCAACAACCATCTGAAGTTCGATCAGTTGCTGTTGACGGCGCGGCAGATTGGTGCAGAGCGCATTGCGACCGGACACTATGCGAGGAACCAGTATGACGAGGCGCGCGGCCGCTGGATCTTGTCGCGCCCTGCCGATAGAACGAAGGATCAGACCTACTTCCTGTTTGGGCTTACGCAAGAGCAGTTGGCGCATACGCTCTTTCCTTTAGGCGAGATGCAGAAGCCGGCAGTGCGCGTGATGGCAGGGGAGGCCGGACTCGAGGTGGCAGGCAAGCCGGATTCGCAGGAGATCTGTTTTATCCCGGGTGGAGACTACCAGGCGTTTTTACGGGCGTACCTGGATGAGCAGGAGCAGGAGATGCCAGATAGCGCGGGGGAACTGGTGACATCGAGCGGTGAGGTGGTGGGGCAGCATACGGGCATCCACAACTTCACTGTCGGCCAACGCAAGGGGCTGGGATTGACGAGCGCGAATCCGCTGTATGTACTTGCAATCCATCCTGAAAGCCACCAGGTGACGGTGGGCGCTGATGAGGAACTGCTTTCGCGCGAAGTTCGGGTGAATCGGGTGAACTGGATCTCGGTAGCCGAGGTGACCGAGTCATTACGAGTGATGGCGAAGGTGCGGCACCGGCATGAGCCGAGGGCTGCGACGCTGATGGCGGGCGCAGAGCAGGGAACTGCGTTGGCGATTTTCGATGAACCACAGCGAGCGATCACGCCCGGACAGGCCGCGATCTTTTACCAGGGTGACGAGGTTGTTGGGGGCGGTTGGATCTACTAGACCGTTTCACCGGGCGGCGGGCATCTGGGCTGACCGTGATCGTTCACGAGAATTACGGCGTTTTCCGGCTTAGGCCATAGTTTGGAGCAGAGTGTCAGGCCGTTCGGATGTCAGGCGGCGTGGCGGATCGTGTGGATGGCTGTGGCTGCCGCTGCCTCCGCGATGACTGCTTGAGTCTCTGCTGCTTCTGCCTTGGCAGCTGCCAGACGGGCGCTGGCGGCGAGTGCGTCGGCTTGCGCACGCGCCGCGGCTGCGATTGCGCTGAGCGCTTCCATCTCGTCATGAAGCATGCGTGCATGTAGAGCTTTTTGGAGTCGGCCGGGCACAATCGGATCTTCAGCTGCAGAGTCGGAGGATTCGAATGGGGTGCTCGAGACAGTGATGGAACGGGTCGACGCTCGCTCCGGAGCCGTTTCTACGGTCTGCACCACACGCGCACGGATAATGGGATCAATGACCCGGTCAGAGTAGGAGGATCCGTCGTCTTCCTCGCGACTGCCGAGAAGGGTGATAGCGCATGGAAGGAAGAGCATGAGAATGAAACCGACAAGGATGGCAAGGGTCGACATGGATGCTCCGTCAAACCAGGTTTCGGCTGCGGCCTTGCCGTTCAACCTGTGAACGCAAGGGTATCGCAAAGGATGGCACCAAAGCGAACGCGCCAGCTTGATCGCATCTCTGCTGTTAACAGAATGACGGGCAAGGGAGATCTAAAACAGGTTGTCGACCTGCAATAAGGCGTACTCCATCCGCAGATAACCGCGGCGCTTGAGATGAGTTCCGTCGCTGAAACATGACTTATGGTTGAGAAGAGCGTCGTAGTAATCCGCAAGTTGGACTTGTCTTGCAGAGGCAAGCGCGATGATTGCGCTGTTGAGGCGCTGCACAGCAGGCAGAAAGCGGCCATCTTCTCTGTAAATCGGTGGAATCTCGGCCAGG
Source organism: uncultured Acidobacteriaceae bacterium (assembly GCA_964245715.1). GTDB lineage: Bacteria > Acidobacteriota > Terriglobia > Terriglobales > Acidobacteriaceae > Edaphobacter. Next base: position 772 of record CAXTNM010000135.1, on the reverse strand, counting down.
ATGGGTTCGATGTGAGCCGCGCGGGCGAGGTCGAGCATTTGGTTGAGGTTGGCGATGGTGACCGCGGGGTCGACGCCAAGGAGGGTGTCGTTGGTGCCCCCAAGGATCACGACGGTCCGGAAGTCCCCATTTGGGATTTGGTTAGGAAAGCGAGCGAGCATCTGTGCGGTGGTTTGCCCGTAGATGCCGAAGTTAGCTCGTGGAAAAGCCCAACCCTGGGTGATGGAGTCTCCCATGAACGCGACGCGAGAGCTGGCATGGTTGACGAGAGCTGTAATCACGGCAAGGAGGATCAGGCTGGCGGCGAGTTTGAGCAGGGTGCGCATTTCCTGGTTTCGACTATCATCGCAGGATGACACTGGAAGATGCACAGGCGCGAGCGAGAAATATCAAGGTATTGATCTTCGATGTAGACGGAGTCCTGACCAACGGAGACATTACGATGATTCCGAAGCTGGATGGTTCAGGGGTCGAGGTGAAGGGATTCCACGCGCACGATGGCCTGGGGATCTCACTGGCGCGGCTTGGCGGGATCAAAACGGGAATCATCACCAAGCGTCAGTCGGCGACAGTGGCGATTCGCGCGCGCGATTTGAAGCTGGAGTTTATCTACCAGGGACAGCACTTCAAGATGAATGCGGTGCTGGATATCCTGAGGCGCGCTGAAATCGAATTAGATCAACTGGCTTATGTGGGTGATGACATCGTCGATCTGCCGGTGATGCGGATGTGCGGGCTGGCGATTGCGACGGCGAACGCCCGGCCGCAGGTG
>CAXTNM010000134.1:5592-9019 GCA_964245715.1 uncultured Acidobacteriaceae bacterium | reverse complement strand
ATGCAGAACATGATGATCCAGGCCTGCATGCCGTCTGTCCGCCCTGAGCCCTCGCGCAAGGCGCCCGCGGTCTCGCTCCCCACCCCCCTTGTTCTGCGCCAACCTCCTGCGACGAAGTTCTTTGTCGCTCGGGCGTAGTGAGACCGCGGCACAGGCCAATCCTGTGCCGCTTTTGTTTTCGTTGGAGACCGCTCCCATATCCATCAACTCGGCCAAGAAGGAAGCACTGCAGCGCCGTCGCTGTGCTCTTGAGCTTGAAGCCTTGCAGTCCCAAACCCTCGAGCAACTGTGCTCGCTTGCACACCGCTTTGGCGAACTCTGTGAGGAAGAGGAAGCCCTCAACAACCCCCAGTATGCCCGGGCAGGCATCTGGCGCATGAACTAAGTGCGGCTACAGCATCAGTGGTCAATATAGCCACTGGTGCTGTTATGGACACCAGACTAGCCCTGACGAACCAGAACGGATGGACCGGCTCAGTACAGAGTCGTACCGTCGCTAGGAAGAGGAAGCCATGTCGCAGCACAGATACAGCACCAAGAGCAAGGATGGTAAGGAAGTCATGGTCACACTGGGCTACGACCGGCCGCTCGACTATGTCTTCTGCACAGTGACGCAGGAGGGCGCAGGAACAACCGACGGGGAGGAGATCCTCTACTCCAATCTCAGTGACGCTGAAGCGGGCACGGACCTTCAGGACGTGGACTTCTATCGGTCTGTTCTGAAGAAATTAGGTATCAGCATTCCCGATGCCATGTTCGACGAGGTTACGACTGATCAGTTGGAGCGAGCCGGCAACAGAACTGTAGTCTATGAGTAAGTAGCAGGGGACCTAGTCGGTCCCTGCTACCACCGCTCTCCGTCGAGATCCTTCGACTAGGGGACCTTTCGTAATCTGAGGGACAGAGTATGACTCACTTATTTGAAGCGTCCTCTTCATTCCAACCCGTCGGTCTCGCACTCTTTGCGATATCGCTCTGCTCACTCCCACCCTTGGTGATTATTGGAAAATTAGAAGTCACCGAGCGGAGAGCTTTCGCACTGCTGATCTATGTCCTCGTGTGCTGCTGGGCCTTCATTCCTGCCGTCCGTCCTTTTTACAGCTTCTTCTTTTCAAAGTGGGATGTGATGTTGGGTGTCGTGTTGGCCTTAGCTGGTGGGTGGTTGTACAAAAAGCTCCGCAGAGTGCCCGCCAGCTATTAGCGTTCGTTCTTCGCAGTGGAGACCCGAAGTAGAAGCAGTTCCCATCAGCTGCTCCTATATCGGCTGTAGCTGTAATAGCACCGGGTGCTGTTACAGCACTGAAAGTCTTAGATCCGCACTGCTCTAGCCTTAATGACACCGGGTGCTGTTAAAGCACTGGACGGATTCCCCTTCCCACAACTTGTTCCGACAGTGAGAGCGTTTCTGCTCCTGCGCCGCGGTGCGTCTACGCACATCAACCGAAAGGATCCCATGCGAAGTGCTGGTCGTTTGAAGCTCGGATACTACCCCCTTCCACATGCAGAAGGTTGTCGCCTTCGGCGCCTCCTTCAGAGCGACCAACCCTTCAGCGCGATGGATCCATGCGTCGGAACCGGAGAGGCGCTGCAACAGGTCACCAATGAACTCGATTGCCGGCGCTTCGGCATTGAGCTTGATTCTGAACGTGCAGCAGCAGCTCAGGCTGCCGGTATCACGACCGTGCAGGGGAACGCCTTCGACGCACACGCGAAGGTCGAAACGTTCTCGCTGCTCTACCTCAACCCTCCATACGACTCCGAGATTGGATCTTTCGGCAATCAACGAATGGAGTTCCTTTTTCTGGACCATACCTATCGCTGGCTTGTCATTGGTGGGGTCCTCGTCTTCGTCATTCCCGAGAATCGCCTCACAACCTGCATCCCGCTTCTGGCGGGCAACTTCACGGACTTCCGACTCTTCCGCCTGGATGATTCAGAGTCTCTTCGCTTCAAGCAGGTCGTTCTCACGGCGGTTCGCAAACCCATGAGGGGACAACTGATGGAGGCAAACCGCGCCGCTTTGCAACGACTCGTCTTCAACCAGCCGTACCGGAGTCTCGATGAGGAGCAGGAGCCCTACCTGATCCCACCAACTCCTCCGGCGGCCGTCGCATACCGCGGGCTGCCACTCGATCAGATCGAGTCGGACGTCATTCAGTCGGTCGCCTGGAAGCAGGTCGCTCCTTTCCTGCTTCCGAAAGAAGAGATGGCTACTGGGCGGCCGATCACTCCGCTGCATGGAGGCCACGTGGGTCTGCTCTGCACGGCAGGGTTGCTCAACGGCGTCTTCGGGCAAGGGGACGAGCAGCACATCGCTCGATGGCGGTCAGTCAAGCACATCAGCACGATCAAGGAGAAAGAGGACGGCATTGAGATCACGCGAAAGCGGGAACGTTTCTCAAACGAACTCTCGCTCGTGTACCGGGACGGACGGACTCGCGTCCTCACCGAATCAGCCAAGAATCCGGAGGAAGAGAATGCAGAACGCACACCTGCGGCTGGGGCAGCTTGATTACGCTCGCTCCAGCACCAGCATCAAGACAAATATCCGGCTACACGTCGATCACTACATGGGAGAAGCTGGGCAGGGACACCTGCTCAGCCTTTTCGGTGGAGATGCTGAGGTCGGCGCGATCGCCGCGGCGATACAGGAGAAGCACCCTTTCACCCTCACCTTCCCGGATGGCAAGAGCGTCTCCTTCAACATGGGGCCGGATGCCTCCTGTTACAAGGGGAGTCTCATCGTACCGGGCCGCAAACAGCCTCTTCGTCATCTCCTTGCAGTCTCCCAACCCCTCCACGCGAATGGAACGGCGGGCCGGACCTTTCTGCTGAACTACGAGCGAACGCTTGCTTGGTCAACGCTGGTCAGCTTTCTCGGCCTGCCGGCAGAACCACGGTGGCGGGACTGGATCCTTGATTGGTTGGAGCGGGAGAACAAGCTGCAGCCACTCGACGGGATTGGATGCCAGCCCATCGTCATCACAGCCACCAGAGAGGAGATGCTCTCCTCGATCGCATGCGGTTTGCAGGAGGGGCGGCTCAGCTTCCCGGAGAAGAACGGTCCGATTCTCTGGCCCGGGTTCCGGATACAAGATGCGCTACGTGGTCAGGATGTCCCGGAACTGTTCCAATAAACAAACGGACGAGGGTGGTCAACGACCGACCACTCTCGCCATACAGGTAACGATCATGTTTATTAAAAGCGCAGCGGAGAAGACGTTAGACCAGGCGACGGCCGTGTTGGATGAAGTAAAGCGTACCTACCAGCCACAGATCGACGCTGGAACCCTAACGGATACAGATCGGGAGCGGATCGGCCGACGTCTCAAGCTGGCGGCTGACCTCGCAGAACGTTCACGGTCAGAAAGCGACGTCGCCTTCTTCGGTGACGTGATCAGGATGGGGAGGCGCTTCTTCAAGACTG
>CAXTNM010000134.1:236-5492 GCA_964245715.1 uncultured Acidobacteriaceae bacterium | reverse complement strand
TGCTTGGGGTTCAGGTCCGCGACTAACCCGGTGCTGTTACATCACCAATGATGATGGAATAACAGTGCTGTTACAGCACCACTGCTTTAATAGCCACAGGTGCTCTTATCCGCTAAGTTGGCTCAGACCACTGCTGTGTCCTGAAAGAGGCTGATTTCCTCTAAGCCTGGGAACGATCTAGAGTGGCGGGACGATGGAGAACCAGAACGTGAGCAGCGGCCGACTGACAGGGATGGTGCGGCGGTGGCGAAAGCGTCCAGCTGTTGTCGAAACCACGCAGGACTCCTTCTTCCATTCGACAGCCAGTGGGTCACCAGCGAGCCCTGATTCGTTCCCGGCGCTGAAGCCAAGCCCTGTCCACAAGGAGCTCCCGAAAGATCCGGAGCTGACAGTAGATCAGGCGCAGGCGCTAAGCGACATCGAGGCGGCTTATGAGCCAGGCACGTCCTACCTGCTCACCGGACATGCTGGAACGGGCAAGACCTACCTCATGCAGCGACTAACGAAGAGCATGCTGGCAAACAAGCGCCAGGTGATCTTGAGTGCTCCCACGCATAAGGCGGTGACGGTGCTGGCATGCAAATTGGCGGAGGCCAAGATCGAAGGCGTTGCGTGCCGCACGATTCATAGCGTCCTGAGCCTCAAAGCGAAGCCTCAAACAGATCGTCTGGTCTTTCAGCGTGAGCGCGGAGCGGAGCCCGTCACAGCAGACGTCGTGGTGATCGACGAGTGCAGCATGGTGGACCAGGACTTGTTCCGTCATATCAAGCGCCATCTGCCCAACTCCTTCGTTCTGTTTGTCGGGGATCCGGCCCAGCTGCCGCCCGTTGGAGAGGCGGAAAGCCAGACCTTCCGAACACCTAACCGATCGCACCTCACCACGATCATTCGCCAAGCTGCCGACAATCCCATCCTTGCAGCGGCCGACGTGATTCGGAAGAGCCAGGGCGGGGCTTCCGATCTGTCCTGGTGCGTACAGGCTTCCCTCGCGAGCGGGCATGGGGTCTTCGTTCCAGGGGAGGCGGCGTACCGCTGGATGAGGAAGGCTTTCACTTCGCCTGAGTTTGAGGCTGACCCGGACAGCTTTCGCTATCTCGCCTGGACAAACGAACGAGTCGCGCAGGTCAACGAAATGATCCGGCGCTGGCGGTACGGCAATGACATACCCACTCCGTTTATGCCGGGGGAGAGCGCACTCTTTCGTCAACCACTGGTGCTCGCAATGACCATGGTGTTCGCCAACAATCAGGAGGCCAAGGTCGTCACGATCAACCGAGGGACCTTCCTCTACGAGGTGGAAGAGGCACACGGCTTGTCGAGATGGACCGCATCGGTTCCCTCCTGGGAGCTCTGCCTGCGCGATGCTGACGGCAATGAAAGAGCTGTTCACATGGTCGCGGACAACAACGAGTTCCAGCGAGTAGTCGCACGCATCACGGATGAGGCTGCCGATTCAAGGCTCCGGTGGAAGCACCTGCATGAGTTCAAGCAGAGCCTGGCGCAGCTGCAGTCCATCTACGCGCTGACCGTGCACAAGAGCCAAGGCTCCACCATCGGCTCGGTCTTTGTGGACCTTCCTGACATTCGCCGGCGTGAAGAGACCAATCTGCTTGAGGCGCAGCAGATGCTGTATGTGGCGGTGACTCGGCCCTCAAAGCGGCTGATCGTTGTTGGGGCGTGACTAAGATACACCTTGGGATGTGATTACGGTTCTATCCAGCGTGTTTCGGCCGACCAGTCGCATGGCCGTTTCCGATTGCCTGCGGGCTTCAACTGACTATGCGCACTACTGATGATCCACCGCCAAGCCTTTCTACGCGAATCTGTACGGGGATGCTGTCGATCATAGCCACGACGTGAGTGATGACACCTACTTTGCGACCAAGGCTATGCAGGCTTTCAAGAGCAGCTGTCGCCACGTCCAGTGTCTCAAGGTCGAGCGAGCCGAACCCTTCATCGATAAACAGTGTGTCAACGAAAAAGTCACGGCCTTCTAGGCCGGAGAGAGCGAGCGCGAGGGAGAGTGAGACAAGGAAACGTTCTCCGCCGGAGAGGCTGCGGACGGGCCGTTGCTCGTCCGCCATGTCGAGGTCGGTGATGTGCAGGGCAAGATCAGACGCAGGGCTTCGCGCGAGATGATAGCGCTTGGTGAAGGTGTCTAGATGCTCATTAGCCAGAACGACTAGTTGGTCCAGGGTAAGGCTCTGGGCGAAACGGCGGAAGCGGTCGCCGTCGGCTGATCCGATTGCCTGATTAACCTGCTCCCAGGTGTCGAGTTCGGCCTGTTTGGCCTTGCTCTCCGCCTGGAGGGCGAGCGCGCCTTGCCGGAGATCCAGATCGCGCTTCAGGCGTCCGTCTTCGTAGCCGAGCTTCTCGCGATCGAATCTCTCCTGCTTAAGCGCGTCCTCAATGGCGACCCCAAGAGAGGTGCGAGCGACGTCTTCAAGGGCGTCTGCGCGGCGGTGCTCGACATCACCCAGTCGCAGGCCCCGCTCGCCCTTTGCTGCATTGAGTGCCTCGCTGAGGAACCGTTGGCTATTACGCAAGGCGGTCGCTACCGTCGCGGGCTCGTCTAGTAACGCATCAACAACGTCGTGGCTCAAGCCTGCTTCCGCACATGCTGCGGTGTAAGCCGTGCGCGCCTGGTTAAGCGCCCGACCTGCGATCTCCAAAGCTGACTCGGCCTGCTTGTGTTCTGTCTCTGCTTTCTCGCGCGCCAATGCCGCGTCGTACGCTGTGCGTCGCGCCCGGTCGAGCGTATCGCTTGCCGCGGTGCGCTGCCTGTTTAAGCGGCTGCGATGTGTTTCAGTCGACTCACCTTCGAGCAACAGGGCGCGGGCGGCCGTGGCGGCCGCAAGAGCGTTCGCGCGCTGCTGACTTGCCGTCAGAGCATCGGCTTGCTGCTGCCCTGCATGGGCAAGCTTCTGTGACTCGTGTCGATGGTCGGAGCTCAATGCAGCCAGTTTCGGGGTAAGCTCCTCGACATTTTTGCGCAGCGAGCAAAGCTCGCTGGCTGCGCTGCGGATGGCCTGCAGGGTCGGCTTGGTCTCCTGAAGAAGGCAAGCAGGGGTGAGGTCCAGGCAGGCCAGAAATGGCTGGAGTGAGTCTTGTTGAGACGCAATCTGCTGCTCAACGACGCCGACTGCACCAGCGTCAGTAAGGGTCGCGATCTGAGCCACGTGGAGAGCCTCTTGCTCCTGTTTGAGCGATGCCTCGGTCGCAGTCAGGGCCTGCTGGGCGTGTGTATGGGTCCTGTCCGCCTGGTCGATCTGGTCGCGGAGTTGACGGGCCTTGCCGACTTGTGAAGCGAGGGTGTTGCTGGCTGTTCTTGCATTTACTTCCAGCTCACGGAGCAGCGATGCAGCTTGGCCGCTCAGCATGTCTGGCGGGGCAGGCACGAGGTCCAGGAGCGCGGCTTCACTGGCCAGTGCCGGCTGCTGTTCCGCGTAGCTGTTCCGGGCGAACATCCGCGCGGCCCTTGCCTGCTTCTGCTCGCGCGCGGCGGCTTCGGCGAAACCAGTTTGCGCGGCATGCTCGCTCGCGGCTTGTTGCTCAGCGCGTTGCTGCCGGTCGATGACGTGCTCGAGCGCATCGCGCTGGCCCTTCAGTTGACCGGCGAGCGCGGTTAAAGCGTCAGTGGCACCCGGGGTGAGGTAGGGATGTTCGGTAGCACCACAAACCGGGCACGCTTCACCGTCAAGCACAAGGCTGCGCAGGTGGATGGCGCGTTGCGCGATGCTCTCCTGCGCAAGATCGACTTGTGGCGTCAGTTGTGCGCGCTGGCGGCGCTGCTCGTCCAGCAAGCGGGCGGCCTCTGTGCGCCGAGCCTCGGCCTGCTGAGCCGCCAGCCTCGCCGACTCCTCTTGCTGTGCGGCTCGGGCCAGAGTGAGCTCTGCCGCGTTGTATGCGACGGCGTAACTGGAGGCCGCATTTAGCTCATTCAACAGCGACGTATGCTGCGTGACAAGCGCTTCCAAGCCGACGAGATCGCGCGCTACGAGATCGCCGCGAAGCGCATCGCGATGCTGCGCGGCTGCCAAAAGCGTTCCCCTCTGCTGGTCGGCCACCGCGCGAAGCTGAGCCACTTTGGCTTGCTGCTTCCGCTCCTGCTCTCGGGCGCGCCGGTGCGTGGTCTGCGCTCTGTTGAGTGCCTGCGTGAGCTGTGAATGACGGGCGAAGAGGGTCTCTGCATCGTCCAAACGGTCGGCGAGCAGGACGTGACGGCTGCGCTCGGTCATCGCTTGTTCTAGCCGAGCGAGCTCCTGAGATGAGGTCGCAACTTGCTGACCAAGCGCTGCGGTCGATGCGGTCAGGCGGGCTGTCTCTTTCTGTGCGCGCTTGAGGTGTTCCGCCGCAGCGTCGGCTTCCCTTCGGGCATGAAGCGCGATGCTATCCAGGCCAGTGGCTTCGTCCCACTGCGGAGCGAAATCCTTGACGATCTTCTCGGCTTCATCACGCGCGCTCTCTGCCTGGATAAGCGCGGAGTTGTCCGTCGCGGCTTGCTGCCCGGCACCGCTGAGGCGATCAAGACATTCAGCGGCAAGCCTCTGCGCGGCAGGAACCGCGTCCATGTGTTCCTTCAGCCGTGTGCGCTGTGGCCGTAGCGGTTCGGCTGCGTCAAAGGCCGCGAGCTCAACACGCTCCGCGGCGCGCTGCGTCCAGGCATCTTCAGCCGCGGCGAGTGTCGCTTCGGCTGCCGTGAGTGCGTCTTGGGCTCGGGTGTACTCCACTGCTAGATGCAGCTTTGCCTGCATCTGTCGAGTGTCCTCGGCTTGCTGCTGCAAGGTCTGGCGCAATGTCGCGACCGTCTGCGCCAACCGCTCGTGCTCCTCAGGTGGCATCAGGCCCATGTTGGTCAGCCGCTGCTCCAGAGCGCTGACCTCATTGCTCAACATAGTGGCGCCGCGGTGTACGGCGATCGAGATCTTCTCGTAGATCTCGGTACCGGTGATCTTGCTCAAAAGGTCGCCGCGTTCTTTTTCGGGCGCGAGAAGAAAGCTGTCGAAGTCACCCTGCGCAAGCAGCACGGTGCGGCGGAACTGATCGAAGGTCAAGCCCGTAATCTGCTCTACGCGGCTCTGCACCTCGGTCTTGCTGTTGGCGAGCGGCCTCAGGGTGTCGCCGTTGACCTCGAATAGCTCGCGTACCGCGCTCTGAATGGGTCCGTCTGCCTTATCGCGGGAGCGGCGCGCCTCCCAGCGCGCCCGGTAGCGGCCTTCTGCGCGGCCGCGAAAGTCCACCTCCGCGTACCCGCGT
>CAXTNM010000134.1:0-226 GCA_964245715.1 uncultured Acidobacteriaceae bacterium | reverse complement strand
CTGCGCCGCGGCGCAGGATGGCGCTGCCGTCGAGGATCTTCACCTTGCCGCCTGGGTCTGGAGAAGAGTCCTGTAACTGCTCCGCAAAGCGCGGATAGCGGCCGTACAAGGCAAGGCAGAGGGCGTCCAGGATGGTCGATTTGCCTGAGCCTGTCTCCCCGGTGATGGCGAAGAGGCCGGCGCCCGCAAGCGGTTCCGCCTCGAAATCAACTGTGAAAGGCTGTCC
>CAXTNM010000133.1:0-9053 GCA_964245715.1 uncultured Acidobacteriaceae bacterium | reverse complement strand
GGGGTGGAAGCCCGGATGGGCGCGGCTGACCCTAGGGCGGAGGCGCATTGGGTCACGCCGCTGCCGGGGGGGCAGGGCGCCGGGCGGGATGCGATCGATTTCATCCTGTCGGCCCAGGGGTCGTTAGCGCGGGTGATTGAAGAGTATCTGGATGAGTCGAATCCGGCTGCTCAAAGGGCGGATATCGGCACTGGGCAGATGTAGCCTCTGCTCAGCGCCATGGACCATCAGAGGACCACGCTCTGCGACCAGGTCCTCGCAGAGCGTGTTCCGCCTCTTGGTGACTACTGCCTGGCATAGAATGAGGTCGTCTTCTCCGATTCATTGCCGATCAGCCATGCAGTCGTTGTGAAAGACTTCCCATTGGCCGCCAGTTCGTCATAGCCCTGTTGTACTACCTTGTCGTTGAGGGTCGCGGTCCAGTCAAGACGGGAATCAGACGCTTTCTTGTAGGAAATCGTTAACCCTGCAGGCGTTCCGGGGCTAGCGGGTGTGGCGGGAGACCCATCCAGCTTCGCCGTCAACGTGTACTTCTCAGCCGGCGTTGTGAAGGTGATGTTCTCGCTTGAAGCCACGATGGTCATCGGACTGTTGCCGGTGCTTGCGACCTTCTCTGAAGACCAGGTTCCGAGGAAACCTTCTCCAGTGCCAACGCGCTTATCCGTTTCAGAGGCCGTATACGTCGTACCATCCGGCCTGGTATCGAGCTCGGTTTCCTTGATCGAGTTACCATCCGCCGAAAGGATCGCGGTCGCTACGCTGGTGGTCTGCCCCTTCTGCTGGTTCACCATCCTTTGAGTGTGTGCATCCGGCATCGTGACCGTCATGGTGTGATCCTGGTCGAAGACCGGGTACGGCTTGCCATCGGGTGCGAAGTTGACCGAAAGCGTGCCGTAGGACTCCGTCCACATGCCGTCTGATCCCTTGCTGAAGGTGTAAGTACTCCCGGTGAGGTGACTCTTGGCGCGGTCCAGCTTCCATGTGCCATTCCAGGGTGAAACATTCTGTGCGGTAAGGGTCAGCGCACAGCCGACCAACGTCAAAGATACAAGCCGCTTCATAGAATTTCCTCTTATCTCGAATCGAGATGATGAATTGTGAATCGGCCCGGGTGAGGAGAACTATACGCTAAAGCGAACGAGGCGCAAGGCGCCTACGCAAACGGTCGCATGATGCGGGCTCGCACCAGTCTGCCTGCGTGAGCCTTTCAAGTCGAGCGAGGCTTGCGAGAATCTGCCGGAGCTTAGGCGCGCCCCGCGAACTCACCGGTCTCGACGGTAACCTTGATCTTTTCTCCCTCTTTGATGAAGAGGGGTACGCGGATCTCCAGGCCGGTCTCGAGCGTGGCGGGTTTGGTGACGCTACCCGCCGACGAGTAGCCTTTGACGGCAGGTTCGGTGTACTTGACGTCAAGATCGACGAAGATCGGGAGTTGCAGCCCGATGGGGTTGCCGTTGTACTTGTGAACCTGAAGCAGCGTGCCCTCGATCAGGTAGTCGAGCGCGTCGCCGAGCATGTCTGGTGACAGGGTGAGGGTCTCGAACGAGTCCTGATCGAGGAAGTGCGATCCGTCGTTGTCAGTGTAGAGGTAGGAGGCGGGAACGAGTTCGAGGTCAGGCTCCTTGAACTTGTCATTGGCTTTAAAGGTCTTTTCGAAGACGGCGCGGGTGAGCAGGTTGCGCATCTTGAGGCGAACAAGGGTCTGGCCGCCGCGCGCGGTCGGGCTGCTGATGTCGGATTCCATGCAGTAGTAGGGTGCGTTTTCGAACTCGAAGAGCGCCTTGCGTTTGATGTTGATTGCGTCGATCAGTGCGGCCATTGGATCCTCAGTTATCGAGTATAAGCCGTGCAGGCGACGGCGGAAGGAGGGCTGCCGGCGCAGCGATTAGGCGAAGAAGAGGCGAATCGGTTACAATCCGGCATGGTTGCGGAACAGGCTGAGATCGTTGCTGCGCTCGGGTGGGCGCACCCGGTGGTGCAGGAGTGGTTCGTGCGGAAGTTCGGCACACCCACCGAGCCTCAGATAGCCGGATGGCCGGAGATTCTGGCGGGGGAGACGACGCTGATCTCCGCGCCAACGGGCAGTGGTAAGACGCTGGCAGCGTTCCTGGTGTGCATCGATTACTTACTGCGGAAAGCCATTGACGGAACGCTCGGGCCCTGCACTGAGGTGGTTTATGTCTCGCCGTTGAAGGCGCTCTCGAACGACGTCCAGAAGAACCTGGATGGACCGCTTGCAGAGATCCAGGCGCTCGCGCTCGAGCGGGGCTATCTTTCGACGGAGATCCGAACGGGCGTGAGGACGGGGGATACGCCGGCTAAAGACCGTGTGAAGATGCTCAAGCATCCACCACACATCCTGGTGACAACCCCGGAGTCCCTCTACATCCTGCTGACCGCGGGCAAGTCGCGTGACAACCTGCGGCGTGTGCGCACGGTGATTGTGGATGAAATTCACGCGATCGCCGACGATAAACGCGGAGCCCACCTGGCATTATCACTCGAGCGTTTAGAGGCGCTGGTGTGCGGCGAGAATAACCTTTGCCCGGGAGGGATGCTGGTGGGTATGGCTCAGGGGCCGCAGCGGATTGGGCTGTCTGCGACGCAGAATCCGATCGAACTGGTCGCTGAGTTTCTGACCGGGGTGGATAAGGGGCGAGCGCCTGCGAAGATTGTGCAGGTTGGGCAGCGGCGAGTGCTGGATCTTGGGATTGAGGTGCCGTCGGACGAACTCGGTTCGATTGCAACGATTCCGATGTGGACGGAGATCTTCGACAAGCTGGCGGCGGTGACCGAGCAGCATCGGAGCACGCTGGTCTTTGTCAACACGCGACGGCTGGTGGAGAAGATCGCCTTTGAGCTGGCGGAGAGGCTGGGAGCGGAGCATGTGGCGGCGCACCATGGATCGCTGTCGCGTGCGTTGCGTCTTGATGCCGAGCAGAGATTAAAGAAGGGCGAGATCAAGATTCTGATCGCAACCGCTTCGCTGGAGCTGGGCATCGATATAGGCGACATTGACCTGGTCTGCCAGATCAATACGACGCGTGCCGTTGCGGTGGCGATGCAGCGGGTAGGGCGTGCCGGACACTGGCGCGGGGCGACGCCGAAGGGGCGATTCTTTGCAACCACGCGCGACGACTTACTGGAGCAGGCAGCGCTGATTCGGAAGATGCGCGCGGGCGAGCTGGACAAGCTCGAGATACCGGATGCACCCATCGATGTGCTGATGCAGCAGATTGTGGCTTGTTGCGGAGCTGAACCCTGGCCCGAGGAGCGGTTATTTGAAGTTTTGCGGCGGGCCTACCCCTATCGGGCGATCACGCGCGCGCAGTTTGACGAGCTGCTGGTGTTGCTGCATGAGGGGATTGAATCGGGGCGCGGACGGTATGGGGCCTACCTGCTGCGGGATGGCGTGCAGGGCCATCTGCATCCACGGCGCGGCGCGCGGATGACGGCAATTGCGAATGGCGGGGCGATTCCGGATACGAGTTTGTTCAGCGTCATTCTGCAGCCGGAGGGAGTGCAGATTGCGACGCTTGATGAGCATTTCGCAGTGGATTCCTCACCGGGCGACGTCGTATTGCTGGGGAATAATAGCTGGCGCATCCAGAAGATCGAGTCGGTCGGGCGAGTGCTGGTGGAGGACGCGCATGGAGCGCCGCCGACAATCCCGTTCTGGGAAGGCGAGGCTCCGCAACGCACGGCGGTGTTGTCGGATGGGGTGACGGAGCTGCGTGAGGAGATTGCGGCGCGGACGATCGCGGTAACGCCGGGTTCGTTGCACCGGACGAACGTCGAGGTTGCGGCTTGCGTGGCGTGGCTGATGGAGGAGTGCTGCGTGTGTGAAGCGGCGGCGATGCAGTTGGTGGCCTACGTGGTTACCGGGCGCGCCGTGCTGGGGGCTGTTCCCTCGAAGCGGACGATTATTGCGGAGCGCTTTTTCGATGATGGTGGCGGCATGCAGCTGATCCTGCATGCGCCGTTTGGCGGCAGGGTCAATAAGGCTTGGGGATTGGCGCTGCGCAAGCGGTTTTGCCGAGGATTCAACTTTGAGTTGCAGGCAGCGGCGACGGATAACGGAATCAATATATCGCTGGCGGAGCAGCATAGCTTCCCGTTGTCGGATGTCTTCCAGTTCTTGACGGAACACACCGCGCAGGAACTTCTGGAGCAGGCTTCGATTACGTCGCCGATCTTCAAGAATCGTTGGCGGTGGGCGGCGGGCCGGAGTTTGCAGTTGTTGCGCATGTCGAAGGGTAAGCGCATTGCGCCGCAGATTCAGCGGACACGGTCGGATGACCTGATGGCGAATGTGTTTCCCCAGGCGGCGGCCTGTTTCGAAACGATTGTCGGAGATATACAGATTCCCGATCACCCCCTGGTGCGCGAGGTGATGAAGGATGTGCTTACCGAAGCGATGGACATTGAAGGACTGAACGAGATCCTGCGTGGGATCGCTTCGGGTGCGATTCGGTGTCTCGCGGTCGACACGCCGACGCCGAGTGTGTTTGCGCACGAACTGCTGAATGCCATGCCGTATGCGTATCTCGATGAAGCTGGGGCTGAGGAACGGCGAGCGCGTGCGACGACTATACGGCGCGGCACGCCTGAGGATGGAGCCGGACGGCTGGATCAGGCGGCCATCGATACGGTACGCGGACAGTTGTGGCCGGACCTGCGGGATGAGCATGAGCTGCACGATCTGCTGCTTGCGCTTGTGGTGCTTCCGTTGCGCTTTATCGATACCGAAAAGGCTTCGGGTTGGCCGCTTTTTTATGAACGGCTGAGCCGCGCTCATCGCGTACGTTCGGGGGAATTTGGAGGGGTTCTCTGCTGGGTGGCGGAGGAACGGCTGCAGGCGGCACAGGAGCTCTTTGTGGGTGATGACACCGATTCGGTTGCGCACGACGCCTCGGTTCTGCGCTGTGTTCAGGGATGGTTACAAATCGTAGGTCCTACCTCGGCGAATGAACTTGGTACGGTTCTCGGCATTGCGCCGCACGATCTCTACAAGGCGTTCCTAGCGATGGAGATGCAGGGTTTGGCGTTGCGCGGCGGGTTTGAGCGGGCGCTGGTTGTGGATTCGGATTACGACGTGGAGTGGTGCGAACGGAGAATTCTACAACGAATTCATCGGCTGACCGTGGGGACACTGCGCAGGCAGGTGGAGCCGGTGACGCCGGCGGTTTACATGCGTTGGCTGCTGGGCTGGCAGCATGTTGCTCCGCAAACCCAGCTCGCAGGTGAAGAGGGATTGCTCGAGGTGCTGTCGAAACTCGAAGGCTTCGAGGCTCCGGCGGTCGAGTGGGAGCGGACCCTGCTGCCGGCGCGGGTTGCGGCCTATGATCCGCAGTGGCTCGATGCCTTGTGTCTGTCGGGGGCGATTGGGTGGGGACGCGTTTCGCCGCACCCCGCGTGGCAGGTGGGCGAGGGTGCTGCCCCGCGGCGTGTGATTCCGACGAATGCCGCGCCGATCACGTTTTACGTACGGGAGTCGGCGGACTGGCTGCCCCATGCACTTGAAGTGCAGTGCGTCGAAGAGGCTACGCTGCTGAAGGCGTTGAGCGAGGACGGGTTGTCGGTAAGGAATCTGCTGCGGCAGCGGGGAGCTTGTTTTTCAAATGACATTCAGCGGGTGCTCGGATTTTTGCGACCGCAGACGCAACATGCTTTGTGGGAACTGGCAACGGCTGGGATCGCTTCGGCAGATGGATTCGATCAGCTGCGCGGAATGATGGATCCTCGGCGGAAGTCTGCGGCAGGCCTTTCGCCAGCAAGCTTGAACAAGAGGGCTGCGGCCCGGACGACTGCGGGGCGCTGGGCGCTGCTTTGCGGGGACGCGCAGGCAGTGGTTACGCTGACGAAGCCAACAGCAGCAGAGCGGCAGGTAGAAACGATCATGCGGGCGAAGCGAGTGGACGCGGCGCATGAGTCTGCGGCGAAGATGTTGCTTTGCCGGTATGGGGTTCTATTTCGGGACCTGCTCGAGCGGGAGTCAAACGCGCCAAAATGGAGAGATCTTCTCGGGATCCTGCGGCGATTGGAGGCGCGCGGGGAGATTCGTGGGGGGCGGTTTGTTTCCGGCTTTTCGGGCGAGCAGTTTGCCCTGCCAGAGGCGGTGGAGAGTCTGCGGGAGGCGCGGAAGCGGGAGGCGCGGAAGCGGGAGTCGACGCAGGAGATTCGCGTGGCGGGGGCGGACCCGCTGAACCTGGTCGGGATTGTGGTGCCGGGTACGCGGGTCGCTGCGGTGCCGGGGAAGTTTGTGCGGTTCCGCAATGGAACGGCAGTGCAGGACGATGGCGTACCGACAGCGTGCAGTGTTGCGCTGGATGAAGATAACGTGGGTTCGCTGGAGCCGGTGGTTGAGGATGCTGGTTTACGCTTGTTCTAGCGATGAATGACGAGCATGACAGTACGGAGGAAGAGGCGGAAGCGGGTGACCTGGCACCAGAGGATTTTTATTTCGACGGGCCCTACATGGTGTTTACGGCGGCTTATCACTTGAAGCGCGGGTACTGCTGCAACTCGGACTGCCGCCACTGTCCTTACAAGTGATGGCGGGGGTCGCGAGGGGTGATCGATCCTCGCCATCTCACCCTGGCCCAAAGTAGCGTTTTCGAGGTGAGCTGTCCTCGTGTGAGCACCTGGATTCGCGCTTTTGGATCTCTACTTTGGGGCGGCAAGCGTGGGTACAGGATCGGAGATGGCGAGTTCCTTGTTGCGCAGGGCCTGGCTGTTGCGGATGATGACTGCGATCCGTTCGTCCTTCAAATAGGGTTCGAACTCGCGAATTCCGGGCATGGCTGCGCGCAGGTCAACGCCGGCTTCGCTAGCCTGAGCGAGCCAGTGCAGTGTGCTTTCTTCTTCACCATGGGCGGCGGCGAGGCGCGCCATTTCAAAGGCGAACTGACCGCGGTCGTCGGTTGACAGGACGTGAACGAGGGAGCCGCCAAAGCCGCCTCGCTCGAAGACGCCGGGATCGAGTTTGACGGCGAGTTCGAATTCATGGCGCGCGCTCTCATAGTCTTTGGCCCCGAAGTAGGCGGTTCCGAGATTTGCGTGGAAGAGCGAGTTTTTGTGGTTGATCTTGACCGCACGCTGGTAGTCGGAGATAGCCTGGCGCGGATTTCCGGCGATCGTCTCGACGGCGCCCAGATTATTCCACCCTTCTGCGTCTTTCTTGCTGACGGTGATGCAGTGACGGAAGTAGACGCGGGCGAGCGCAGTCTGGCCGAGTTGGAGTTCTGTAACGCCCATGCGGTTCTCGAGCGAAGCTTCGTTGCCGCCGCGCTTGAGGGCGTAGCCGTAGTACTCGAGCGCGTCTTCGAGGAAGCGACGCGCGCGCAGAATGTCTCCGGCTTGCTGGAGGATGGTGGGACTGGCGGTCTCAGGGTCGGGGAGGTGCGGTGCGACGAGCTGCCACTCGGCAGTGGAATGGCGCTGAGCGCGTGAGACGGCGGCTTCGGTGTCGGGATTGATCGAGGGTGTCTGCTGAGCGAGAGCCGAACTCGAGGATACGATAAGAATGGCGATTGGAAGGATGAGTCGCGAACGTAACATGGAGAGAACCTCCGGCCGTTGCCCACGGTGTCGCTCTTGGCCGGGCTAAATACTCTGCCTGTAACTCGATGTTTGTCAATGGTGAGCAACCGAGAAACAGGATACAGCGTAGGCTTGCGAGATGCCGATCCAAAGCCGGCTCCCGCTTGTGTCGGATTTGTCCGCGTCACAGTCGTTATCCTGCCGCCCAGGGGAGCGACAGGCATCGGCATTGCGGTCTCAGATGATCTGCGTGAATGTGCCGTTATTGCAGATCAACCCTTGGATTGGTGGGCTTATTCAGAATGCCGGGTGATTTCAGGCCTTTTCTGTAATTCTCCAGTACCTCAGTCAAAAACTTGACGCTGCCGTCGAGCATCAGGTCTGTCGGGCCTGCGATGTGGGGCGTGACTACGATGCGTGGCTCATCGAGAAGCGGATTGCCTGCACTCACCGGCTCATCCTTGACGACGTCCACGCCGGCGCCAAAGAGATATCCGCTCCGGATGGCTTCGAGCAGGGCCGGTTCATCGACCAGTGTGCCTCGTGCCACGTTCACCAGAATTGCGTTCTCCTTCATTGATCCGAGAACTTCCGCATCGATCAGGTTTTCATTTTCCCTGGTTGCGGGAAGAGCGAGCACAACGTAATCCGCGTCGGCGACAGCTTCCTTCAGCGAGTGTTCTCCGTACGCCTTGACTCCTTGCGGTGCATGCTCTGGAGTTTTGTCAACCCCAACCAGGGTCATGCCAAAGCCGCGCAGTCTTTCGACAAGCAAGTCGCCTATCCCACCGAGGCCCACGATGCAGGCTGTCTTTCCGAAGAGCGCCTTATTGCCCTGGGGCTGTTCAGGCTTGCTAGCAGATGCAGCGCGGGCATACGCCAGTTCTTCGTTGAGGCGCCTGGAAGCTGCCAGCATCAACAGAACGGCGTGCTCGGCGACCGACTCGCCGTTGCCGGTTTTGCCGGTCGGCGCGGAAGCTACCCAGATGCCTGCGTCGGTCGCCGCGTCCACATCAACACCGTCGTAACCTGCTGAGGCCATCTGCAGGAGTCCAAGCTGAGCTTGCGCCTTGAAGGCATCCTTCTTGACGGCACCGGTCGCCAGCAGAACGTCTAACTCGGCTTCGGATGCTTGCTCCTCCGGCTGCCACTCGATGAAGGTATCTTCTGGCAATTGTGCCTTAAGCCGTTGAACCATTTCGTAGGAAAACGAGTTCTTCATGCCGAGGTAACCGATGTTCATTCACGCCTCACTTCCCCTTGGATGCGTAAATGGTTGATCAGTTCACCATGTTGCTGCCAGCTGGCGATAGAGAAGCGGCCGGGGGAGTCGTATGGCTCGCATCCCGGCTTGTGGCGTATTTGCGGGGATCATGGTGCCCGTTACTGAGGAGCTGACGGAGTGGCAACGGGCACTGGTGCTGAGGGGGGAGCGGGAGCGGGTGCTGCGGGCGGGCTGACGCGGAGTGCGAGTTGGGGGAAGCTGAAGCTGCCGCCGGCGTCGTCGATGA
>CAXTNM010000132.1:436-9102 GCA_964245715.1 uncultured Acidobacteriaceae bacterium | reverse complement strand
CCGCCGTTGAATCCTCCAGCCGGTCCCGACCCGCCGCGGAAGCCGCCCGCTCCAACTGCAGGACGCATGTTGCTGCTCCCACCGCCAAAGCCCCCACGTGCCCCACCGTTGAAGCCTCCACCCGCGAAGCCATGTGCCCCACCGTTGAAGCCGCCCCGGTTGCCTCCAAAGCCCGCCCGCGCCCCGCCGATACTTGCGTGAGCTCCAAAGGACTCTCCACCAGGCAGGCCGCGAGCGAAGCGTGCGCTTACAAAGCTTGCGCCACCCGCGTGAAATCCACCGCCGATGCCGTTCACACGGTTGTAGTAGCCGTACCGTCCATAGGCTCCGACATGCCAGTAGGCCGTGTTGTACAGGAAGCGGCCGCCGCGCCAATACCCGCCATAGAAGCCCGTCCCGAAGTAGCCAAACCCATAGTTGATGCCGCCGTAGAATCCTACGGTCGGGCCCCAGTAGCCGGCGTTCCAGAAGTAATAGCCATCATCACCATCACCCCAGTAGCCTGGCGTCCAGAGCGCATCCTGATAGGGTGGAAGCACCCACGCGCCGTTTACCCAGTAGTAGCCGCTCGGCCCATAAGCCCAGTAACCCGGAGTCCACATATAACCCGGTCCCGGTGCTACCGGCTGGTCATACTGTGGCAGCGCCGGCGGAGCCTGCGCAATCGCCTCCTGCCCAGCCTCGTACGCGGCATCATCGCCACCGTTACCCTGTGGCTGCTGCGCATACCCGCCACTCGCATCGTACTGCCCCTTCTGCTGCGGATCCCCATACGGCTGCTGCTGCTGTCCATACGGCTGCTGCTGCTGGTATTGCGGCTGCTGCTGGTACGGCTGCTGCTGATATTGCGGCGCCTGCTGCTGCGGATAACCCTGCTGATAGCTCTGTTGCGCGGGAGCAGAGTAGTTCTGCGGATCCTGAGGGTTATAGGGCTGGGGCGTCTGGTACTGCGCATGAGCCGCGGCAAAGGGAGCAGCCGCAATGGCGGTGGCGAGCACGGCTTTCGTCCAATTCGTAAAAACCATAATGTCTGCCTGGACCGCCGGCCTTCGGTTCCCGGGTCTTGCGTCGTGCCCCGGTATGCGCGGACGGAGGAGGTCGTTGTTCCAGTAGTTTAGACACGGGTTAACCGAATTGGTTGCGGCAGCGCCACCAACACGAAGAAGTAAGCCCCACCCATGTAGCCTTCAAAGGCTGAAAACTGAAAGCTGACACCTGGAAACTGAAAAAGCCTCCGCCCTCACTGCTTGCGCGTAAACAGATCCTTCGGACAGACCACATGCACTCCCACGTGAGGCAGATCCACCAACTGCGTAATATCCACGTCGCACGCCACAGAGATCAAAGAGTAAGCATCCTCCCGGCTCAAATGCGCATGATCCGGATCCTGCGTCGACAGAAACGTGATCATATTCCGGATCGCCATCTCGGTCGCGCGTGTCAGGTCTGCATGAAAACCCATCGAGATATACGCCGAGGGGGTCTCTGCCCGCGGCCAAACCAGCCGATTCGCATCCTCGAGCGATCCCTTGTGCAGGATGAACTGAAACGTCCCCGTAAGCTGGGTCTCGAGCGCTGTAATATCCACCTCGCCGTTCCCCTGGTTAGCGTGTCCGTCTCCTACCTCGAAGTTTGCGCCCTTCGTATTCACCGGGATAAACAGCGTAGAACCCGCCACCAGCTCCTTGTTATCCATATTGCCGGCGTTCATCCACGGCGGCGCCGAGTCCGACTTGCCCGTCGGCGTCGCAATCCCCATCGAACCAAAGAACGGGTGCAACGGAATCTCGATCCCCGGCGCAAAATCCGCCACCATCTTCTCCCGGTTCAACGGCACAATCTTGGTGCGCGAGTAAGGAAAGTCATCCGGCAGAAATCCTCGGCCCGCGCCGAACGAATTGCACGACCATGGCACATCCAGCTTGATCTTCTGAATGCGAACCTCGAGCACGTCCCCTGGCTCCGCTCCTTCAATCGCGACAGGCCCCGTCAGAATATGCCCGCCAGGCCCCTTCTGATCCGCCGGAAACCTGTTGTAAATATCGGCAACATACGGTGGAATCTCGGACGCCGCAACCCCGGCCGCTTCGAGTCGCTGCGGAGAGCCGCATGTCGAGAGCGTTTGGATGATCACCGTATCGCCCGACTGCACCGTGAGCGCGGGCTTCGCAGCCCCGTTGTAATTACCCCAGACCACCGTCTCCGGAGTAGCAAGCAGTGTCTTCTGAGCAAACGCGGACGAAACAAGAAATAGGCTGAGGAGGAGAGAACGCATGAGTTTGTATAGCACACGCTCCCCGCGCCGACCCCCTTGGGCAGGTCAACTCTATACCGAGAACGGAACACTGACCGCCGAAAACTGAACCAACGTCCCCTTCCAGTCTCAGCTTCGCACCGCAGCCTCGAACGGCAGGAAGAGCGTAAACACGCTTCCATGTCCCCGCCGCGAGCGCACCCTCAGAACCCCTTCATGCCGCTGCGCAATCTCCTGCGACACCCAAAGGCCCAGGCCGGTTCCATTGAACCCCTTGGTCGTAAAGAAGGGTTCAAAAACCTTCTTCAAAAGATCGGGAGGAATGCCACTGCCCGCATCGGCAATTGTGATGACCATCCCCCGGCGCATCGTCTTCCAGTCGCACCCGGCCCGGCTCCGAAGCAGCAGCCTCCCGCCTCCAACCGGCATGGCATCGATCGCGTTGCCAATCAGGTTGGAAAGGATCTTCCGAATCTCGCCATCGAAGCAGGTGATGGAGCGCTCGCACTTCATCCTCTTTTCCAGGCGAATTCTGGCGTTGACAATGCGACCCTGGTAGATCGAAAGCACGGACCCGAACAGCTCGTCGCATGTGATCGCAATCGCTTTTGAAGCCTGCTTGTGAAACCGCAGTGTCTGATTGGCAATCGCCGAGACCCGTCGCAGCTCCTCTTCGGCGGTAAGCAGGTACTCCTGGGCCTCTTCAACCGTCTTGCATGCCTGTGCAAGATACAGAAGATTCGTGACCGACTCCAACGGGTTGTTGATCTCATGTGCGATCGAGGCCGCCAGACGCCCAACCGCCGCCAGCTTCTCCGTCCGGATCAATGCATCCGTTGTCTTCTTCTGCTCCGTAATGTCGCGAAAGAACACTACGACACCCGTAGGCGAAGGCCTCACCTGCACACGGATCCAGATGTTCAGAGGTTCGGGATAAAACGCCTCAAACTCACCGGCGATCTGCTCGTCCATCGCGCGATAGTAATACTCGACAAAGGGAGAGCCGTCATACACCATCGCGGGAAATACCTCCCAGCACACCCTTCCAATGATGTCAGTCACGGGCGAAAGCACTTCATACGCGCACGGATTGACATACGTGAAGCGCCATGTACGATCGAGCATCAGGATCGAGTCAGTAGTCGCTTCAAGAATGTGATTGAGCCGCTCGGCCATAGCATCGCGTTCGCGCGTCGCTCCGAGTTCCTTCGTCACATCATGGCAAACCACGAGAACGCCCAGAACAGCCCCACCTGACTCATGGACAGGACTATAGCTATAGGTCCAGTAAACATCCTCGAGCACGCCATCCCGAATGATAGGTACACACACATCCTTTTCGAGGATGGTCTCTCCATGATCGAGCACGCGACTCCATTGCCGCGTGAGAACATCCCTCGCCTCAGCGAAGACCTCCGCCCCCGGCCTGCCCAGGCCATCCGGATGCTTATCGGCCATCAAGGGCACAAAGTCATCGTTGTAGCTCGTAATGTAATCCCGGCCGAAAAGCAGGACAGCAGGAAAGCGACAGCCCAGCATCAGGTTCAACGCCGCTACCTGGGCGGCTGACCACGTATTCAGCTCGCCAAGCAGCGTCGACGACCAGTCGAAACCGCGAATCATGTCAGCCATCAAGCCGCTGCCGTGTACCAACTCTCGTTCGTGGCGAAGTCTTCCCTCAGCCTGCGTCAGGTTGGAATGCGAATCGGAGATCATTGCTTACGGTGGCCCCACGCGTAATCACGCTCTTCGATGGATGCGGCGACGCTTACATCGGTCAACCCCTCGGCGCAAAAAAGCTCCTCTTCGACTGTTCTTGTCTCGCAGCACCATCTCAGAAGATGCATTGCAAAAGGTAAACTGAAGCAGCTGATGCCTTTATCCTCGCCCAATACTGGACCCTCCTCCGAGTCTGCTGCGCCGGCAGTCACCTCAGGTTTCGCACCGCTCAAGATCGCGCTCTTTCGCGATCGTTGGATCGCTTCAACGATCTCCTCCGTCGGAACCTGGATGCAGGACACAGCCGGCACCTGGCTGATGACTGTCCTCACCGCCTCGCCGCTCCTCATCGCCCTCATGCAGACTGCGGCCTCGCTCCCTGTCCTCCTCTTCGGGCTCCTCGCCGGTGCCACCGCCGACATCTTCGACCGGCGCAAGCTCCTCATCTTCTGGCAATCCTGGATGCTCGTTGCCGTCGCTCTCCTGACCGTCTTCACCTTCCTCGGCAAAATCTCGCCCTGGGCGCTCCTTGCCTTTACCTTCCTGCTGAACGCCGGTTCCGCCATGAACAACCCCGCGTGGCAGGCCATCGTGCCCGAACTCGTTCCGCGCGAGCTCATCCCCGATACCGTCTCCCTCAACGCCGCCTCAAACAACCTCGCCCGCGCCGTCGGCCCCGCGCTCGGCGGCATCATGGTCGCGGCCTTCGCCAGCACACACCAGGGCGCCGGCAGCGTCTTCGCCCTCAACTCACTCTCCTTTGCCGGCGTGATCTGGGTCCTCGTCAACTGGAAGCGCACCCCGCTCTTCAAATCCGCGCTCCCCTCCGAACGCATCGCAGGCTCCATCCGCGGCGGCCTGCGCTACGTCCGTTACTCGCCCATGCTGCAGGCCTCGCTCATTCGCGCCTTCACCTATTGCTTCTTCGTCTCGGCCATCTGGGCCTTGCTCGCCGTCGTCGCCAAGCGCGACCTCAGACAGGGAGCCCTCGGCTACGGCATCCTCAACGGCTCGCTCGGTGTCGGTGCCGTCATCGCCGCCACCCAGCTCCCCAGGGTCCGCCGGCGCTTCTCGGCGGACATCATCCTGCTCGTCTGCACCATCTACCAGGCCTTCACCCTCGCCATCCTCGCCTCGGTCCGCTCGCCCTGGATCATCATCCCGGTCCTCATCATCTCCGGATCCGCCTGGACCAGCACCATGTCGTCCATCAACACCTCCGTCCAACTCGCCGTGCCTCCCTGGGTAACCGCACGCGCGCTCGGTACCTACCTCATGGTCTTCCAGGGCGGCATGGCGCTCGGTGCTGTACTCTGGGGCGAACTCGCCGAACACTTCCATACGCCGCTCGCACTCGGCGTTGCGAGCGCAGGCCTCATAATCACTCTGCCCTTCGTCCACCGCTTCAAGATCCTGCAAGGCCCGCAGCTCGATTTCACGCCCTATCAGTTCAAACGGCCCGCCCCCGAACTTGTCGGCGTCGGCAGCGGCGAGATCGCCGACCACACCGAAGGTCCCGTCCGTGTCTCCATCGAATACAGCATCCCGCTCGAGTGCTACGCCGACTTCACCCACGCCATCCACGAACTCAAAGGCGTCCGCCTCCGCGATGGCGCGCTGCGCTGGGGCATCTTCCGCGAGGCCAGCGATCCCACCCACCTCAACGAGACCTTCGTCATGGAAAGCTGGCTCGATTACCTCCGCTCCCGCGAACGCATGACCGCCGCCGACGCCGCCGTCCGCGATAAGGTCTACGCCCTGCACAACGGTGACGGTCCCCCACGCGTCACCCATCAGATCTACGCGCGCGAACTCAACTAACACACGAATCTAACGCACAAAGGACGCCATCGTGGCGTCCTTTGTGCGTCTCTCGCAACATACTCCGGCGTTCCCCCTGCCCTAGTGCGTCCCCACCTGCGTGTCTTCCGCCTGCCTCGGCTTCGGATCAAAGTAGTGGCTGTCGTACAGCGCCCGGTAAAACTCTCCCGTCAGCTCAGCAGCCTTCGGCCCAAACGTAGGCCGCCCACCCTCAAGGAAGATCACCGTAACGATCCGCCCGTTCGGCGTATCCGCATACGACCCAAACCACCCAAATCTCGTCCCGTTATTCGAGCATGTGCCCGTCTTCCCCATGACCGGAAACGCATTGAAGTTCGCCTTCAACGACCGCGCCGTCCCATACTGCACCGCTGCCTGCATGCCATCGGTCATCTCAGGAATCAGCGCCTTGATGTCGAGCGTCCGCTTGATGCGCGGCTCAAAGTTCGCCACATCCTGCGCCGAGTCGGGATGCTGAAGGTAGTAGAGCGTGCCGAGGTTCGCAATCGCCGAAACAATGGCCCCAAGCTGCAGCGGCGTCATCGAGACCGACTCGCCAAACGAACACATCCGCCCAACCCCGCCCAGCGCCGCAGGTAGCTCCTGGTCAGGATACGTGCCAAGCTGCTCCCCCTTGATGTTGTAGCCCGCAAGCTCGCCCAGGCCAAGCTGGTTGGCGTAATGCTTGACGCGTTCGAAGCCAAGCGCACGGCCCAGCGTTTCGAAGTAGAGATTGTTCGAATGTGCCAGGGCCTCGGTCAGCGTCAGGTGATACCCACCGCCCAGCGCTACGGGCGTATCTTTGCGGACAAGCCCCTCCTGCAGCGCGGCCAGCGCAACCGTCAGCTTGATCGTCGAGCAGGGCTCAGCGCCTGAAGACAGCGCAAGCTTCTGGTTCACCATCGCGAGAATTCGGCCAGTTGCCGGATCAATCGCCAGGGCCGTCCCGTTCATATTGCCGAGGGCCGCCTGCGCCGCCTGGCGCACCACCGGATCTTCGCCTGCAGTCGAGTCCCCCAGGATCAATGAGCTGGCGTCCGTGAAGGAGCTTGCATAGAATCGTTCGCCTGTGTAGCGCGGACGCAACGCGACCCGGATCAGGCGGCCGTGCCGGCCTCGTACCACCCGCGTCTCCGATCGCGCGGCAATCTCGTGCGCTTCGGCATGGCGGCCGGAACGCCCTCCCGCACGAAGCTCAGCCCGCGATGCAGGCCGGCCATGACGCGAAACCCCATGGGCGATAGCATGCCCCCGGCTCGACTCGTGAGTCGCCGCGGCATGAGCCCGCGCATGACGATGCGTCGCAGCATGTGCAGAAATCGGAGCAACGAGAGAGAAGCCAAGCAGGTTCGAAAGCAGAAAGGTAGTGAAACGGCGTCCCAGTGCCGAGTGAATCATTAGAAGTCCCCCAAGGTTTGGCGATCAGAAAATGGAAACGAAGCAATGGCCATTCAAAGTGAGACAAAGCACGTCGGGTGCCGAAACCGCTAGCGCTATCTTACCGTTCTCTCAGGGAGGGTGACGGCAGGGGCCGTCACCCTAAAGTTGCTGATACTGATTCCACATTCGTTTGTAGTCCAGCCTCTTTAGTGCCCACGCCGCAGAAATGCAGGAATATCCAGCTCATCCGCTTCCTTATCCTTCGGCGCATATCCCGAAAAGGATGGCACGCGCACCGTCGGCTCGGCCACCGTGGGAAACGTCGGGTGCGACTCCGGCTCAGGCGTGATCCGCGCCGGACGCCCCGGATCGGGAGAGTCGAAGCCACGGGCGGATGGCATACGGTTATCGGCAGCCGGCGGTGCTCCGGCCGCAGGTGTGCGTCCCGCCCGGAAGAAGTCATCGTCAAACACCGAACGCGGAACCGGCACCAGCTCGGGAGCCTGATCCGGCTGCGTGGGCGTCAACTGCCAGTCATCCAGGCGGCGACTATAGGGTGACGGCTGCTCCTCAAACGCCGGCACAGGCGGCGGCGCCACCGGTGGAATCTGGCTCACGACCTCAACCACAGGCTCGGCCACCTCGGCACGTACTTCAATCACCGGAGGAGCAATCGGCTCCGCGTGGATGGGCTCAGCCTCGATCGCCTCAGCTGCAATCGGAGCCACCGAACCAGGTTCCGGCACCGCCTCCGCCACCGGAACCTCCGGCGCAGACTCCATCGGGGTTCGCCGCGTTGCATCATAGCGCGGGTTAATCGGAACCTCGCTCGGACGTGGCGCGGGAGTATCGTAGCGAGCCGTCGGCAGCGTCGACTCCGCCAGCATGCGCTCGCGACGAGGATGCGACGTCTGCTCCTTGAAGCCCGTCGCAATCACCGTAATCTTCACCTCATCCCCCATCGATTCATCCAGCACTGCACCGAAGATGATGTTTGCATCCTCATGCGCCGCATTCTGAATAATGGTCGAAGCCTCGTTCACTTCATTCAGCTTCAGCGACGACGAACCCGTAATATTGATCAGAATCCCACGCGCCCCATCGATCGCTCCCGCCTCAAGCAGAGGCGACGCCATGGCCGCGATCGCAGCATCCTTCGCCCGGTCCGGGCCGGAGCGCGAAGCCGTCCCCATGACCGCATAGCCCATCCCCGCCATCGTGGTCTTCACATCGGCAAAGTCGCGGTTGATCACACCCGGGATCGTGATAATGTCCGAGATCCCCTGCACGCCCTGGCGTAGAACATCGTCCGCAATGCGGAATGACTCGAAGAAGCCCGCGTCCTTGGCAACCGCAAGCAGCTTCTCGTTCGGGATGACGATTACGGTATCAACCGCATCGAGCAACTCCTGCATGCCGCGCTCCGCCTGCATCATGCGGCGCTTGCCCTCGAACGCAAAAGGACGCGTCACCACCGCCACCGTCAGTGCGC
>CAXTNM010000132.1:0-426 GCA_964245715.1 uncultured Acidobacteriaceae bacterium | reverse complement strand
GCGATCACAGGAGCAGCGCCCGTCCCCGTCCCGCCCCCGAGTCCGGCGGTGACAAACACCATGTCAGCGCCTTCCAACGCTTCGATAATCTTGTCCGAATCTTCAAGAGCCGCACGCCGGCCAATGTCAGGATTCGCGCCCGCGCCCAGCCCGGAGGTGAGCTTGACCCCCAGCTGCAGCTTGACCGCCGCATTTGAAACCTGCAGCGCCTGCACATCGGTATTCGCCGCAATAAACTCGACGCCTTCCACGTTCGCCGCAATCATCCGGTTGACAGCATTATTGCCTCCTCCGCCCACGCCGATAACCTTGATGCGTGCGCCGCGCGGAATGGCGTTGTCGTAGTGAATGCGGAGATCGTTCTCGGGCGAATCAGACATGGGGATGAAACTCCTGGGCAGGGAATGAAGCTGGCGTGTTAATCAT
>CAXTNM010000131.1:0-9160 GCA_964245715.1 uncultured Acidobacteriaceae bacterium | reverse complement strand
GGACCAATCGCCACGTAATCAGCAACCCCCTGCTCCGCCTCCCACACCTGCTCCATCGTATGCGTCGAGACGCCGATCACGCGTCCGTCCCCCGCCACGACCCGTGCATCCTCGGCAGCCATATCCTCTTGTCCCACGTGCACGCCATCCCAACCCGCGAGCAGCATCACGTCGATCCGATCGTTCACAATCAACATCGCACCGGAGCCTTCAAAGACTTCGCCAATCTCCTCCGCACGGTACAGCGCCACCTCATCATCCGCATCCTTATCGCGGTATTGCACGAGCGTCACCCCCGCCTCGCGCAGCTCCTCGGCATAAGCTCGCAACGAGATCCCCGCCCCCACCAGCGTTCCCACATCCGCAATCGCATACAGCCCACGCACCAAACTCATCAGCCCATCCTTACACACGCGCACAGCGCCATCACCCCGCGGCGTGGTCGTCGCCCGCAGTCAAGGCTCACTTCCGCTTGAACTTCTTCCCAGCTCCGCACGTACCAACCTCCCATGCGCGCCCTTTGCCTCGTTCTCCTGCTCTCCCTCGCACCCGCACACGCTCAGCAGCCCACGGCAGACACCATCATGGCCAAAGTAGCCGCAAATCAAGACCAATCCGAAGCCGAGCGCGCGCACTACCTCTACCTTCAACACGCCCACGTCACCTCCCGAGCCGGCAAAACGATCCATTGCGAAGAGATCACCGAGACCCGCATCGCACCCACCGCCACCGGCTACAATCATCAGCTCCTCAAGCTCGAAGGCCGTGTGCTCATCAAGCACCAATACGTCAACTACACACAGCTTCCCGGCGACAAGCATCCGGATGCAGATACTCCGCACGACGGCGCCCTGACCGTGACGAGCGACGACGATGACCCGATGGATCGCGACATCGTCGAAAACATGCGCGACAACCTCACCCGCGAAAAATCGAAAGACGGCATCGGCGCCGGTCTCTTCCCGCTTACCTCAAAGACGCAAGCCGGCTATGCCTTCCAGCTCCTCGGCATCGAGCACATCAACGGCCGCCAGGTCTTCCACCTGACCTTCTCCCCCAGGGACAAACAGGACTACGCCTGGAAGGGTGATGCCTACATCGACACCACCGCCTATCAGCCCGTCCTTGTCCGCACCCGGATGTCGCGGCAGATTCCCTTCGCCGTTCGCACCCTGCTCGGCACCAGTCTGCCGAACCTCGGCTTCACCGTCATCTACGCGCCCGAACCCTCAGACCAACCCGGCGCCATCTGGTTCCCCGTCTCCTTCGGCACGGAGTTCAAGCTGCACGTGCTCTTCTTCCTCAACCGCCAAATCACCCTCAATGTAGAAAACCAGAGCTTCGAGAAGACCCACGTCACCCCAAAGATCGTGCCCGGCGCAGCGATCTCGCTGCCATAGTCGAACCTGCCATCTTTACTTCAGCGAGAAAAAGTAAAGATGGAACGAAACAGCCCTCCAGGACACCTGCTTGCCGACGTCCTCGTCGGAGCCCACACGCTGGAGTGACGCGGTCGCCTCATGACTTACACATAAAGTTCCACGAGCAAAACTCTCCCGAGATCGCTATGGGTCCGCTTCCGCCTTTTAGCGGATCTACTTGCCCTGCCGCTCGAAGAACCGTTCCATAAACTTCGTATCGAACGCTCCCGAACGAAACTCCGCATCCGCAAAGATCTTCTGGTGCAACGGAATCGTCGTGTGAATCCCCTCCACCACAAACTGCGACAGCGCCCGCTGCATCTTGTTCATCGCCTCTTCGCGATCCTTGCCATGGCAGATCAGCTTCGCGATCAGCGAGTCATAATACGGCGGCACCACACCCTCCGCATACTGCGCCGTATCCACGCGAACCCCATTGCCACCCGGCAAATTGAACGCCGTAATCTTACCCGCGGACGGCGTAAACTTCTCAGGATGCTCCGCGTTGATGCGGCACTCGATCGCGTGCCCGCGTATCTCCGGAACCTTCGGAACGATATCCGAGAGCTTCTCGCCCGCCGCAATTCGCAGCTGCGCCTTGACGAGGTCGACGCCTGTAACCATCTCGGTCACACAATGCTCCACCTGGATCCGCGTGTTCATCTCGATGAAGTAAATCTTGCCATCCTCATCCATCAAAAACTCGATCGTTCCCGCGTTCCAGTAGCCAATATCCTTCAGGCTCCGCTGAATGACCTTCCCCAACTCGTCCCGCTGTTTCTGCGTCACCTGCAGCGAAGGAGCTTCTTCAATCAGCTTCTGATGCCGCCGCTGAATCGAGCACTCCCGCTCGCCAAGGCTCATCACATTCCCATGCTCATCCGCCAGCACCTGGAACTCGATATGCCGCGGGCGCTCGATAAACTTCTCCATGTACATATCGCCGTTACCAAACGCATTCGCCGCTTCAGTTGACGCCTGGTTATACATCGCCGGCAGCTCCTGTGCCGAGCGCACAATGCGCATGCCGCGACCGCCACCGCCCGCTACCGCCTTCAAAATCACAGGGTAGCCAACCGTCTTCGCCCACTCGAGCGCCTCTTCTTCGCCCGCGATCACCCCATCGCTCCCGGGAAGAATTGGTACCTTGGCCTTCTTCATCGTTTGCCGCGCGGTGGACTTCTCGCCCATCATCCGCGTCACCTCCGGCGGAGGCCCGATAAACTTGATATTTGAGGCGCGGCACACCTCGGCAAAGTTGGCGTTCTCACTCAAGAGCCCATAGCCCGGGTGGATCGCATCCACATCCGCAATTTCCGCAGCCGAGATCACCGCCGGCACATTCAGGTAGCTCTCGCTCGACCGCGGCGGCCCAATGCAAATCGCCTCGTCCGCAAAACGCACATGCAGGCTATTCCGATCCGCCTCGCTATACACCGCGACCGTGCGAATCCCCATCTCCTTGCAAGCTGAGATCACCCGTAGCGCGATCTCTCCCCGATTCGCAATCAATACCTTCCGAAACATGCCCAAACCTTCCTAAAAACAAAGCAACGCGTAACCAGGATCAAGCGAGACAAATCCGCACCTCAAAACGGTCACTTGCCCCTACTACTTCAAATCCAGTCTGCGCTTTCTCTTACTTGGCGCGAATACTGAACAGTGGCTGTCCATACTCCACCGGCTGCCCGCTGGCCGCAATCCGCTGAACGATCTCGCCCGCCGCATCGGCCTCAATCTCGTTCATCAGCTTCATCGCTTCGACAATGCAAAGCACCTGCCCAACCTCAACCACATCGCCCACCTTCACAAACGCCGGCGATCCCGGCGAAGGCGACTCATAGAACGTCCCAACGATCGGCGACTTCACCGTATGCAGCTTCTCCGCCGCCACCGCGGGCGCGGCAGCGTGGGCAGCAGGCTCCGCAACGCCATGCACCGAAGCCACCTGCGCGGGCACCACGGACGCAGGCGAACCCTGTCCCGCCGCCATCAGCCTGGCCAGCGAAGCGAGGTCCAGATTACCTAAACCACTCGCCGGCGGAGCTGCCTCCGCCTTCACCGCGCCCATAAACTTCAGGCGGACCTTCAGATCGTTCTTCTCCAAATCGAACTCAGCAACGTCATTCGACTTCAGGAACTCAACTAACTCGCGCAGCTCATTCAACTCGCTCGAATCCATTCCAACTCTTCCCGTGCCACAATCCAGGCACTCAAACTTTCAGCTTTGATCTCTTTGTTCCGTCTTGCTCTTATTGTCCGCGTCCGCCTTACGTTTTAAAGCTCGATCCAGGCCTTCGTGGTCGGCGTCAGAATCTCGCACCCCGTCGCCGTCACCAGCACCGTATCTTCAATCCTCACACCGAACTTCCCAGGCAGATACGCGCCGGGTTCAATTGTAACCACCATCCCGGCTTTCAGTCTGGCCTCGACGTTGCCATCGCGGCTACCCTCCCGCTTCTTGCCAAGCCGAGGAGCCTCATGGATCTCCAACCCCACGCCATGTCCGGTCCCATGCGTGAAGAACTCCCCGTAACCCGCAGCCTCCAACACCTGCCGCGCCGCCGTATCCACCTCAACCCTGCTCACTCCGGCCTTCACCGCTGCCAGCCCGGCCAACTGGGCATCCAGCACGGCT
This sequence comes from uncultured Acidobacteriaceae bacterium, assembly GCA_964245715.1. Lineage (GTDB taxonomy): Bacteria > Acidobacteriota > Terriglobia > Terriglobales > Acidobacteriaceae > Edaphobacter. Next base: position 5,101 of record CAXTNM010000131.1, on the reverse strand, counting down.
TCATATACCGCGCGCTCGCCCTTACGCGCCGGCCCAAGATGCACGGTTCGCGTCATATCCGAGCAGTATCCATCCAGCACCACGCCAAAGTCCAACGTCACGAAGCCACGCTTCAGCTTCGCACCCGATGCCTTGCCATGCGGCAGCGCACTACGTTCTCCGCCCGCCACAATCGTCTCAAACGACATCCGCTCCGCGCCCGCAAATCGAGCCATCGTTTCGAGCGCCAGGGCCACCTCCATCTCGGTCGCGCCCGCGTGAATCTCTTCGAGCACCTGGTCGAACAACCGGCAGCCCAGGGCGGCAGCGTCCCGCATCTTCTCCTGCTCTACTTCGTCCTTCACCTGCCGCAGTTCGGCGATCACCCCGCTCACCGCCACAAACAGGCTCTTCCTCAACTTCGCCGGCACCGCATCCCTCAGCGCCTCTAACGTCGCCACAGAAGTCACCGCTGGATCAAAGCCCAGCTTCGTCACACCCTGCTCAACCGCAAACTCCGCAGCCGCCACCGCCGCGGGCTTTTCGGTTATCTCGACCTTCGCGCCGTCCACCTCCTGCGCAGCCTGCGTCGTATACCGGCCATCGGTGAACATCGTCACCTTCGAGCCTCGAACGATCAAAGCAGCCGAAGATCCCGTAAAACCAGTCAAATAACGCACATCCGGCAGGTGCGTTACCAGCAGCGCCTCCGCGCCCGCCTTCTTCACTGCATTCGCAACCCGCCGCCGTCGTTCCGCAGGCACCACCGAAATTTCGCGCATCCCTCCATTCTACCGAAGGGCCTCGCCTCGCGACCACCGGGAGCGCTACGCAAAGCTATGACGACACGAATTGCTCGCCCAGCGCGCTCAGCGGGTCCGTCCGGCAGGACAACATCACTTCCCTGCCTTCATCTCTTTACCCGCCCACTCGATGAAGTACTTCATATTCGGCGCATCCGTATGCCCGCCATCATCCTGCCGCCACGCCAGTGCTCCATCCAGCAGCCCATCATTCACCGGAGGCATAGCCAACGTGTGATAGTCCCCGGTCACCCCCAGGCCCTTCGCCCCCAGCAGCTCCCATACGCGGCTCGCATCCACCGTAGCCATCCAGCTCCCGCGTTGATCCAGCCACTTTGCGTCACCCTTGGCCGGAATCCCGTAGCTGATAAACGTCAGCCGCGGCGCACACAACGCAATCAGCTCGCTTGAATCCACTGGTATATCTCCGGGTGTCTTGCTGCCGAACTTCGCCTCTGAAGCTCCATACTTCAGGAAGTTCCCGGCCATCCAGTAGTACTCACCGCCCGTCAGGCTCTCCACCGCCTCACCAAAGTTCCTGCGCATCGGCGTCGCGCCGCCTTTGCCTGAGGACCCCACCAGCACCATCTGAAAGCGCTCATCGAACGCCATCGTCACCAGCGCAGCCTTGCCATAGCGAGAAACTCCCTCAACTCCTACATGATTCGCATCCACACCCGGCTCGGTCTCGAGATAGTCCAGCCCCCGCCCTGCGCCCCACGCCCAGGCTCGCAGCGCACCCCACTGCTCCGGAGTCCGCGGCCTCCCGTGGTTCATCAACCCGATGATCCCCTGGCTCAACCCGTCGCCATTGTCCGCCTGCGCGCTCGTCGGATCGAACATCGCATAGCCCCATCCCGCCGCAATCAACTGCCACGTATTTGGCAGACCACCATCCTCATTCAACTGCGGCATCGCGAACGGCGTCGCCTTCACCGGCTCCCATGCCGGATGCTCCGCAAACACCTGCTTCAAGGTTGGATCCTGCCCGACTAGCGCAGCCTTCCAAGCATCGTTCACCTTCTCCAACTCTTCGGCATTCGGCTCATTCGGATACGGAAAACCCGCCCGACCAAACATCATCAGCACCGGCACAGGACCCTTCGCGTTCGCCGGAAGCACAAGCGTCATACGCAGGTTCACCTTGATCGCCGGATCCATTGTGTCGTCCACCACCCCCACCAGGTCCTTCGCAATCACCGGGTTGAAGCCCACATGCTCCATATCCGTCGCGCGCACCGTCCAGGTTACCTTCGGCAGATTCGCCGGCAGATGCCCGTATACGTCGTCTTCGAACATCTTCACCAGTTGCGGCCGTCGCTCATCCCGCCAGACCTTGGCGCTCGTCACCTTCCCGCCGTCGTTCAACGTCAGCGGGTCAGGCAGATTCGGGTACGGGTTGGCCAATGTCTCATCGTAGTTCGCGTGGTTCGGAGCTTTCTCATCTCCGCTCGGCCCCGGCCGCAGCGCCTTGATTCCAAGCTGATCCATCATATTCTGATGATCTTCATCAGCGGTCATCGGCTTCACAGGCGTATCCGTTGCCTGCCCCGCTGCCCACACCGTGCACAAACCCAGAACCGAAGCCGCCGCAAACCTTGGAAACCAGCGCATCCTATCCCTCCAACACATAGGAATGCTAACCTTTGTTCGCGAGTAAAAGCGATTTAACCAACTACTTTCTTCCAGGTCTCCTCCATGAAGCTTCGCCTGCAACTCGCCTCCTGTGGCGCACTCCTCCTCCCCTTCGCCACCGTAACCCATCTGCCGGCACAATCTCAGCAGCAGACCTGGATCGCAACCTGGGGCACTTCGCAGCAGATTCCCGAACCACAAAACTCCCTGCCGCCCGACGACCTCCGCGACGTCACCCTGCGCCAGATCGTCCACCTCTCCGCCGGCGGCGCTCTGCTGCGCGTGCATCTCTCGAACGCCTTTGGAATCGGCCCGCTCACCGTAACCGGCGCGCACGTCGCCCGCCCACTCGCCCCGGACTCCTCCTCAGTTGACCCTGCCACCGACAAGCCCCTCACCTTTTCGGGCGCAGCAACCGTCATCATCCCGCCCGGCGCCGAGATGCTGTCGGACCCCATCGCCTTCCAGGCCGCACCCCTCTCCGATATCGCCGTCTCCATCCATCTCGACTCCCCTCCCGAGCGCGAAACAGGTCATCCCGGCTCTCGGTCTACTTCCTACTATGTGCACGGCGATGTAACCGCCGCCGCCACGCTTTCCGATCCCAGGAAGATCGATCACTGGTACCAGCTCACCGGCATCGATGTCCTCGCAAAATCCCCCTCAGCCGCCACAATCGTTGCGCTTGGCGACTCCATCACCGACGGACACGCCGCCACCCCCAACCGCAATGAACGCTGGCCCGACACCCTCGCCCGGCGTCTTCAAGGTACGCCCGCTACTGCCGCCCTTGGCGTCTCCAACCAGGGCATCGGCGGCAATCACCTGCTCACCGACGGCCTCGGACCCAACGTCCTCGCACGCTTCGACCGCGACGTCCTCGCGCCCGCCGGCGTCCGCTGGGTGATCCTCCTCGAAGGCGTCAACGACCTCGGTGGCCTCGCGCGCGCAGGCGAAGTCCCACCCGCCGACCACGCCGCCCTCGTTCAGCGCGTACTCGCCGCCTATCAGCAGATCATCGATCGCGCCCACGCCCACGGCATCAAGCTCTACGGCGCGCCCATCACTCCCTACACCGGCTCCGACTACTACCATCCCGGTCCGCTCAGCGAGGCCGACCGCACCCAGGTCAACGCCTGGATCCGCAACCCCGGCCACTTCGATGCCGTCATCGACTTTGACGCCGTGGTCCGCGACCCCGCCCACCCCGACCACCTCCTGTCCACGTTCGACTCCGGCGACCATCTCCATCCATCTCCCGCCGGCTATCGCGCTATGGGCGAAGCCATTCCGCTCACTCTCTTCCGCTAGATGCGACACATCAATCATCCTGGCGTACGAAAGTTGCTCCGCGCCCGGTAGAATGGACTATGCCTGTCCTGCAAGCCCCGACCCTGTCGCCTGCGCGCGCCTTCATCACCCGCCGCCGCTTTGTCGCTGCCGCAGCCCTGGCGACCGCCGGCGTAGCCTTCTACTCCAACGACATCGCGCGACACGAGCTTGAAGTCACGCATCCCACCTTTTTCATCAGAAACCTTCCGCCCGCCTTCGACGGCTTCCGCATCGCGCAAATCTCCGACCTCCACCTCGAGGAATACACCGAGGACTACTTCCTGCGCCGAGTCATCGATCACGTCAACGACCTCGCACCCGACATGGTCCTCGTCACCGGCGACTTCATCTCGCGCGGCCCGCTCATCCCCCTCATCTCATTCCAGGCCGCCGGTCGCTGCGGCGAACTTCTCTCGCGGCTACGCTGCCCCATCCGTTACGGCATCCTGGGAAATCACGACGCCGCCGTCAGCTCGCAGGCGGTGCGCTTTCACATGGAAGAGAATGGCTTGCCCATGCTCGTCAACCAGTTCACCCGTCTCGAACACAACGGCGATCACATCTTCCTCGCCGGCCTCGACGACACTGAATTCGGTAATCCAGATCTGGACATCACGCTACCACCCAAGCCCGACGCGCCCGTCATCCTGCTCGTCCACGAACCCGACTACACCGACGAGATCATGACGCACCCTCGCGCCAACGAAATCGACCTGATCCTCTCCGGCCACACGCACGGCGGCCAGATACGTCTGCCGATCTTTGGCGCAGTTGCGCTGCCACAAAATGGAAAGCGCTATCCGGAAGGCCACTTTCAGGTCGGTACGTCCCAGCTGTACGTCAACCGAGGCATCGGCACCGTAGGCGTGCCCTTCCGCCTTAACTGCCCCCCCGAGATTACCCTTTCCACTCTGCGCCCCATCTGATGCCGCGCAGCCACTACCCCATGAAGAAGCTGAGAGCCGCTTGGTCACTGAGCGCGATCAAGACACAATTCCTGCTTCTGATCTAGCGAACCCGCTGCACCGGCTTCTTCTGCTTCGGCATCACCGCCACACCCGCACCTTCACGCGCTGCGCGACTACCGCTCTTCTCCACCATCCAGGCATCCAGCAGACTCCGCTTGAAGCGCCATCGGTTCCCCAGCTTGAATGCCGGGATAAACCCCTCGCTTGCATAGCGATAGAGCGTATCACCGCTAATGCCCAGGTACTCTGACGCTTGCCGGATATCCATCACCTCGCGCAACATCTGGTGCACTGCATTGGCCATCGCCGCCGTCTCCTCCTGGGAATATCCCTTTGTACCGGCTTTTCTATCCCAGCACAATAGGCTCTCTAGCGTCTTAACTC
>CAXTNM010000130.1:0-9438 GCA_964245715.1 uncultured Acidobacteriaceae bacterium | reverse complement strand
GCCCCTACCCCGCCGTATCGTCTACGCTTGCCTCACCCTTACAAGGATGACAACCCCATCCCGATAGACTTCACCCACCGCGCCGATCTCGCCCAGAACCCCGAGCTCATGGAACTTCCATGCAGCTACGAAGACCTGCGCGGCTGCCTGCATGACATCTCCCGCGTCAATCGGCTCACCCGCGCCTATCACCCCACCCTGCGTTGGCTCGATCTCTTCTACAAGCAACTTCCCCTGCAGGATAAGCCCATCCACATTGTGGACGTCGGCTGCGGCTACGGCGACATGCTCCGCCGCGTGCGCCAGTGGGCCGAAGATCGCGCGCTCCCCGTCATCCTTACCGGCATCGACCTCAACCCCGACGCCATCCGCGCCGCGCGCGAAGCCACCATCCCGGGCACCGTCACCTTCCTCGCCGGCAACGCCTTCGACTTCAAGCCATCGGGTGGCATCGATCTCGTCATCAACTCACTGCTCATGCACCATCTCGAATCCCCCGAGATCGTCACCCTCCTCACCTGGATGGAGTCCGTCTCGCGCTTCGGATGGTTCATCAACGACTTGCACCGCATGCCCATGCCGTACTACGGCTTTAGACTGATGGCGGCGTTCACCAACTGGCACCGCTTCGTCAAACACGACGGAGCCGTCTCCATCCTGCGCAGCTTCCGCCCCGAAGACTGGGAGCGCCTGATCAAAGCCGCCGCCATCCCGCGCAACGAAGTTCACGTCGAGCAGATTCCACCCGCACGCCTCTGCGTCGCCCGCCTCCGTCCGGCGCTGCTCACCCGCTGAGCAGCCGTCACATCGGAGAGGATCTACGATGTCAGCGCATGGCTTGCGCCCGCCAGTGATCAGATTTATCGGAAGCCGTCAAAAACTGGAAGTTCATGCCGGCGACACACGATGCAAAGCCCGTAGCGTACAAGTTGAAGATGGACGTCACCCACTCCACCTCTTCACCTTCGAAAACTGAAAACTGAAAACTGAAAACTCAACACTGAAAACTGAAAACTGAAAAAACAAGCCTTCCCCTTCGAGCGCCGAAGACTCCGCCGACCTGACCCTCACCTCCTCTGAACGGTGCCTGGAGGAACTTCCCTCCAACATGCTTCACTCAACAACGCCGCGATCGGCCCATGCGTCGCCTCAAGCCTCAACCCAACTTCCTGCTGCACCGCGGTCAATGGAGGCGTCAGAGCCGTCTCCGGCGCAGCCTTTACACCGCCGCCCAACTCACTCTGATCCGGCGCCTCAGTCCAGGTCGACGTCGAACCACCTCGAACCGCTCGCCGTCAGCGATCAGGGCGCCCGTCCCGCAGCACAGTCTTCCGTCTAAGATGAGAGAGCCACACCGCGCTACCAACCTAACTCCCGAGAACCGAATGACGCTCCGCATGACCTTCCGCTCCACCGCCTCTGCCACACTCCTCGCCCTCACCGCACTCCTCGCGCAAGCTCAGCGTCTGCCCACCAACGCCCGGCCCGACCACTACACGCTCGCCATCACGCCCAATATCCCCGCCGCCACCTTCGCCGGCACCGAGACCATCGACCTCACGCTCGCCTCCCCCTCAGCCACCATCACGCTGAACTCGCTCGAGATCCAGATCCAGTCCGTCACCGCCAACGGTACCGCCGGCACCGTCTCCTACGACCCCACCAGGGAGCAGGCCACCTTCACCTTCCCCAAGCCTCTATCCTCCGGCCACGTCGCCCTCAATATCGCCTACACTGGCATCCTCAACGACAAGCTCCGCGGCTTCTATCTCTCGAAGACTGCCACCCAGACCCTCGCCGTCACGCAGTTTGAATCAACCGACGCCCGCCGCGCATTTCCCAGCTTTGACGAACCCGCCCTCAAAGCCACCTTCGACGTCTCGCTGACTGTCCCCAAGGCCGACACCGTCATCGCCAACACCAACGTCGTATCCGACACCCCCTCCGGTACTTCGGCCTCTGCGGACCAGGCTACCCACACCATGACCTTCGCCCGCACCCCGAAGATGTCCACCTACCTGGTCGCGTTCCTGGTCGGGGACTTCGACTGCTCCTCCGCCGGCAGCGCCGACGGTATCCCCATCCGCGTCTGCAGCACGCCCGATAAGGTCAAGCTGACGCACTTCGCGCTCTCCGCCGCCGAGCATTTCCTCAGCTACTACGACAACTACTTCGGCATCAAGTACCCCATGCCCAAGCTCGACCTCATCGCCATCCCCGACTTCGAGGCCGGCGCGATGGAGAACTTCGGCGCCATCACCTACCGCGAGACCGACCTGCTCGTCGACGACCAGGACGGCATCAATGCCAGGAAAAATGTCGCCTCCGTCGTCGCGCACGAGATGGCGCACCAGTGGTTCGGCGACATGGTCACCATGCAATGGTGGGATAACCTCTGGCTCAACGAGGGCTTCGCCACCTGGATGCAGGATAAGGCCGCCGGCGAATGGCATCCCGAATGGCACTACGAGCAGGGCGTCGCCGACGATCTCGACGGCACCCTCAACACCGACGCCAGCCGCACCACGCGCCCCATCCGAGCCACCGCCGACACCCCCGCCCAGATCGCCGAGATGTTCGACGGCATCGCCTACGGCAAGGCCGGAGCCGTCATCGGCATGGTCGAACACTGGATCGGCCCCGACGTCTTCCGCCAGGGCGTTCACAACTATCTCGCCGCACACCTCTACGCCAACGCCACCGCCGAAGACTTCTGGAACGCCCAGACCGCAACCTCGCATCAACCCGTCGACAAGGTCATGTCCAGCTTTGTCGAGAAGCCAGGCGTCCCTCTGCTCACCTTTTCCGATAAGCAAGCCGCCGGCGATCCCGTCACCCAGAAGCGCTTCTTCCTCGATCCACTCGCCGCCGGCGACAAACGCGATGAGGAGCAGGCCACCAACACCTCGCGCGGCTGGGTCATTCCCGTCTGTCTGAAAGCCTCTACCAACCAGACTTCAGCCCCGCACTGCCAACTCGTGAACGCCGACACCGCCGCCGTCCAGATGCCGGCCGGCGCGCCCTTCTTCTACGCCAACGCCGACGACAAGGGCTACTTTCGCACCGCCTACTCGCAGTCGCAGTTGCAGGCCATCAGCTCCGCGGCTGAGACCCAGCTGACGGTTCCTGAACGCATCGGCTACATCGGCGATCGCTGGGCGCTTACCCGCGCCGGCCAGGGTTCAGTCGGCGACTTCCTCGATCTCGCGCTCGCACTCAAGCAGGACCCCAACTCCGCCATCCTCGACTCCACCCTCGGCGACATCAACCAGATTCGCAGCCGCATCGCGAACGACTCCCAGGACGATCGCGACAAACTGGACGCCGTCGTCCGCGCTCAGTACGGTCCGATCTTCGCCACGCTCGGGCCCAAGCCCGCAAACTACGACGCTCAGCAGATCCACACCGAGCTCTACGGCGCACTGGGCGAAGCCGGCGACCCTGCTGTCATCGCCCAGGCCAGGCAGATCACCAACGACCTGCTCTCCGGCAAGAAGGTCGACTCCGACCTCGTCGACGCCTCCGTCGCCCTCGCCGCAACCACCGGCGATACCGACTTCTACGACCGCATTCTCACCGTCGGCCAGAAGTCAACCGATCCCGGATTCCAGATCGAGGCACTCCAGATCCTCACCCGCTTCCGCGATCCCGCGCTGGTTGTTCGCACGCTCGAATACGCCACCTCCGGCCAGGTGCGCAACCAGGATTCCTGGATCCTGATTGCCATCGAGCTGAATCAGCGCGAGACCCGCGGCGTCGCCTGGCCCTGGGTGCAGGCACACTGGGATAAAGTCGCCGCACAGCTCACCACGGCGTCAGGTGCGCAGCTCGTCTCGGCCACCGGCTCGTTCTGCTCGGTTGAGGAGCGCAACCAGGTCGCCAGCTTCTTCGCAACGCACAAGGTGGATGCGGCCGAACGCTCGCTCGCCAAGGCGCTCGACTCCATTGACGCCTGCGTCCGACTCAAACAGACGCAGGAGCCCAAGCTTCACGCCTGGCTGGCCGCTCACCCGGCGCACTAAGCCAGGACCATGCCGAAGCGCCGCCTCAGTCATCCCGCTGAGGCGGCGCAGGAAGACGTCAACCTCGACCTCCCTGCAAATGGATAGACCTCCCTGATCTTGCAAACGGAATTTCACACCTGACCCCCGGCAACCCCCACCTGGCCAATCTCACCGAAGCGCACCGCGTCTTGGCTCGTCTGATACCCTCTCCAAAGACCTCGGGTTGGGGGCTATAGTATAAAAACTCTGCTCCGATCTTTTTACCGGAGCTATAAGGAAGCCCTATCGTGACCAACTCCGCCCTCTCGGCTATCTTGCGCAACAGCGAAACCTCCCTGCTCAACGCCTGGCTCTCCGAACAGAAGTCCACTCGCAACCGCAGCAGCATCTCCGACTCCGAGATCCAGCAGCAATCGCGCGAGTTCCTGCAACTCTTCCAGCAGGCCATCACCGAATCCGGCGACCTCGTCCGCAGCGACATCGAAGGTACCGCTTACCGCGGACTGCGCAAGTTCCTCGAGGAGATCACCAACAGCCGAACCCAGCAGGGCGCGACCCCGTCCGAAACAGCGCGCTTTATCTTCTCCTTCAAGATGCCGCTCTTCGCCGAAATTCGCGCCAAGATGCCCGATCCGGTCATGCAGGTCGAAGCCCTCGCCGACGTCACCTCCCTCATCGATAACCTCGGCCTCTTCGTGACCGAGGCCTATCAGAAGGCGCGCGAAGGCATCATCCTCCGCCAGCAGGAGGAGATGCTCGAGCTCTCCACCCCGGTCGTCAAGCTCTGGGACGGCGTCCTCGCCCTGCCCATCATCGGCACCCTCGACAGCTCCCGAACCCAGACCATCATGGAGTCGCTGCTCGAACGCATCGTCGAAACCGGCAGCGAAATCGCCATCATCGACATCACCGGCGTTCCCACCGTCGACACCCTCACCGCACAGCATCTGCTCAAAACCGTCACCGCCGCCCGCCTCATGGGCGCAGAGTGCATCATCTCCGGCATCCGGCCGCAGATCGCCCAGACCATCGTCCATCTCGGCGTGGAGCTTGGCGACGTCATCACCAAAGCCTCACTCGCCGACGCCTTCCGCATCGCGCTCCAGCGCAGTAACTACGCGATCGTCAAGCGGACCGCCACCTCCTCCACCAGCCGAGCCTGACCTCACCCAAGGGAGAACCTAGCGCCATGGATCACATCCCTATTCTCCGCATGGGCGAGTTTCTGCTCATCACGGTGCAGGTGGACATGCACGACCGCCTCGCCATCTCGCTCCAGGACGACCTCACCGAACAGATCGTCAAATACGCTAGCCGCGGCGTGCTCATCGACATCTCCTCACTCGATGTCGTCGACTCCTTCATCGGCCGCATGCTCGGCAACATCGCCGCCATGAGCCGTGTGCTCGATGCCCAGACCGTAGTCGTCGGCATGCAGCCCGCCGTCGCCATCACCCTGGTTGAACTTGGTCTCTCGCTTCCGGGTATCCGCACCGCCCTCAACGTCGAGCGCGGCATGCAGATTCTCCGCGAAGAGACCGCGCGCAACCATCCCGAACTTCTTCTCGAAGATGGATCCGCCGAAGCAGCGGACGAGGTGCTCTAGCCCGTGCCCGACACCCTCCCCATCCGCACGTCGGAGGACATCGTCCAGGTCCGGACCGCCGTACGCAAAGCCGCCATCGCAGCCAAGCTCGGCCTCGTCGACCAGACCAAGCTGGTGACCGCCGCCAGCGAACTCGCGCGCAACACGCTCGACTACGGCAAAGGCGGTAGTGTCATCATCGAACGGGTCGAGGCCGCCAAGACCGGCATCCGGCTTACCTTCGAAGATCGCGGACCCGGCATCGCCAACATCGAGCTCGCCATGACCGACGGCTGGACCTCGGGCTCCGGCATGGGGCTCGGCCTCAGTGGAACCCGGCGCCTCATGGATGATTTCCAGCTCGCATCTAAGCCCGGGGAAGGGACCACGGTCATCATCACCAAATGGAGCAGATAAAGGAAGCAGCCGTCATCACCCTCGCAGACCCGACGCAAACTGCCGTCGCCCGTCGCGCCGCCGCTGATCTCTGCCGCCGGCTCCAGCTCTCGGACTCCACCATCGCCCGCGCGGAGTTGATCGCCGTCGAACTCGCCGGCAATATCCTGCAACATGCCGAACGCGGCCACCTCTTTCTCGGGCCCGTTCCCGGCAACCCAGCCTCCATCCAGATCATCGCCGCTGACCAGGGCCCCGGTCTCGGCGATCCCGAACGCGCCATGCAGGATGGCTTCTCGACCGGCAGCACGCCCGGTCTTGGCCTCGGAGCCGTCCGCCGCCAGGCCGATTCCCTCGACCTCTACTCGCGGGCCGGCACCGGTACCGTCATCGCCGCCACCCTCCACGACAGTCCCGCAACCGATGCTTCCAGCACCGCCATCCTCTCCCGGCACCTCGAAGGCGAAACGCTCAACGGCGACTCCTGGGCCATCTACCCGCTTGAAGGCCGCAAGGTCTTCCTCGTCGTCGACGGTCTCGGCCATGGCCACTATGCCGCTCAGGCCGCGACAACCGCCATCAGCATCGCGGACCGCGCCTTCGCCTCCGAACCCGGGATCTCCATCTCCGCCGTCATCCAGCGCATGCATCTGCCCATGCAGTCCACCCGCGGCGCCGCCGCACTGATGGTTTCCGTCGACGAACGCCAGGTGCTCTGCTGCGGGATCGGCAACGTCGCCGGCGTGCTGTGCGCACCCGATGGCACAAGCCGCAATCTCGTCTCGCACAACGGCACTGTCGGTCACCGCATGGCGCGGGTGCAGGAGTTCGCCTACCCCTGGACTCCCGGAACCCTCCTCATCCTGCACACCGACGGCATCTCCGCCAAGTGGAAGCTTGCGCAGTATCCCGGCCTGCTGCAGCACTCCCCTGCTATCATCGCCACAATCCTCTATCGCGACGGAGTACGCGACCGGGATGACGCCACCATCCTCGTCGCACGTCTCAACGGAGAGTAAGCCGATGCCTAGTTCTCCGACGAAAAGCACGCCCGGACGGCGTACCCTCCTCAAAGTCAGTCTTGACCTCGAGACCGACTTCCTCCTCGCCCGCCAACGCGCCAAACAGATCGCCGCCCTGCTGGGCTTTGAGCTCCAGGATCAGACCCGCATCGCTACCGCGGTCTCCGAAATCGCGCGCAATGCATGGGAGTACGCCCGCGGCGGCGCCGTCGAGTTCTTCCTCGATCCCACCTCCACCCTGAATGCCGCGGACTCTCCCTCGACGCGAAACTCCGTGCAGCTCCGCATCGTCGTCACCGACCGCGGCCCCGGCATCCCGCATCTCGAACAGATCTGGTCCGGGGAGTATCGTTCCCAGACCGGCATGGGCCTCGGCCTCATCGGCGCCCGCCGGCTGCTCGACCGCGTCGACGTCGTCACCGGCACGACCGGCACCGAAGTCAGCCTGATCAAGCTGCTCCCGCGCCTGGCACCGACGCCGCCGCCCGTCTCGGAGCTCGCTGCCTCGCTTGCTCGCTTGTCGATCAACGAAAAGACCACCGCTACCGCCGCCCTCACCAGCCAGAATCAGGAGCTCGTCAGCCTCCTGGGCGATCTCCGCGCCCGCGAAGCCGAGCTCCAGGCCCTCAACGTCGAGCTCGAAGAGACCAACCGCGGCGTGCTCGTCCTCTACGCCGAACTCGCCGACAAGGCACAAGCCGTGCAGCAGGCCTCCGAGATGAAGACACGCTTCCTCTCAGGCGTCACCCACGAGCTGCGCACCCCGCTCAACTCCATCGTCTCGCTCGCACGCCTCATGCTCGGCCACGTCGACGGCCCGCTCAATCCCGAGCAGGAAAAGCAGGTCAACTTCATCCTCCGCTCCGCCCAGAACCTCACCGAGATGGTTAACGATCTGCTCGACCTCGCCAAGATCGAAGCCGGCAAATCCACCATCAACAACACCGCCTTCAGCGTGCAGACCCTGTTTGCCGGCCTTCGCGGCATGTTCCGTCCGCTCGCCACCAACCCCGAGGTGAAACTGATCTTCGAAGCGCCCGAACAACCGATCGATCTCTTCACCGACGAGGGCAAGCTCTCACAGATCCTGCGCAACTTCATATCGAACGCCCTCAAGTTCACCGAACAGGGTTCCATCACCATCAGCGCGCAAACCGTCCCGCATCCCGACGGAAATTCCGGCAGCGCCGTCCAATTCTCAGTCCGGGACACCGGCGTCGGCATCGCACCCGAACACCACGCCCTCGTCATGCAGGAGTGGGGACAGGCGCCCGCCTCCAGCAAACCCGGCCGCGCCAAAGGCAGCGGTCTTGGCCTGCCACTCTCGCGCTCGCTCGCCGAGCTCCTCGGAGGCACCATCGGCTTTACCTCTGCCGCCGGCGAAGGCTCCTGCTTCTCCGTAACGCTGCCTGCCCTGGCTCCAGCCGAAGATACAACCGCCATCAAACCGGAAAGCTCCACCCTGCAGCCGCATATTCTTATCGTCGATGACGACGAAGTCGCTCGATACCTGCTGCGTCGCCAACTCGGCGTCCTCACCTCTGCATCAATCGAAGAAGCGACGAACGGAGCCGATGCTCTAAGCGCCATCGCAGCCCACCCGCCGCGGCTTATCTTCCTCGATCTCGTCATGCCCGGCATGAACGGCCACGAGGTCGCAAAGGTCCTTCGCGCACGTCCTGAAACCGCTCACCTGCCCATCGTCCTGCACACCTCGAAGACGCTCTCGTCCGACGAGCGTCGCGCCTTCGAGTCACTCGACCTTATCCTCATCCCCAAACGCCCTCACTCACCAAATAACGTGGAAGCCGACGATCTGAGCGTCGAGTTGGAACGCGCGCTGCTCGAGGTGGGGCTTTCCTATCTTCACCACGGGCCCCCACGATGATCAAAAGCCGCGTCAGCCAGATCCTCTACTGCGACGACACCGAAGAACAACGCTACGCCATGCGCCGGATCCTCGAAGGCTCCGGCTACACCGTCATCGAGGCCGCCACCGGCACCGAGGCCCTCGAGAAACTCCACCCCGGCGTCCTCGCCGTCGTGCTCGATGTCAAACTGCCCGACATCTCCGGGTACGAAGTCTGCCGCCGCATCAAGGCCAACCCTGCGACCTCTGCGATCCCCGTCCTGCAGATCTCCGCCAGCTTCGCCGATCCCTCCCTGCGCTCGCAAGGCCTGCAAGGCGGAGCCGACGCCTACGTCGCACAGCCCGTACACGCGGCCGAGCTCCTCGCGCTCGTCGGCGCCCTCATCCGCTCACACGACTCCGACCGTACCCTCCGCTTTCAGGCTGAAATTTCGCGCCAGCTCGCACTCTCGCTCGACTACGAAGAGACTGTCGATGCCATCCGTCGCGTCTTCATCCCACGTTTCGCCGCCCGCTGCCGCATCCTGCTCCGCCCCGTAACCCAGCACAGCACGCACGCCA
>CAXTNM010000129.1:0-9478 GCA_964245715.1 uncultured Acidobacteriaceae bacterium | reverse complement strand
TCCACTTTCCCTCGCGCCGCGCCGCGACGATGCCCGCGCTGCGAAGGTATGCAAGATGTCTGGAAACCTTCGGCTGGGGACCGCCGAGGATCTCGACGAAGTAGCAGACGCAAATCTCCTGATCTCCCATCAGGTTGAGGAGGCGGAGTCGCGTGTTGTCGCCGAGAGCTTGGAAGAATCGTTCGACGTTGAATGATTGTTTCGCCATGTCTCAACGTATACGCCTTGACGAATGCGAAAGCAAGACATATAGTTGCCTAAGCAGATGTGAAGGAGGAAAAATGTCAGAGCAGCTTTTGGATTCGGTAAAGTCGAAGTATGGGGCAGTAGCGGAAAGCACTTTGTCCAACAACAACGCGGGTGTGCAGGCTGTCGCAGAGGCCTTCGGCTATACCGCCGAGGAACTGACATCCATCCCCGCCGAGGCCAACATGGGCCTTTCGTGTGGCAATCCAACCGCTACGGCACATCTCCGGCCAGGAGAAGTGGTCGTCGATCTGGGTTCAGGTGGGGGGCTGGATGTATTTCTGGCAGCCGGGATGGTTGGGCCAACAGGCCGCGCTATCGGCATCGACATGACGATCGCCATGATCGAGCGGGCACGGGCGAACGCCCAAACAGGCGGATATACCAATGTCGAGTTCTATCAATCGACGATTGACCAAATTCCGCTTCCCGATTCCTCGGTCGATTGCGTCATCTCGAACTGCGTCCTGAACCTTGCTCCAGATAAGCCTGCCGTCTTCCGCGAGATCTCTCGCGTTCTAAAGCCCGGAGGAAGGGTGGCCGTCAGCGATATCGCGCTAAAACATGAACTTCCCGAAGCGGTAGCGCAGAGCATGGCCGCTTATGTGGGTTGCATAGCCGGAGCCATCAAGATTGAGGACTACAAGAGCGGTCTGGTCGCAGCGGGATTCGAGCATGTCGAGATCGTAGATAGTGGTGCGGACCTAAATGCCTACGCGAAGGTGGAGAACCAGGCGGGATGCTGTTCGCCGGCGATGGACACGTCAAATCCGTTCCCAGTCGTTGAAGCAGCTTGCTGCACCCCGGCACCGACTGAGCCTTCACTGCACGAGGATCTCACAGCTCTGCTCTCGCAGTATGACGTCAATGCCGCGGCGGCCAGCGTGAAGGTATACGCAGTCAAGCCGCATACCGCGATTTCAAAAGCCTGCTGTGGCCCTGAGTGCTGCGCATAGCCTTCCGTCCCGAAATCGAACTACGTTCCTAGGAGCATCTATGCCGCATTACAACGTTCTCTTTCTCTGCACTGGCAATTCGGCTCGTTCGATCATGGCCGAGGCAATCATGAATCGCAAAGGGCGTGGTAACTTTACGGCATTCAGCGCAGGAAGCCATCCGGCCGGAACCGCCAGGCCGGAAGCTATGCGTCAACTGGAGAAAGCCGGACTCGACGCTACAGGCGCCCGTAGCAAGTCTTGGGAAGAGTTCTCCACCCCGGATTCCCCCCATCTGAGCTTTGTATTTACGGTGTGCGATAACGCAGCCAATGAAGTTTGCCCTATCTGGCCGGGTCAGCCGATGACTGCACACTGGGGTATTCCTGATCCCGCCGCCGTGCAAGGAACGTCGGACGAGATTGACCGCGCGTTCAGTCAGGCGTTCCAGGCGCTTGATCGGCGTATCAGTCTCTTCCTGAGTCTCCCCCTTGGAACCCTCGACGGCTTTGCAATTCAGAAAGAGATCGACAAGATCGGTAAGCAATAGCCCCGAAAGGAAACCATGCAAAAGGTCATCTTCGCTTGTGTTCACAATGCTGGTCGGTCTCAGATGGCCGCAGCTTTCTTCAATCAACTTGCCGATCACACCAAGGCGGAAGCGGTTTCGGCAGGCACAGAGCCGGGACTTCGCGTCCACCCGGAAGTTCTATCCGCAATGCAGGAAGTTGGAATCGACCTGAGTGGTGCCAATCCTCAAAAGCTTACGCAGGAGCTGGCCGAAGGCGCTTCTTTGCTCATCACTATGGGTTGTGGGGACAAATGCCCTTACGTTCCGGGTTTGCGTCGTGATGATTGGCCCTTGCGTGATCCAAAGGGCCTCTCACAGTCTGAGGTCAGGACGATTCGCGACGAGGTAAGGGCCAGAGTTCAGAACCTTATTGAAACAGAGAGGATAGGAACCTGACGGACGCCTGTTCCTACAACGGCAACTGTCCCGACTCGGCTGCGATCCCAGCCTTTTCCAGCAACTCAGGCCCGGTGTTGCGAACGTTATTCACTTTCGGATTCGCTTCATGCATCTCCATAGCTTCTGACTCAAATGGCCTCAGAAGATCGAGCGGTAGCCGTTCCGTTTCCTCCCGATCAAGCCAACGGTCATAATCCCGCGAATGCAGAATAACGGGCATTCGAGGATGAATCTGCGACATCAACTCATTCGCCTCTGTCGTCACGATGGCATAGGACTG
The DNA here is from genome assembly GCA_964245715.1 of uncultured Acidobacteriaceae bacterium. Lineage (GTDB taxonomy): Bacteria > Acidobacteriota > Terriglobia > Terriglobales > Acidobacteriaceae > Edaphobacter. Next base: position 7,047 of record CAXTNM010000129.1, on the reverse strand, counting down.
AAGCCAATGGCCCTCCACGTCCTTCCACGCATCCCAGATGCCGGCGAAGGCGAATAGACTCCCGCTCGACAGCTCAAAGGCATAAGGCTGTTTTGGAGGCTTGCCCTCCTTTGGCCATTCGTAAAACGCGTTCACCGGAATCAGGCAGCGCCGTTTCTTCATCGGTTCTCGCCATGTGCGCGACGTGGCAATCGTCTCCGCCCGAGCGTTGATTGTCGAAAGCCCCTTGATCTCTCTCAAATCTTTTGTGAAGAACGGGACGAGACCCCACCGCGCCAGGATCAGCTCGCGCTCTCCAGTCTCTCTGCTTTGGCGGATGATGGGCTGATGTGTGGTCGGGGCCACGTTATAGTCGGCTGCGGGCATCGGCAAATCTGACGGGGTCGGGTTTGCATGGAAATGCTCAGCAATCCTTTGCTTGTCACTTCGTCTCACGTATCGTCCGCACATACTTAAACCTCTCCACAACGAGTGCAGCCGAGAACGTGTTCCGCGAAGCTGTCCCACTCGGTGATACCAGCAAACGCTGAACTTCGAAGATCGCTAAAGTCCTTCGGTTCGAGAAAAGTGTAGTCTGCTAGCCGCGCCCGCGCGAATTCCTCAAGGAGACGCGTGCCGTCATCGCAGGGTGAGAAAACCTGGATGAGGGGATCTTCCCGTGAAATCGCTTTGTGGGTCATACACGCATCCGAGCGCCGTGCTCAGCGGATTCCTCATTTTGACATATTCGCCTATTATTCGCCTATACTCATTTCATGAAAGTTGTTGGAAACGAGCGCCGCCCAGACTGGCCGAAACTCGGCCCGTCCATCATCATCGCCACCCCGTTGATCGTCGCAGTGCGAACTGCCAAATGGGTAGCGAAAATCGTCCACCGACGCCCAAATTTCAGACGTAGACGTAGAACTGGATAAGGAAGTCAGCTTCGCGGCACGTATCAGCATCCGTGTAATGCACGAACTGCTCCGAAGGCATGAAAGCCTCTTCCCGCAGAGGGTCGAACCCATTTACGAGGGCGGATCAGAAGAAGACAGCCCGCCGTAAGTCAGACTTGCGGCCTTAAGTAAGCAGACTGAAGCCTAGAACTGTGGGAGCGAGGCCACTGATCCAGGGCGTGATGCTTTGGATCATCGTCGGAACAGCATCGCTGATGGCGATCTTCACCGGTCTCATCTCCATCTAGGCAATGCACTGCGAGATGAGGTTAGGGACGCAGAAGGCGTTGCATGTACATTGAAGCGTGTGGTAATGTCCGAAGGAGTCCAGGTGTGAGATCGACACCTGCGGCGGAGGCTGGCAATGGGAACGGTAAGACGATCCCCTCGATTTCTTGTTCGGAACATCGTGCTGCATTTGCTGGCGTTCGCTGTGATTTTGTTTGCGATTGAAGCAAAGCTCGTTCTCTACAAGAACGCTCCCGACCCCGGATTGGCCTCAGCAAAGCTTTCCACCGAGAAGAACACCTCCAAGGTGTTCTCAGCAATCGGTTGTTTGAAATCAGTTGACGGGCCGCCCGACTTCGAGTTTTTCGCTCTTCAACTGCTTGCATCGTTCCGTAGCGTCGAGGCGCCAGCCTTCGCCTATTCAGCCCAGATAAGCTTTATTGCTTCGGTCAGAATGGATCGGCAAGGCGTTTCGCACTTCCGCCGACCTCCGCCAACACTCGTCTAAACACTCCCTCTGCGACCATCTACTGGTTGCCATGTGAAACCCGTCTTGAACAGACGGTGGAGAGCCGCGCACATGTTTGCGTCGGCTCGGGAGATTGAAATGTTTAGAAGACAAATGAAGGTTGTTGCGTGTATCGGGAGAGCCCAATGCTCATGAAACAGATTGAACATGCTGGCCATAGCAGCGCGTTTCCGCTGGAACTGGCGTCGATCCTTCTTGTTGAGGCGGACCCGGGACTTCGGTCTTCCCGCCGCATGGTAATGGACTCCTTGGAGCATCCAGTCCTCGCAGTAGCGGGTTACCAGGATGTCACTTCTTTGCCCTCAGACAGCAATTGCTGCCTAGTCGCGGTCGACCTTCGACCGAGTGAACATGAGGCGCGGAGAATTGCCATGCACGTCCGAAAAACCTGGCCTGGCGCAAAGATTCTGTTGATCGGCCAGCCCTCATGCGACTTTGATGATCCCCTTTACGATGAATCTGTGAAAACGCAGTGGTCGCCCCTAGCAGTCGTGGATGCTGCTCGAAGACTTCTTCAATCTACCGCAGCTTCTAGGTGACGGTCGGGAGAGGCAGCTTTGCAGGCGTTACCTCTCCCGCTTCCTTACGCCCTGCGAAATGGAAGGCGATTCGAATGCTAAATCTACGGAAACCTACAGGAACCGTTGGATACTCTACGCTACGGGGCGTACTAACCGCAGCCTTCGTACTTACTTTGACGATCGTCATGTACCTGCTCGCGAGGAGCATGCAGATACATCATTTCTTTTCTGGCGGGCGGTGATCGGCGGGAAGATCGATGCAGCACCTTGCGCCCCCACTCGCCGTTTTGTCGAAGAAAATGGATCCAGCGCTACGATCAATCGCAAGTTTGGCAATGGACAGGCCCAATCCAGCGCCGCTGCTTGATTGTGTCTCCGGGCTTCGACTGGTGAAGAATCGGTCGAAGACGCGCTCGTGCTCTCCAGCCTGAATCCCTGGCCCTGAGTCCGCAATGCACAACCGTTCCGCAGGCCTTGTGTTCAGCGTGGCTCGGGCATAGGAGATGGTGAGGGTTGATCCGGGCGGACTGAACTTCAACGCATTGTGAACGACATTCAGGATCGCTACCCTGACGAGGCTGCGATCAGCACGGACGGGAAGCTCATCATGGCCATCCCGAGTTTCCGAGACTGAGATCCGAGCCTCTTCAATGACCACGGCGAGCAGCTTTAGGATTTCATGGACCAGCTCGGGCAGGGAGATCAGCTCTTCCGTCTCGCCAACCTGTCGGACCTCAGTCCGCGCAAGGATCAGAAGACCATCGATCGTCTGATTCAGCCGTATCGTTTCCTCCAGCATGCTGCTGACGGTCTCGCGGAACTCCTCCGCGCCCTGCTGGCGCTCAAGTGCCAGCTCACCGGTAGTACGAATCGACGCCAACGGCGTCCGAAGTTCGTGAGCGGCATCGGCAGTGAAACGCTGGAGCTCCGCAAACGCCGTCTCAAGACGGCCAAGCAGGTGGTTAAAAACACGAGCCATGTGGCCAAGTTCATCATCTTCATTCTCGATGTTCAGCCGTGCACTAAGGCTCTTAGCAGTGATTCTCTCTGCTCTGCCTGCCATTTCGTCCAGCGGGCGGAGTGCTTTGCGGGCGATCCCGTATCCGGCAAATGCAGCGGCAATCAGGGCGAGAGGCATTCCCAGCAGCAACAGGAGAGCGAATTGCATCATCCTGTTTTGCAGGGCGCCCAGATGATACCCAACGCGAATCAGGACCTGGCGGCCTTCTACTGGATGAGTGTGACTGATTAGGAAGACACGCGATCCATCAGCAAGGGTGGTCGTGCGTTCATTGAAGGAATCTGTACCTTCGCCAGGAAACTGAGGGCCATCGAGTGGCATACCTTTGAGCGTTTTACTGCGAAACAGAACATGCCCGGAGAGATCTTGTACTTCGAGCAGGCGGTCGACAAGCAGCCGGTTCTGAGGATGTACAAAGTAGCTTTGTTCAAGCTCAAGCTGCCCCCCCTGGTCGAAGAAGAACAAGGCTTCCACCGTTTCCATGTCTTGCACTTCGTCGTGATACATCTGGCGCTCAAGGAGAGCAAATTGGAAGAAGAAGACCACCGCCACATAGACCATGAGGATCGCCGCAAGGACTGCAACATACCAGAAGGTCAGGCGGCTGCGGATGCTCTTTGACGAGGGAAGAATCATGATTGCGGCTCGCGAAGGCTGAATCCAACCCCTCGAACGGTGTAGAGGAGCTTAATCTCAAATGGTTCGTCCACTTTACGGCGTAATCTGGCCATTTGGACATCGATGACGTTGTCGATTGGGGTAAAGCGTGAGGTCTCATGCCACACATCGCGAGCAAGCATTTCGCGTGACACGGCACGGTTACGGTTCTCTACCAAATACAGGAGTAGGTCAAATTCTTGATCAGTAAGAGTCAGATTGACTCCCGATCTCCGGGCGCGGCGAAGCGTCATATCCAGGACCAGGTCTGCCACGGATAGTGTATTGGTCGTTTTTGCTGGCAGTCCGCGTCGGAGCAGCGCCTCAACACGAGCCATCAGTTCAGAGAAGGCAAATGGCTTGCCCAGGTAATCGTCAGCCCCTTCCCGCAGCCCTAGCACGCGTTCCTCCACCTCGTTATGGGAGGTCAGGACCATAATCCTGACTTCGAGTGCTTGCTCCCGTAGTTGCTTGAGGATCTCCAGCCCTCCGCGTCCGGGAAGATTCAGATCGAGCAGGAGCAGATCCGGCCGAAAGCTGAAAACCACAAAAAAGCCTTCTTCCCCGCTCGCCGCTGTCTGTACATCGTATCCACGCTCTTCAAGCCCTTCACGGAGCGATTGAGCCATCTTTTTGTCGTCTTCGATGATCAGGACTCGTGAACGAACGGTAGACGTTGACAAAGAGAAACTCCTTTCACCCATCATGGGCTGCCAAGGCTGAGCCGCACAAGTGGCTCCTACAGCTTGTCAGGAAGTGTAAGCAATTGTCAGAAATCTTTGTGGTCCACTTTCCCTAGGCAAGAGCAACGTTGTGGCAGGAGTTCCTTATGTTGATTCAAAGCTTGGTGACGCACGGATCCTTTATATTCTTAGTGGCGATCACGCAGGCGGCGGGAACATCGATGTCAGCGGCGTTGCTCCCGCCCCAGACAGCCCTCCCCATCGTCTTCACCAATACTGTGGATGCACATCGGGCCAAGGTGGGTGACCCGGTACTGGCGAAGACTATCCAGGTGGTCAAGGTTGCCGGGCTGGTCTTTCCTTCAGGAGCTTTGGTCCACGCGCATGTTGTTGCCGTAAGCCCTGCTTCGAAACAGGTACCGGACGCTAAAACGTCTGAGAAGTCGGAGCTTGGTGTTCAATTCGACTCCATTTCGTCAAAGACAACCTCAATTCCTCTCGACGTATACGTGCGGGCTATTGCGGATCCAATCAGCAGTTGGACGGCCGTTGAGCCATTCGGAGACACGAAGTGGGATCCCGACTCGACCGTGATTCAGGTAGGAGGCGACATCCTCACCCCCTCCCAAACTGACGTCGTCTCCCGCGACGGACGCATCGTTGCCCGAAACATCAAGGGAGGGGTCTTCGGTAAGTTACGGGCCGCCTCGGGCGATTCGCCGGACGGTTGTGATGAGAGCAGCTCTGATGAATCCCTCGCCATCTTCTCAGCCGCTGCATGTGGGCTCTATGGATTCAGCGAGGTCCAAATGGAACATTCGGGTCGCACGGGTCATCCTTCGATGTTACTGCTGGTATCGAGTAACGGACCGGCAAAGATTTGGAAGCAAAGCACCGCTCTTCTCGAAGAGAGACAGCCGTGACCTAGAACGAGATGCTCGTCACTATCTTTGCCCTCGGCGTCAGTCAGGTTTGCCCACGCACCATCGATCAAGGAAGGTTCACAGATGCGCGGTAGGCGCTTATTCCTCACATTAGGTTGTTGTATCGTACTTGCGGTACTCATCATAGCCTTCGAAAGGCACCGCTCTTCCGACGAGAGGTCTCAAGCGCAAGCGCCCCACGAGGCCCCCGCAGTCTCCGTCGCAACAGTGCAGACAGGGCACATTTCGAATCAGCTGACAGTCGCTGGCGTGTTCCAGCCTTTTCAGGAGATCGACGTCCACGGTAAGGTCTCCGGTTATATACGTCACATCTATGTTGATATCGGGGATCGGGTCCGGCAGGGGCAAACGCTGGCAGTGCTCGAGGTACCAGAGCTGCAGGCAGAGGTAGCGGGTGCGCAGGCCGGAATCACCCAGACTCAAGAAAACATCACTCGCTTGCAAAATGAAGTCTCCCGTGAACAGGCAGGCTATGCAGCAGTGCATGCGAACTACATGCGTCTGAAGCAAGCATCGGATCAGCAGCCCGGTTTAGTGGCTGCTCAGGAACTAGATGATGCGCGTGCAAAAGACCAATCAGCGGCGGCACAGGTTGACGCCGCGAAATCTGCCGTTGCAGCGGCCCAAGGGCAACTTGGAGTCTCTCGGGCGGCAAACCTTCGCGTTACAAGCATGGAACAGTACGCAACCATTACGGCTCCCTACAGCGGCGTCATCACGATGCGGTACGCAGATACCGGGTCGTTGATTCCGGCGGGGACGGCAGAGGGCTTGAATCAGGCTGTCGTCAGGCTCGCCCAGAGCGATGTGCTTCGCCTCCGCATGCCAGTACCTGAGAGAGACGTTCCGATGGTGCACGAAGGCTCTACCGTTACTGTTCACGTCCAAGCCACCGGTCAGGACTTCCCTGGTACCGTAGTGCGCTTTACACGAGATGTATCGAACTCCACTCGGACCATGATGACGGAGGTAGACGTTAAGAATCCTCAACTCACGTTGACTCCAGGCATGTATGCCGACGTGACCTTCAACCTCGAAGAGAAGGACAATACATTGCTCGTTCCAGCCAGCGCGATCATCCAGGGTGATCAACCGTCGGTGATGCTTGTCGACAGCACCAATCACGTCCAAAAGCGTCCCGTCGTGCTGGGTATTGCCAGTGCTAACTCTCAGGAGATCACTTCGGGCGTTCAGGCTGGCGATCGTGTGATCATCGGTGGCCTTTCTACATTGCAGGTAGGCGAACAAGTTAAACCGCAGGCGGCTCCGAACGATCTCGCCAATTATCACAAAGAGAACCAGAAGGGAGATCAGTAATCAATGTCTTCCTTTGCGATTCGCTATCCATTTTTCATTCTGATGGTCTGCCTCATCATCGTTGTCGTGGGTGTTGCCGCGATCACGAATATGCCCGTTGACCTCTTTCCGCCGGTGAAAATTCCTGTGGTTGTGGTGGCCACCTTCTACTCCGGCATGCCGCCCGAACAGATCGAGTCCGACATCACCGACAGCGATGAACGCTTCTTTAC
>CAXTNM010000128.1:1583-9595 GCA_964245715.1 uncultured Acidobacteriaceae bacterium | reverse complement strand
AGGTAGGCGAGCATGGCGGATTGCTGGTGGAGCTGGTTGTAGATGTAAGCCTGCGCGGTCTGAATGCCGCCGGCGCCCCGGCCGCCGCCGAAGGTGAGGCCTCCGGTAGGTCCGCCATGGAAGAGCGGCTTGAGGCGGTTGACCTGGTTGGCGAAGTTTTGGTTGGACGGCGTCAGATTGCGAACCATGTAGGCTTCATGTTTTTGTGAGCCGCGCGAGAGCATGGTCGCGATGAACGCGGTGCCGCAGGATCCGCCGATGTTGCGTGCGAGGTTGGTAAGGCCGGAGACGTCGTTGTTTTCACTGCGGGCGACGCCGGTGTAGCTGATGGTGTTGATGGGGATGAAGAGGAAGGCTAATCCGGAGGCCTGGTAGACACGGACCCACATGATGTATTTGAAGCTGGAGTCGAGCGAGAGCGTGTGCATCAGGACCATGGAGAGGCCGAGATTGAGGAAGCCCCAGCAGATGAGCCAGCGTGGGTCGACCTTGCCGATGAGGATGCCGACGATGGGCATGCAGAGCATGATGCAGACCCCACCGGGAGAGATGACGAGGCCGGCAAGTTCGGCGGTGTAGCCGAGCAGGGTCTGGACCATCTGGGGAATGAGCACGGTAGTGCCGTAGAGCGAAAAGCCGAGCACGAACATGAGAACGAACGGGATGGCGAAGGTCTTACGTTTGAAGAGGGTGAGATTGAGGATGGGCCGGTTGCCGACTTTGAGCTGGTAGAGCTCCCAGAAGATGAGGACGATGAGCGATGCGGCGCAGAGGAAGATAAAGAAGGCGATGACGTGGGAGCCGAACCAATCGTCCTCCTGGCCCTTGTCGAGGATGAACTCGAGGGAGCCGAAGCCGGAGGCGAGCAGGCCGAAGCCGAAGAGGTCGAGCTTGAGGCCGTATTTAGCGGATTCTTTCACTTCGCGAACGACGTGCGGCGGATCTTCAACGAGGCGGCTGGTGAGGAACAGCGAAAGCATGGCGATGGGGACGTTGATGAAGAAGATCCAGCGCCAGTTGTAGTTATCGGTGATCCAGCCGCCGAGGGTGGGACCGAGCGCGGGCGCGACGACGACGGCAAGGCCATAGAGGGCGAAGGCTTTGCCACGATCCTTGGGTTCGAAGGTGTCGGCGAGAATGGCTTGTTCGGAAGGTGCGAGGCCGCCGCCGCCGGCTCCCTGGAGGATGCGGAAGAAGACGAGCAGGCCGAGTGACGGAGCGAGACCGCACAGCGCGGACGAGATGCCGAAGAGGACGACGCAGATCATGTAGAACTTCTTGCGGCCTATGAAGGTGGTGAGATAAGCCGAGGCGGGCAGGATGATGGCGTTCGCGACGAGATAGCTGGTGAGCACCCAGGTGGCTTCATCCTGCGAGGCGCCGAGCGAGCCGCCGATGTGCGGGAGGGAGACATTGGCGATCGAGGAGTCGAGGACCTCCATGAAGGTCGCGAGGGTGACGGTGAGGGCGATGGCCCATTTGTTGGCTTTGGGCTTCCAGGCGTTATCGGCGCGGGTTTGTGCGGCGATCTGGGCTTCGCTGCCGTGCTCGTGGACGTTCTGGTCGGAGGGGGTCGCGGTTGCGGCTGACATGGATACTCGTCAGATTGTAACGGGCGCGACATGGATGCAGTTTGTGGGCTGGAAGTTGTGCGGGGCAGGTTTTGGCAGAGTCGCTCGCTGGCGGGTTTAGGGCCGGAGCCTGTAGCATCGGGGTTGCAAGGGGGTGGTGATGCATCCGGATATTGAGAAGTTGATGAGTCTACAGCGGTATGACCTGGAGGCCAAACGCCTGCGCGATGAGATGGTGGCGCTGCCGAAGCTGGTGGCGGACCTGGATGCCAAGGCGAAGGCTACGGTGGGGCAGCGTGCCGTGGTGATCGACCTGATTGGTAAGGAAGAGGTCCTGCGGCGGCGGCAGGAGTCCGATGTCCGGGATAAGCAGGAGAAGATCCGGAAGGTGCAGAAGCAGTCCGAGCTTGCGACGTCGACGGTGCAGGCGAATGCGTTTGAGCATGAGATGACGTTTCTGAAGAGTGAGATCGCGAAGCTTGAGGATGCCGAACTCGAGAGCATGGAGCGGAGTGAACAACTTGAGCAGCAGAAGGTGCTGGCAGATACGGCTGTCGCGGCTGCGGAGAAGAAACACGCGCTCGAGAAGGAGCGCGCGGCGGCTACGATCGCGTTGAACAAGATTGCCCTGGCCGATGTTGAGGCGCGGAGGGTGTCGGCCAGGGCGCAGGTGGGCGAGGATGCGCTGAGTCTTTACGATCGCATCGCGAAGGCCAAGGGGACAGGCCTGGCGGAGGCGCTGAATCAGAAATGTTCTTCGTGCCAGATGCTGGTGCGGCCGCAGCGCTGGAACGATCTCAGAGAACGGGACAATCACGAGATGCTGACGTGCGAGAGCTGTGGGCGCCTGTTGTATTACGATCCAGCGCGCGATTCTCCGCAGAGGAAGGTTGTGCCGTTTGAGAGCATCGCGGCGCAGATTGTGAGGGGAAGTTGAAGGGGAGTCGTCAACGGATTTGCGTCGACATGGACGAGGTGATGGCGGACGCGGTGGCGGAGAATCTGAAGCGTTACAACCTGGAGTTCGGCGAGAGGTTATGCGTTGAAGACTTAGAAGGCAAGACCATCTGGGATGTCATTCATCCGAGCCGGCATGAAGCGATCGAACGGTTTCTGCTGTCCGCGGACTTCTTTGCCGTGCTGGAGGTCATGCCGGATGCGCCGCGGGTGATGCTTGCTCTGCAGTCGAAGTACGAGGTGTTTATTGCCTCGGCGGCGATGGAGGTGCCCACCTCGTTTACGGCGAAGTACGAGTGGCTGGAACGGCATTTCCCATTTATCCCGGCCGCGAATATCGTGTTTTGCGGCGACAAGAGCATTCTGCGGGCGGACTTCCTTATCGACGACAATCCGCGGCAGCTGCGAAGGTTTCAGGGTCAGGGCGTGTTGTTTCACTCGCACCACAACATTGGATGCGAGGAGTTTCCGCGGGTGAAAAGCTGGGGAGATGTGGAACGGATGTTCCTGTAGGGCAGCCTACTCTTCGCCTGCGAAGGCGAGGAGGCTGCCGCCACGGCGTTTAGCGGAGTACATTGCCTGGTCGGCAGCGCGACGCAGGCCCTCGGTGTCGTCGGCGTGATCCGGTGAGAGTGCGATGCCGATGCTGATGCGGACATCGACGGGTTTGTTGTCGACGAGGATAGGCACGCTGGCGGCAGACATCATTGCGCCGGCAACGAACTTGAGATGATGCTCGTTGTGTACGCCCGCGAGGAGCGCGGTGAACTCGTCACCACCGGTGCGGGCGAGCAGATCGCGAGGGCCGATGTGCCATGCGAGTCGTGCGCTGAGGGCGCGCAGGATCTGGTCTCCGGCATCATGGCCGAGGGTGTCGTTGATGGTTTTGAAGTTGTCGACATCGATGACGAGGCAGGCCACGGTGGTATGTTCGGCACGAGCTTCTTCAAGCGCGAGGACGAAACGTTCTTCGAACATGCGGCGGTTGGCGAGGTCAGTGAGGGGATCGTGCATGGCCATGCGCTCGGTTGAGCCGATGTGCTCTTCGAGCAGCGTGAGGATGATGCCTCCGGCCATCAGGTAGACCGGCAGTTCGAGGATGGTTGAGGGCAGCAGGATGGGACGAAAGAGCCACGCATAGAGGGTGAGCATGGGCCAGGTGAGTGCCCACAGCGTCATTCCGGAGATCGCCAGGATTACGCCGCGATGGACGCGCACCGTTGAGCGCCCGAAGAGGAAGGCTGCTCCCAGCAACAGCAGGGTCAACTCGGCGCGGCCGACCAGCGGGGCTTGCTTCGGATTGCAGGCGAGCGCCACTGCCGCGAGGATGAGGTAAGCGAAGCCGAAGACCGCTGCCTGCCGGGTGCGGCGCCCGGTCCGGAGGGGCAGGGCAAGGAGCAGATAGAGCGCGGCCGCAAGAAAGAGCAGAACGGTCAGGCGATCGAGTCCTGCGGGGTGGACCGGGAAAGCGATGACGGCCGCCTGGCAGATGAGCGGCACTGCGAGGAGGGCGGGCAGCGGCTTACGGAGGCGCTGCGCTGGATTCTTCTCCGCGGTGAAGGCAAAGATCAGAATTGCGACACCGAAGGCACAGCGATCGAACAGGAGCAGCCAGGGATTGGGAGGGAGCTTGTCCGCCAGGAACGTCATGGCGACGAGATGGAGCAGCAGACAGATCCAGGCGCTGAACCACAGATTGACGTGCGAACCCGCACGCCGCACGAGCGGACGAAAGCAGGCGATGACGACGACGATCCCGAAGATTTCGGGGAGGTAATGGAGGTCAAGCTGGGATAAATCCACAGTATGTTCCTCTGTGCTGTGAATAGTTACTGAACAGACGCTAAACCGTTTTTGGGAAAATGCGCAGGAAATCGTCAGCAAACCCTAATAATTTGTCTGAATATGTTTTTTCATCGCCTTCTTCTGGTATTTGCTTATCCCAGACTGAAGACGGTTGACTGCTTTTCGCGATGGCGCTCGAAGCCGAGTTCCACGAGGCGCGTAATCAGATCTTTGTAGGCGAGGCCCGAGGCCTGCCACAGTTTAGGATACATCGAGATTGAGGTAAAACCCGGCATCGTATTGATTTCGTTGAGGAAGATTGCGGGTTTGAGACCTTTGCGGGCGGGCTCCATGAGGAAGTCGACGCGAGCGAGCCCGGAACAGTCGCAGGCGCGAAAGGCAGCGAGCGCCATAGTCCGGATCTGCTTTTGCTGAGCGGGGGTTAGTTTCGCGGGGATTTCGCAGACGCTCTCGTCGGGACCTTTGAGCTGGTATTTGGCCTCGTAGTCGTAGAACTCCTTGGCGGGGATGATCTCGCCGACGATGGAGGCCTCGGCGAGATCGTTGCCGAGGACTGCGACTTCGAGTTCGCGGGGCTTGGCACCGGGTCCGCCGACGCCCTGCTCGATGACGAGCTTGCGGTCGAAGGTAGCGGCAAGGTCCATCGCGGGTGCGAGGTCGGCGCGCGTTTTTACCTTGGAGATCCCAACCGAGGAGCCGAGGTTCGCAGGCTTGACGAAGAGGGGATAGGCGAGCGACTTTTCGATCTCGCGCTGGCAGCGTCTGGGATCGGCTTGCCACTCGCTGCGCAGCAAAGTAACGTGCGGAGTTTGGGGGAGACCGGCCGCCGCGAAGAGCTTTTTCATGACGTCCTTGTCCATGCCGGCGGCGGAGCTGAGAACGCCGGCACCGACATAAGGCAGGTCGACGAGTTCGAGCAGACCCTGGATGGTACCGTCTTCGCCGAAGGTTCCGTGGAGCACGGGAAAGATGATGTCGATGGTACTGGTGAGCGCGGCCGATTGGGGGATGAGTTCGGCGGGCGCGGATGCAGCCTCGATCTGCAGCGGCTGGGTCGCGGAGTCTCCGGCGAGCAGTGCCTGGGCGGCTTCGGCTCCGAGCCACTGACCGGATTTCGCGATCGCGAGGGGCACGACCTCAAACCTCTTCCGATCGATCGCCTTGAGGATGGAGGCTGCGGAGAGGAGCGAGACTTCATGCTCGCCGGAACGGCCGCCGAAGAGGACGCCGATGCGAAGTTTTTTCTTAGCCATGACCTTTCCAGCCTACGGGAACCGCGTGTGGGTTTCTGCGCCGGCAGTCATTTTGGGGTTTCGTGGATAGCACAAGGGTAACTGTCTTGGTTCCGATCAACCTGCGACTGGTCAGCTTTGCCGACGCTTTTTGCTCGATTACTGAACGAACGGTATTTTCTCTGGTGCAAAGCTGGTGACGACAACGCCTGCTGTTTCGAAGTGTGCGACCTTGTGACCGTTGGCGTGACCGAGGAAGATCGCTTTGCGGAGGAGCAGGATGAGACGTCGGGACTCTTCTTCGAAAAAGCGACTGATTGAGGCGTTGTAGTCACAGACCAGGTTATACGTGGCGCTGCACTTAGGACAGAGAATCTGATCATCCAGCCAGCGGTGGAAGGCGGCTTCGGGGAGTTTGCCGACTGGGTCGTGCCCGGTGCGAATGGCTGCAATCACAAGTGGCATCAAAGGGAGATGAGGATCGAAGTAAGTCGGACGCTTCTTACCTTGAAAATATCATGCAAGCAATACAACCATCTGCCTTTCGCTGATGCATTCGAGTCACAAAATTCTTTATTACTTTCTGCAGTTACCGATTAGTATTGGGAAAATAAACAGCAAAAGGCTTGTGGTTTCAACAGTCCCTTTGCTTTGGTTTAGAACCACTAATGTCATATTTCGTGAGGTGCAAGTAATGCTCTCCCTTTCTGCGCGATTGAAAGTGTCCCGCGCTTTTTCTTCATCGTCCCCTGCCGTTACCACGCGAACGCTGGTTGCGCTCGGAGCCGTTACCCTGGCCTCCGCGGCATGTGCACAGGTCGGTCCCAAGCCGACGACGGAGGTTGCACCCTCCAAATTTGATATCTATGGCGGCTACGGTTACATTCGTCCGTTCGGCACCATCAGCCAGATGGACGGGTATGAGTTTCAGCCTGTAACGAATCCGAACGCCACGGCGAGTATCACGGGGTACCTTGGAAACCATTTCGGTCTCCAGATCGAAGCCGCGTACTTCAATGGTTCGACTGCCTACGGCAAGTTTAACCAGTGTCTTACGAACGCCTGCAGTAACGAGGCAGCCGATCCGATGTACTACACGCTCGGCTTTGGCCCGGTGTGGCGCTTCCCGTTGGGCCGCTTTGTTCCGTTCGTGCATGGAACGTTTGGTCCGGCGAAGATCAATGGCCCCTACCTGCAGCCGCTGGAGTGGGGCGAACAGGTGACGCTTGGTGGCGGCGCAGACTACGTTCTGCCGTTCTGGAGCAATCACCTTGCGCTGCGCGGGCAGGCTGATATTGTCGGCATGCACGTGAACTATGGTGGTCCCCTGACGGATCGGACCAGCGGCGGCGTAGGCGACGTGGCGGCATTCAAAGCATCGGGCGGCGTCGTGCTGCGTCTTGGTACGCTCACACCTCCTCCTCCGGTGATGCTGTCCTGCGCGGTTGCTCCTGCAACGGCTTATCCGGGCGATCCTTTGACGGTGACTGGCACAGCGACGAACCTGAATCCGAAGAAGACGGCTACTTATAGCTGGACTTCGACCGGCGGTACGATCTCCGGCACGGGTGCGACGGCGAACATCGATACAAAGGATGCGCAGCCAGGAAGCTATTCCGCGAAGGGTCATGTGTCGGAGGGTGCGAAGCCGTGGCAGATGGCGGATTGCGCAGCTGACTTCACGATCAAGGCCTTCGAGCCTCCAACCCTCAGCTGCTCGGCGAACCCCTCGACGGTCAATCCGGGCGACTCATCCACGATTACGGCAAGCGGAACGAGTCCGCAGAACCGTCCTCTGACCTATAGCTACAGTGCATCGGCTGGTTCGATCAGCGGTAGCTCAAGCACAGCGACCCTGACGACTGCTGGCGCCGGGCCGGGCACGATCAATGTGACTTGCAACGTAGTCGACGATAAGGGTCAAACAGCGACGGCACAGACCAGCGTGACTGTGGTTGCAGCACCCGCTCCGGCGGCGCCTGCGTCCCAGGCACTCTGCTCGATCTCGTTCGATCGCGACACCAAGCGTCCGACGCGTGTGGACAACGAAGGCAAGGCTTGCCTGGATGACCTGGCTTTGAGCTTGCAGCGCAGCACGGATGCAACGCTCGACGTGGTCGGCAATGCGGCCTCGGCTGAGAAAGATCGCACGACCAAGGCGGCGGAACGCGCTGTCAACACCAAGGATTACCTGGTGAAGGAGAAGGGCATCGATGCATCCCGCGTCGCAGTCTTTACCGGCACCGATGATTCGAAGGTAGTGACGACGACCCTGGTGCCAAGCGGTGCGACGCCGGTATCGGCAACGCCAGTGGATGAGACCGCGGTCAAGCCGCAGCCTCGCAAGGCGCTGGGTGTGCATCATCATGGCAAGAAGCACCACAAGAAGTAGTCGGCAGTTGAGACAACAGCGATGCCGGACCCGTGGGGGCGGGCTCGGGGTTTT
>CAXTNM010000128.1:0-1573 GCA_964245715.1 uncultured Acidobacteriaceae bacterium | reverse complement strand
ATGGCAAACAACCACCACAAGAAGTCGCCGCCAGTTGCCAAAACAGCGCGGCGGCCCCGTGGGGCCGGCCATCGCTGTTTCTTGTTGGGCGGAAGGGCTGAGACGAGGACAGAGGAGCGCTTATCGCGGGCGGGACCACTTGGCCTTCGGCAGGCCTGCGTGGGGTAGTGAACGGCTTTGCCGTTTCAGGCGAGGAGTTTAGGGGTAGATGCGATTGAGGGTGCGGGCGAAGGGGATGGTCTCGCGTACGTGGTCGAGGCCACAAAGCCAGGCGACGACGCGCTCGATGCCCATTCCGAAGCCGCAGTGAGGGACCGAGCCGTAGCGACGCAGATCGAGGTACCACTGGAAGGCTTCGAGTGGAAGATGGTGGTCTTCGATGCGTTGCTTGAGGAGGTCGTAGGAGCTGACACGCTCGGAGCCGCCGATGATTTCGCCGTAGCCTTCGGGGGCAAGGACATCGACGCAGAGGGCCTTGGTGGCGTCTTCGGGATCGGGTTGCATGTAGAAGGCCTTGATCGCGGCCGGGTAGCGATGGACGAGGACGGGCTTGTCGAACTGGGAGGAGATGTAGGTTTCGTCGGGTGAGCCGAAGTCGTCGCCGTAGGTGTGGAGCGTGTCGATCTTGCCGGCGGCGTGGGCGTCGACGAGCATCTGGTGGGCTTCGTCGTAGGAGAGGCGCGGGAAGGCGCCGTCGGCGACGACGAGATCGAGCCTGGAGATGTCGCGGCCGATGACTTTGAGGTCGGCGCGGTGCCTGGCGAGGACCTGGGTGACGATGTAGTGCAGGTACTTTTCGGCGAGTTGGAGGAGGTCTTCGAGGCCGGCGTAGGCCATCTCGGGCTCAACCATCCAGAACTCGGTGAGGTGCCGGCGGGTCTTGGATTTTTCAGCACGGAACGTCGGGCCGAAAGAGTAGACCTTGCCGAGCGCCAGCGCGGTAGCTTCGACGTAGAGCTGGCCGGACTGGGTGAGGTAGGCTTTGTCGTCGTCGAAGTAGTCCATCTCGAAGAGTTCGGAGGTGCCTTCGCAGGCGTTGGGCGTGAGGATGGGCGGATCGGTGCGGATGAAGCCGTTGTTGTCGAAGTAGTCGGCCGCGGCCTTCATGATGGTGGCGCGAACGCGCAGGATGGCGGACTGACGCGGGGTGCGGATCCAGAGGTGGCGATGCTCCATGAGGAAGTCGACGCCGTGTTCTTTCAGGGTGATGGGGAAAGGGGTCTCGTCGGGAACGCGCTGGAGGACTTCGACGTTTTCGACGTCAAGCTCGAAGCCGGAGGGGGCACGGTCGTCGCGGCGAACGCGGCCGGTGACTTTGAGGGAGGATTCAAGGGTGAGATTCTTGAGGGTTTCGAAGAGCTCTTCGGGGACAGCGGCTTTGGGGACGATGCCCTGGATGGTGCCGGTGCCATCGCGGAAGATGGGGAAGAGCAGCTTGCCCGAAGCGCGGAGGTTGTAGAGCCAACCCTGCAGGGTGACGGTCTGGCCTTCGTGGGCGGAGAGCGTGGCGATGGTCGCTACGGGGGCTGTGGCGATTGGCGATTCGGGAGTGATTTCGATGAGGGACATGGAC
>CAXTNM010000127.1:0-9600 GCA_964245715.1 uncultured Acidobacteriaceae bacterium | reverse complement strand
GCGGTATCAAGCGTTGGCGGGTCACCTGGACGCAGCTTGCGGTAGATCTCGATCAGCGCTTCTTCCGGCTTGCGCACGGAGTCGCGGCGGAGGGTGTTGGTGATGATGTTGCCCACATCGTCGCGCTCGGGGAAGAAGACCTCGAAGCTGGTGACGCCGGACTGGATGATCTTGTGCAGCTTGTCGGCGGTGAGCTCCTGGTTGGCCTCATAGAGCAACTCGCCGGTGGCCATGTCAACTACGTCCGCGGCGGTCATCGCGCCATCGAACTCGCTGGTTTCTACTTCCACCGCTTCGACCTTGTTGGCGCGCAAAGCTTTCAGGACGCTCGGGCCGATCTTCTTGCCGGCCGCACCGATGTCGCCGGACGGATGCGAGACCGCGGCCGCAGGGCGGGTACCCAGGAGGTTCGTCAGCTTACCGTCTTCCGCAACCCTCCACGAAAGCTTGCCGTCGGCCACGTTGATGGTGTCGACGGTGTAGAACGTCTTGAGGATCTCCTCATCGGTGCGCAGGCCGAGCGCGCGCAGGAAGATGGTTCCCAGAAACTTGCGCTTGCGGTCGATACGAACGTACAGGGTGTTCTTCTGGTCGTACTCGAACTCCACCCACGAACCGCGGTATGGGATAATCTTGCCGAGGAAGTAGGTGCGGTTATTCGCCGTTTCGAAGAAGACACCGGGCGAACGATGAAGCTGCGACACAATCACGCGTTCGGTGCCGTTGACGATGAAGGTACCGTTCTGACTCATGAGCGGAATATCACCGAAGAAGACTTCCTGCTCCTTCATGTCACGCAGACTCTTGACGCCGGTCTCGGGGTCCTTATCGTAGATCTTGAGGCGAATTGTGACCTTCAGCGGAGCCGAATACGTCATGCCGCGCTCTTCGCATTCTGCCTGGTCGTACTTGAGTTGGAGCCCGACGGGGTCTCCGCACTTGGTACAAAAGTCCGGCGTATTCTTGTTGTAAGTCCCGCAGAAGTTACAAAGCACGTCGCCCGGATGGAACGGATCGGTAATCACCATGTGTCCGCAGTTGGAACATGCCGTCCGCAGATGATTCAGGCCCTTGAGGTATCCGCACTTGCATTCCCAGTTACCAATGGAGAAGTCCACAAACTCAAGCTCGCTTACGTTGCGGAAGTCAGTGATTGGGAAGACCGAGGTAAAGACGGACTGAAGACCGTTATCCTCGCGCTCCTGCGGCAGCTTGTCCATTTGCAGAAAGCGCTCGTAGCTGCGACGCTGCACTTCAATCAGGTTAGGGATCTGAATTGCAGTTGGTATCTTTGAAAAATCAAGACGGCTTCGGATTGCGCGCATCTCGCTATTCGGATTGTTCTGGTCGGGCATTATCTCTCCTGAGACCTTCGTTGCTTCAGGCTTGCGCCATCGAGGGAAAACAGCAGCTCGCGCTGCTCTTCTGATTTGCATTATGCCGGCCGGGATCCCGACCATCAGGGCACCTCGCCCTCGCATGCGGGCGCCCTGTACGCATTCCTTCCCAGCGCAATCTCTTGTGCCGGCCCCGCTCTGTTCTTTTCCGCTGCTCTTACGCCAGGAACCCCGAAGCACTTTGAGATTTCGCCGGCCCACCTTCTACACCGCGGATTTACGCACTCACTCCGCAACGTCGATCAGAATCCATGATTCCCGTAAACTTTTCAGCTGAAGCCGTGCATAATATCTTGATCACAATCGATTCACGAGATGTCTCCCGATAAGGGCTTTAGCTTGAGCGATTGATCAAGCAGACGACAAAAGCGCCCCAAGGGATAAACCTCTCCCGAGAGCGCAATAGTCCGACTTCGAACTAATCTCTGCAGATTATCCAGAATACTCGCCACCCTCCAAGACTCGCCGTGCCTTGAAGACGCTGCCGCTTGCAGTTTCACGCTACGAGTCCGCCGCTGACCGATAGCATGGCCGGCCTCGTAGCCTGCTCTCCGCAGGATAGACCGGGTAACACCTTCAAACCATCCTCTTACCGCCCGAAGACCGACTTTTCCGGTCTTCAATGATCAGAATTAGGTCCAAGCTTTCGAGGTTGGCATCGCGCGAATAGGCAGAAGCAATATCCTCAACACTGAGAATACCGCGTTCTGCCTTTCGGTGCAACCTTCCTCGTTTACTTGATTTCGACTGAGGCAATGCCATCGAACTTCTTGGCGATAGCGGCTGCGTCGTCCTTCGAAACATTCTCCTTCAACGGCTTCGGCGCGCCGTCGACGAGGTCCTTTGCTTCCTTGAGACCAAGCGCCGTCACTTCACGCACAGCCTTGATGGTGGCGATTTTATTCGCGCCCGCATCCTTAAGGATGACAGTGAACTCGGTTTTCTCTTCGACCGGTGCAGCCGCCGCCGCACCGCCGCCGCCCGCAGGCGCTGCCGCCACGGCGGCAGCCGCCGACACGCCGAGACGCTCTTCAAGCTTCTTCACCAATGCCGAAGCCTCGAGCAGGCTTAGGCTAACGATCGCATCTTCCAATTGCTGAATGTCCGCCATTTTACTCTCCAATTCAAATCTGATTTCTGTGACTGCAATTGACGTCCCCGAAACTTACTTACAGCTTCGGTTGCCCACACCCTTCCAGGTTTCCGCTGCGCCCAGACAAGCGCACCCGGTCGAGAGGAACGAAATTTGTATTAGCCTTCCGCCGGCTCCGTGTTGGCAGCTTCGCCGGCCTGCGACGCCGTACCATTTTCCGGCTGTGCAGGCTCCTCCGCAACCGCATCTGCTTCAGACGCCGGATGTTCGGCAATCTGCTCCGTCGGCGTCGGAGACTCTTCCGCGTGTGCCGCGGCAATCACGGGCTCGGTAGCAGGCTTCTCTTCAGCAGGAGACGCTTCCGCGTCCTGAGATGCCCCAGCCTTCAAAGAAGCAGGCGCAGCGGCGGCCGTAAACTTCTCCTTTTCGACCGCTTGGTTGATCACGACAGCCAGATCGCGGCCGGTTGCATTGATGACCGTAGCCAAACGCTGCGCAGGAGACTGGATAAGGAACAGCAGCTTCGAGAACAGCTCTTCCTTGCCCGGCATCGTCGCAAGTTCGCCGATCTCCGCCACCGACAACACCTTGCCATCGACGATCGCAAGCTTGAACGTAAATTCTGTATTGTCCTTTACCCAGGTCGAGAGAGCCTTCGCAAGGACAACCGGATCGCCCGAGGTGTACGCCACGGCCGAAACTCCCTTGAGCCCCTGCAGTGCCGCCTCGATCTTCGAACCCTGGCTGGCCTTCGCCGCCAGCTTGTTCTTCACCACGTGGTAGCTTGCGCCCGTCGCGCGGATTGTCTTGCGAAGATCAAAGTCCTTCGACGCCGTCAGGCCGGCAAACGTGCCGATGATCGCGGACGTCGAGTTTTCGAGTTCCTTCGTCAGGAACTCCACCTTCTTCGTCTTTACTGCCCTGCTAATCGCCATAACAAACCTAACCTTTACCGCCGGAGTACATGCCGGCCAAATCCAAATCGCTAATCTTTAGCATAGAAATGCAAGAACCAGGAACCGGCCTTAAGCCTTGCCCGCCAGATCCGTCACCGAGCTATCCAACTGTACGCCGGGGCCCATCGTGGAGGAGATCGTGATCCCCTTGATGTACCTTCCCTTAGCCGCGGACGGCTTTGCCTTCAGAACGCTCGTGATCACAGTCATCGCGTTATCAACCAGCTTCTGCGGCTCAAAAGAGAGCTTGCCTACGGGGACGTGAACCAGCGCCGTCTTGTCCGTGCGGAACTCGACCTTACCGGCCTTTATTTCCTTAATGGCCGAGGCTACGTCGGTGGTGACCGTACCGGTCTTCGGGTTCGGCATCAGGCCTTTGGGGCCGAGCACCTTACCCAGACGACCAACCGAACGCATCATGTCCGGGGTGGCGATCAGCGCGTCGAAGGCGGTCCAGCCTTCTTTTTGAATGCGCTCGACCAGCTCTTCGCCCCCAAAGAACTCCGCCCCTGCTGCTTCCGCATCCTTGATCTTGTCGCCCGATGCGATAACCGCTACAATCTTCGACTTGCCGAGACCATGAGGCAGAACGACCGTCCCACGTACCATCTGGTCCGCATGCCGGGGGTCAACGCCCAGACGCAGCGTAATATCGACCGTCTCGTCAAACTTAGCGTACTGCGCCTTCTTCAACAACGGTACGGCATCGACCAGCGTGTAGGGACGCGGCTCAACCATCGCGCGCGCCTTCGCCAGATCCTTGGAGATCTTCTGTGACATTCTATTTCCTATCTTCCACCCTTGTATGCCATCTTCCGCATCTGCGTGGTTCGATGAGCTCTCAGCAGGAAGCTGAGGCAACCTTATGAGTATGCACCTGTTTCTGGATTGCGTCAAGCATACGGACACGCCATTATTTGGCTGATTCGACGTTCTTAGTACGACGTCTGTGTTGCTATCCTGCACATCAGCGAGCGTTAGAAAACCTTGAGTGAAAGCTCCAAGGCGTTTTCTGATCCACATCCTGCAGCTCCGGTACTGCATAAGCGGCGCGACTCTGTACTCGTCAGCAGCTTCGCGTCTCCATCCATGGTTCCCGAAGATCTCTGATCAAAGGCCATTCCCGAAGATATTACCTTCCGCGAGATTGACGTTCGCTTACATCCTTGTTACCTTGGCATGGGCGAACAAAATACGAATATGACTTCTCAGACGCAATCCCTTTTTCCGATTCTCCAATCTGCACCTCATGGCTTGGCACGCCTTGCCGCCGAGGCAACGCACGTCGCGGACGGTCATAACATCACTTTCCGTTCACTCGAGGTCCGCTCCATTCTGAACAAGACAACTTCAAAGCGTCGGCTTTCGCTTGCCTATTCGATCAATCCATACCGCGGGTGCGAGTTTGCCTGCCGCTATTGCTACGCACGCTACACACATGAGTTTCTCGGTCCCAAAAACAGTCCCGACTACAAGGACCCCAACCTCTTCGAGCGCCTCATCTTCCTCAAGGAGAACGCCGCTTGGCTCCTCGAACAGGAGCTCCGCACTCACAACCCCGCCGACGAAATCGCCCTCGGCACCGCCACCGACCCTTACCAACCAATAGAGCGCACCGCTAAAATCACGCGCTCGCTGCTCGAAGTCTTCGCCCGCCGGTCCGGCCTGCGTCTCGGCATCGTCACCAAGTCCAAGCTGATCGAGCGCGACATCGACCTGCTTACCGAAATCCATCGGCGCAACACGCTCGTCCTGCACCTCACCATCACCACGCCGAACCCGGCGCTCGCCCGAGTTCTCGAGCCTCGCGCCCCACGGCCCGACCTCCGCTTCGCCGCCGTTCGCCGCCTCCGCGAAGCCGGGCTAACTGCCGGAATCCTCTGCTCGCCGCTGCTGCCTGGCATTACCGACACCGCCGTCGCTCTCGAGCAGATGGCAAGCCGCGCGGCGCAGGCACGCGCCAGCTTCTTCGCCGCCGAACCGCTTTTTCTGAAGTCGTGCTCACGCCCCACCTACCTCAGCTTTGTCCAGGAGCACTTCCCCCACCTCATCGCCGAGTACCAGACTCGATTCGCCACCGAGGAGTTCGCGGCAGCAGCCTATCGCGACCAACTCCGTGCCATGGTGCAAACTGCCTGCCGGCGTCACGGCCTGGCACAACGGTCAACCGACGCGCTGCTCACACGCGATGCCGGACCCATTCGCAAGCCGACGATGTCGGACCCTGGAGCTCAACAAAAAGCTCTCTTCGGTTGAGCATGAGTAACGATGCGTTCACCATAATTACTCATTATGACCACTTCTAACAGATCTGCTGGGCGATCAGCGTAAAAAGCAAGAGGCAGAGCCGAAGCTCTGCCTCTTTGCCCAACGACATACTTTAGCCAACAATCTCAAGGCCCATAGAGCGAGCAGTACCGCGAATGCTGCGCGCCGCCGCCTCGACAGTGATCGAATTCAGGTCAGGCATCTTCTGCGTCGCGATCTCGATGATCTGCTTCTCAGTAACCTTGCCCTTCTTATCCTTGTTCGGGGTCCCGGAACCCTTCTCGATGCCAGCCGCCTTCTTCAGCAGCACGGCCGCAGGTGGGGTCTTCGTGATGAACGAGAACGTCCGGTCGGCGAACACTGTGATGACGACCGGAATTGTTAGCCCGGCCATCGCCGGGTCTTTGGTCCGGTCGTTGAACTGCTTGCAGAACTCCATGATGTTGACCTGCGCCTGACCGAGCGCGGGGCCAATCGGTGGCGCCGGGGTTGCTTTCCCGGCCATAACCTGCAACTTCACATAACCATTAATCTTCTTTGGTGCCATGTCTCAAACCCTCTTTACGCTTCTAGCGGAGACTCTGTCTCGCGCGGAATTTATGTTGCTCGTGCCACGACACCTCGCCGAGAAGCCCCATGCCGTCGCAAACCCGGCTGGGCGGCGCGTTGCCAAACCTGTTAGTCAGTCATCTTGTCGACTTTGGAAAATTCAATTTCAACTGGCGTCGGACGTCCAAAGATCGAGACCATCACCTTCAGGGTCTGCTTCTCTTCGTTTACATCGTCTACTGCACCATTGAAGTTCGCAAACGGACCTTCATTGATGCGTACCTGCTCTCCCTTGTCAAACTTCACCTTCATCGCAGGTTTGTCCTTCGTCACGTCGGACCGGTTCAGCATGCTCGCGACTTCATCGTCTGAGAGCGCGACCGGCGAATCGCCCGTCCCGAGAAAACCCGTAACCCGCGGCGTATTCTTAATCACGTGCCACAAGTCGTTGTCGAGATCCATTTCAACGAAGACGTACCCGGGTAAAAAGACTCGGTCGATCGTGACCTTCTTGCCGTTGCGCAACTCGGTTGTCGGCTCTAAAGGAATTTCGATACGACCAATCTTGTTCTCGAGGTTGTAAGCCCGAATTCGGCTTTCCAACGATTCTTTCACCTTGCGCTCAAAGCCCGAGTAGGCGTGAATGATGTACCACTTGAAGTTCTCGTTCGCTGGAGGAGCCAGTGGCTCGGGAGGCACAGCGCCTTCACCCTCTCCATCCGCCGCGATCGGTGGGAACAATTCATCCAGCTTGGTTTCTTCTGCCGCCATCGTTTTCAGCCTTTTTCTCACCGCGCCTGTGGGTAAGTGCTTAGCGCGCAATCAATCTCTTGTTCTCTACAGCCTTACTTTGCCAGGTGCTTGAAGACGAAGTCCATCAAGTGCCCGACCAGAAAATCTACCGCGCCAAAGTACGCTGCGAAGACAAATACGGTGACGATCACAACGATGGTCGTCGCCTGAACCTCAGCCTTCGAAGGCGTCACCACCTTCTTCATCTCCGAGCGCACGTCCTTCAGGAACTCGCCCAGCCGCGCCGGCCCGGTTTTCAACTGCTGCAATCCAGAGTTCGGCTGATCTACCATCACTGCCGTCTTCGCCATAGCGCTACCTCAAAAGTTCGTGTGCGGGATGTACTACCCTTACCTGATGACTTCACTTACGTTGCTTCGTCCGGCCAACCGGCCCAAAGAGCAACAAAACTGGCGGGGGAGCTCGGATTCGAACCGAGAAGTTCGGTTTTGGAGACCGACAGTTTAACCGTTGAG
Source organism: uncultured Acidobacteriaceae bacterium (assembly GCA_964245715.1). GTDB lineage: Bacteria > Acidobacteriota > Terriglobia > Terriglobales > Acidobacteriaceae > Edaphobacter. The sequence continues at coordinate 2,069 of CAXTNM010000127.1, read as the reverse complement.
CTTACTCCCCCTAGAAGCAGCTACTAACTTCTAGCTGCACGCGGTAGCTAGAAGCTAGCAGATGAGAGCTGCTTTACTTCGTTTCTTTGTGGTCCGTGTGCTTACGGCACGTATTGCAAAACTTGGAGAACTCGAGGCGCCCGGTTGTCGTCTTCTTATTCTTGGTCGTCGAGTAGTTGCGGTTCTTGCACTCGGGGCACTGCAGGGTAATGATCTCGCGCATGGTGTAAATCCTCTCTGGTTTGGCCAGCCACTGCGGCTGGCGAGCAGCGTGAACGTCTATTGTAGAAGAAATCCATCTGACACGCCGCGACGCAGGGCGGTAAGCCCCTGCGGGCAAATCCTGAACTGTAAAGCGGAAGGCGCGAGCGGTCAGGCCACGCTCTGCCTCTCTGATTATCCATGAATGCAGCCTAAATTGCTACTGACTTATCATAGCGGATCCTTTTGCCTGCACCTTCCCTCTACAACGTACCTTTTTGGGCGCCGGATTTGTCATCGACTAGGGAATGCTCCGCTTTCAAGTTGTAAGAGGTAGATCTGGAGAGACACCGAGCTCACCGCAACGATCTCCAGATCGTGCTGGACAGCAACCCCCGTACCCTGGCAGCTTAATCTCCAACTTACCTTTGATCGGCACCGTTCAGGCGGTATAGTAAGGCGACCACTTTTTCATATTTGCCAGCACTCTGAGTCCTCTGCAACTGGCTCGGTGGTTGGTTTCCCTCGAGATTGATAAGGGGATGATGTATATATTGAATATCTTCGTCGTCGGCAGCATCTGGATGAAGGAGTTTGCGTCTGCCCTAAGCAACATCGAGGACACTCGAGCATGGGCGCCCAGGTTCTCGAGGATCGCTCCGCTGGCGTCCTGGGGTGAGACGGAGCAGCTGAAGGAACCTCCACTCCGCGTCAACAGCTTCCCGCTGCAACGTGGTTACTCACGTATCTTGTTGCGCACGTTCCTGCCGTTTGAGCGCAAACTTACGAGACACCTGACATACGGAAACTTCGATCCGCTACAGTCTCCGCTGGTGTGCACGACACCCTACTACGCCCCGGTCGCCGAACTCTGGCCGGGTCCGGTCGTCTACTACAGCACGGATCTCACCGTCGCTTATCACGGTGTCGATGCCAATCAGGTACGCAGGCTCGATACACGCATGTGCCGGACAGCAAGCTTGGTTTGCCCGAATTCGAAACGGATCGCAAAATACTTCATGCACCAGGCCGAGTGTGCTGCGGAAAAGATCAGAGTGATTCCAAACGCGACGCGCGCAACCAATATCTCGAAAGAGCCGCGTTATCATCCCGGTCCATTGCCAGAAGACGTGAATGACCTGGCGCGTCCTATCGTTGGAGTCTTGGGTGACCTCTCGGGCAATCTAGATTGGTTGTTGATTCAGAGGGCGATGCTGGAAACCCCCGAAATGAACTGGCTCTTTGTCGGTCCGACCCACCGTGTTATCGAAAATCCAGTGCAGCGAGAGGCCCGTGAATGGGCGAAGACGCGCAGTCGCTTTGTCGGAATGAAGCCATATGGCGAACTGCAGCGTTATGCGCGGTGCGTCGACGTTGCCGTCCTTCCGTATATAAAACGCGAGCCGACCTTCTCAGGTAGTTCAACCCGCTTTTATGAACACCTGGCGGCTGGTCGGCCCATGATCGGAACGCGCGGATTCGCCGAATTGCTCGAGAAGGAGCCATTGCTGAAGCTGATTGATTCCGGTGAGGAGCTTGCTCAGGAACTCAAAAGCCTTCGCAGCAAGCATTTTCGTGACGGGCAGGAGATTGCGCGCTGGGAAGCGAGCCTCTCAGGTACTTGGGACGAACGAGCCCGTTCGATGTGCCAGGAAGTTCAAAAATTAACGGGAAAGTCCGTTGGCACTCCGGAGAGTCACGCATCTCAACTGGTCTAGACGGTCCGTTCCCACCTCAAGAAGACGCTCGTAAAGCAAAGGCGGCGGGCCGAAGCCCCCCCCCGTTTGTGTTACCAAGAGGTGAACTGGTTACTTGATGATCTCGGAGATAGTAACCGCGCCCACGGTGCGTCCGCCGTGACGAAAAGC
>CAXTNM010000126.1:0-9642 GCA_964245715.1 uncultured Acidobacteriaceae bacterium | reverse complement strand
GGTTGCGAGCGACACCACTTCACGGGGCAGTGCGCGTTGCGTGTTTGCCGCAGTGTTAGAGTTAGCCGGATAGATATTCCTGGAGGAAGAAGATGAAGGGTTTGTGGGTTGGCTTGGGTGTGGTTGGGGTCATCGTTGTTGTGATCGCACTGGTGTTCGGCAGCTATGTGAGTACGAAGAATACGCTGGTGACGAAGAATGAGGGGGTCACGCAGGCTTACTCGCAGGTCAATATCGAGCAGCAGCGGCGAATGGATCTGATACCAAACCTGGTGGCCGCGGTGAAGGGATACGTGGGCGAGGAGTCAACTGTCCTGACGAATATTGCGAATGCGCGTGCGGCGGTGATGGGCGCGAGTGATCGCGCGAGCAGCATCAAGGCACAGTCGCAGCTGGATGTGGCGGTGAGTCCGCTGCTGCGACTGCAGGAAGCGTATCCAAATCTGAAGTCGAGCGAGCAGTTTACAAGGCTGACGGATGAGCTGGCAGGGACGGAGAACCGCATTGCGGTGGCAAGGCGCCGCTACAACATTGCGCTTCAGGATTACAACGTCTATGTGCAGCAGTTTCCGAATAGTATCTGGGCTGGAATGGCTGGATTTCACTACCGGGATGAGTACTTCAAGGGCGATGCGTCGAATGGGACGGCTCCGAAGGTGGATTTTGGCAAGTAGGACTCTTAAAGCCTGACGCTGATAAAGATCGATGTATGAGGGCTGGTGGTCCGATAATGGGCTAGCCAGCCTTCTTTTTCGAGAGTGCCGTGCGAGGATAGCGTAGGAGCGGAGTTGCCGGGCATCCCCGGGTGGGGAGTGTCCGTCGTTCGTTGCCCGAGTGAAGCTATGAGTCGAGTTCCACAACAGCGAACCAGCGTGTCGACGCTGCTTGGCGCGACGATCTTCCGCGCGGAGGGCGGGGAGTTCGGGCGCGTGCGCGAGTTTGCGGTCGCGCCGCTGGTGGACGCATCGCAAGTTGAGGCGCTGGTGGTGCAGGCGGTGAAGACAGGAAGGCGCTCGCGCCGATCTTACGTGCCGATACGGGCGTTACAGATGGGGGCGGCAGGGCGGTTGGAGCTGGCGCCGGAGATACTGGTCGAGCTGATGCCGGAGCATGACGACTTCCTGATGCTGGAGCGGGATCTGCTGGATCAGCAGATTATCGACGTGCATGGGCACAAGGTGGTGCGGGTAAACGATGTTGACCTGGTGTGGGAGTGCGGGACCGGTATCGGGCCAACGCTGACTTTGAAGATTGCCGAGGTGGAGGTTGGGACGCGCGGGGCGTTGCGCCGCCTGCTGAAGGGCCTACCGACTCGGATTGTCGACCGAGTAGCCTGCCGGGTGCGAGCTTCGGTGATCCCGTGGGATTTCGTCGATTTGATCGATCGCGATCCTTCGCGCAGGGTGCGGTTGAAGATCGAGCAGGACAAGTTGTCGCAGATGCACCCATCCGACCTGGCCGACATTCTGGAAGACCTGGCGCCGGCGGAGCGCGAGGCACTGTTCTCGAGTCTCGATGAAGAGGTGGCGGCTGAGGCGCTGGAAGAGGTCGAACCGAAGACGAAGAAGACGTTGCTGGAGTCGATGAACTCGGAGCAGATTGCGGGGATTCTGGAGGAGATGGATCCGGGCGCCGCGGCAGATCTGTTGTCCGAGCTTTCGGATGAGCGGTCTGAGGCGATTCTGGAGGAGATGGGTGAGGAAGAGCGGCAGGAGGTGGAAGAGCTGCTCGATTATGCACCGGATTCGGCCGCTGGGTTGATGACGACGGACTACGTTGCGGTAGCGGATGGTGCGACGGTTGGGGATGCGCTGCGATCGCTGCGGGAGTTTGAAGGAGATCTGGAGTCGGTCACAGAGATTTTCGTGGTGACGGGCGAAGGGCATCTGGAGGCGGTGATTCCAGTGACTCGGCTGGCTTTGGAGGACTGGGCTCGTCCCTTGAAAGAGGTGGAATCAGGACACCTGGTCAGCACGTCCCTCAACGCAAATGGAAAAAAGGTTGCGGAGCTGTTCGATAAGTACAATCTTCGCTCGCTGGCGGTGCTCGATGAGCACGAGCAGCTGTCCGGCGTGATTCGTCCAGAGCACGTGATTGGCTGGCTGAGGGCGAAGCTATGAAGATCTTGTACGCGGGTGAGCTGCGACCGGGAACTTCCTGTCTTTTCCGGAAGTGGGCCCTGGAGCGACTGGGACACGAGGTCATCGGGTTTGATCCGACCGGATACCGCATCCGCAACGAGTTGCTGCACAAGGTGGCGTTTCGAGCTGCGATCGGGCCGCATGCAAGCCGGCTGAACGCGGATCTTCTGGCATTGGCGGAGCGGGAGCGACCGGAGATCTTCTGGGCAGATAAGCTGTTATTACTGACCCCGAAGACCCTGAAGGTGCTGCGCGGGATGGGGGTTACGACGGTCAGTTACATGATCGATAACGCGTTTGGGCCGCGGCTTGACCCGGGGTGGCGAATGTATAGGAAGAGTATTCCGGAGTTTGACCTGCATGTGACGCAGCGCGAGGTGAACCTCAAGGATTATCTCGATCGCGGCGCGCGGAATGTGATGAAGGTGCAGACGGCCTATGAGCCGACCATTCACTACCCCTCGCCGGTGCCCGTGACCGATGTGGAACGGACACGCGAAGTGTCGTTTGTGGGAACGCCCTATGACGATCGTGCGGATGTGTTGACGAGGGTGGCCGAGGCGGGATTGCCGGTGGTTGTTTCTGGAAACCCAAGGCAGTGGAAGCGAGCGTTGAGTGAAGCGGCCTACGAAAAGATCTTCCGGTTCGGCGAACTGTACGAGAAGGAGTACCGCGAGGCGATCTGGGGATCGAAGATCAACCTGAGTTTTCTGACGAAGGCGAACCAGGACGAGTACACGCATAAGAGCTTTGAGATTGCCGGTTGTGGCGGTTTTCTTATGGCTGAGCGATCCAGGGGACATGAAGAGAAGTTCAAGGAAGATGAGGAAGCGGTCTTCTTCACGGATACCGAAGATCTAATTGCGAAGATCCAGCGCTGGCTGCCGGATGAGGCGGGACGCACGCGGATTGCGGCTGCGGGGTGCGTGCGTGCGGTGCGCGATGGCTACTATAACGACATCGTAGAACAGCGAATACTGGAGCGTTTAGCGCACATCCGGCGGGAGAGCGGCCTCCATGTCGACTGAGAAGACGTTGAAGCCGGCAAAGACACCGTTTTGGCGGATGTGGTGGGTGCGGGTGATGCTCGTGCTTGCGGTACTGGGTCCGGGATTTATCACGGCGAACGTCGATAACGATGCCGGGGGTATTCTGACCTACTCGGCTGCCGGCGCGGGGTACGGATATACGCTGCTGTGGACAATGATTCCGATCACGATCGCGTTGATCGTAGTGCAGGAGATGTGCGCGCGGATGGGCGCGGTGACGGGAAAAGGGCTAAGCGACTTGATTCGCGAAGAGTTCGGGCTGCGGATCACGTTCTTCATGATGATTCTGCTGGTGGTGGTGAACTATACGAACGTCATCGCGGAGTTTACGGGCATTGCGGAGAGCATGGAGCTCTTCCACGTCAGCAAGTACATCAGCGTGCCGTTGTGCGCGGTGCTGGTCTGGCTGCTGGTGGTGAAGGGCGATTACAAGAAGGTCGAGAAGGTTTTCCTGGCGGCGAGTCTGTTCTATGTTGCGTACATTATTGCCGGAGTGCTGAGCGGCCCGAACTGGCATACTGCGTTGCTCGAGACGATCAAGCTGCCAGCGCGCAGGACGTGGAGCAACAAGGCCTATGTTTACACGACAGCGGCGGTGATTGGCACGACGATTACGCCGTGGATGCAATTTTATCTACAGTCTTCGATCGTTGATAAAGGCGTGACGGTGAGGCAGTACAAGGCATCGCGGCTGGACGTCATTATTGGCTCGATTTTCTCAGATGTTGTGGCCTGGTTCATTATCGTGGCATGTGCGGCGACGCTTTTTGCGCATGGCAATCGGGACATCTCGGATGCGGCCGTGGCGGCACAGGCACTGAAGCCTCTCGCCGGGGACTACGCTTACCTGCTGTTCTCAGCGGGCCTCTTCAACGCTTCGCTATTTGCGGCTTCAATTCTTCCGCTCTCGACTGCCTATACGGTGTGCGAGGGGCTTGGGTTTGAGAGTGGACTGGACAAGAATTTCAAGGAAGCGCCATTCTTCTACTGGTTTTACACCCTGCTGATTGCGGTATCGGCGGCGACGGTGCTCGTTCCGAAGTTCCCGATGTACCAGATGGTCATTGTGTCGCAGGTGCTCGACTGCCTGCTGCTGCCGCTGGTGATGGTCTTCATGCTGAGGCTGATCAACAAGCATGAGCTGATGGGGAAGTTCACGAACCGGGCGTGGTTCAATGGACTGGCCTGGGCAACGGTGGCGATTACGACTGGATTGTCGCTGCTGATTGTCTGGAATCAGTTACATGGCGGGCAAAGCTAGAAGCTTGATTTTGAAGCCAGAGCTTTGGGTGCGGTGGAGATGTGAAGAGATATGTTTTTTCAGTTTTCAGTTTTCAGTTTTTAGTTTTCAGTTTAAGCTGAGGCCTAGAGGAGTTTGCCTTCGCTGAGGTCGCGAATCAGTCCGAGGTCGGCGGCGAGGAAGTCGTAGTCGACGAGGGCGGGGAGTGGCGACCAGCGCATATCGTTGAAGATGCGATTCTTGAGCGCGCCCTGGAACTCGTCGACCAGGAAGAACTGGAGGTCGATGGCGCCGCCGTTACGGTACTTGTGGCGGACGCGGGCGACCTGGCGACCGATGCGGGCAGTGATGCCGAGTTCTTCGTCGAGTTCGCGTGCGAGGGCTTGTTCAGAGGTTTCGCCATCCTCGACTTTTCCGCCGGGAAACTCCCACTTCAAGCTCATGGGCTGATCGGGTTTGCGCTGGCAGATGAGGATCTCAGTAGTGGGCGCCGCGCCATTTTTAGCTTCACGCAGGATCAGAGCGGCCACGACAAGCCTTGTGGGCTTGAGCAGGGCAGCGTCTCCACGGCGATCGAGCTTACGGATTGGATCTTTCATCGGCGCGTCTGCACTTCAGATTAGACGATGCGACGGCAGGAATGGTCTCTTGGTTGCAGGCTGTAGCCGGGAGGGTAACCGGTGCAGCAGGTTCTCACCGCGAGCTGCTTGCGAGAGACCAAGAGTTATAAGGCGGTTTTCGGGAAGAAGACGGGCCAGTTTTGCTGGGCGCTGCGCTCGATGAGAGCAGGAGACGGATTGATCGGGAAGGCGCGTTGTGCGATGGCCAGCATGGCGGCGTCGTGGATGGAGTTGCCGAAAACAGCATCGGGGCGGCGGGTATCGGCGAGATGGACGCCTGCGTTGATGAGCGCGGTGACCTTGCCCTCGTCCGTGGGGACGTCGAGCAGGCGGTCGGTGACGATGCCGTTCTCAACGGCTACGCGGGCGGCGAGGACGCGGTGCGCGGGCATGTTGAAGAGCTTGACGCCCTCTTCGACGACCCAGTTGTTGGTGGAGGAGACGGCCCATATTTCGGCTCCTTTTGCTTGCAGGGTCTCTACGGCGCGTTGAAGGTCGGGAAAGATAGTTGGGGCGATGCGTTTGGCGAAGAAGTCGGCGGCGGCCTGGCGGACGTCGGCGTCTCGAAGATTCTGGTAGACCTGCACCATCTCGCCGCAGATCTGGAGTTCGTTGACCTCGCCGCTCTGGTATTTGCGGTAGCGTTGGTCGAGCCACTCGACAGCATCGGGCGCGAGCAGTCCGGATTCGATCGACCACTGCATAAAGCCTGAGCCGGAGTCGAGCGACCAGAGCGTGCCGTCGCAATCGAAGACGGCGACGAGGTTGGCGGCAGCGGGCCGGAGCTGGTTGATTGCGGCGGCAAATTCTGTACGGGTAAGGGTTTGGGGCAGGATGGTGGGGGTCACGAGTTCATTCTAGCGAAGTTGCAGGTGTGAACTGACGTTTGTCGGAGGACCGCGCGCTCGTTGGCGGAGTGCTCCCGAATTGAACGCTCCGGGTCATCGGCTATTCAGGCGAAGTCTTGCGCAGCGTTGGTTGCCGGCGGAAAGGGTTTCGGCGTCGGGAAGGGTCTGCAGCGACCGGGCGGATGGCACGCTTTCCGGTCGTTGTGATTGGTTATACAAGTCAGGCTCTCTAGGGAGAGGCCGGCCGCTTTTCCGTTTACAGAAAGACATGCATCCAAGTCGAGAGGAGGATTTATGAGCGAGTACAAAACCTTGAGTGGGGACGAAGGCAAGAAGAAGATCGGCGAACTGATCAAAGATGTGCGCATTTGCATGATGGCGACCTTGAATAGCGACGGAACGATTGACACGCGGCCCATGGCGACGCAGGAGACGGAGTTTGACGGCGCGGTGTGGTTTCTAACGCGGCATGAGTCAGGAAAGGTACACGAGATTGAAGATGATGCCCATGTGACGCTGGTGTATTCAGATCCCAAGGATCATAACTTCGTCAGCGCGAAGGGCAAGGCGCAGGTCTCTCAGGACAAGGCGAAGATCCACGAGCTTTGGAATCCGATGTTCAAGGCCTGGTTTCCGAATGGCGAAGAAGATCCAAGCATCGCGGTGCTGAAGGTCAACATCGACGAGGCGGAGTACTGGGAAGCTTCCTCAAGCCGGCTGGTCTTCGGGATCAAGTACCTGGCGAAAGCGGTGACAGGTGGGAAGGTGGACGTTGGCGAGCAGGGGAAGGTGCTGGTCTAGTCCGCGTGATCTAGGCTGCGTTTGATGAACTGGGTGGGGTGGCTGCGGTGGGCGGCGTCCTCTTCCCGAGCATGGTGAAGAATACCGCTGAGATGATGATGGCGCAGGCGACCTGCTGGCGAAGTGTGAGAACTTCGCCGGCAAACCCTGTGCCGAGCAGCAGGGCGACAACGGGGTTCACATAAGCGTAGCTGGCGACTCTGCCGGTTGGTTCCCGTTGCAGCAGGTAGCCGTACGCGGTGAACGCGGTCACAGACGCGAACACGATGAGATAGGTCATGCCAAGGATGGCGTTGCGACTGATCCCTGGAGGCTGCACACGTGACCATTCGCCGGTACTGGCAGACAGGATCAACAACGCTGTCCCTCCGATTGCCATCTGCCAACCTGCGCTGACGGTTCGTTCTTTGGGAAGCAGCAGACGGGTGCTCAGGACAGTGCCGAATGCCCAGAAGGCGGCCGCCACCAGGCCTGCGACGGCGTAGGGGTCGAGCTGATGGTGGCTGCTGTTGAAGAAGCCTGCCGGGAGGACAAGCGTTGCGACCCCTGCAAAGCCGAGGACCAATCCAGTACCGTTTAGCAGGGTGAGCCGGACGCGGCGGAGCCAGAGCCATTCGAGCAGGAAGACCTGGACCGGGATGGTGGCAGCGGTTACGGCTGCAAGGCCTGAAGGCAGCCTCTGCTCGGCCCAGAAGAGCAGGGCATAGTCGCCGACGAAGAGGGTGATCGCGAGTAGAAGAAGGTTACGCCACTGGTGCCCGGAGGGGAGGGGCTTGCGTCGCGCCAGGCTGAAGATGACGAGCAGGAGGCCGGCAAGGAAGAAGCGGATGCCCGCAGCGAGAAACGGGGGAAGCGCATGCACGACGATGCGGATTGCGAGGAACGAGGCTCCCCACAGGAAGTAGATGGCCGCATAGGCTGCAAGGCGCTTAATCGGGCGCTCCTCGTCTGGGGTGGGCTGGATGGCCCTCTTCAAGATACATCGGCATCGGCGTGCCGAGGCCTGTTCAAGAGTTTGGCTTGCGACAAGAAAGCGTCGATCCTTGAGCCGCAAGGAGGATGGCGCGCTCAGGGCGGACGAGGTCGCGCACTTACCTCCTAGATGGGAGGGGTTCCGTTGACGATGGCGACCCCGGAAGGTGGGTTGAAGAAGAAGTCGGAGTCGGCGGCGGGGACGTTTTCGTGCTCGTCGGTGAAGGTGAAGGTGGTGGTGGCACCGTCGACCTCTTCGAGCTTCATGCCGGTGATTTCTCCAGCGGCGGTGACCTGTATGCTGAGTTGTTTAATGCGGGCGGCCATGTTCCTGGGTACGCCGGCGATGAGATCTCCAGTTTGATCAGGAGTGATCGTTATGTTATCGAGTTCCTTGTTGAGCTGTGTGTGGCCCAAGAGGAAGCGCAGAGGGGTGCGGAGGTCGTCCATCTGCTTAGCTGGGATGCGCTGCGCCTGGGTGTCGCCGGGGGTGTAGAACCAGGCGTATTTTCCGTCGAGGATGAAGACCTTGCCCGCGGGGGTGTCGTAGTGCCAGGCCATGCGCCCGGGCTTCTTGAGCAGGAGGGTACCGCTCTCAGTGCGGTCGAGACCCATGCCTGTGTAGTGCTCGGTATAGCGCGTGCGCAGGGTGGAGAGATGGTTGTAGTGGTCGTCTACGGTCTTGAGGAGGTTTGGAGATTGGGCCGAAAGCCAAGGCACGAAGAGGGCGAGGGAGGCGCAAAGAGCGCCGTGGGAGGCACGACGGAGAATGGTCGCCCTGGCAGAGGCGTGATCTTTGCGACGTTCAGACACGAAAGGAACGGGGTACCACGGCTTGTCGCCGAGGTACCCAGGGTTGTTTAGAGTTGAGGCCATTTACTGAACGGGGACGGTGCAGTTGGTGCCGCCGGCGGGGTCATATTTGATCAGGTTATTTTCGTCCATGCAGTAGCCGCGGTCGCCGGTGCGGCCCGGGGAGGCGGGCACCGCGGTGACTTCGTAGCCGGTGTACATATCCTGATTGTTGACCGTGACTTTGGTGCAGTTGGTGATGTTGAAGAGGTAGCCGGATTTGGAGCCAGCGGCGAGCGTTGGGTCGATGACCTGAGCGGCGGTGGCGGAGGGAGCGGTACCCGGCGTGCCGCCAAGTGCGGCGAGGCCGCAGCTGAAACCATTCTGGGGATAAGCGGAGTTGTACTGCATCTCGGCCTGACCGATGGTCTTGACGGAGGCCTGAGCGGAGGTCTCGTTCGCCTGTTTGTAGAGCTTGAGGGCGTTCGGAATGGCGATGGCCATGAGGACGAGCATGATTGACATGACGATGAGGAGCTCGATCAGGGTGAAGCCTTCGTCGGTTTTGTGCTGGCGGTGGAGGTTCATGTTTTTGCTTCTCCGGAGGTCAGTACGATGGTGCAAGGAAACTTTAGCAGATGGACGATCGATTCTCAGCTTTCGGCCGCCAGGCTGGCCAGCAGACTAGCAGCTGAGATTGTGGCGATCGATCTTCATAGGGCCGAGGTTTCCAAGCAGGGTCAGGGCGAGGAGCTCGGGTTGGAAGAGCTGGTTAGCAAGGCGCTGCGTGTCTTCCGGGGTGACTGCATCGATCTCGCGGACGATCTCGTCGACAGGGATGAAGCGGCCGAAGAACATCTGCTGCCGCGCGAGATTGGACATGCGCGAAGAGCTGGATTCGAGGCCGAGAACTATGTTCGATTTCATCTGATCTTTGGCCCGTTTGAGTTCTGCGTGGGAAACGGCTTCAGTCTTGAGACGGGTGAGTTCAGCGAGGGTGAGCGCAAGGACGCGGTCGGTTCGATCAAGGCTCATGCCGGCGTAGATGCTGAGCGACCCGGTGTCGCGGAAGGGGCTGAGCTCCGAATAGATGGAGTAGGCCAGGCCTTGATTTTCGCGGATCGACTCGAAGAGACGCGAGCTCATGCCGCCACCAAGCATCGAGTTGAGGATATAGAG
>CAXTNM010000125.1:0-9718 GCA_964245715.1 uncultured Acidobacteriaceae bacterium | reverse complement strand
CAGCCGGTATGGGCGGGGTCGGACCCGCTGCCGTGCGCGACCCGCAAGGAGGAGGAGCGGCCGCTCGCCAGGTCGATGAAATGGAACCGGTGCTCGGCCGACTTGGCGGAGAAGTCGACGATCGCCATCCGGTCGCGCTTCACCCGACTACCGTGGCGGTCGAGCGAGGCCATCGCGCGGCGCATCAGCTCGGGGCGCACGACGCGCGGGGAGGTGATCGCGCGGGCGGCGACGGGGCGGGCGGCGGGCCGCGGCGCGGGGACGATATGGCGCAGATCGGCGGTGGTGATGCGGTCGGGCGCGCGCTTGGCCGTCGCGGCGATCGCGCCGGGCGCGGCCACCGCGCCCGCCAGCAGCAGGCCGTTCTTCAGCAGCGCACGCCTCGCGTGCAGCGCATCACCTTCATCGTGCATGTATTTCCCCGAAAGAAAGCCCATCCGCGAAGATGCATATAGCCGAAACGAGTGAAGATTTCTCTAGCGATTGCCGCAAGTTGGCTCGGCCACGCCTCCGTTCGGCGCGCTCCGGCACCTGATCTCGGTCGAAAAACTTCGGCACCTTCGCCGATCCGGGACGTTTGCGGGTCCGGGAAGGGGATCGAGCGGTACGAGGTACGTAGTCATGGGTCATCTGTTCAATCTGGCGATCGGTGCGGTCCTCGCGACCGCGGGAACGACCCCGGCCTGGGCGTCGGACGAGACGGCGGTCGCGGTCGAGACCGCCGCGGCGACGCTGGCCCCGGGCCGCTATGTCTGGACCGACCCGGGCACCGCCGAGCCGGTGACGGTGGTGATCTCGCTTCCGCTCCAGCGCGCCTTCGTCTATCGCGGCGACACGCTGATGGCCGCGACCGCGGTCTCGACGGGCGCCGACGACAAGCCGACCCCGACCGGCGTCTACCCCATCCTGCAAAAGGCGGCCAAGCACCGCTCCAACCTGTATGACGCGGCCATGCCGTACATGCAGCGGCTGACCTGGGACGGCATCGCGCTCCATGCCGGGGCCAATCCGGGCTTTCCCGCCTCGCACGGCTGCATCCGGCTTCCCGCCGCCTTCGCGAGGAAGCTGTTCGAGGTCACGTCGCTGGGCAACACGGTGGTCGTCACCGACGAGGTGCTGGTCGAGGCCAAGCTCGATCCCGAGCTGCTCCGCACCGACGCCACCCGCGCGAACGAGGCGCAGCTCGCCGCGCTCGGCAGATAGGACGGGAACCAAGCGGCGGCCGGAAACGCTTGCTCGGGGATGATCGAAGAACAGGGCGTCGCCTGCACCACCGAACGCCCGCCCGCCGCCGGCGGTGCCGCGCTACTGATCATCGACATGCTCAACACGCTCGATTTCGAGGGCGGGGAGGACATGGTGCCTGCCGCGACGCGCGCCGCCGATGCGATCGCCCGGCTGCGCGACGAGGCGGCCCGGGCGGACGTGCCGGTGGTCTACGTCAACGACAATCACGACCAGTGGCATTCCGAACGCTCGCGCCTCGTCGCGATGTGCCTTGAGGACGGGTGCCGCGGACGTCCGCTGGCCGAGCGGCTGGAGCCGCGCCCCGACGATTATTTCGTCATCAAGCCGCAATTCTCCGGCTTCTACTCGACCAACCTGCCCGTGCTGCTGCCCCGGCTGGGGGTCTCGCGCCTGATCCTGACCCGAGTGGCAACCGACGTCTGCGTCCTCTTCACCCCGCAATCCCCCTCGCTCGAACACCCCTTCACCTGAGCCCCCGCACAACCTGGTTGCCCCACCCTCACGACAGCTTCCTCATCGTCAGGCCGATGATCCTTTGCGAAACCAGGTACGCGATGCGCTAATAGGGACTAATCATGACTCAATGAGCGCCTCGGCCTCTTCGTGTTAGTTGGGAGCTGAAATTCAATCGCTTTCGATAAGCCGACTCCGCGGGATGGTCCCCTGCTAATTTCATAGCCGATTTGGCACTTGTTTGAACCACGAGCCGAGGATTCGCCGCCCGTAGAAGGCCAAAAAGACGACCATTCGACAGGATCCGCTCGCAGGCTCCCTCGTCAACCTTGATCTGACATGCAACCTATACCGAGTGGTTACGTATAAACGCGTCCTAACCTCTGCGAAACCTTAGGATCTCCGCGACAAGGGGTTCCTCTTTAGCTAGACTAACTACTATCATCCGAAATGAGGTCAAGCGTTGCCTAAACAAGTCAGTGATGTCTTTGGCATATCCCCCAATGTGTTGCCAGATTCGTACGTCGATCGCGGTGCCCTCGACGAAAAGGTCAAGGAACTAGTAGACGCGAATAAGCTTCACATAACACTGCGCGGACCTTCAAAGTCAGGAAAAAGCTGGTTGCGCCGAACCGTGATAGTCAATCCAATCGTCGTCCAGTGCCTCCACCAAAAGACCTGTGCCGACCTTTACACAGACGCATTGTCTCAACTAGGTGTTGAGCTGCGTGTTCAGGACACGCGATCGAGTTCATTTAAGGGCAATGTTTCCGCGACAGGAGAAGCGGGTTTTCGGCTTTTAAGCAAGGTTGGTTTAGCGGTGTCAGCAGAGCGGCAAATGTCCGATGCATCGACGACAAAGCCAGCCGGTAGAGATATCAATGATCTTCGCTTCGTTGCGGAAATTATTAAGGGGTCAGGACGTAAGCTCGTAATCGAGGATTTTCACTATTTATCACGTGATGAACGAAGCTCATTTGCCTTTGATCTCAAAGCATTTTGGGATTGGGAAGTAATGATCGTGATCATCGGCGTCTGGAGCGAAGATAACCTACTTCTTACACTGAATACGGACCTGACCGGACGAGTGGAGGAACTGACCGTTGAGTGGAATAACGATGATCTCGCCCGCGTTTTGGAGAAGGGTGGAAATGCACTCAATATCAACTTCGGCGATCCTCTCCGCGCCCACCTTGTAGAGGTATCTTATGGAAATGCCGGTCAATTACAAACTCTGGTGTTGCGGGCATTGTCGGGAATTGGAGTCAGAGAAGGTGCACCGTCCTATAGTCAATTTGTAAACCCGTCCATATGCGACAACGCTGCGATGGAATACGCTGATCAGTTGAATCCTCGCTACCAGACATTCGCGACGAACGTTGCACAAGGTATTCGCAAGAGAACCCGGTCAACGAATATTTACGCACACACGATGGCAGTGATTATGGGTGCAGACGACAAAGAGCTCATTAATGGTCTCTCCACCGATGTTCTCTACAAGAGAACTCATGACCGACAGTCAAGAATCCTCCTAGGAAACCTGAAGAGCGTGCTCTCAAAGATCGAGACGCTCCAGGTGGATAAGGAAGGACGGGGTCTAGTATTGGCCTACGACGAGAAAAAGGGTGTAAGCGTTGTGGATCGTCAACTATTGCTTTATCGCCGGTTCGCCACCGTGAGCTGGCCCTGGGAAGAGATCGTAGAAGCATCGAGCCAAGATGCCGTTGAGGCAGATGAGACCGCAGAAGTAGAAGTATCATCTTGAGGAGGAAGTGCAACTCTTGAGGAGGAAGTGCACTCCTAGAAAATTGATACCGACAAACGCTCCTCTCGTCAGTAAAGACCCTCAGTGGGCGCATGATCGCTAAATGCACTCAGCGTGCAGGAGCAGTAACGATAAATCGCCCTTCGAAAGCAGTCTGCCAAACAGGTCCCCAATAAGGAGGACAGACTGGTGCCCTTATCGACGTTCCCGCCGCTGAGCACCTTGGCGCTCATGCACTCGTCGCGGTTACAACGGACGAGGAGAACGACGCGGAGCTGGAAAGATCCGGCAGCTCCCAGGCGTTACCGGCGGCACTTGGAAGCTGCTGGAAGTGATGGATGAAGAATTTAGCCAAGCACTAAAGGCGTTGGCTAACTCAACCTCTACCAATTCATTTTGTGACGAAGCCAAAATCCAGTGACTGTCAGAACGAAGGTCAGCAGCAAAATGAAGACGGCCCAGATACCCCGACCCACGCTTGTGGCGACTGTATTCAGCATGTCTGATTTAGTTTTTGATTCCGCTACGTCCTTCGCAAGAGATTCTATTTTTGATCTTGAATCATCAACAGACGCAGTTATGAACGCTAGAGAATTTTCGATGCTGCTAAGGCGTTGGAATATCTCATAAAGATGATCTTTAGATGCACCGCCTCCGTTTACCTGAAGGTCATCTGGTGCTCGTGTTTCACCTTTAGGCGATCGCTGCGTGGCCAAGTTCGATTCCTTGCTTGCTCTTTATCCAGTCCCACACAACTGCAAAGTTACGACCGTAGTAATTCTCAACCTTCACCACAACGGCCGTGGTCGTAGATGGCGGGTCGGTCGTGATCGCTAGTTTGTCGGTAACCTCTTTTGTCGTTGTACCCCCCGGAGCCATTAACAGCCATTGGCCGTCCTGCAGCTCGTAGCTGACCCACGGAGCGACTTGCACGAGTTTATCCCGCAGACCTGCGGGATTTCCTACGTTGAAAATTGCGAAGAGTGTGTTCTGTGTTGCCATCGGAACAATAGTATCTCCACTGCGCCCCTGTAGGGCAAGTGGTATCCTCTAATGATGAAAAGCAAGCCAAAAGCGAGTCCTGAACACGAAAATATCAAAAAGGCTTTGGCTTCCGTCCTCTCCGCCTCTCCAAAACAAATCCGTGGAAGCGTGAAACAAGCCAAGGCCGAAACGCCTTCGCCTCATACGAAATACAGTTTCACCCCGCAGGGGACCGCTCTTAGGCTGCTTTTTTTCAACACCTTACCAGTGTCAGTCACTCCTTGTTTGGTGGAAAGGTCGTATACCCACTGAATGAGGTGGGGATACGTCCACACAGACCATCACCTGGAGCAATTCGGCCGCTGAACGCAGGGAGCAATACCCTGGCAAGCCGGCTCCCCAGACTCGATCCGACAAGCACGATCCTGACACCCCCTTTATGCCCGTTCCAAAATGGGATTCGGTCGTGGAAATACCTCATCGATTACCGCGCAAAACTTACAAAATGATACGCAAAAACACCAGCAATCTTCGATGTCAAGCCCGTTGCCGCGTAACTTCAACAAAGCAAAAGCAATAAACCTGCAGTCTGACCTACTCCAACCTGCTATCCTTGTAATAGACGAAAAGAGAAAAAGTCCCGCGCCTTTGCTGGGGCTATCCTTGCATCGATCCTAAGTCATTTCTTTTCAATATTTTACCTGTAACCCCAATGGATTGGATATTTTAGCGGACCATTTTCGCTAAGTCATTCATTCCATTTGCCATTTAATCAATCGATTAATGGGGGGGGTACCCCCTGCTTGCTAGGTCAGATCATCCGTATCGAACACAACCTTCTTCCGCCCCAACGCCGAAGTATCCCTCACGCCAACCACAAGGCTCTCGACCACTTCGTTCACCTCATCGACATCCGCGGTCGCAGTCATGGCTTTGTCACCGCCATCAACCTCCAGACTCTCGAGCAGCACCGTCGCGTAAGCCACTGCAACGCCATCCTGGTTCAATCCTTCGGGCGTCTTGGCCTTGATGCCGACTTCGCCCGGTTTCACCCCGAGCAACTCCGCAACGCGCTCGCGCAGCTCCCCCGCGATTGGCACAATCTTCGGCCGCGTCATCACGAGGCAGGTGTCAATATTGACGATCTTGTACCCAGCAGTCTCGATCTCGTGCAGAGCCGTCTTCAGAAACAGGCTCGAAGCCGCTCCCTTCCAACGCGGATCGCTCGGAGGAAAAAAAGTGCCGATGTCCCCTGCCGAAACCGCTCCCAGCAGCGCGTCCGTAATAGCATGCAACAGCACATCGCCATCGGAATGTCCTGCGAGACCCTCATCGTGTTCAATCGCCAAACCGCCAATCATCAGCGGCACGCCAGCCTTGAATGCATGCGAGTCAAACCCGAAACCAATCCTCATGCTCATCGCGTAGAGCCCTCCAACTTACCGGATTGTGCAAGGTAGAACTCCGCCAACTCCAGATCGCCAGGCTGCGTGATCTTGAAGTTCCTCGGCGAACCAGCCACGACCCAAACTCCAACGCCAGCTCGCTCCAGAACGCTTGCCTCGTCCGTTCCGGCAAACTCATCATTGACAGCCTCTTCAAACGCCCTCTTCAGCGTGCCAAACCGAGCGCCCTGAGGCGTCTGCGCCATCACGACACGTTCCCGCGGAATCGTCGCCGTCACAATCGCACCGTCAGCCGTCCGTTCCACCTGCTTGATCGTATCGACCGCAGGCAATCCGACGATCGCTGCGCCATGCTTTTCCACGGCATCAATCGTCCGTTCGATCGTCGCCCCATCAATCAGCGGACGCACCGCATCATGCACCAGAACCACATCGTCATCCTCTGCCTCAAGCGCAGTCAGTGCGTTGGCGACTGATCCCTGGCGATTCTCTCCACCTTCCACCACTCGCACCTTGCTGTCGAGCCCGAAACGCGCAATCAGCGAGGTCACTCGCTCGATCTCCGTTGCCCGCACCGCGACCAGCACCTCAGCAACGCGCGGAACCTCAGCGAACGCCCGCAGGCAATGGACCAGCACCGGAACGCCGCCGATCGTCAAAAACTGCTTCGCCGCACCCGGCTTTTCGCCGTGAACGGACATCCTCGTTCCAATCCCTGCCGCAGGTAAGATCACAAACACACGCATAGCCCTACAACTATAGCAACCAAGTGGCTCCGACATCTGTCATCCTGAAGGAAGACCGCGATGCCGCTCAAATTACCCCCTCTCTCGCTCACTCCCGGAGACCGCGTCGCGGTAGCCATCTCTGGCGGCGCCGACTCGACCGCCCTGCTGCTCCTCCTGCACGCGGCCAACGCGCTGCCCAGGAATGCTCTGGGCGTCGGAATCTCCGCCGTGCACATCAACCACACTCTACGCGGCGAGGAATCGGAAGCGGACCAGCGTTTCGTCGAAGAACTCTGCCAGCGACTCGAAATCCCGCTCCATCTGCAGCGCGTTGACACCAAGACACACGCCGTTCAGCATCGGCAGACCATCGAAGAGGCCGCTCGCAACCTTCGCTATGCCTTTTTCTCCGACCTCTTCAGCCAAGGTAGAGCCAAGGTGGTGCTTACCGCCCACACGCTCGAGGATCAGGCCGAAACAGTCCTGATGAAGCTCCTTCGCGGTGCATGGCTCGAGGGTCTCAGCGCAATTGCGCCGACTCTTGACTTACCGATCGGTAAAATCCTCCGTCCGCTTCTCAACACCCACCGCGAGGACCTCCGAAGCTATCTGCGCGAGCGCGACCAGCCTTGGCGTGAAGACTCTTCAAACTCCGACGAGGCGTTTACCCGCAATCGCATCCGCCGCAACGTGCTCCCGATCCTTCGTGAAGAGAACCCTAATATCGACCGGACGCTAGGCAATCTCGCCGAACTGGCGCGCGAAGAAGAAGCACGTTGGAGCTCCGAACTAAGCAAGATCCTGCCACAGCTGATCCTTCCCGGCAGGCCTGTACGAGGAGGTGGTCGTGCCAACTCGACACAAATCGGTGAGCAAACGCTTGCCATCGAACTTGATCGCCTGAAAACCCTTGATCCCGCGCTCCGTCGCCGGGTCGTCCGAGCTGCCGCACGCCAACTTGGTGCGCGACTCAACTTCGAGGAAACAACCCGACTGCTTACCCTCGCGGGGTTCCCTTGGAACGGCCTTGCTGATCCGACTGTACCTAATAAAGCTGGCAGCAAATTCCAGTTATCTCATCAACTTACAGCAGAACGGAGTGTACGTGAACTCCGCCTGACGTCTACCTAGAGGTCGCGGTGCCTGATCTCTCCTGTCCGCAAGTTACTATTTGCCGATGTAGTCGGTGAGGTGTCAGAGCCGAGCCCCGAAATGTTCCACGCGCGTCTAGACTCCATTCCACGAAAGTGCCATTTCTAATCGCTTGAATCTTCAAGCATAAGAGTAGAATCTTAGTCACTAGACGAATGCTGTCAAAATACGACTTTTCGGGGACTCGAAACGTCTAAATTCTGCGGCACGGGCCACTTCACCCAGATGCAATGTCCAGCTGCTTAGAATGCTGGTCTGCTGTACACGAGGAAATTCGATTGAACTCGACGGTCAAACAACTCCTTCTTTGGGCCTCGCTCATCGCGGCGCTCTTCATCCTCTGGAACTACGTCGCTAAGACGACAGGAGCGGGTAAAGACGAAACGGTCGCATACTCGCAGTTCCAGAATGACGTCGAAGCCGGCAAGGTACAGGACATTACTGCCAGCGGGACCGAGGTCACCGCCCATTACAAGGGGTCGAAGGAGACGTTTCACACCAACATCACCTCCAGCTTCACCCCGGCCAACTATCAACAGCTATACCAGGATCTTCGCGAGCACGGCGTAACGATCAACGTTAAGGATCAGACGCCCAGCTTCTGGCTGAACGCCGCCGTCTCAGCTCTCCCCATTCTCCTTTTGCTCGGCCTGTTCATGTTCATGATGCGGCAGATGCAGTCTGGCGGAAACAAGGCGATGAGCTTCGGTAAGTCGCGCGCGCGCTTGCTCTCCATGCAGCAGAAGAAGATTACCTTCAAGGACGTTGCGGGTGTTGACGAAGCCAAGGAAGAGTTGAAGGAGATCATCGAGTTCCTACGGGAGGCTCAGAAGTTTCAGCGCCTTGGCGGCCGCATTCCGAAGGGGGTGCTTCTTGTCGGCCCCCCGGGTACCGGTAAGACTCTACTTGCTCGCGCCGTTGCTGGCGAGGCAAACGTGCCGTTCTTCTCGATCTCCGGTTCGGACTTCGTCGAAATGTTCGTCGGCGTAGGAGCCTCGCGTGTTCGTGACCTCTTCGAACAAGGCAAAAAGAACGCGCCCTGCATTATCTTTATTGACGAGATTGATGCGGTCGGCCGTCATCGCGGCGCAGGCCTCGGCGGTGGACACGACGAGCGAGAGCAGACCCTCAACCAGCTTCTGGTCGAGATGGACGGATTCGAGGCGAACGATGGCGTCATCCTGATCGCTGCCACCAATCGCCCTGACGTGCTCGATCCAGCGCTTCTGCGTCCGGGCCGCTTTGATCGTCGCGTCATCGTCGACCGCCCCGACATCAAGGGCCGCGAAGAGGTTCTTCGTGTGCATTCGAAGAAGGTGCCAATGGCCGAGGATGTCAACCTCAACGTGCTTGCGCGTGGAACACCGGGATTCTCCGGCGCCGACCTCGCCAACATGGTCAACGAAGCTGCGCTGACCGCCGCCCGCTTTAATCGTAAGTCAGTTCACATGTTCGACTTCGAGACGGCTAAGGATAAGGTTCTTATGGGCGCGGAACGGAAGTCGATGCTGCTTTCTGATGAGGAGAAGCGCGTCACCGCCTACCATGAAGCGGGTCACGTCCTTGTCGCCGCGATGCGAGATCATTCTGACCCGCTCCACAAGGTCACGATCATCCCGCGCGGTATGGCGCTTGGTGTCACCATGCACCTCCCGACCGAGGACAAACACACCGTTACACGTGACTACCTCGAGACGCAACTCGCCGTCTTCATGGGCGGACGCTGCGCTGAAGAGATCTTCCTGAAGCAGATGACGACCGGCGCCGGCAATGACATTCAGCGCTCGACAGCCCTGGCCCGCGCGATGGTATGTGAGTATGGCATGTCGAAGTTAGGCCCCATGACCTTCGGTAAGAAAGAGCAGGAGGTGTTCCTCGGCCGGGAGATCGGCCAGGCCCGCGATTTCTCCGATGACACTGCAAAACAAATCGATGAAGAGGTTCGGGTCTTCGTAGATGCTGGCTACAAGTCGGCATACGAG
>CAXTNM010000124.1:0-9773 GCA_964245715.1 uncultured Acidobacteriaceae bacterium | reverse complement strand
GTCGGGCGGGATCAGTTCGCGGAGGAAGGGGTGTGAGGTTCCGGAGGTGTCACCCGGGCTGCCGTCGGTGGCGACGTCGGGGGCGGGAAACGCCGCGGCCGCGGATAGGAACATGAGGATCAGCAGAAGGCCGGAGGCGGCGAGGATACGACCGGCGGGTGGTTTGGACGCTGGCGAGCGACGCCGGAGGAGATCGTAGAGGTAGAGCAGGGCGAAGATGCCGGCGATGATGGCGGCATGGAAGCTGAGATTGGCGAGCAGACCTGCGATCAGGGCGAAGAGGATCGGTCGCGGTTTGGAAAGGGGATAGACGATTGCAAGCAGAAAGAGCAAGAGTGCGAAGAGGGTGTAGGGCCGCGCGATGACGGCGTACTGATACTGCAGGAAGAAGGTGAACGGGAGGAGCCAACGGAAGACCGGCGGGAAGGGCGAGAAGCGCAGCAGGACGGCTATGCCGGCGAGCGCGAAGAAGGCGCCGATCCAGTGGATGGACGCCATGGGGAGGTGCAGGTGGGCGG
This sequence comes from uncultured Acidobacteriaceae bacterium, assembly GCA_964245715.1. Lineage (GTDB taxonomy): Bacteria > Acidobacteriota > Terriglobia > Terriglobales > Acidobacteriaceae > Edaphobacter. The sequence goes on along the minus strand of CAXTNM010000124.1, from coordinate 9,255 downwards.
CTGTCCAAAGCAGAACCGGCCAGAGCGCGGGTGCGCCCTCGTAGTGGAGGCGGCGCAGGAGCAGGACCGAGAGGGGATTGTCGCGCGCGAGGAGCCATGCCTGCGACTCGTCGTCAGAGTTGAGGTGGTGGTGGATGGCAAAGGCGAGGATTGCGGCGTACAGGAGGAAGACGAGGCAGTCGATGAGTTGGAGCGGGTTGTGGCGACGGACGGCGCGGGTTCGCGGCGTGAAGAGGGAGTGGGTCCAAACGGGGAGCGTGGACGCACTCAGATTGGGCGCGGTGGTCGCCGACCGCATCGTTCTGATCATGCGGGCTTCTCCTTTCTCGGTTGGACGGTGTTGGCAGGGTAGCTACCGGGGCTGAAAAACCAGGTCGTACGCAGCGGAGTGAGGCCGATGATAACGTTCTTAGGTGGGTTAATAAACCACTCGATCGTTCGGCCCGGTGCCCCGGAACATGTAGGGTCAAGGGCATCGGCTGTCGCGAGAATGGTGATTGGTGAGACAGACCGGATTTTGAGCAAGCGAGCGATCATTATCGGGGCGGGACCGGCTGGTTTGACCGCGGGCCTGGAGTTGCTGCGGCGAACGGATATCAAGCCGATTCTGCTGGAGGCATCGCAGGAGATTGGCGGGATTTCGCGGACGATCCGGTACAAGGGCAACCGGATGGATATCGGCGGCCACCGGTTTTTCTCGAAGTCCGACCGCGTGATGCAGTGGTGGATGGACCTGATGCCGCCGGACCTGGGCGCGGATGGAGGCATACAGGAGATTGCGTATCACGGACAGAAGCGCGTGGTGACGGTGCCGGCGCATCTCGAACAGGAGCCGCCGCTTCGGGGGATGGGGCCGAAGTCCGGCGAGCATGGCATCGCGTCGAATACGGCCGAGGATTGGGATGAGGACGAGGCGCCGCGAGAGCCGGTTGAGGCTTTGGTGGAGGTGGTGCCGCCGGAGTTTACGCCGGATCCTGACCTGGTGATGCTGATCCGTCCCCGCAAGAGCAGGATTTATTACCTGCGGAAATTTTTTGATTATCCAATCAAGCTGACCGGGTCGACATTGAGCAACCTGGGCCTGGTGCGGACAGTTCGCGTCGGCTTCAGCTACCTGTGGTCGCGTCTGCGGCAGATTACGCCGGAGAAGAGCCTGCAGGATTTTCTGATCAACCGATTCGGCCGAGAGCTTTACCTGACGTTCTTCAAGAGCTATACGGAGAAGGTCTGGGGCACGCCGTGCGAACAGATCTCCGCCGAGTGGGGAGCGCAGCGGATCAAGGGGCTGAGCCTGACGACGGCCGTAAAGCACTTTCTGAAGAAGACTTTTTCGGGAAAGAGCAAGGCTTCGGGAGATGTCGCGCAGAAGGGGACGGATACGAGCCTGATCGAGCGGTTCATGTATCCGAAGTTTGGTCCCGGGCAGCTTTGGGAGCATGTTGCCGATGAGATTGTGCGTCTGGGCGGCGAGATCCACATGGGGCTGAAGGTGACGAAGGTTGAGTGCTCCGGCAAGCAGGTCGTGGGTTTGCAAGCGACGAACGCGGCAGGGGAGACGACGCAGTTCGACGGAGACTACTTCTTTTCGACGATGCCGATGCGGGAGCTGGTGCGGGCGATCGATGCGCCGGTGCCTGCGCATGTGCGCGAGGTGAGTGAAGGACTGGAATATCGCGACTTTGTGACTGTTGGCCTGCTATGCGACAGGCTGAAGGTGCATGAGGCGGATGGCGGGCTGCTGAAGGATACGTGGATCTATGTGCAGGAGCCGGATGTGCTGCTGGGGCGATTGCAGATCTTCAATAACTGGAGTCCGTACCTAGTTGAGGATCCGACGAAGGTATGGATCGGGCTTGAATATTTCTGCTACGAGACGGATGCGCTTTTGAAGATGGACGATGAGGCTTTGAAGCAGTTTGCGATTGCCGAAGTAGCGAAGATCGGGATTATTGAATCCGGAGCGGTCAGCGACGGGCACGTGGTGCGAGTGCCGAAGACGTACCCGGCCTATTTCGGGACTTACGAACGATTTGACGAGTTGCGGGAGTTTACGGACTCGTTTGAGAATCTATACCTGGTGGGACGGAACGGAATGCATAAATACAACAACCAGGACCATTCCATGTTGACAGCGATGACAGTTGTGGATGGTTTGTGCGCTGGCGGCGTCGACAAAGGTGCGCTTTGGGGCATTAACACTGAGCAGGAATACCACGAAGAAAAGGCAGACGGGAAGAAGCGGTGAAAAAGTTTCTTGCGGTGATCACGCTCGCGCTGATCGTGTTTGTTGTTATTTATCGGCAGCGGATCTTTCTGCGTGATCCTCTCGCGACGGTGACGCGGGATGGAGTGAAGGTGGAGGGCGTCGCGGTGATGATCAACTACTCGAACGATGTACTGCTGCAGGATGGAAGTGGCGGAAAGAGGAGGCTTTACCTGGTGCAGAACTGGAACAAACAGGCAGAGTTGCCAACCTCGGCGCTCACCTGTGTGCAGGGCCTGGGCTGCATGACAGATGCGGATCAGGCGACGGCAACGGCGATCATTCCGGGCAGCCGGGGGCGGCGTTCGGCTTGGCAGGGGGTGACCATGACGAATCGCCGGGTGGAGTTTATCGATGAGGATGGGGACCTGGTGCAGGTGGTTCTGCGCTGAACCATACATCTCAGGTCTTCGCTGCTCCGTACATCTTATGTGTTGTGGATAACATCCCAAATCATACCGATTTGTAAGGACCAAGGGGACTCAACGATGCGACTCAGAATGGAAATGTTCGGTGTTTTGACCCTGGCCGCCACCAGCCTTTGGGGTCTTGGAACACTGCCCGGAGCAGGAACTCCGGCTAACTTCAGTGTAACAACGAAGACTCAGGTTCCGGGCGAGGTGCTGAAACCGGGTGCCTATACGATCCACGTGGTCGATCACATCCAGGACCGTATCGTTGTGCAGGTTGATGGCGCCAACGGCAAGGAGCACGATCTGTTCCTCGCGGTCCCGGCCAGGAACAGCGCTGGGGCAACCGGGCCGGTTTCCTGGGACAAGGGTCCGGACGGCACGGGCGCCTTGCGCGGCTTCAAGTTTGCGGATGGTTCGGCGGTGGAGTTCGTCTATCCCAAGGAGACGGCTGTTGCTTTGGCGAAGGCGAATGGTACACCGGTAGTCGCAGTGGATCCCGAATCCGAGGGCAAGCCGAAGGTCGATAAGATGTCCGCGGATGATCGCCGGATTGTTTCGCTCTGGCTGCTTTCGATCACAACCGCGGGTCCGAAGGATACTGCGCCGGCGGTCCTCGCGAGGAAGTACCAGGCGCCTGATGCGCAGCAGGGCGTCGAGGCGGTGAACATACCGCAGCGTGCATCGGTTCCCCCTTCCAATGAGACTGCAAGTGTAAGTCAGCCGGCGGCGCCTCCGGCACGTGCAGCCTACCGCGCGCCCAAACAAAAGCCGGTGATATCGGAGCTGCCGCATACGGCGAGTGAGCTGCCTATCATCGGGCTGGTGGGGCTTGGTGCGCTTTTCCTTGGTGGCTCGCTGATGATGCGTCGCCGCTTCACACTGTAAGGTTGAGACGATGAATGACACGCGATCGCGAAGAGTGTACCGGTTTGTGGAACGGTGCCTCTTCGCGGTGGCGTTTTTGTGCGGAGTCTATCTTGCCGTGACGATGGTGCAGGCATGGACGGCACGACGAGCATCCTTGCGGATCGACACTGTGGCTGCCGCGAGCCGGCCAGCATCTGGCGGAGGCGTCGGGTTGCAGGATGTCGTAACGCAGGGGCAGGGCACGGGCGACGGCAAAGTTATTGGACGCCTGGAGATACCGCGGCTCCAGCTGAAGGTCCCGATCCTGTCGAACTACGATCCGGACAGCTTGAAGCGGGGCGTCGGTCATATTCCGAACACGGCATTTCCCGGCGGTCTTGGAACAGTGGGGCTTGCGGGTCATCGCGATATGTTCCTGCGGCCCTTGCGGAATATCGAGAAGGGCATGGACATTCGGCTGGTGGGTGAGAGTGGGACTTATCACTATGCCGTGGATTCAACCGAGATCGTCAAGCCGACGGAAGTGCGCGTACTCGACATCGGCGAGCGCCCGGAGCTGACGCTGATTACGTGTTACCCGTTCTACTACGTGGGGAGCGCACCGATGCGCTTCATCGTGCACGCGCACCTGATCTCTGCATCGGCTGACTGAGTAGCGGTGAGCGAGTTCTCCGATCGCTCGCTGGCCGGATTCCTTCGATCAATTTTCGTAGCGCATCGGCGCGCAGGAAATTGGCTTGCTTTCGTCTATCTGTTAGCGCAGCATCATGGCTGAGACCAAGCGAGGGAAGAACGATGCAAGAGGAAGATCCTGAGCCCGGCGAACTTGTCGAGATAGTAGAGACGGCGGGAGAGAGCGAAGCCGCGGCGGACGAGACAGTGAAGCATGCGTTGGGCGCGGCGCTTCCGCTGATCGGCGTTCCAGATGTGGCCGAGACGGTGGAGGCCGAGGTGCCGCTGCTGGCTGTCGAAGAGCTGCGGGCGCCTGCGCCAGAGCGATCAATTGGAGCCGTGGGGGAGTCGAAGCTGGTGCTCGAGCGGAAGCATCCGCTCGCGATCCGGTGGATGCACTGGATCAACTTTCCAGTGCTGTTCACGATGATCTGGAGTGGGCTGCTGATCTACTGGAACGATTCAGATAACGCGTATCAGCATCCGCATCGGGTGTATCGGGTGGGGTTGGGGCCGGTAACGGTGTTTCGTTTATTCCCGGACTGGTTTTATAAGTGGCTGGATGTGCCGTATCACGTGACGCAGGGGCTGGGATACCACTTCTTCTTTATGTGGCTGTTTACGCTGAACGGCATTGCGTATGTGGCGTTTCTGCTTTGGTCGAGGGAGTGGAAGTTCATGGTGCCGACGCGGAGATCGTTCAAGGAAGCGATCCAGGTGACGCTGGTCGACCTGCATCTGCGCAAGGGATTGCCGCCGCAGACCAAGTACAACGGTGCGCAACGCCTCGCGTACACGAGTGTGATCGTGATGGGATTGGGATCGCTGGTAACGGGGCTTGCGATTTATAAACCGACCGAAGCGCACTGGCTGACTTCTTTGCTGGGCGGCTATGAGATGGCGCGCTGGCTGCACTTCTGGCTGACCATTGGTTTTTGCGGCTTCTTCGTGGTGCATGTTGGACAGGTGATCCTGGCCGGGTGGAATAACTTTCGCTCGATGGTAAGCGGCTTTGAGCTTCGGCGACGGGATGAGCCTTCGCTTGAAGCGGAACGGAGCCGGTTTTGACGAGCTTTCCCTTCAATCAAGAGACTGCTGACAACGAGGTGAAGCAAGCGAGTGCGCGGCGGACGAGGCGCAGCTTCCTGGTGGCGGGTGTGGGGGCGATTGGCGGGTATGAGTTTTATCGATGGATTGCGCGGGCCAAGCAGAACGAGATGCTGCCGGGTCCGCTGCGCGAGGCGCTCAACGTGAATGCGAAGCTCTCGCGTGGAGTCTTTAACGAGCGGGGTCTGACGCCAACATACCCGGTCTCAAGGTCGCGGGACCTGAGGGTCAACGGAAACTACGGGCTCAAGCAGGACCTTGTGCAGGAGAGCTATCGCCTGCAGGTGGTGGGCGTCGATGGCGCCGAGCGTATGCCGCAGTATGTGAAAGATGTGACGGCGTGGGAGTACAAGTACAAGGCGGCGGACGGAAAGTATCTCGGACACGATACGAAGGTCGATCCCAGGGACGAGGCTAAGTCTGCGGCGCCGGAGGGCTCGGCGGAGTCGATGAAGCCGGTGGGAGCTCCTGCGGGGGCGAACGGCACCGACGCAAAGATTCAGGCGATGTTCGCCAATGCTCCGAATGGAGCGGATGATAACAACGATGGGCGGCCGCCGCGCGGCATGGAAGAGGCAGGCGAGAGCGATTCAACGCTCGATCCGGGAACGCCGGGCCTGCTTTTGAAGCTGGAAGACGTGACGAAGCTCGAGCACCGCGAGCTGGTGACGCAGTTCAAGTGCATCGAGGGCTGGAGCGAGATTGTGCACTGGGCGGGTGTGCCACTGCGAGCCTTCATGGCGGCCTATCCACCGGCGAGGAATACGAAGGGCGAACTGCCAAAGTATGTCTACATGGAGACTCCGAACGGCGACTACTATGTTGGCTTTCATCTTGAGGACTGCCTGCATCCGCAGAGCACGCTGGTGACCGAGATGGCTGGGCAGCCGTTAGCGCAATGGCATGGCGCGCCGATGCGGCTGCACATGCCGATCAAGTATGGGTATAAGCAGATTAAGCGGATCGGCTTGATCGCTTATACAGACGACAAGCCGGATGACTACTGGACGAAGCTTGGATACGACTGGTACGCGGGGATTTGATCGCTTCATCGAAAGGTAAGTGAGGACAAGGAAACGAGGGGTAGGAGCAGGTATGGCCGGGGGGCCTGGTAACGTTGGAGGCAGCGGTTCGTCCTGACGACATGCTTGCGATTCTGCGTTGACGTTCGATCGAGAGCGGGCAAGAGTGACAGGACAGCCTAACTACCTTGACGTGCCTTGAGGTTCGACTTGGAAACCAGCCTGCAAGAGTCGCTTTCTCCTCTTGTAGCAGGTCGTGTCGAAGAGATTGAGCCAGTCGGGCTCGAGCGTGTGCTGGTGCGATGGACGATGTTGAACCGCGTCGCGTTTCGTGTGGCGTTTCTCTACTTCTTCCTCTTCATGTTCATGTACGGCAACGGGAGCATCTTCTCGGTATTTCCCGTGGTGGGAGATTTCTAACGACAATGCAAGTCGATATACACGGCACATTTTGTCGTTCTTACTTCCTTCCGCTAGAGTTCTTCTGTTCGGCGATCCAGTGGTCGATCCGCGCTTCCAGCAGGTCCAGCGGCAGGTTGCCGCCGTTGAGAATTTCATCGTGGAAGGTACGGATATCGAATTTAGGTCCGAGTTGTTGTTTGGCGCGTTCGCGGAGTTCGCGGATCTTCAACTGGCCGAGTTTGTAGCTGTCCGCCTGCCCCGGCCAGGAGATATAACGGTCAGTTTCGGATTGGATGGTGGGTTCGTCGATCGCGCCCGACTTGCGCATGTAGTCGACGACCTGGTCGCGCGACCAGCCCATGTCGTGGATGCCGGTGTCGACGACCAGGCGCACGGCGCGGAAGAGTTCAGAGCGGAGGCGGCCGTAATCGGAACCGGGATCCTGGTAGAAGCCGACCTCCTTGCCGAGTTCTTCGGCGTAGAGCGCCCAGCCTTCGGCGTAGGCGGAGTTTCCGCCGTGTTTGCGGAACTCGGGCATGCCGGGGATGGTCTGGGCGACGGAGATCTGCATGTGATGGCCGGGGATGCCTTCGTGGTAAGCCGTGGCTTCATCGTTGATCAGAGAACGCTTTTCGAAGTCTGAGACAGCCACGGAGACGCGGCCGGGCCGTTTGCCGTCGGGGGTGCCGGACTGATAGTGCGTGGCGGCTGCGGCCTGGAAGGCGGGAATGGGTTCGACGGTGACGGGCGCGGCGGGGATGACGGTGAAGAGCTCGGGCAGCCTGGGCCGCATCTGTGCGATGTAGTGGCGGAAGTCGTCGACGATCTGGTCTGCGGAGTGCGGAACGTATTTGGGATCCGACTCGATGGCCTTGCGGAAGCTGGCGAGATCGGGATAGCCATTCTTGTTGGCGAGCGTGGTCATTTCGCCGACGATACGGTCGTGTTCGCTGAGGCCGATGGCGTGAATCTGCGCGGGCGTGAGCTCCGTGGTGGTGAGCCGGTGAATATCGTTCTGGTACCGCTTTCTGCCATCGGGCAGGGACTCGATTGAGAGCTGAGTGCGGCCGTAGGGGATGTAGTTGGTCTGGGACCACGCGGCGAACTGCTTATAGGCGGGGAGTACGACATTGGTGACGGCTTCGTTGATCTGTGCGGTGAGGCGGCGTTTTTCGGCTTCAGTGAAGGACGCGGGGAACTTCTTGAGGGGCAACAGAAACGGGTCGGCGGCGATGATGCCGTTGCACTGCTCGGGGATTTTAGCGGCGAGGAACTTGACTGGGACCAGGTGGTCGGTGACGCCCGCGCGGAGGACGGCCTCGGTCTGGGTGAAGGCGTCGGGAATCTCGTGCAACCGTGCGACGTAATCCTCGTAGTGCTTTACAGAGTCGAACGGAACGGAGAGCGGCAGGTCGGCGAGATTGGTGTGAATGCCGCCCTGCGAGTTGATGGGCATCTCGTATTCTTTGAGGTCGTAGTCGGCGAGACGCTGCTGGATGTTGCGGAGGAAGAGGTCGTGCGAGAGGTGATCCTGCTCGGTGAAGCCATCGGGCGAGATGGCCTGGATGCGGGTGAGCCAGGCTTCATCGAGCTCGTGGTGCTTTTCGACCGAGGCAAGCGAGTAGTCGCCGAGCTGGTCGTTGTAGCGGTAGTCGCCGACGTTGGTGGCGAGCAGGGGTGAGAGCTTGAGGGTGGTCTGCCAGGATTCTTCGAAGAGAGCATTCTGCGCGGCGAGCCGGTCTGCGAGCGGTGTGTTGACCTGCGCGAGGGCGGCGGCGGACGAGAGCAGAAGAGCGGCGGTCAGGGGAAGGCGCATGGGCTTCAGGGTAGCAGAGCCATGGTTGCTCGCCGTTCGTTTTTGCTGATTGCTTCTGCAAAAAGAAGGAGGTGCCTGCCGGAGATCGGCGGCACCTCAGGGCGTGACGCGATGGAGGGGTTACTGATCCATCATGAAGTGCGCGCGGCGGTTCTGGTGCCAGCACTCTTCATCGTCGGTGGTGCAGAAGGGCTTCTCCTTGCCGAAGCTGATGACCTTGATACGGCCCGAGGGTATGCCATCCAACACCAGGGCATTGCGCACGGCTTCGGCGCGGTTCTGGCCGAGTGCGATGTTGTACTCCTCGGAACCGCGGTCATCGCAATGGCCTCCGAGAATGATCCTGATGTCCGGATGCTGTTTGAGGAAGCTCGCATCCTGTTCGATGATCGCACTATCTCCGGACGCGAGAGTGTAGGCGTCGTAATCGAAGTAGATATCCTTGACCTGCTGCTCGAAGAGCTCTGATTCCGCGAGGGAACTCTGGGCCGGGGGCGCGGGTGGGACCTCACGGTTCACGGTGACTTCCGCACTGGATTGCGCGTTGCCGCCGGGACCGGTTGCGGTCAGGGGGAAGGTGGTCGAATCATGCGGGGAGACGTTCTGCGTGCCGTTTGGCGGTACGGTGCCGATTCCGCCGATGGTTGCGGTCGTGGCATCGGTGGTCTTCCAGGTGAGGACGGTCGACTGGCC
>CAXTNM010000123.1:0-9820 GCA_964245715.1 uncultured Acidobacteriaceae bacterium | reverse complement strand
GTCTGGACCGCACCTTCCTCGCCGGTCCCGAACCCCTCACCTCGGGCCAGACCCACCTCTGGATCATCGACTACAAAACCGGCTCCCACGCTGCCGATGGCCTTGAAACCTTCCTCGCCAGCCAGAAAGCCCTCTACGCTCCTCAACTCGAGACGTATGCCACCCACCTCGCCCAACGCGGCCGCCCCATCCGCCTTGCCCTCTACTACCCCGCGCTTCCACAACTCCTTTGGTGGCCCTTCCGTCCCGCCGAAGAAGGAACGATCAGCTAACTCTTGTTCGAGTTGTGCCGCACGTCCGCTCCACGCACCCAAAAAATCACATCCTCTGCGATATTCGTCGCATGATCCCCCACCCGCTCCAGATTCCTAGCGATAATCAGGGCGTTCAGCGACTGCGGCGTCAACTCCGGCCTCTCCTTGATCAACGTACTCAGCGAATAAAAGGCCGCATCGTTCATCTCGTCCACCTGCCGATCCATCTTCAACACCAGCTCCGCCGCATTCGCATCCGCCTCGATAAACGCCTCGAGCGACTTCCGCACCATCGCCGATGCCAGCGAAGCCAGCTTGGGGATATCGACCGGCAGATCGATATTCGCGAACGCGCCCATCTCCCGCACCCGCACCGCGATATTCACCGCCTGGTCACCCACCCGCTCCAGGTCCGCGTTAATCCGAATCACCGAGAGAATAAACCGCAGATCGATCGCCATCGGCTGCTCCATCGCCAGCAGATCCAGAGCCATCTGGTCGATCTCGCGCTCCAACCGATTGATCCCTGGCTCCGACCGAAACACCTGCTCGCAGATCGCCAGGTCACGCGTTCGATACGCCTCGATCGCACGCGTGATTGCCTGCTCCGCCATACCTGCCATCACCAGCAACCGCTCTTTCAGGTCGTCGAGGCTCTGCTGAAATTTAATCCGACCTGCCACGTGATCACGTCTCCTATCTCGACCCTTTTTGTCATCCCCAAAGGGGCTCTGCGTTTGTCTTTGTCGTTGCTCTGGGCTCAGGATGCAAGAAAACTATTCAACCAAACCGCCCCGTAATGTAATCTTCCGTGCGCTTATCCTTCGGATTCGTGAAGATCTTGTGCGTTGAATCGAACTCAACCATCTTGCCATTCAAAAAGAATCCGGTATTCTCCGCCACACGCGCCGCCTGCTGCATGTTATGCGTCACAATCACGATCGTGTACTGCGTCTTCAACTGGAAGATCAGATCTTCAATCTTGGATGTAGAGACCGGGTCCAGCGCCGAAGCCGGCTCATCCATCAGCAGCACCTCCGGATCAACCGCAATCGCACGCGCAATGCACATCCTTTGCTGCTGCCCACCCGAAAGACTCGCACCCGACTTCTTCTTCAGATCGTCCTTCACCTCATCCCACAACGCAGCGGCTCTCAACGAACGCTCGCACGTCTCATCCAGCACCTTGCGATTGCGAAATCCATTCAGCTTCAGCCCGCTCACCACGTTGTCGTAGATCGACATCGTAGGAAACGGATTGGGCCGCTGAAACACCATGCCCACCCGCCGCCTGATCTCGACCGGCGAAACATCCTTGTAGATATCCAGATCGCCCATCTTCACCGTACCCGTCGCCCGCGCAATCGGGTTGGTCTCGTGCATCCGGTTCAGACAACGTACAAAGGTGCTCTTGCCGCAGCCCGAAGGCCCAATCAACGCCGTCGCATGATTCGCCGGAATATGCAGGTTAATATCCTGCAGTGTATGCGTCGTCCCGTACCACGCATTCAAATGCTCCACCAGAATCCCGACTCCCACTAGCTTCCTCCCTTAAGTGCGCCGCGGTTCGCAAAGATCCGTACCAGCGTCACCGAAACCATAATCATCACAATCAGCACCAGCGCACCGGCCCAGGCCAGCCTGTGCCACTCGTCATAGGGCGAGATCGCATACGTATAAATCTGCAGCGGCAGCGCGCCGATCGGCTGATTCAGCGCCACGCTCCAAAACTGGTTGCCGAACGCCGTAAACAGCAGCGGTGCCGTCTCTCCCGCCACCCGCGCAAACGCCAGCATGCACCCCGTAATAATGCCCGGCGCCGCCGTCTTCAGCGCCACCGAGATCGTCGTCCGCCAACGCGGTACGCCCAGCCCCAGCGCCGCCTCGCGAATCGAATGCGGCACCGTCGCCAGCATCTCTTCCGTCGTCCGCGTAATCGTCGGGATCATCATGATCGCCAGCGCTACGCCTCCCGAGAAAGCAGAGAAGTGCTTCTGCTCCACCACGATCAGCGCATACACCGCGATACCCATCACAATCGACGGAACCCCGTTCAGCACGTCGGCTGTAAACCGCACAGCGTTCCCCATGAACGAGTTCCGCCCATACTCCGCCAGGTACACGCCCGCCGCAATTCCGATCGGAACTCCCATCAGGCTCGACAGCGCAAGCACGATCCCTGATCCCACAATCGAGTTCGCCATGCCGCCGCCCGACTCTCCAACCGGCGCCGGAATCTTCGTGAAGAACGCCAGGTTCAACGAGCTCGCCCCCTTGTAGAGCAGGTAGGCCAGGATCGCAATCAACGGCGCAATCACGAGAACGGTCGCAAGCACAGCCGCGCCCGCAACGAGATAGTTCATCCCATTCCGCCACGAATTGTTCAACCGCATCGAACGCGTCGTAAAGTCCATAGGCGGACGCTGCGGAGCCGAACCCGGGTGCGCCGAAGGTAGATTTGCCGCTGTACTCATCGCTATGCCACCCTTCCCGGAGCGCCACGCGTCACCGCCCACACCAGCACACGCGCAATCGCATTCACTACAATCGTCACCAGGAACAGCGCCAGGCCGATCTCGATCAGCGCGCTCAGGTACATATCCCCCGAGGCCTCCGCGAACTCATTCGCAATCACACTTGCGAGCGTATAACCCGGCGCAAACAGCGACTTCGAGATGGTAGGCGAGTTGCCAATCACCATCGTCACTGCCATCGTCTCGCCCAGCGCACGGCCCAGACCAAGAATCACCGCACCCACAATCCCGATGCGCGCATTCCGCAGCACACCCATCCGAATCATCTCCCAGCGTGTCGCGCCCAGCGCCAATACCGCCTCGCGCTGGCTGCTCGGAACCGCCAGCATGATGTCCCGTGTGATGGAAGAGATGATCGGCAAAATCATGATTGCCAGGATCATGCTCGCCGTCAGCAGGCCGACGCCGAAGTTCGTGCCATCGAACAGATGCGTCCACCCAAACCACTTGTAAAGCAGGGGGCCAAGCTGGTCGCGCATAATCGGCACCAGCACAAACACCGCCCAAAGCCCGTAAACCACGCTCGGTATCGCCGCCAGCAGCTCCGTCAAAAACGAGATCGGCGTCCGCAAAAACTTCGGACTCAGCTCGGTGATGAAGATCGCCACGCCCAGCGCCAGCGGAACCGCCATCAGCAGCGCCAGCAGCGAAGTCGCCAGCGTTCCGAAGATAAACGGCAGCGCCCCAAAATCGCCGCTCACCGGATCCCACGCCGACCCCGTGAAGAACTTCAACCCAAACTGCGCCAGCGTCAGCTTCGACCGCACCACGAGGATCACAGCAATAAAAATTACAATCACGAAGATGCTGCACGCACACAGCAGCATCGTCCCGCCAAACGCCTGATCCGCCAGCTTTCCGCTGCCGCGTCCATTCAAATACTTCCGGATCGCAGAAGGCTCGACTGGTCCAGGCGCAGGCCCACCAACAGGCGCCGGAGCCTCCTGCACAAAATTCTTCAACACCGCCTGCGGAGGCATGTTTCCCGATCGATTCAATGCGTCGTTTGATGTCATAAAGAGAGTGCGCTCTGCCCCGGTAGCTGCAAGATTGCCGTCAGGACAAAGCTGTTTCAGCATACCTTTCGAGGATCCATAAAGCGGGAAAGCCGCGCGGCCCGCAACCTGCGAACCGCGCGGCTCCATCCATCCAACCTACCGCAACGTTCCGATCGTCTGCCGGACTTTGTCCGAAACCGCCTTTGGCAGCGGAGCATATGTCATCGAAGCCGCCTCTGCTTCGCCGTGGTCCAGCATCCACATCAGGAAGTCCTTGATCGCCGCACCCTTCGCCCCATCCTTCGCCGGGTTCGGAATCAGCAGCCACGTAAAGCTCGAGATAGGATAGGAATCCGCTCCCGAAGCATCCGTGATCGACACCCGGTAGTCCGCCGGCATCATCTTCGCGTCAGCAGCCGCGGCAGCCGTCACACCTTCGGTCGATGCCTTCAGGAACTTGCCATCATGACTCTGCACCAGCCCGAACTGCATATGATTCTGCTCGGCATAGATCAACTCCACATAACCAAACGAACCCGGAGCCTGACGAACCATCCCGGCAATGCCTTCATTGCCCTTCTGCCCCACGCCCACCGGCCAGCTCACCGCCGTATTCTTGCCAACCTTGTCCTTCCACTCGGGGCTTACCTTCGAAAGCCAATCGGTGAAGATGTAGGTCGTACCGCTTCCGTCCGAGCGATGCACCACCAGGATGTTCTTATCCGGCAGGTTCACGCCCGGATTCTCCTTGGCGATATACGGATCGTTCCACTTCGTGATCTTGCCCAGGTAAATCCCGGCAATCGCGTCTTTCGAGAACTTCAACTCCGCCGAGACACCCGGCAGGTTATACACCGGCACCACCGCACCCAGCACCGTCGGGATGTGAACAATCTTCACCTTCGAGGCCTGCAGCTGCGCGTCGGACATCGGACCATCGCTCGCGCCAAAATCAACCGTGCCCTCGGTCACCTGGCGAATGCCGCCACCCGAACCGATCGACTGGTAATTGATCTTCACATTCGGATGCTGCTGCGCATACTCCGTGAACCAGCGAGAGTAAATCGGATAGGGAAAGGTCGCACCGGCTCCATTGATGTTCTGCGCCAACGCCGACGAAGCTCCAAGCACAGGAAGCGCCGCGAGAAGTCCTGCTGCCAAAAATTTCAGTTTCAAAGTTCCCCCTAGAGGTCTCACGCCATGAAAATGCGTCTGTTGCAAGTCTGAGTCCCGGATATTAAGGGAAGGTTACATCCGGATAAAATCCCCAAAACAACCGCCACTCAGACCGTCTTCAAACTGAAAACTGAAAAGCGAAAACTGATAACTGATAACTGATAACTGATAACTGATAACTGATAACTGATAACTGATAAATCAGATCTTCACCCTCACCAACCCGCAACCCCACATCCTCCGATCCCCAGCGGATTCCGCTTAGCCTCACTGCACCGGATAAAGCGCCTTGGGCAAACTGAAGAGGAACGTACTGCCCGACCCCAACTCGCTCTCCGCACGAATCGCACCACCCTGTGACTGCACCATGTGCCGCGCGATCGCAAGCCCCAGGCCCGTGCCCCCGCTCTCCCTTGATCGCGTCTTGTCCACCCGGTAAAACCGCTCGAAGATCCGGCTCAGATGCTCGCTCGCAATCCCCGCCCCAAAGTCCCGCACGCTGAACTCCACCGCATCGTACGGCTCGGTAATCTCACGCGCCGAGATCACGACCCGCGACTTCGACCCATTCTTCGGCTGCCCATACTTGATCGCATTCTCAATCAAATTTCCCAGAACCTGCAGCACCGCATCGAAGTCCGCGAACACCTGGCAGCTGGTCACCTCTCCCACCTCGAGCGACGCCTCATTCTCCTGCACCAGCCCACTCATCGACTTCACCGCGTCCGCAATCAGCACATCCGCTCGCACCGGCGCCGGATGCAGTTCGCCCGTCGGTGCCTCCACCCGCGCCATCACCAGCAGATCTTCCGTCAGCCGATTCATCCGCGTTGCATTCTTCAGAATCGTCGACAAAAACTCCCGCGCCACCTTGCTCAGGCCATCCTCATGATCCAGCAGCGTCTCCACATACCCCGTAATCGAGGTCAGCGGCGTCCTCAGCTCATGGCTCACATTGGCCACAAAGTCTCTCTGCGTCCGTTCCACCTCTTCGATTCGGGTTACATCATGCAGCACCGCAACCGCTCCGCCACCCGGCATCGGCGAAGCATTCACCTCGAAGATCCACCCCGGCATCAACGAAGTCGATCGCCGCACCGAGACGATCTTCTCGGTCAGCGCCAGCGAAACACACTCGAGCACATCCGGATCCCGCACCGTCTGCACCAGCGCATGTCCTACCTTGTCCGACCCGCTCGCACCCCCCGGCATCAGGCGGCGCATCCTCTGGTTTGTCCACTGGATCCGACCCGATGCGTCCACCGCTACCACCGGGTCCTGCATACTATCCAGCAACGCCTCCAGCTCACGTCGGCTCTCCGCTGCCTTCCTCAGGGAGATCTGTACCTGCTCCGACGCCGACGTCAGTGCGATCGCTAACCCATCAAAATCCCTGTACCGCGTTGAAAGCGGCTCCATCTGCCCCGTCTTGCCGCTTACCTCCGTCAACTGCCCAAGCGCATGCGCCGAAGCCTGCAGCGGCCGCAAAATCCGTTTCAACGAGTACGCAGTCCAGAGTGCCATCGCCGCAGCCCAGGCTAGCAGCAACAAAGCCACCACCCAGACCGGAACCGGCGGCAGCAGCTCCCGCCCCACCAGCACCGCTCCCGCCGCCAGCGCAAGCCGCACGAAAAGCTTGAAAAACAAACTCCGAGTCATCTCAACTCCGTACAACAGCTACGAGCCGTAACTCCTGGCCCTTAGCAAAGCCCGGGTCCTGAGTGCCGGCTTGAAAGATGCTGAAAGTCTGCAAAACGCCCGCAGCTCAGAGCCGACAACTGCCCTACTGCAGCGTATCCTGCCCCGCGGCCACCTTCGGAATCTCGAAGCGATAGCCTGCTCCCCGCATCGTCTTCAGGTATCGCGGCGACTCCGCATCTTCTTCAATCTTCTCGCGAATTCGCCGAACATACACGTCCACGCTGCGTGGCGTCACAAACCGCGCGTCGCCCCAG
Organism: uncultured Acidobacteriaceae bacterium; assembly: GCA_964245715.1. Lineage (GTDB taxonomy): Bacteria > Acidobacteriota > Terriglobia > Terriglobales > Acidobacteriaceae > Edaphobacter. Next base: position 2,903 of record CAXTNM010000123.1, on the reverse strand, counting down.
ACCGCATCCAGCAGATGATCCCGGCTGAACACCCGCCCCGGATGCCGCGCCAGGTAGTCCAGCAGCCGAAACTCGGTCGCCGTCGTCGTCACCAGTTCGCCATGCACCCGCAACTGCATGGCGCTGGCATCAATCTCAACGTTCTCGAACTTCACCACCGTCGGTGTGGTCGGCCGCTCAAACCTTCGCAGTACCGCCTTCACCCGGGCCACTAACTCGCGCGTAGCAAAGGGCTTTGTGATGTAATCGTCCGCACCCAGTTCCAGCCCGTGAACACGGTCATTCTCTGCAGCGCGCGCAGTCAAAAAGATGATCGGAACTACACTCAGATTGGGGTTTGCCCGCAAGCGCCGGCAAAGATCGAGTCCATCCCCACCCGGAACCATGATGTCCAACAAAAAGAGTGCCGGCCGCTGCCGCTCCGCATCCGCCACGATCGTCCCGATCGAAAGATAGGGACGAACCGTAAAGCCCGCGCTCTCAAGGTGATACTGCACCAGCCGAGAGATATCGGCATCGTCTTCCAGGACAAAAATCGTCTGACTCAAGCTCAAACCTCATATCCGCTCTTCGCGGTCAATCCTACGATCCGCTCACACTCGATTCCAAGGTTAGCCCACTCTCTCCAGCGCTTTGCTAACAGACGATGAATCTGCAAGCCAACAAGTCACAACCGCCTGGTGCACAATAAACAAAAGAGAACACACGACTCGCAGGTACGATAGCGTCAGATCATTCTCCCGAGGTTCTATGCAAATCCAACAGCATCTTGTACTCTGCGTCGATGATGAAACCATCGGCCTCGACGTACGCCGGATGTTGCTTGAACGAGCCGGCTACCGCGTCCTTACTGCTCTCGACGGCCCGACAGGCATAGACGTCTTCACCCGCGAACCCGTTGATGCCGTCGTCCTCGACTACTCCATGCCTGGCATGCACGGAGGCGAAGTGGCACGGCGCATGCGCCAGGTCAAACCGCACGTCCCCATCCTCATGCTCTCTGCCTACACCAGTCTCCCGCCCGAAGTCGCAAAAGTCGTTTCGCTCGCTATGACGAAGGGTGAAGGAGCCCCGGAATTGCTCCGAAAACTGGGCAGCCTCGTTCCCTCGGACGCATCTCAACATTCAGAGTCCTAGGGTTCGGGGGGAGTCGTGAACGCAACCAGCTTTGATCACATTCTCCGAAAAGTTGTAGTCGTTCCCGTCCTCGCCCTCCTCGTCGGAGCCGCCGCGCTTCTCTGGCAGATCAGCCAGGCCAACCAGACCGTAGCCACCATCGAACTCTGCGACCGCCGCATCGCCCTCACCCTCAACATCGAACAACTTGTCGTCGACCAGGAAGCCGGACTGCGTGGCTACGAAATAACCCACGATCCACGCTTACTTCAGCAGTACTACGAGGCCCAGAAAGCCCTTCCCGCCGCCTTGGACCGCCGTGCCAAAATGGTCGGCTCCACCCAACGACGTGACGAAGTCAATGGCCTCCGAGACTCCTACGAAACCTGGCAGCAGACCTTTGCCAGTCCCCTGATCTCAACCATCCAGGCCGGCGGCGAAACCAACGATGTCACCCTCAACTACGACGGCAAGCGCCGCATGGACGACATTCGCGCACGCGTCGTCGCCCTCAATACTTTTACCCAGGAAGTTCGCGACAAAGCAGTCCAGCAATGGCATAAGCAGGTTCGCACCACCATCATCTCGCTCGTGGTCGCCGCCATCGCAATCGGACTCATCATCGGCTTCTACGTGCGCTCGCTCATCCAGCAGGTCTCAACCGCCTTCCGACAGTCGCACAACGTCCTGCGCATCCGCGCCGAACAGACCTTCCGCTCGGAAGAGCGCCTCCGCACCACACTCCGCTCCATCGGCGATGGCGTCATTACCTGCGATATCGATGGCCGTGTCCAAAGCCTCAACGACACCGCCCAGGAACTCACCGGCTGGTCTGAACGTGAGGCCCGTGATCAGCCCGTAGACACCGTCTTCCCTATCATCGACGAATCCACCCGCGAACCCCTCGAAAACCCAGTCATCCGCGTTACCCGGTCCAATCAGCTAGCGCGCCTGCAAAACCACACCATCCTCACCCGCCGCGATGGAACTGAAATCTACATCGAAGACTCCGGCTCGCCCATTCGCGACAAGCATGGCGCCCTCATCGGTGTCGTCCTCGTCTTTCGCGATGTCACCGTCGCCAAAAAGTCTCATGAAGCCCTCATCGCCAATGAAAAACTAGCCGTCGCCGGGCGTCTCGCCGCCACCATCGCCCACGAGATCCATAACCCACTCGACTCCGTCTCAAACCTCCTCTTCCTCATGGACGGCGTCGCCAACGACGAGGAGCGAGACCACTTCCTCTCGCTCGCCAAACAGGAGATTGCCCGCGTTACCCAGATCTCGCGCGCCATGCTCTCCCTCTATCGCGAATCCAAGGCGCCCGTCGTTATCGATCTCAAAGAGATGTTCGACTCCATTCTTCTCCTCATGGAGGCGCGCTTTACCGCCTCCATGACCACCGTCTTCCAGACCATTCCACCCAACCTCTGCGTCCACGGCTTCCCCGCCGAACTCCGCCAGGTCTTCACCAATCTCCTGACCAACGCCTCCGAAGCCTCAGGCGCCCAGGGCAGAATCGTCATCGCCGCCGAACCAATCAGCGCCGGAGCCGACCCGGACGGCATCCGCCGGGAAGCCGGCGTCCTCGTCACCATCGACGACAACGGCCCCGGCATCCCCGCAGACATCCTCTCGCACCTCTTTCAACCCTTCTACACCACCAAGGGCGAACGCGGTACCGGGCTCGGGCTCTGGATCAGCCGAGGCATCATCACCAAACACGGCGGCACCATCGACCTCACCAGCTCGCTCGATCCCGAAGCACACGGCACCACCGCCAGCAT
>CAXTNM010000122.1:0-10253 GCA_964245715.1 uncultured Acidobacteriaceae bacterium | reverse complement strand
CGGGTTCTATACGCGTACCGGCGTGGGAACGCAGGTGGCGGAGGGAAAGGATACGAAGGTCTTCGACGGGGTGGAGTACCTGCTGGAGCGGGGTATCCGAGCCGATGTGGCGCTGGTGAAGGCATGGAAGGCCGATCGGCATGGGAACCTGGTGTTTCGGCGCACTGCAAGGAACTTCAATCCCGAGGCGGCGATGTGCGGCAAGATGACGATCGCCGAGGTGGAGGTGCTGGTGGAAGCGGGGGAGCTTGACCCGGATGCGGTGCATACCCCGGAAATCTTTGTGCAGCGGGTGGTTGTGAATCCGAGTCCGGACAAGCGGATTGAGAAGAGGGTCGTGAGTGCAAAGACAAGGGAGTCTTAGTCGAGGACGGCGACCATGTAGCCCTCGTGGAGGATGCGACGGCTTGCCTATTGAGAGGAGATGACGATGGCTTGGAGCAGGGTGGAGATGGCACGGCGAGCGGCGGCAGAGTTGCAGGATGGATTCTATGTCAACTTGGGAATCGGTATGCCGACTCAGGTGGCGAATTACATTCCCGATCGCATGACGGTGACGCTGCAGTCGGAGAATGGATTGCTGGGGATGGGACCTTACCCGACTGAGGAAGAGGTTGATGCGGATTTGATCAACGCCGGAAAGGAGACGGTCACGATGCTGAAAGGCGCGGCTTGCTTCTCGTCAAGCGAGTCGTTCGCGATGATTCGCGGCGGGCACATCGACCTGGCCATCCTGGGCGCGATGCAGGTCTCGGAACGTGGAGATCTGGCCAACTGGGTGATTCCGGGCAAGCGGGTAAAGGGGATGGGCGGCGCGATGGACCTGGTGAGCGGGGTGCGACGGGTGGTCGTGCTGATGGAGCATACGGCGAGCGGTGGAGCGCATAAGTTGCTGCGACATTGCAGCTTGCCGCTGACTGGTAGACGGGTGGTTCAGCGAGTGATTACAGATCTGTGCGTGCTGGATGTGGGGGACGCCGGGTTTGACCTTGTGGAGCTTGCGCCTGGCGTCTCGCGCGAATATGTGGAAGAACGAACTGGGGCGTTGGTCAATCGGGTGAGGGGAGAAGTGGGAACGCAGAGAATGGAGGGGTGATGCGGGCGGAAGGTCGCCGCCGCCGCTCAGGGCGTCTTCGCAGGATTCTCTACGTCCCGTATGCTTATTTCTCCCGGGCGGCATACAACATGGCGTAGGTGCAAAGCGCGGTTGCCGTGCACCAGGAGCAGAGTTTACGAAAGACAACAACCTGACGCATGAGGTTGAAGGTGGCGAGAGTGCCGTCTGCAAGTAGCTTGGCTTTGAGGAGCTTGCGGGCGCTCGGGTGATCTTCGGCGAGCAGTGCGAGGGTAAGGGTTGTGCTGTAGCTGGCGAGACCAGGGAGCGAATCGGGGATACCGAAGGGGTGAGCGGCTTTAGAGCCGGTAATCTCATCGGAGGCGAAGATGGGATAGGCCGGATCGGGTAGATGAGACAATGCGCCGAGTTGATGAGCGGCAACCGGGATCAGCGTGAGGATGGCGGCGGAGGTTGTGGCGATCAGGGCGGGATTGGATTCAGAGTTCATGCGGATCTCCTTGTGTTGAGCAGGATGCCGCCCGCGGCGGTGAGGGCGAAAGCACCAAGGGCGAACCAGCCTCGATGCAGCGAGACAAAGACCTCAGCGGAGGTGCGTGCGGAGCGATCGGCAAACTTGCCGCGTGCGGAGTGGGTGCCGGGAACATAGTTGTAGAGATTGTCCGGTGCATCGGGGTTTCGAGGTTCGTCTTGAAGCTGCTGAGACTTGTAACCGGTCTTTCCGAGATACCAGTCGAGGATGCCGGGGATGATCTTCTGCCCGAGGATGGCTTCGACCGTTGGCGAGCCTACCCAGTACTCGCGGCGAGGGGATTGTGCGTAGGCGGCAGCGACGACGACCTTCGCGGCAACTTCGGGTTCAAAGATGGGCGGAACGGGCTGCGTGTTGTGAGGCATCCGGTTCTTGACCCAGTCGAATTGAGTCGTGTTCATGGCAGGCATCTGGATGACTGTGACTTTGACCTTCGAGTTGTCGTGGTGGAGCTCGCAGCGAAGGGAGTCGGTGAAGCCGTTGATCGCGTGTTTGGCGGCGCAGTAAGCGCTCTGAAGAGGGATCGAGCGGTACGACAAGGCGGAGCCGATTTGGATAATCATGCCCTTATCGCGGGGCAGAAAGCGCTTGAGGGCGGAGAGGGTTCCGTGGACGAACCCGAGATAGAGGACGTCGGTGACGCGCTTGTAGTCGTCGGCAGTCATCTCTTTGACGGGCGAGAAGACGGAGACCATGGCGTCGTTGATCCAGACGTCGATCGGGCCGAGTTGCTGTTCGATCTGCTCGGCAGCGGACTCGACGGCAGCGGCGTCGGAGACGTCTGTGGGGATGAAGATAGCGTTGGCGGCACCCATGGCGGTGCACTCGTCAGCTGCACAGGCGAGAGCTTCGGGGTTGCGAGCGAGGAGAGCGACGGAATCTCCGCGTTTGGCAAAGGCGTGAGCTATGGCGCGACCAAGGCCGGCGGATGCGCCGGTGATGGCGATGACTTTAGGCTTGGTGTTCATGCTTCCTCCGCGGCGCTCTCAAGTAAATCGGGCGTCTATGAATTGTTGGAGTGCGGAGAGTAGATTTGGCGTTGTGTTCTTTTCTGCCGGAAGCTCGCGGAGACCGGTATCTTTGCTAAGTTGCTGGTTGGGGAGAGTGAGTTCTGAAGAGGCAACGGGCAGAGCGCGGAAGGTGGAGCTTGCTGGTGCTGTGGGCACTCGTGTGGGAAGTGGCTTGCCTGGGCGTTTTATCAGCGCAGGATCTGCGGTATCTGAGCCATCAAGCCTGGGGAACCGAAGAGGGCTTGCCGCAGAGCAGTGTGCATGCGGTAGTGCAAGATCGGGATGGGTATCTTTGGATCGCGACCGAAGGTGGTCTGGTGCGGTTCGATGGAGTGTCGTTACGGACTTACGGGCGAGTTACGAATGCGGCGTTCGATAGTGATGATATTTGTTGCCTGAAGATGGATGGCGACGGATCGCTCCTGATTGGGACGGCAAGTGGATGGCTGCGAATGAAGGATGGGCAATTCCAGAGGGCGTCGAAAGGCGCGCCAGCCGAGGGGCCGTTGCCGAGCGTCGCCGGAGTCGCAGGCCGGGTGCAGGCGCTTCTGGTGGACCGCGCAGGGCTGCGATGGGTAGGAACCAGGAACGGCTTACAGGTTCTGGATCCAAAAACCGGGGCGGTTCAGGAGGTGGCGGCGCTGAAGGGTGATTCCGTGCTGAGTCTGTTTGAGGATGCGGAGGGCGATCATTGGGTAGGGACGGAGACGTCCGGCTTGCACGTTTTGCGGCGGCTGAAGTTCCGGGGTGAGGCCGGGCTTGCTGGATTAGCGGTGACAAGCGTCACCGAGACGACGGACGGGGCGATGTGGATCGGAACGCGCGACGATGGATTGCGACGCGTGATGAATGGAGTGATCTCGGCACCTGTGGCTGTTGGCAAGCTGACGAGCGGAGTGATCCTGTGCATGGCAGCCAGCTATGGGGATTTATGGGTGGGTACACCGGATGGCTTGAACATTATCGATGCGCACGATCAGGTCACAAAGATTACATCCGCCGATGGGCTTCCGGATGACTACGTTCGCTCTCTGGCGCAGCAGAGTGGCAACCGGAGTGAGATGTGGGTGGGTACCCAGAGAGGAATGGCGCGGGTTAATGCGGGGCTGGTGGAAGAAGTTCTAACGGCCAAGGACGGCCTGGCTGGAGATATAGTGGGAGCGATGCTCAATTCCGCACAGGGTCTCCTGGTGGAGACTTCGGGCGGTCTTTCGGTAGTTGGTCGCAATGGGAAGGTGTCACCGCATCACGCCGCTGCGGGATTAGGCAGCGCTATTGTGACCGCGATGGCGCTCGACAGGGCAGGTGGCGTATGGCTGGCGACGAGGGATGGAAGGATAGGAAGGCTGGATGCATGGAGGTTTGAGGAAGTCGGACGCACTCCCCCTGATAACGCCGTGGACGGAATGACCGCCGATGAGGAGGGCAATCTCTGGCTTCGGATGAAGCGGGGCATTTGGCGGATTCAAATGGCAGATGTGGCGGCGTGCGGAGGAGATGCTCGCTGCATTGAGCCGGGATCGCACTATGGCGCGGCGGATGGCTTGCCTACGGAGGAGGCGGTGGCGGGGGAGACCTCCGGCGGCTGGCTAACCCGGAATGGAGCAGAGATCTGGTTTCCAACGCGGCGTGGCGTGGCGATTATGGCAACGCACCATCTGGCGTTCGATACGGTTCCGCCGCCAGTGGTCGTGGAGCAGGTGCTGGTGGATGACGTCGCTTTGTCGCCTCAGGATGAGATCAAGGTGCCGTATGGACGGCAAAGGTTGACAGTCGAGTATGCAGGATTGAGTTTTACGGCGCCGAGCGAGGTGCGGTATCGGGTGAAGCTGCAGGGCTTTGACAAGGATTGGATCGAGGCGGGCGCGAAGCGGTCGGCGACCTACACGAACCTGGCACCCGGGAGCTACGTCTTCAACGTGCAGGCGATGAACGGGGATGGAGTCTGGAATCGGACGGGCGCTGAAGTAAGGGTACGCGTCGTGCCGCCCTACTGGAGAAGGTGGTGGTTTGTCGCGCTGGTGCTTCTAGCTGTAGCGATGATGTTGGCAGGCGTTTATCTGCTTCGGCTTCGTCGGTTGCGGCGCGACTTTGAGGTCATGTTGGGTGAGCGGAATCGGATGGCACGGGAGATTCATGACACGCTGACACAAGATTTTGTCGGGACTTCGTTGCAGTTGGACATTGTGACGCAGATGCTTCGCCGAGGCAAGGTTGAGGCGGCACTTGAGCAGGTGGTGAAGACCAGGCATCTGGTGTCGGAAGGATTGGATGAAGCGCGCAGGAGTATTTGGGAGTTGCGGAGCGGTGGGGCCGAGGATGGTCTCCCCTTGCGTCTGCGGCGGCTTGTGGAGCGGGACGAGTGGCAAGACATCGGGGTGAGGATAAAGGTGGGTGGCGCGTTCCGGGCGCTCGATGCGAATGTGGAGCGGGAGGTGCTCCGAGTGGCGCAGGAGGCTCTGCAGAATGTGAAACGCCATGCGCGGGCCACGGAGACGCTGGTGGAACTCTACTATTCGGATGAGGCGGTTCTGCTTACGATTGAGGATAATGGTGTCGGCTTCCGGATCGAGGATGTGCCGCTGGGGCACTATGGATTGATGGGGATGAAGGAGCGCGCCGTGGTGGTGGATGGCGAGCTTGAAATCGTGAGTGCGCTGGGAAGGGGGACGACGGTGCGGTTGAGGGTTGGGGTTTGAGGAATAGTTGGATAAGCGATGCTTTGCCAGTTGTGAGTGACCGAGGAAGAGGAACGATGAGTGTTGCGATTCGGTTGATGTTGGTGGAGGACCATGCGGTGGTTCGGCAGGGATTGTCCGCGCTCCTCGGGGCGGAGGATGATCTGGAGGTTGTCGGGGCGGTGGGAGACGGGCTTGCAGCGATCGAGATGTACGCACGCCTCAAGCCGGATGTGGTTCTGATGGACCTGCAGATGCCGAAGATGGGTGGGGTGGAGACGATCAAGAGGATTCGTGAGGCGCATGCGGCGGCACGGGTCATCGTGCTCACGACTTTCGACGGGGACGAGGATATCTATCGCGCCCTGCAGGCGGGGGCCAGGGCCTATCTGCTGAAAGGGATGCCGGTGGAAGAACTGGTCACGACGATTCACGCAGTGCACAAAGGCAAGCTACATATTCCGGGCCCGGTCGCTGAGAAGCTGGCGGAGCGTGTGAGCGGGCAGGAGTTGACGGCGCGAGAACTGAATGTGCTCGAGAGAATCGTAGCGGGACGCGCCAATAAGGAGATATCCGCCGATTTGTTTATCTCGGAGGCGACGGTGAAGACGCACATCAACTCGCTTCTGGGCAAACTGGGCGTGGCGGATCGAACCCACGCGGCAACCGTAGCGATTCAAAGGGGTTTGGTGAGCCACCGATGAGATGGCTTCTGGCATTGACGATGCTCTGCGGCTTGCTTGTTCCAGGGCGCGGACAGGTTTCAAGGAAGGGCTGGCGCGTAGCGACTCCGGCGGAGTTGGAGGCTGTGTTGCCGGATCGGGCTCAGGTGGAGAAGGAACGTATCGAGACGGAGATGCGCTCGGCGACGGGAGTGATCGACGCGAAGGGCCATGTGGTGGCGGCGGTGGTTCTGATTACGGCAGGCTACTCGGCTAATGGAAAGTACTCGCACTACTTGCTGGTGCAGAACCCATTGAAGATTGGGGGCGTCGCGCTGGCGCCCGGCTCGTATGTGATTGGGTGGACGCGCGAGCAGGATGGTTTGCGGGTTCACTTCTATCTGGCCGAGACGGGCGTAGATAAGGGCACTGCGCTCGCCAAGGCACCGGAGAAGCCGATTGCGGTCGTTCCTTTGCGCATTTGGCCGCCTGCAGAAAAGAGTGTCATTCAGATTGGTCGATTTCTCGTACCCTACACGCTTGAAGATCATTGATTGGTGTCGGATGTTGCCGCTGGATTACGATGTGAGTTGCTTCCCCGGGAGACGATGAATGGCTTTGCTTCAGCGATTGATGTGGGTGAGTCTGGGTGTCGGATTGGTTTCGGGGTTTGGTGGGCAGCGGGCATTTGGTTTAGGGGACAAGCAGTTTGTGAGTTCGACGGCGACACCTGCAGCGATGGCGATTGAGGCAGGCGGAAAGGTCGCCCCGATCATCGTGGATGCAGGTGATTGGCCCGGCGTGGGGTTGGCGGTCGGCAGCCTGGCGGGTGACCTCAAGGCTGTGAGCGGGGTTACGCCGCAGGTGTTGCACGAGCTTCCGCCGCGTGGAGAGGACCGTGGCGTCGACTTGATCCTGGTAGGAACGATCGGGCGAAGCGCGCTGATTGACCGGTTGATCAAGGAAGGGAAGCTTGATGTGAGCGGGGTCCGCGGGCAGTGGGAGGCCTCGGTCACGCAGGTGGTGGAGCAACCCATGCTGGGAGTACGACGGGCGTTGGTGATAGCGGGAGCGGACAAGCGCGGTACGATCTTCGGCGTGTATGGATTGTCGGAGCAGATGGGCGTTTCGCCGTGGACGTGGTGGGCAGATGTGCCGGTGCGTCACAAGGACGCAATGTACGCGGAGGCTGGCAAATATGTGGAGGCGAGTCCACGAGTAAAGTACCGCGGGATTTTCTTGAACGATGAGGCACCGGCGCTCTCAGGATGGACTGCAGAAAAGTTCGGCGGGTTTAACCATAAGTTTTATATTCATGTGTTCGAGTTGCTGTTGCGGCTGCGAGCGAATTTCCTATGGCCGGCGATGTGGGGTTCAGCGTTCAACGAGGATGATCCTGCGAATCCAAAACTCGCGGATGAGTACGGAATCGTCATGAGTACATCGCACCACGAGCCCATGATGCGCGCGCAGCAGGAGTGGAAGCGTCATGGGACGGGCCCCTGGGATTACACGCAGAACAAGCAGGTTCTTGATGACTTCTGGCGCGCTGGTGTGAAGCGCAATCGTGACTACGAGAACATCTACACCGTAGGGATGCGCGGCGACGGCGATACGCCGATGTCAGCAGAGTCGAATACTGCATTACTCGAAAAGATTGTGGCGGACCAGCGCAAGATTCTTGCAGCAGAAGTAAGTCCGGATCTTACCAAGGTGCCTCAGGTCTGGGCGCTCTACAAGGAGGTCCAGGAGTATTACGAAAAGGGCATGCGGGTTCCGGATGATGTGACCTTGCTTTGGTGCGATGACAACTGGGGAAATATTCGCAGACTTCCCACTGAGCAGGAGCGTAAGCGTGCCGGAGGAGCGGGAATCTACTATCACTTTGATTACGTCGGCGATCCCAGGAACTACAAGTGGTTGAACACAAACTCGATCACCAATGTCTGGGAGCAGATGCACCTGGCGGTGGAGTATGGAGCGGACCGGCTCTGGATTGTAAATGTCGGGGATCTGAAGCCGATGGAGTTTCCGATCGAGTTCTTCTTAACCATGGCACGAGAGCCGGAGCTTTGGGGTAAGGATAAGATCCAGGCTTACACGGAGGCCTGGGCTGCCCGCGATTTCGGACCGGAGCATGCTGCAGAGATCGCTGAGCTCATGACCGAATACACGAAGTACAACTCGCGTCGGAAGCCTGAGCTGTTATCGGCAGATACCTATTCGCAGGTGAACTTCGACGAAGCGGACAGGGTTGAGGCGGCGTATCGCGATACAGTCGCGCGCGCTGAAAAGATCAATGCGGAATTGCCGGAGGATGAGCGAGCAGCGTTCTTCGAGTTGGTCTTGTATCCAGCCAAAGCTTCCGCAGTGGTGCAGAACATGTACATCGAGGCGGGACGGAATGCGCTGTATGCACGTCAGGGAAGAGCCTCGGCAAACGACGTGGCCGCGAAGGTGAAAGAGTTGTTTGCAGAGGATGCACAACTGACCAATGAATATAACCACGGCTTATTGAACGGCAAGTGGGATCACATGATGGACCAGACACATCTGGGTTATTTCTTCTGGAACGAGCCCCCGCTTAATGCGATGCCGAAGATAACGGAGGTGCAGTTGGCAGACAAGCCTTCCATGCGCGTAGTGGTAAGCGGGGATAACTCGATGGGTCTGCCGAAGATGTCTATCGATGTCGATCAGTACAGCCGTCAGAGACCCTTTGTGGATTTGTATAGCTCGGCCGGTAAGCCGTTTCAGTATGCAATCTCTTCATCGGCGCCGTGGCTCACGGTAAGTTCGAGCGACGGCAACGCTGCCACGGATACGCGGGTGTTCGTGAACGTGGATTGGTCGAAGGTGCAGGAAAGTGAAGCGACCGGCAAGTTAATGGTGAAAGCGGCCGGCGGTCCAAGTTACACGATCAACGTCATAGCTAAGAAGCGCGGAGCTGTACCAGCAGGCGACTTTGCCGAGGCCGACGGCGAGGTGACCATCGACGCGGAGCATGCGAGTAGGAGTACTGCGGCGGATGGTGTGAAGTGGGAGGTCTTACCTGGCTTTGGGGAGACGCGTTCCGGCATGGAAGCCTTTCCGGTTACGGCGGGAAGCAGCGTAGATGCGCCGAAGAGTGTCTGCCTGGAGTACAAGATGGATCTTTTTGACAGCGGCTCGATGGAAGCGACACTGACGATCGCACCTACGTTGAACTTCCAACCGGGGCGCGGATTGCGCGTTGCTGTGGGCATGGATGGAGCAGTGCCGCAAGTTGTGGATACGTTGGGGAGCGATGCTGAGGGCAACTGGTCGCAGTGGGTAAGCGACGGGGTGCGGCGGGTGCACATTCCGATCACCGTGAGTGCAGCGGGAGAGCACACGCTTTACGTCTGCCGGGTTGACGCTGGAGTTGCAGTGGAGCGGGTGATGGTAAGCCGTGGCAAGCTTCCCGCAACCTACCTTGGGCCGCCAGAGAGTTATCGAGCGGAATAGCGTCGACGATGCGACGGGTCATCGGGGCTTAGATGGAGATGTCGCGATTGAGGATGGCGCCCGGCATCTCCGGCAACTCGAATCGCTGGCCAGGAGTTGGATCGTAGTCGAGGAAGACTCGATTAGACCCGCGATTCAGATTATCCAGGAGAAAGTCGGCAGAAAAGTAGCAGCGCAGTCCACCCTGGAATTCGACGACGATCCCATCACTTACAACATTGGTTTTTTGGATAAGACGATTCATGGCGTTCTTTCTTATTGCTAATGTGGACCACTTCGTTTTGAAAGGCATCTACATTGAATCTCTTGAAGAACTGCTTGTATATAGCATTGATGGGGGACGTTGTCGGCTTGCGACCACCTAATAAGCCATGTCTGAGATTGGTGAGTGACGCACGAATTGCTGTGTTTGAGGTGCTCTTTTGCGACAGCGGGAGGAACAAGATTCTTCTTGGACCTCCCGCTGTCGCGCAGTTCACTAGTTTTCTACTGAGATTACGATCGGCATGGAAACCCATGTGTTGTTGCCGATGTCATGACCCCAGAGTTGCAGAGTGTGCGGGCCGTTGGTCAGTGTCTTGGTGTCGAGGAGGTAGAGGTACGGGCCGCCGGTGACGCGTTGGGTTCCGATCTCCTGACCATCGACCATGAGGTAGGTCCCGGAACTATCGACCGTGAGGGTGGTCGCACCCGTGATCGTGATGGTTCCTTTCTCGGTGGTGCCGGTTGCTGGAGAGACAATCCAAAGTCTTGTGGAGACTCCTGCTGTGGGAGTGGCTCCGGGCGGAACGGTAGGAGATGGGGCAGGGG
>CAXTNM010000121.1:0-10259 GCA_964245715.1 uncultured Acidobacteriaceae bacterium | reverse complement strand
GAACAGGCACGGTACAGGAATTCCTGCGCTTAAACCTGGACAAAAGACATGGAAGAGCTCTGCCCCGTGGCATTCGTGTCGTACTCCCAGCGCAGCCCAAGATTGAACGTCAGATTTGGGCGAGCGCGCCAATCATCCTGTACGAAGAAGGCGAGGTACTTGTCGCCAATCTTCGGGATCGGCACCGGTGTAACGGGCGCTGACGACTTGAGCGAGATCGCGATGGGAATGTCGAGGTCGTTTGGCGGGCCAGGCTGGCCGTTCAGGTTGGCGAACCCGAAGTCCGATGTCAGATTGATCGAACCCGTGCCGAAGACATTGATCTCGCCGTTTGCCCAGTAATTTTGAAACTCGCCACCGACACGAATGAAATGTTTGCCTGCTGTCAGCGCGAAGGCGTCGCGCAGTTGGATGCGGTGAAGATGGGTCGCTTGCGGAAGGTTGAAGTTCGCTCCGTCGGCGAGGTCCGGGAAGATGAGCTCGTTAGTCAGATTGAGAGATGGGTTGGTCGTGGACGCGTTCTGGCCAAACGGTGGCAGGTCGTTGTAGAACTCGTCGAAGTGGATCGCGGCCTCATTCGCACGGCGTGGGCTAAGCACGGCGGTCCACGCCAGCACCGCGGAGTTGAAGCGGTTCAGCGCGTTCTGCCGCTCGGCGGCCGTGCTCTGCGGCGTTGCCGAGGAGGCAGAGGCGATCGCCGTGTCGGTCGAACGATTGAAGCTGTAACGCAAACTGAATGTGTTGGGGTTGTTGAGCCGGTAGTCGACGCGATTTGACAGGAGGAGATCGCGCAGCGGCGCCGGCGCCGAGGTGTTGAGGATGGTGCTGGTGGCGAAGTCGCGCGTTCCGGTGAGTACCGCCGCGTTCTGGTTGCGGTACTCGACCGAAGAGAAGTAGAACAGCTTGTCTCGCAGAAATGGTCCGCCGATGGATCCACCGAACTGCTCGCGATCAAAGGCCGGCGTCGGCTGGCTGCGGTTGAAGGTTGCGGGCAATCCCTGCAGATGCCGGTTGCGCTCGAACACAAAGGCCGAGCCATGCATCTGGTTGCCGCCAGAGCGTGTGACGATGTTGATAATGCTGTTGCCGGAGCGGCCCACCTCCGCCGTAAAGCGCGCGGTCGCGATCTGGAACTCGGCGACCGAGTCTTGCGGCAAATTGCTCAGTGTGCCGCCGACTACTTCGTCGTTATTGTCGCCGCCATCGATCGTGATGTTGCCCCCGCGACCGAAGCCGCCAGCCGAACTGATCTCGAGCGTGTTCGTCTTGGTCGGATCGAAATTGGGAGCAGGCCGATTGCCGGGGACAAGGAACGCCAGCTCAAGGAAATTACGCCCATTGAGAGGAATGTTCTGGATGGTTGTGGAGGTAATCTGTCCCTGCAGCAGGGATTGCGTAAGGTCTACGTCCTGTCCGCTGCTCGTGCTGACGTTGATGGTGCTGCTCTGCGCAGCGAGCTGGAACTTCGTGTCCAGCGTCGTGGCCTTTCCCGGCTCTACCTGCACGTGACTATAGCTCACGTCGGCGAAGCCGGTTGAACTCAGCACCACCGTATAGCTTCCGGGCGCGAGGTTGGAGAGGGTGAAAGATCCATCTACGTTCGTCTTGCCCTCGCGCACCGAGCCCTGAAGATCTTCAGTGGCCACAACACGAGCTCCCTGTACCAATCTGCCATTTGGGTCTTTGCTGATGCCATCGATCAAGCCAACGGGGAGTTGAGCATTCATGGGCATAGCGAAAGCGATGACAGATAACGCAGTTGCAAGACAATGAACAAGACGCATGAGAGAAAAGCTCCGTAAGAACAGGTAATTGCAAGCACGAGGTTGCGGCGCAGGAGCAAACAAAGCTGTAATGGAAGTTCTGCGAAATCCTACGTACGGGGTGCAGGCCTGTCATCCATCCGAAGGATGAAACAAAGTTCCACCTGTCGCTGGGTGTTGCCTTGACGTATGCTCTACTCGCAGACGTGCAAAGGAGATCATCCGTGCCTCACATCAACTTGCCCGAAGGATTGCAGGGTATTCGCAGCGCGATGGCCTTCCGCCTGGAGACGGCGAAGCCTCTCAATGAACTTGCAGAAGCGTTACTGCACGCACCCAACTCGCTTCCTCAGGGAGATCGTGAACTGATCGCGACCTATGTCTCCTTCCTCAATGACTGTTACTTCTGCCAGACGGTCCACGGCTCGATTGCTGCTGCCTGCCTGAACGACCACTACGACCTGGTGAAGCGTGTCAAAGCTGACTTCCTCACGGCAGACATTTCGGACAAGCTGAAGGCTCTCCTGGTGATTGCAGCCAGGGTGCAGAAGGGTGGCAAGCACGTTACCGCGGAAGATGTTGCGGCTGCTCGCGCCAAGGGCGCCACGGATATGGAGATCCATGACACCATTCTCATTGCAGCCGCGTTCTGTATGTACAACCGCTACGTCGATGGCCTGGACACGTGGCAACCGCGCACCGAAGAGCTTTACCGAGAGCGGGGTAAGAAGACCGCGCGCGAAGGGTACGTCACGATGAGCCGCGAGTACCTGCCAAACGACGCGGCTGAAGAGCTAGCGCATCGCTAAGGTCGCGAACTTCCTGGGAGTAGAGCATGCAAGACGGTCTGACTTCATCGAGTATCAAGCAGAAGCCATACGTTCCAAAACCAGAGACTCTCGCTTTGCTGAGGGAATCCGGCAACCCGATCAATGGGTTGGGCGAGACAGCGGTCCGCAGGGCGTCACCATTCTTCTGGCATCCGCCGGACCAACATCCGTTCGGCGATTTACAGCTTGTGGCACGGCAGAGCTCGCGCAAGTGCCCGGGGGCAACAGAGGCCTTCGCCGCTGCCTACAATCATCCTGAACTCTGCCCGATCGCTGCGGACCGGCGATCTGCCGCCCCTGAACAACTCGCTGAGGAGACCAGGGCGTTCGCACTTTCTCATGAAGCCGATGCCATCGGCATCGCCTCGATGAATCCTCTCTACGTCTTCGAGGGATACACCATTGAACAGCCTTGGGTGATCGTGCTCGCACTCGCGCACAACTACGATCGACTTCGCCAGGTTCCTTCCGACGAGACGAACGGAATCGGTGTGTCGGATGTTGGCGATCAATACGCGCGCGGCACACGAGCTTCCTACGCCCTTGCGAACTGGATCCGCGCGCAGGGCTATCACGCCGAGGCGTATCCCGGACCGATGGCGGACGCGTTGCTCCTTGTTCCACCCGCGATCGCTGCAGGGCTTGGCGAGTTGGGTAAACATGGCTCACTCATCAGCCCGCAGTTCGGGGCGGGAGTTCGCCTCGCAGGCGTCACGACGGATATGCCTCTTGTCGCCACGCGCCCCATCCAGTTTGGAGCGGATGATTTCTGCTTGAAGTGTCAAGCCTGCACCCGAGCCTGTCCACCCGGAGCCATCCAGGAGCAGAAGCAGATGGTCCGCGGCGTGAAGCGTTGGTATGTGGACTTCGACAAATGCATTCCTTATTTCGCGGAGGCAGCATCCTGCGGGATCTGCATCGCCATCTGTCCCTGGACCAAACCGAGTGCAAGGCCGAAGCTCTTAGCCTCAACAAATCACCAGCGAATACAGGAATGATGAACGCATGATGGTTGGTCAGATCGAGCCCTCAGGATCAGGCGAGGAAATCTTTGGCTTTTCTCAGATTCCAACATCATTTCGCTTCACGTGAGGTTTACGTTGAGTTGGTCCGCGCATCCTTCAGGCTGCGTTATCAGGAATGGAAGCAGGAGCGGAAGAGAAAGCCCCTGTGCTCCTGAACATTCTTCAGCCGTCGAGCTGTTGGACGAACTGGTCTAGAGGTTCAACGTTGGCAAGGCTGGGTGGTCGACGCGTTCCCCTGCGACTTTAGTTTGGCCAGGTTCACCGAGAATCAGGCAGACTCTCTACTGAAGTCTCGGATACCGCGATCAAGCGCAGCTCCAAAGTATGCTGCCGAAACGGCAATGTGCAAAGCACAGCATTTAGCGGTGGAGCGAATATCATGGATCGTAGATGTTCAAGCTCCGCGGTAGTGCCGTTGAACCCATTGATCAGCAACGGGTCGCTGTTGACCTCTTCCTTTCTGGCGGGAACCTGCGGATCGATGCCTATGCCGGAGCAGGGAAGACCACCACGCTGAGGATGCTGGCCGAGAGCAAGCCCTCTCCGGCTCTTTACCTGGCGTTCAACCGGTCGATTGCGACCGAAGCTCGTGAGCGGTTCCCCGCTCACGTCAAGTGTGCAACGACGCATTCTGTAGCGTTCCGCGCAGTTCGCAGGAGCTTGGGCTATCCAGAGTGGAAGCTCGTAGAAAGCTTGACACCGAACCTCATCCTCGAGGCGTTTCGTCTGCCTGAAGAGATTACCTTTCATTCAGGGATAGTCCTTGGGAAGAGGTCGTATGCGGCGGTCCTCCGCGATGGGTTGAGGCTGTTCCTGCAAAGTTGCGATACGTTTCCATCGGCGCTTCATGTCCCGCGCTATGGAGCTATCGGTCGGCTAGGACCGGAACAGTTCGAAAGCTTTGCTAAACAGGTAGCCGAACACCTCGGGTACTTGTGGGCAAGCATGCTTGAACGAACACAGGGACTGCCGCTCGGGCATGATGGCTACCTCAAATTGTGGGCTCTTTCGAATCCTCAAGCACAAGCTGACTACGTCATGGTCGATGAGGCTCAGGATCTCAATCCCGTTCTGTTGGAAGTGCTGAATCGGTTGCAGTGCCAGATTGTCTACGTGGGTGACGCATACCAGCAGATCTACGAGTGGCGTGGAGCCGTAAACGCCATGGATCAAGTTCAAACACGACAGCGCTGCCTCTTATCGCAATCCTTTCGTTTTGGTTCGGAGATCGCAGCTGCGGCGACTATCGTACTTCGTACCTTAGGTGCTCGAGAGCCACTTCAAGGCTCCTCGCTTGTGAGATCCCATATCGGTCGGGTTAGACCAGACGCAATACTTGCACGCAGTAATGCGGCTGTGATGTCTAACGTCCTCAGGTGTCTTGCTCGCAACGTGCGGTGTGCGGTCGTGGGTGGTACGAAGGAGTTGGAGTCTGTACTCACAGACGTGCAGCGAGTGAAGCAAAATCAGCCAGGCCATTCTCCAGAGCTCGTGGGGTTCCAAAGCTGGAAAGAAGTGATGAGCTTTAGTAGCCGGCCTGAGGGTGAAAGCCTTAGACCTCTGGTGAGTCTCGTTCAGGAGCATGACGAGTCGCGTATTCTCGCTGCACTCGCAAAATGCGAGCCGACTGAGACAACGGCACAGGTCGTCTGCTCGACTGCGCATCGCTCAAAGGGAAGAGAATGGGATTTCGTGTATGTTGACCCCGATTTCGAGTCAGGTTTTCTAAGTGCCAAACGTCTGCCGCCAGCGGAGTCGGCGAAGGTCATAGCGTCGGAGGTGAGACTGCTATATGTAGCGCTGACCCGGGCACGACTTGGGGTTCAGCTGCCACGCGAAGTTGCGAAGCGCTTTGGCATCCGCAACACTACAACCGCAGTTCTTGGGCGAACAGCTTCGGAGCTTTGATCTCTGTGCAAGCAAGGGCAGCGACTGTGCGGAGCATGCCGCCTGAGAAGCGCAAGATCCGCAGCAGGACGCGTAATGAGCAATCCCCGCATACGAGAGGAGTTTGGGCTCCTCAGTGACGAGTAAGAAGGTCCTAAATGGGCATGGCTAAGAAGCGTCTTAGGGCAAGCAAGAGGAAGATCACTGTGGCCGCTGTGGGAGGAGATCAAGCGATGCGACGCGCCAAGCTTTGTCGCTGAGTAGGCGCACTTGATATCGAGCGGTTATGCTTGACAAATGGCTACGATGTTTGTGCAGCAATCGCAAGGGTATATCCAGCAGATCGAGGAAGAGATCGAACGGCTGCAGCAGCTCCTTGAGCAGGTGCGGGCGACGATCCACAGTGAAGAAGAGCTTGAGAGCGGGGAGTCGAAGCGCTCAGTTCCTCGGAAGTACACAGCAAAGAAGGCTGTGGCGAAGAAGAAGCCGGTCGTCGCGGTAGAGCCGAAAAGACGTGGCCGTCCGAAGAAGTCCGCAGAATCAACCAACGCATAATGAAGAGGGATCGATTGGCAACGAAGAAGGCAGTATCAGAGAAGACGCCGGCGAAAGCAGCCACCCCGATGAAAGCACCAGAGAAGACATCCAACGCATCCGTGGTGAAGATGACCAAGACTCAGATCGTCAAGGCCTTGGCCGATAAGCTCGACGTGGAGACTAAGCAGGTTCAGTCCTTCTTCGATGCACTGACCGAACTGGCGACGGAGCAGACGCGTGAGGCCGGAGAGTTTACGGTGCCGGGTCTGGGCAAGCTGGTCAAGGCGGAACGCAAGGAGCGGATGGGCCGAAATCCATCCACTGGTGAGCAGATCAAGATCGCCGCAAAGACTACCGTCAAGTTCCGTGTTGCAAAGGCGGCAACGGAGGCCATTGCACCACCGAAGGTCTAGCTGTAGTATCAGACGTAAACCATTTACAATGAATGGTTTACGTCTGATAATGGTGATTCTGTCCGGTCGATGATGTAGCCGCCCGTTAGAAATGTCATGGTTCCACCCATTAGAAATGTCAGGGTCTAAGGATGGCATGGATTTCTATGAGCGAGCGCGATCTGAGACGGATTGAAGTGTTGAGCGACGTGCGGGCCGGACGTCGGACGGTGGCTGCGGCAGCAGCCGTGCTCGCGATCAGCGAGCGCCAGGCGTTTCGGCTGCTGGCCCGGTATGAGACGGATGGCGGCAGCGGACTGATCCATAAGGCGCGCGGCCGAACGTCGAACAGGAGCCGGAACGAAGGGATCCGCAAGTACGCCGTCGAGTTGGTCAAGACCAGGTACGCCGACTTCGGGCCGACCCTGGCGACCGAGGTGCTCCTGGACAAGCATGAGTTGCGAGTCGGCCGAGAGACGCTGCGCCGGTGGATGATGACCGAGGGCTTATGGCTGTCACGCACTCAACGAAGAACCTTCCACCAACCTCGACTCCGGCGCGAGAGCTACGGTGAGCTGATCCAGATCGACGGCAGCGATCATCGCTGGTTCGAGCAGCGAGGCGCGCCTTGCACGCTGCTGGTCTTCATCGACGATGCGACCAGCAAGCTGATGCAGCTGCGCTTCGTGCCAAGCGAGAGCACGGACTCCTACTTCGAAGCGCTGAACGGATACCTCACGACCCACGGATGCCCTACCGCCTTCTACTCCGACAAGCACACCGTCTTCCGAGTGAACCGTCCGGATGCAAAGGGCGGATCGGGTATGACCCAGTTCGGGCGAGCTCTTGCAGAGCTCAACATCGAGATTCTCTGCGCGAACTCGAGCCAGGCAAAAGGCCGCGTGGAGCGGGCGAATCGTACGCTGCAAGACCGCCTGGTCAAGGAACTGCGCATGGCCAGCATCTCTGACATGGCCGCCGGGAACTTGTTCCTGCCGAACTTCATGGAGCAGTTCAACAACAAGTTCGCGGTTCCCGCAGCAAGGGCTGAGAACATGCATCGCAGGTTGAACGTACAGGCCTCTCGGCTTGCCGACATCCTATGCCATCGTGAACAGCGCCATGTGAGCCAACAACTCAGTCTGGCCTACGACCGCAGGCAGATCATCCTGGAACGCAGTGAGGTGGCCGACAAGTTGGCCGGCCAGTACGTCCAGGTCTATGACTTCAGCGATCGACCGCTTGAGGTTCGCTGGCAGGGCCACTTACTTCCCTACCGCGTCTTCAGCAAAGACCAGCGTGTCAGTCACACCGCCATCATCGAGAACAAGCGTCTCAGCCATGCACTAGCCACGGTGAAGGTCCAGCAGGACATCAAGCATGAACCGAAGATCCAGACGAACAGCGACAAGGGCGGATACAAGAAGAACCCGCGTCGAGTCTATGGGCCGGACTACGTGCCAAAATCCGACCCCGACCCCGCGGTGGAAATGACGGCCTGATGGAAAGCGAGGAAAACATAAAGCCGTTTCCCTCTCTTCCCACAGTCCTTGGAAATCGACACAGTACGTCGATTCCCACATTACGCACCGCACGACGACGAAGGATTATTCAACAAGTACTTCAACAGATAAGCCTATACTGACATTTCTAATGAGCTAGCCACCCTGTCATTTCTAATGAGCACCAACACACTTATTATCAGACGTTTCTTACTCTAGGTAGCGCGGGAAAAATGATCCTTCAACGCTTGTTTAGGACCGTGTTTTCTCCCTTTAGGCCAGTCCCTACTCGAACGGTGCGAATCGCATTCTGGGCTGCTTTCGTCACGCGGAACTTTACAGGGCTCCGGAGCGTCCAAGTTGCCGAAAACGCCGTTTTTCACGAATGGACTAAACTCTACACGTGAGTTCCAGAGACGTGAGACCGGCATTCGACGAGGTTGCAGAGTTTGTTCGTCGCTGGGCGCGAATCCCTGCGAAAAAGCCGATCACGCCTGACACTCAGTTTGAGCGCGATTTAGGCATCTCTGGTGATGATGGTGGCGAGCTACTTGAAGCTTCTGAAGTGCAATTCAAGGTGAACCTCAAAGATGGCGACAACGGTTTTCGCACGGTCTTTGAGCTTGGTTCGAACGAGTACCTGTTCAACTCGGAAGGCTTTTCCATCGGGTCAGGGGGCACAGACATGATTACCCTGTTCACTAACACAAATCCTTCTGTTCGGCGGTTCACAGTCGGTGAACTCTGCGAAGCCCTACGGAAAGCGCCGTTGGCCGTCTAGCTCTCAGGAGGTCAGCACTTTGGTCTATGAGGATCACTCGCAAGAAGACGGCCTATCCCGAGATGCCGGGTAACCTTCTCTTGGAGCAGCCCGACCAGTCGAGAATCCATATAGGCGTAATCATCGGCAATGCCTAAGACGATAAGACGTTTTGCACGGAGGCTTGGACCGAAACGCTGCGTCAACCGGCGACGGTGTATCCCCTCCATCGCAAAGATTATGTCGGCCCATTCGATGAGGTCCGTGGAAATGATCGTCTCAGCGTCCGGACTTGTTCCGGCGGATAGGACCTCATAGCCGTCCAGCCCAGAGAAGATCGACTCAGCGGTGGGACTTCGGAGCCGGTTCCGACTGCATACGAAGAGCAGATTCATCGATACCCGATGATACCCGCAGCGCCAATTGCCGCCGACGCTCCCGCGAAGTCACGTTTTCGGCAAGTTGGAAGTACCTCAATTTTGCCTTTGGCTAGCCTCTAGCCTCTCAGCCTCAGCGATCAACTCGTCAGCCTTTCGCATGAGCCGATCTGCTTGACCCTGGAGACGAAGGGCTTCCGCCCGGAGTTTATCGGGTTCGGGAACGGGACGACGCACAACCGGAGTGTTCCAACCTGTCATGCGGACTATCGTCTCAGCCCATCGAACTCAAGCGCAAGCGCATCCAGCCCGACTGTCCGTAAATTCGTGCAAATCGCAAGCAGCATTGATTCCGTTCCGAAACGCCCGCGAAGTCGGGTTTTCGGCAATCATGCCGTAGAGAGCCGTCCGACCGGGTTGGAATTGCAGATAACCTCGTTTTTCGCCCCCTTTGGCTGTGCAAGCTTCTTTGGTCGACAGCCGATTAGCACGACCGCGCTGTTATCGTGCCTTATATGAATCGAAGTGTTATCAGCTTGGCAGAGTTCGAGACCTTCACAAGACCTCTTCTCGGACTCCCTGTAAGTCACATCTGGAACGGTTATGGATCGGCAGTTTTTTTCGAATTTGGTCGCTTGAATCCTAGTTTCAGACGTAGACGTGATGGTTCGCATGGCAACCCAACCGGAGAGTTCACGTTGATCATCGAATGGAGTTGGCGTATCGAGGGGAAGTGCCGGATCTGGGGTGGGAGCTGGAGTGATGAGGAGCGATGGGAGCGGATGTTTCCAAGACTAAAGAACGCGCGAGTCGCCGCCGTTACGCTCACTGGAAGGCTTCCCGAAATTGGCATCGCCTTGGATAATGGGCTTCACGTCGTCTCATTTATGACTGCGGAGGGTGACCCCGAGTGGGCCCTATTGAGACGCGATGGGGAAGAGACTACATCCGTAGGCGTCGCAGCAGGGCGGCTGGTGCTGACAGCAGACCTTCCTAAGTTACAAGTGCAGACCATGCAATAGAGGTACGGGTCGGAAGCAGGAGTCGAGCGAAAGCCTCGCTCCCGCAAAGTCGTTGTTTTCGGCAACGTCGCGGCGGATGGTCAAACCGGTCTTGATGATGGAGACGCGGTAGGGAGACCGCCTCCATGACTCAGAAGCGAAAGAACGAAATACGATCTACCCGG
>CAXTNM010000120.1:0-10321 GCA_964245715.1 uncultured Acidobacteriaceae bacterium | reverse complement strand
GGGCGGGGTGGCGATGTCATGTGAGAAGGGCACAGGGTCGTGTGTGGCATTGACGGATTCGAACGGGATGGTGAGTTCGCAGGTCATACCGCTCGAGGTGGGGACGATCACGTTGGAGGCTATCTACAACAACCTGGTGGTGCAGTCGAGCTTTACCGCTATAGGAGTGGCGGAGACCTTCAAGGTCATCGTGCCACCGACACCGACGATCAATATCGGAAGCCCGGTGAGCTTTACGTTGCAGGCGAT
Organism: uncultured Acidobacteriaceae bacterium; assembly: GCA_964245715.1. Taxonomy (GTDB): domain Bacteria; phylum Acidobacteriota; class Terriglobia; order Terriglobales; family Acidobacteriaceae; genus Edaphobacter. Next base: position 10,072 of record CAXTNM010000120.1, on the reverse strand, counting down.
CGGCACCGATGGCGTGACGCCGGTGGTCGCACATCCCGCCTTTTTGACGACGACGTCGGGAAACTTTGCGTATACGGCTTGCGACGCCGGCAACTGCAAGTTCTGGACGGACGCGAACGGGAAGATCACGGTAACCGGAACCAGTTGGTCACCGGGAACCGTAACGATCGTGGCCGGACTGGATGCGCTGACGCTCGCAGTGTCCTTTAATGTCTTGCAGCCTGCGCAGGCGTTGAAGCTGGTGAGCGCCCCGGCGGGAACTTTTAGGCCGGGCGCGGCAATCCAACCGGCGTTTGCGGTACAGGTGGTGGGCGCGGACGGCATGACCGGCGTCGGTGGTCAGAATGTGACGTTTTCGGCGGCGGGGGCCAGCACGACGATTGCGGGTTGTGCGATGCCCTGCGTGCTGAAGACGAACAGCCTGGGGCTCGCTTCGTCGGGAGCGATCAGCGTATTAGGGCAGGGCGCTGTGACGTTGACCGCGGCTGATAACAATATGGCGCAGGCGGCGAACTTCGCCGTGGTTGCGGCACCCGACGTGGTGTCGGTGGCAGGAGCTCCAGCGAGTGTATTTCAAGGCGCGACGACGACCCTACCCTTTGCGGTCAAGGTGACGCTGGCAGATGGCGTGACGCCGGCAGCCGGAATACCAGTCAACTTCAGCCTGGGCGGGGGGAGCGGCACGGCGGTATATACAACCTGCGGCAAGGCGAGTTGTGCGTTGACGACGAACGCGGTGGGGCTCGTTGCGAGCCAGGTGACCGGGAATCAGGCAGGTGGGGTGACGCTCGGAGCGACGGCGCAGCTGCCGACCGGCGCGGTAACGGTCTCGGCACCGCTGGTGGTAGAGGCGAATGCGCTTGCCGTGGCGGCGGGGGTGTCGCAGTTTTATGTCGCGGCGGGTGCTGCCGTTGCGGAGACCTTCTCGCTGACGGCGACGGAGAACGGAAGCGCGGCTGCAGGCCAGGCGGTACGTTGGGCGGGTTCCCAGAGCGTTGCATTGAGTAGCGCAGGCTCCGTGACGAATACGAGTGGAAGGACTGCGATGGAGGCTGTTGTCGGACCGCTGAGCGGGGGGGCTTCGGCGACTGCGACGGGGTGTGCCTGGGGGAGTGTATGTGCGGAGTTCATGGTTACGGCGGTTTCGGCCGACGTCTGGCAGGTTACGGTCGTGAGTGGCGGGAACCAAGCGGCGAGTGGAGGGGCGCCCCTCAACCCGGTGGTGGTGAAAGTGACGGATGCTGCAGGCGATGGTCTGGTGGGGGCGATGGTGACGCTGGGACAGACAGTGCGGGCCTTTGAGGCGAGTTGCCCGGCGGAGGGCCGGTGCCCGGCAGGGGCAGTGCTGGCTGCAGGATCGTCCAGCGGGATGTCGGATGCGAATGGGCAGCTATCGGTGACGCCGATGGCGTTGCCCGGCGTTGCGACTACGACTTCGCTCGCGTTTGCCGCGGGTTTGCAGGGGTTTGCGACGGCCGTGGTCTCGAGTACGCCGTAGACGCCTTTATGACTTTAGCTCGTTGAGTGAAGGGTCGCCTTCTTGAATGTGGTGGGTGAACTCTTGTCGCTCCAGAAGCTTTCTGTTTGCTGGCACTGAATGACTCAGATTTTTGGGGGTGGTTGAATACGGCGAAAGGATTTTCGTCCGGGTCGGAGAGACTCGCATCCTAAAGGAGACGAATGAATTCAGTGGGAGATGCGCGAAGATGGCAGCAGCGAGCGTGAGAGTGGAAGCGACGGCGGGCGGACAGCGGCGTCCGCGGGTAGTGGTGATCGGAGGTGGCTTCGGCGGATTGCATGCCGTGCAGGGTCTAGCGCAACTGCCGGTGGATGTAACGATGATTGACCGGCGGAACTACCATTTGTTCCAGCCGCTGCTTTACCAGGTTGCGTTGGCAGAGCTTTCGCCGGCTGATATTGCGCAGCCGATCCGGTCCATCGTGCGCGACCAAAAAAACGTCCAGGTGTTGATGGATGAGGCGATGGAGATCGACACCAGGCAGTGCCGGGTGCGGGTGAAGAGCGGGAACGAGCTGGAGTATGACTACCTGGTGCTTGCGACCGGCTCGACCCACTCGTACTTCGGCCATGAAGAGTGGTCCGATATAGCGCCGGGCTTGAAGACGGTTGAGGATGCGATTGAGATTCGACGCAGGGTTTTGCTCGCCTTTGAGCTGGCGGAACGCGAGATGCTGGAGACGGGGAAGCATCCGGCGCTGAACTTTGTCATCGTGGGCGGCGGGCCGACGGGAGTTGAGTTGGCGGGTGCGATCTCCGATATTGCGCGCATTTACATGACGAAGGACTTCCGGCATATCAATCCGTCGAGTGCGCGGGTCATCATCCTCGAGGGATCGCCGAAGATCCTGGGCATGTATCCGGACGATCTGCAGCAGAAGGCGCGGGAGCAGTTGGAGCACCTGGGAGTAATGATCCGCACCGGAGCGAAGGTAAGCGATGTGCAGCCAGGTTATGTGATGGTAGGCGAGGAGCGGATCGACTCAGTCTGCACGCTCTGGGGCGCCGGGGTCGAAGCGTCGGCACTCGGCAAGAAGCTGGGCGCGCCGATCGATAAGAAGGGTTGCGTGCTGGTGGATGAGCATCTTAACCCGGCTGGTCTCCCGAATGTCTTTGTGGTGGGTGATTTGTCGCACGTCGAACAGGATGGCAAGCAGGTTCCCGGAGTAGCCCAGCCAGCGATGCAGATGGGGGATTACGCCGCAAAGCGGATTGGTCAGATGGTGGAAGGCAAGGTTCTGCCGAAGGGCTTTCACTACTTCGACAAAGGGGACATGGCGACCATCGGTAAGTCCGCGGCGGTGGCGAATATCAAATGGCCGTTTAAGGGACATTGGAGCGGATTTCCGGCTTGGCTGGCGTGGCTGATGGTTCACATCTTTTTCCTGGTCGGCTTCCGAAATCGCTTTTCTGTATTCCGCGAATGGATCTGGACTTACCTGCGGGGTCAAGACAGTGCCCGGCTGATCACCGGATCGCAGATCCTCCCGGGATGGGAACGCAAAGACCTTCGCGAGGGAGTAGGCGAGGATGGAGATCTGACGACAGTCCCGTTGACAGCAGACCAGTCGGAGTCGAGGATGCAGGCGGGTCGGTAGGCCTGTACGGTACTCCTGAAGGCGCTAATGCTCGGTGAACTCTTCCTCCAGGTCTTCTTCTTTGGAGAGAGTCGGCACATGGTCGTGCCATGCGGTGTATTCCTGACCACCTTTAAACTTCTTTCGTTTGCTCTTCCCGCGTTCCTTGACGAGGAACACTCTCCGGCAGGAGCTGCACTGCCACGGGAACCAGCCAAGACGCGAAAGGATAAACCGCTGCCAGAGACCCTCGCGCTTTTTGCGTGAGCATTGTCGTTCGCCGCACTTAGGGCAGGCAGGTCGGGGCATTAGATCCTTGAATGTCGGGGGCAGGTCCGAGTCTAACGGAACTAGTTCAGTTTGACGAGTTTTCTGTTCACGCTGAATCGGTGTGGGGAGAAGTGGCATCCTCCGCGTGATGGCTGGCGTCGGAGTAAGCACGGTCAGAGAGCAAGGCAATGCAGCAAACGAGGGAGACGCGGGTATATGTCAAAGACGGGCAGAGTTCGGTATGCGGTGGTAGGTGTGGGTTGGATTGCGCAGTCGGTGTTTCTGCCCGGGGTGGAGCATACGGGGAACAGCGAGGTGGTCGCACTGGTGACCGGGCATGAAGAGAAGGCTGCCCAGGTTGGGGAGAAGTACGGGATTGATAGGGTTTACTCCTATGACGAGCTGGATGGTTTACTGACATCGGGCGAGATCGACGCTGTGTACCTGGCGACTCCAAACTTCGATCATGTGGAGTATGCGGTCAAGACGCTGGAGGCAGGGATTCATCTACTCCTCGAGAAGCCGATGGCGATCGGGGTGGAGGAGTGCGAACGAATGATCGCGGCTTCGGAGAAATCGGGCGCGAAGTTGATGGTGGCGTACCGACTGCATTTTGAGCCGGGGACGCTGAAGGGGATCGAACGGGTCAGGGCGGGCGAGATCGGGAAAGTTCGCTTCTTCAACTCATCATTCTCGCAGCAGGTTTCAGGGCAGAATCACCGGGCGAAACATGGGTTCTGGGCCGGGCCAGTGCCCGACATGGGGCCATACCCCCTGAATGCGGTGAGAAACCTGTTCGGTGCAGAGCCGATTGAGGTGTTTGCGACGGGGGTCTGTACGGATCGGGAGCGCTTCGTCGATGTCGATGGAAAACCTTTCGACGACACCGTGGCCGTGACGTTGAAGTTTGAGGCGGAGCGCGTGGCAGCGTTCGTTGTCAGTTACAGTGGCGGCGATGTTGACGAGTATAGAATCGTTGGAAACAAAGGGGATCTCTTCTCCAAGCCGGCGTATCAGGTGGGAACCGGGATCAAGCATGTGCTGACGGTAGAAAAGCAGGAGAGGTCCGAAAGCTTCAAGAAGACCGATCATTTCGGCGGAGAGCTCAAGTATTTTTCGGATTCCATTCTGGAAGATCGCAAGCCGGAACCAGACGGACAGGAAGGTCTTCTGGACGTCCGGGTGATTGCGGCGATCGAGCAGGCGTTGAAGACTGGTCTGGTGCAGAGATTGGAGCCCGTTTATCGGAGCCGCCGTCCAGATCCTGCGCAGGTTGAAGAACTCAGTGCGGTCAAGGAAGGTGAGCTAATTGGAGCGCATAAGCCGAGTGAAGGTCAGTAGAAAAGCATTCGATAGGTACGATCTACAGCGATCGACAAGCGTCTAAATCCAGAGATGCGTGGTCATCGTCTTTTTCACAGAGGGCATCTTTCCCGACGGTTCGATGTCGACCTGTACGCCTATGAGCCTTCTTTCTCTTCCCGATATCGCCGGCATGCTCGTGTTGATGAGCGTGCTCGGCTGGTTTCGCAATCGCCATCGCGACGAGCGCGTGGATATATGGCTGTTGGCGTTGACCTTCATCCTGGTCGAGATGATCGCAGCCTCGATCATTCACGGCGCGGGGTGGGTTCCGGCGCTGACGCGGGTTGTCAGCCTGAACGCCTACCTGCTGGCTGCTGTTACGTTTGGCTGGGCCGCGCGTAGGGACCTGTTGCCCGGCACGTCTCATTTGCCGCAGTTTCTGCTGCCCGCGGCTCCTCTACTCCTGCTGACCACGATGTTCGGGCTCGAGCCGGAGCTGAATGCGACGGTCGGCAGGATCTTTGTGCTGGTCATCGTGTCCAGCGTGGTGCTTGGGCTTGTGTACCTGCTGTTTGTCATGCCTGCGCGTCGTAAGCTGCGGTCACGTCTTGTGCTGATTCATGTGACCATGTGGCTGCCAATGCTGTATTTCGCGACGGCGGGGAAGATGCGCGAAGCAGTTTACTGGGGGTTGGCCTGCCTGTATCTGCTCGTTGCGTTCTCATTTCGCCGAGGAGCGCGAGCGACGACGATTGGCCCCTGGGTGATCATGGTGAGCTTCATCATCTGGGCGATGTGCTTCCTTTCGTATCCTTTGGTACAAGGACACTCGCTTGGGGAAGGGGTCATCGAACAGATCTGGAATATACAAAAGTTCTTTGTCGTCATTGGGATGTTGCTGGTGCTGCTAGAGGATGAGACCCAGCGGCGCAGGGATGAGGCGCTGCACGACTCACTGACCGGACTGCCGAATCGCCGTCTTTTCGAGGATCGGCTCATGCTTGCGCTTGAGCGCGCTCGGCGTACAGGCCTGAGCGCAGCATTGTTCGCGATCGACCTGAACGGATTCAAGGCGGTGAACGACACGCTCGGTCATCAGGCAGGAGATCTGCTTCTGAAGCAAGTGGCGGAGCGGCTGAGAAGCAACGTCCGCAGTGCAGACACGGTGGCAAGGGTGGGTGGTGACGAGTTTATCGTGCTCGTGAATGATCTAGCTCAGCCGGACAACTGCGAGAAGATCGCGGAAGCGCTGAGAAGCGCTATCGAAGCGATTACGGTGCCGGGAACGAAGACACTCGCGATCGGTGGAAGCGTAGGCTATGCCTCGTTTCCGGAGGATGCGATGGAGGCGTCAACGTTGTCTGAGATTGCCGATCTGAGAATGTATGAGGAGAAGAAGGCCGCGCCCAGGCTGCTCGTAAGCAGATAGGTGAAGGCCGCACAGGATGGGTGCGCGGCCTTGATTGAGCTTGACGATAGAAAGTTTTAGACGGCGACCGGCTCTTCAACCTTGACCTTGACCGGTGTAAGCCAGTTATAGCGGTCGGGCTTGGTGCCGTAAACAATTGCGAAGAATTCATCGTGGATTGCCTTGGTGATTGGCCCCATGGTGCCATCGCCAATCAGGTAACGATCGACGGAACGAAGATGCGTCACTTCGGCGGCGGTTCCGGTAAAGAAGGCCTCGTCGCAGATGTAGAGCATTTCGCGTGGAAGTGCCTGTTCGACCACGGGGATGCCGAGATCCTTGGCAAGCGTGATGATTGAGGTACGGGTGATGCCATTCAGCACCGCGCTGGTGAGTGGCGTGGTGTAGAGCACGCCGCCACGCACGAGGAAGAGGTTCTCGCCCGAGCCTTCGGATAGCGTGCCATTTACTTCGAGCGCAATGCCTTCGTCGTAGCCATTAATCTCGGCTTCCATGCGGATAAGCTGCGAGTTGAGGTAGTTGCCGCCAGCCTTCGCGAGCGTGGGCGTGGTGTTTGGCGCATTGCGATTCCAACTTGAGACGCAGACGTTGGCGCCTTCATTGCCGGGGACGTATTTGCCCCAGGGGAAGTTGGCGATATAGACCTCGACCGGACAGCGGAGGGGATTGACGCCGGCCTCGCCGTAGCCGCGGAAGCCGACGGGGCGAATGTAACAGGGTGCGACTCCGTTAGCCTCGACGACATCGATGACGGCTTGCGAGAGCTCGGGCACGGTGAAACCCAGGGGCATGCGGTAGATGTGGCCTGAGTCGCGGAAGCGCTGCATGTGCTCTTGGAGGCGGAAGATGCCGGCTGTGCCCCTGGATTCCTGGCTATAGGCGCGAATGCCTTCGAAGATGGACGAGCCATAGTGGACGACGTGCGACATGATGTGGATGTTGGCGCTCTCCCACGGGATGAGCTTTCCGTTGTGCCAGATGTTTTTCGTCGTTTGCAGAGGCATGGCGAGGACTCCTTGAATTTTTTCCAGTATAGCGGGGTTGGCCCAAGGAAAGGCGACGCTTGCGTGGGGATTGACCAGAGAAAGGGCGTTCCAGCCAAGGAATCGTGAAACAATGGACTGTTATGTATTTTGTGCTGGGTTTACCTCTTATGTGTGTGTCGATGTTGCACTTGTTTCCCTCATTCGATCCGTCTCGTGTCACGTTTTCAGGGTTGCAGCATTCGGCGTATGTGCGGTTTTCTGTGCTTGCGCTAAGTTCTGTGTTCTTCCTGGTGGATCCGTTCGCTGCGTTGCCGACATTTCTCGCAGTGACAGCCGGGAGCGATAAGGCCAGGCGCCGGCGTATGGCTTGGAAGGCGAGCCTGACTGCACTGGTCGTGCTGTCGGCGTTTGCACTGGCGGGACAGTATATCTTCCGCATGTTCGGGATTACGCTGCCGGCATTTGAGATCGCGGGCGGCGTGATTCTGTTGCTGATCGGTCTCGACATGTTGAATGCAAAGCGGTCTGAGACGCAGGAGACCGGTCCAGAGACCGAGGCGGCCGCAGTCAAGGAAGACGCTGGTATCGTGCCGCTCGGCATCCCGATGCTCGCCGGCCCAGGTTCGATCACGAGCGTGATGGTGTTGGTGGGCCAGGCGCAGGGTGACTGGAAGCTGCTGGCGGCAATCATTGGGGCAATCGCCATCACGGCGGCGATTTGTTATCTGGTTCTGGGAAACTCCGATCGAGTCGCAACGATGCTGGGGGAGACGGGAATTCGAATCCTTGTGAGAATCATGGGGCTATTGCTGGTGGCGCTTGCAGTGCAGTACTTCGTCAACGGAATGGTCGATCTCGGGGTTGTGGCACGGCCCAATGATTAAGTTGCGTCGAGCGTCTTCATAGGTTAGGTTAGCGTGACTGATTCAACGATCCTGGACGGGAGCCTCGTCTCACGTTGATGCTTCTCGCCCGCTGGAGCTTTCTCCTTGAGCGCAGGAAATAAAGCTGTTCTCGTTGTTTGTGCGGTCTTGCTTGCCGTGGGGCTGGTATACCGGGGGAACCTCGCGGTAGTCCCGGCCAGACCGAACGATATGCCCGAAGATGCGCGATTTCTCCCGTCTGGTTACGACCTCGCGCATAACGAACGACAAGGATCCTGGGTGTCTTGCGATCTTGGCGTCAGGGCGGGCTCTAGACATTGCCGAGTTGCAGACGCGCAGGGAACCGTGATCTTCGACGGAGACTTTCTGCCGGTGCGAGGTTCCTTGAGCTCATCCGGGAGTAGTGGCGAGATGCTGGCGCAAGGGAGGCTAGGCTTCGTCATTGGACCGTTTGAAGGCTATCCGGTCCCTGTGATACCGATGACGGATGGGAGCATGCTAGTGCCCAGAGTTGACCGGGACTCTTTGATAGGTCGCTGGAATGCAGATCCTGCCGAGTGGAAGCAGCTGCAGGCGTTGCGATGAAGTCTTTCCTCAAAATGAAGTCTTTCCTTAAAAGGCTTCAAACACTAAGCGCTTCGTTTTCTAGGGGTTCCGCCTCACAGGGTTCGATTCTCAGACACGGATTCTACTGTTTTCAACCATTCCCGAGACTTTTTCACAGCCAGACGCTTGCGCATAGGGTCTTGCGCTGCTACTCTCAGGAAGTCGCAGAAACGCAGCGGACGCCGAGAGCGAGTTAGCAAGCAAGCCTTGCAAGTGACCGGAAGATGCGCTAATCTGAGACAGCAGAAAAAAGAAACAAGCTTCGCACCCGGGCTGGTAACAAGGGCTAAGGGGATGACGGAGCGCAGTCCAAGCGTTTGATAGCGGTGTAAGAGCATAATGTGCCATCCGAGTCTAACCCAAGCCACTGCAGTTTAGCCTCACCGGCAATCATCGACCCTAAGTCGATCCTTGCTTCTCGGGTTTGCTTCGGCAATTCGAAATCTGGAGCTCAGTGCTCCGCAGCCATTGTGCTGTCTTGATTTTTGTTTCTATGGCGTAGTGCTAAACCTCTCCTCTTCTTTGTTTTCGAAGGTCGGAAAAAAGAAAAGGTTGACAAGCGTAGCGAACTTCGGTACTCTTAGAAAGTTCGTGCTAAACGCTGAACGACGGTGAGTGAGCGACGATAAGCTGAGTGAACTTCCTCAACTAGCGTGTCTCACAGTAAGTCGTTACCAAACAAGCGCTGCGCTACCAAGTTCGAGGACACAAGACTGTGGCTAAGCCCTTTCTGGTCCTTGATCCAAAACTCACCGCTTAGGCGAGATGAGTCAGGATCTTTGACAACATAGTTGAACATGCCAGTCGTGAGATGATGTGGAATTTGGTTTAGTCATTCTCACTAGCTTTATACCTCCGGAACTTTCGAGTTCGGGGGCGCATGACCTGTCCCGACCCCTGTCGCTGGACAGCATGCAAACCAAGATTAAACGAGAGTTTGATCCTGGCTCAGAATCAACGCTGGCGGCGTGCCTAACACATGCAAGTCGAACGAGAAAGGGGCTTCGGCCCTGAGTAAAGTGGCGCACGGGTGAGTAACACGTGACTAACCTACCCTTGAGTGGGGAATAACTTCGAGAAATCGAGGCTAATTCCGCATAATACCTACGGGTCAAAGGAGCAATTCGCTTAAGGAGGGGGTCGCGGCAGATTAGCTAGTTGGCGGGGTAATGGCCCACCAAGGCAGTGATCTGTATCCGGCCTGAGAGGGCGCACGGACACACTGGAACTGAAACACGGTCCAGACTCCTACGGGAGGCAGCAGTGGGGAATTTTGCGCAATGGGGGAAACCCTGACGCAGCAACGCCGCGTGGAGGATGAAGTCTCTTGGGACGTAAACTCCTTTCGATCGGGACGATAATGACGGTACCGGAAGAAGAAGCCCCGGCTAACTTCGTGCCAGCAGCCGCGGTAATACGAGGGGGGCAAGCGTTGTTCGGATTTATTGGGCGTAAAGGGTGCGTAGGCGGTTTGGCAAGTCTTATGTGAAATCTATG
>CAXTNM010000119.1:0-10347 GCA_964245715.1 uncultured Acidobacteriaceae bacterium | reverse complement strand
TTAGGTCTTCGGTTTCACCCTTGTCATACATGGCGGTATTCACCGCACCAGGCTCGATGATTACAAGGTCGATACCGAACAAAATGAGTTCGCGGCGCAATGCCTCCGACATGCCTTCCAGCCCCCATTTCGAGGCTGCATACGCACCCAGGAAAGGCGGTACAACCTTCGCAACCGCCGAACTGATATTGACGATGCGACCTGCCGGCCCCGTTCTCTTATCGTCTGTACCAAGCAGCGGAGCAAAGGCTTGCGTCACCATAAGCGGACCCACCATGTTGGCCTCAAGCTGGCGTCTGAACTCGCTTGGCCGGAGATACAAAAGCGGGCCGCTTACGACAATTCCGGCATTGTTGACCAGTCCTGCCAACCTGCTGGATCCGAGCATGGCTTCTACTTTCTCCCTCGCTCGTTGAATTGCATCCGCATCCGTCACATCCATGAGAAGGGGCACATAGCGGTCTCCCATTTCCTTTTGAAGACGGTCAGCATCAGTTTGCTTTCGCACCGAACCGAAAACACGATACCCTTTCGAAAGGAACAACCTTGCGGTCTCCCGGCCTATGCCGGTCGATACGCCTGTGATCACAACATCCTTAAAGCTGGTCATGTTGGCTCCGTTCACCTGCCGAAGATGAACACCATACATCTTCATAGTGTTCACTGTACACCTTATCTATTGTAGGGTAAAGGTGTACACTGCTCACAATGCCTTTTCCCTCAAAGACAGACCGAAGCGCTATCCTCTCAGCCGCCCTCGATGAGTTGTCGAGCGGTGGCATTCGCAATCTGTCTCTTCGAAACATTGCGGCTACTCTCGGTCTCGCGCCCAATGCACTCTATCGCTACTTTTCCGACCGGGCGGCGCTTGAGGGGGCGCTCGCGGATGAATGCGCCAAAAGATTAGAGGCGGCTTTGCGAAAAGCTGTGCATGGCTCAGATGCAGCGAAGACGATCCGCAGGATGGCTGGCGCTTACCTGCATTTTGCGAGGGCTAATAGTAATCTCTATGAAGTTTTCATGAGTTTTCATACGCCGGACCACGCCGATTCGCCTCGCCAAAGCCTTTGGAACTTTACGGTCGAACAGGTGCATCGCATGACCGGAGAGACGCATGCGAGAGACGCCGCCGTCGCCCTCTGGGCTCTCATGCATGGAGCCGCGACGTTGGAGGCAGGTCATGTACACGGCGAAAACAAACCAGCAACTGGTTTTGAATTTGGACTCAACGCCTGGCTTCTCCTTGCTGGAAAGCCTTCGGCTACGCCGCAGAAAACAAAATCTGTGCGCGCGCCTAAACGCCCAAATCTCCAGTAACTCTCAGCAAGCGCTCCATCGGTTGACAAGCTATGTAGCCGATGCACCCATGATGAAGAGCTCGATTCGTCTGCTGAAGGCGGTCGGGCGGCAACGGTTTCGTTCCAGTCAAACACCACCCATAGAAGGACGAATCGAAGAAATGGAGATTGCTCACCGATTCGTCGCCGCCTTGTAGGCAGCTTCAGCTATCCGTGCGATGACGGAATCCCGAGTCTGATCGTCAGCCCGAGCGTTAGTTAGATATACAGCGATCGAAAGATGGCGTCCGTCCGGAAAGGCCTTTCTCGTCACGACTTGAGAGTGCAAGTGCGCCAGTCGTGTTCACTTGACAGGTGGATTCGACGAATAGGTCATCCCAGCTATTCTCCAACCGTCACTGCCTTTGACCAGAACCCATGTTTCACTCCCACGATTTGTTTCTTTCCCGTCTGCCAGGAAGACGAAGTCGAAATAAACCGAGGCGATGGTGCCGTCGCTGTTCTGCTGCAGGTGGGTGTGGGTTGGATTGAAGCTGACCTTGGCTGTTGACACTTGCTTTGCAAAATCAGCATAGTTTCCGACTCGCACTTTCAACGCGGCTGGGTTCTTGGCCTTCTGAAGCGCGAACGCTTCATCGGAAAGCACATTGAGCCACATTCCCCCCTGTGGCAGGAACAAGCTTGCGAGTCTCGTGCCGTCATGAGCAACGACCGCTTCGTGGTAGGCGTCGATCACGTGCTGGACGTCGACGGTGTCCGCTGCGACATTCGAACTGGCACCCTGGATGCCGTTGGTCGGTGAAGGGCTTTGAGCTGAGCTTACGGCGCCAAGCAAACCTGTGAGAGTGAAGATGCTGCTAATAATGAGACGCTTCATGAACTACTCCTTATTGCTGAGGGGTTGCAGCGCTGACTTGATCGCCTGAGAAAAGGTGGTCGTGTCTCTGCCAATAAGTTTCGACAAATCACGAGAGGAACTATCCAGTTCGCCTTTCGCCGATTTTGAGTCGGCGTCGATGACGACCTCAACGATTATCTGCGGCAAGCCAAAGCTGAGCAGTGCAGCTTCATACTCGACCGCCGTCACATTGTTATAGACCACAGACCGATCAGCCTGCTTGGACACCTCTTCTGCAAATTCATACATTGAGAAAGAGTGGTCTCCCGCGAGTTCATAGGTCTTGTTCTCATGACCAGGCTCGGTAAGAACCGTGACCGCTGCACCTGCGTAATCTGCACGGGAAGCGGAGGCAAAACGGCCTTGACCCGCGCAGCCCATGATCGCGCCATGGGTAAGTGCTGACGCTAAAGCTCCAGTATGATTTTCCAGATACCAGCCATTGCGTAAAAGCACGAACGTATGAGCCGCTTCTTTCAGGTACTCTTCCGTTTGCTTATGCTCGGTCGCAAGGAGCATTGCAGAGGTGTCAGCGTGCAACATGCTTGTGTAGGCAATCAACTTCACCCCTACTTGCTTTGCAGCATCGATCACGGCCTTGTGCTGTCTCAATCGTTCGCCCGGCACAACCGCAGAGATGAGCAACAACTTCTGGACCCCTGTGAAAGCTTGCGTCAACGTCTTAGGATCATCATAGTCCGCTTTCCGCACTTCGACCCCTAGGTCGAGCAGATCATCGGACTTCTCTGGATCTCTGACGGCGGCTACGATCTCACTAGCTGGAATTTTCTCCACAAGGCCTTTTACGACCAGCTTGCCCAAGTTTCCGTTTGCTCCTGTAATGGCGATCATCTTGTGTCCTTTTTTTGCTCTAGAGAGCATGGTTAAGATTTCTCTCAGCAGGGACAGGAGAAAGTGTCCGTGCAACGGAGTGTCGTGATAACGATTGTGTGATTCAAAAAGGGGTCACTTTACTTTTGCCCTGACTTCTTCCAGCGACGAGATGAGGGACAGCAACCGCTTTTCCCCTAATCCGCCCATAATGCCAAGCATCGCATCGCGCATTGGCTGCTGGGTTTCATTCAGCAACTTGGCGCCGTTCAAATGAAGCATGGTCAGAACGACCCTGCGATCGGCCGCGGATCGCTGACGTACGACCAGTCCGCTGCGTTCCATTCGATCGAGTAACCGAGTGATGTCCGGATCTCTCGTTATCATTCGTTCAGCTAGCACAGAACAAGTGATTCCTTCATCCCCGGCTCCACGCAATATACGGAGCACGTTGTACTGCGTGAGCGTGAGGTCAAACTGTTTCAAGACTGCATTCAGCTTTTGTTGAATGCCCTCTGCTGTGCGCAAAACATTCAGAGCAGCCTCGCCTTCTGTTGAGGCGAAGTCTTTGGTCTGCCGAATTTCTTGCTGCAACCTACCAGCCATGAAAGCAATATTATGCGTTATGACGACTATCGTCAACTGCAAGCGTTGTAGTACACAGATGTCGTGTTTGAACTCACTACGGCGGGATGCCTCATCCGACGGTTTGCCACTTGCTGCCTACCGGACAGCTTGACAGCACGCTGTAACACTAAGCTTGCCCGGCGTCCTTCGACGCGGGCAAGAAGACGATCTCTTTCATCTGACTTACTTCTCGTGCCAATTCCAAGCTAGAGTTCGCTCCGTTGTGTGCGGGTCGAACGATAGAGCGAGAGGCTTTCCCTGCCGTTCAACTCGGAGCTGCATGGGCGTATCAAAGCTGTGTGAGAGCGGATTGATGTCAATCGTCTCAAGGAGCTTATCACCGGCTAGAAGCCCCGCACGCTCTGCATTGGTTCCCGCCTCTACCCGCTCAATCACTGCCCCCTTTGTGTGGTATGCGGGAGAATAGCCCAGCGAGAAGAAGCCGGTACTGATCTGCCGGCTGACTAGATCTTTGCCGAAGGCTTTGCGCAGAGGCTGTATAAGGTGCCCGTCACGCATTTGTTCCCATGCGCGTACCGCCTGCAAACCTAGTTCATTTTCAAGCAACCGAATCCATGTCTTGTCATCGTCCGGCAGGCCACTCGCTATCTCTTCATTCATCTGCTGGATAAGTTCAAGAACACTAAGGTGTCTCATGCTTAGTTCTGCATCCAAGTTGGCAAAATACATCGAACCGCGGGCATATGGGATCGTCCAGGTTATGTTTCCTTTCCACTTCGCTTCGGCGGCATCTGGCAAAGATAGTTCTCGATCAGGATTCGTGTAGTACAGTGCCGCTTCCGAGTTTACGAGTTTTAGGTATTCGGTTCGACTGTAAAGACCAGCGGCATACGGCACGGTCATCGCTAGATAATCGGCGATTCCTTCCGTGTACCAGTCTCCTTTACCCGTGGAAGCTTCGCTGAGAGGCTTGGTGAACACATGCACCATCTCATGCGAAACGAGAAAGTGTTCGGAAGCTGATCCAGGATCAACAGAAGGGGGGAGATACAGGAGCAAAGAGCCCGCGTTGGCCCGGCCGCTGTCGAGAGGGCCACCTTCATAAGATCGAATCAAGACGCGGAAGGCTTTTGCATTTGAGGATCGAGCGCTTGCCGCATCACTTCGTATGCTCTCTGATACCAACCTGCAGCGCTTTCCAGTGCTCCTGGGGCAAGACCCAAGGCATACATACTAAAACCATTGGCTGAGGGTTTCGATGGATACATCTGTAAAGGGCCTGCAAGGAAGAGCGTGTTCTCCAATTCGGGCATCGTAGTTGTCACCAAGGAGTTGCCGTATGCGAATGTGGTGACGGCTCGCTCCCCGTTTTCGGTATGCCAAACCAGCTTGGTCCTGACATGCCCCGTCAACTGAGGAAGCAGTAGGACACCGATTAAAGCTCCTGAGACCCCACCCCCAGCCGCCTGTAGGTCTATGTGGGGACCACGCTTGGGTGGAGAAGGTGAAGCCACCGGGACGACATACGCGACATGAAGCAGTCCACGGATGGGCCGTGACGACTTCCACGTCTGAAACTCTCTATCCCCGACCTCTTCTCGCACAGGTCCTGTGAGGTGAATCAATCCACCGGCGTCATAGGCGTGCAACTGTGTGACCTTATCGGTAGATCGCTCGAGAGAGGGCTCTAGCGTATCGAATCGCAACACAAGCGCACTCCTGTCTCCTTGTTGCCTCTCCAAGAGCGTGTAAGAGACATCAAGCCCAACGGACTGCCCACTTGCGCTCTTTTGTGGCGTGAGATCGAGGCTCAAGCTCGCTTCCCGTGTTCTGCCAACTACCTTTGCGACTGCTGACGACGTTGAGGCGAGGAGGCAAGCCACAAGGAGGACACGGTAGATCGATGCAAGACAGGGTTGGGTCCTGGGCGGCATCATGTCGTTAGTTCGATCTCCAAAGCCTTCATACTAACCGGGGGTGCCGGAGGGCGGCCAGGTGAAGAGTACAGGCGAGAAGTATGCCGGGTAGCGCGCATGGGTTGATTCTGCCTCAAAGCGAGGTACCTTGGATCGATGTAATCGTCGTCGGCATGCTTGACTTGCGAGAGATCTCGCACGGCTGCCGGAAGCAGACATGGTTGATAAGAGAGGTTGGCGATCGACGTTAGTCCAAGCCCGTCTTCCCTGGAGACCAGTAGGCTTTCACCTTGCTTCCTAAGAGGGAGATGCCAGCCTCCTTCAGACCTTTCTGGATTCCTTGAATGGAGCGTGCCTGCCCTGTGAAGATCCACTGCGGTGAGTGGATGTACGCAGCCTGTCTTACCAACGTTGAGATAACTTCTGGCAGATGTGAGTGGTCGTTCCGTTTCTGCACTAGTGACGCTTGCGTCACGCCCAATCTGCGTAAGATCACTTCGGCTTCCGCAGGAGCGCTTGCTTCAAAGACGTATCGTGAGGCGCCATTCTGTCTGCGGCATTCGTGTAGTGCTTGCGCTGCCGCGAGTGAGGTCTCATCCCCGAAGAAGAGAGTGGGTTCATTGATGCTTGTAAAGTCGATTGAATTCTTCGGCCGCATTACCTGACAGATGTTTCCGGTTTGTGCGGATGCTGCCCATTCAGAGCCGGGCCCCTTACCGTGCAAATAGAAAAGAAAGGAAGCCGAACCAGCGTCTGCATCAAGACTCATCGGAGTGTAGGCCCGCTTCGTAAGATTTCCGATCAAGATCTGAACTGTCTGACCGGGAATCCACTCCACATCATGCAGTCCGATACCTTGCATGCTCAGCAGCCGAAAATTCTCGCCCACATCTTCGATACCTGTGATCGTTACGGGATCGAACATGAGTTTCTCTACAGTTCGCGACAACATGCGTGACAAGGTGGGCATCGAACTCTCCTAAGATGGACGCTGTACCCGGCGTGTTACGGGGCTTCTGCAGGGGGAACGTTGGTTGTAATACGCTTCGAGAAAAACTCACGAAGGATGGCTCCTCCAGCTTTTCCCGCGAGACCGATTGCAGCATTGGTGAAGACTAATCCGACGCCTCGATCCGCATGCGGATAGTACAAATTTGAGAGGGCACCGGACGCAATGTCTCCCAGAAAGTAGGAGTAATTGGGCATAGGCTTTCCGCTATCGCTGCGGGTGATGATTGCGAAACTTGCCGCGTGGATCAACCGAGACTTAATGGACCCGGTCCCCTGGTAGAAGTAACGTGGATCTTGATGGAAAAGTGCCGGAAACACCGCGTGACTTAGGAAGTCGCTGGTCCGGCCATCGCCAAATTGGGCCGCGAAACGCTTGCCATATCCGGCGGCTCCGTACCCGTAGCCAGGATACGTACCATTTGCCTGCTGGATGCCCGCGACCACACCATCAGCAATCAATGAGACGGGGTCGAAGCTGTCGTGAGTCGCTAAGGAAAACTTCTGCTTCGTGGTCATCGGAGCAGGGGCGTGTACATAGCTTGTGTAGAAGTTCGGAACGACTCCGATGAAGCGCTGCTTCTCTTCAGCCTTAATCTGATCGGCAGCAATCACCTCGGTGGGATGGACAGTCACTTCTGTGCCTATAGACTCAACCGAGAGTGTGAGATCAGAGACTTGGTACACCTGTTGCCGGTCTAGATTGATCTGTCTGGATGTGAACAGTGCAAAGCCCTTGGCGTTAATGGTGATGAGATAGGAACCGGCCGAAAGCCCTGTGAAAGAAACTTCCCCTTGGCTGCCGGAGATCAGTCGGCGGGATTGCCCCCCGTCTCCGCGTGTCAAGCTGACCTGGGCGCCGGGGATGGCGGCACCGGTAGCGTCGAGCACGATCCCTGATACCGTCGCGGCGCCGTCTGCAGAAGAAGCTTGCCCGTTGGGGCTCTGTGGAGAGGATTGAGGCAAAGGGGCATCAGGGAGAGAGCTACTGCTAACGACCTCTATACCTACAGTGAACTTCGGCCCTTGTGCAGCAGCAGTACCCACACTGAGCAGCAGGATTGGAGCGGAACCAAGAACAACGAGCGAACGAAGCCCACGTTTTCTCATCGAGTTGTACCTTGATACCCCAGGAGGGGAGACGATTGATCGCTCACTTCAATCGACCTTCGGCGCACTGATTTCACAAGCCGCTCCCAGTTTCCGTGGGCAAAGAGTTCTTTCTGCTCGGGCGGTAGCCCTGATTCTTCAATAAAGAGCCGTCCCGGTCTGCCTGGCCGATACTGATACGGATAATCGGTAGAGAACAGAATGCGTTCCGGACCAACCACTTCAAGCGTGTGCTGCAGATAGGACTGACTCCACATACCACTCGGCGTGACGTAGAGATTCTGCTTGAAGTAGTCGGCTATAGGTCTCTGAAGGTTTGTCACTCGCGCCAGTGAACCCAGCCGCTCCAGGTAAAAGAGAACAACTTCGCCCCAATGGCCGAGGATGATTTGCAGGTCGGGGTACTTATCAAAGACGCCGGCCAAGATCAGACGGACGAATTGAATACCAGCCTCGTAGTGCCATCCAAGTCCGAAGGCTGCAAAGCAGATGTCGATTGTCTCGTTGAAGCCAGAGTAGTAGATCTCCCTTATGGCGCGTTGCGGAATCTGCGGATGGATAAAGAGTGGAACGCCGAGTCGCTCAGCGGTCTCAAGCATCAGGGAAAAGTCTGGATGATCAAGGTTTTTGTCGCGTGTACGACCGCAGAGCATGGAACCCATCAATCCAAGGTGAGTGACGCTCCGTTCAAGTTCTGTTGCCGCTTCTTCAGGTGATGCGGTTGGCAACGTAGCAAAGCCCTGAAAGCGAGCGGGGTACTTCGATACCGTTTCGGCGATGAGGTCGTTGGTCCTCCGTGCCAGAGTCACGCTTTCCTCCGGTTCAAGGTTGTGCAGTGCTGGTGTTGTCACGGAGAGCACCTGGATGTCGACGCCGCTCTCGTCCATCAGTGCCAGTCGCTGTTCTGCAAGATTGTCGAGTCGCTCGGCGATCTCACCACGATCAAAGCCACCTGTACCCTCTTCTCCCAGCACAGACGCCGCCCAGGCAGCGCGAATGTCCGCAGTCAGAAAATGCTCTTCGATACCAATAAGCTTCATCGTTGTCCTGTCTCTCTTCTGTTTCATGCGTGATCTTTCGCTGGTAGGTCTGCCAAGGGCTGAATGTCGCGATCCATCCTGACGGCGCATCCGACCGAATAATCAGAATGTACCGGGCCATGAATCGTTCCGGAAGGCGCATGGATCGCACTTTGTAGTTGCGTAGGACGCCATGGCCGGAATAGGCTCACGTTCATTGCATGGCCGATTTTGATCTGAACCTGTTGACCGCGCTGGATGCTCTACTCGCCGAAGGCAGTGTGGTGGGCGCGGCTCGGCGCTTGCGCCTCAGCTCGTCCGCGATGAGCCGCACGCTCGCGCGACTGCGAGAGGCGACAGGAGACCCGCTGCTCGTCCGCGCGGGACGTGGACTCGTGCGAACGCCACACGCTACCGAACTGCGCGAGCGCGTACGCGATTTGCTTCAGGATGTTCGGATCGTACTTTGTCCGGAGGTTACCTCTTTAGCCCTCGGCGAGTTGATACGTAGCTTCACCATTCGCGCTAACGAGGCTTTTGTAGAGGTTTTCGCGGGCCAGCTCGTGGCGGCGGTCACCGCAGTAGCGCCCCGCGTGCACCTGCATTTCGCGCCGAAGCCCGATAAGGACGTAGGAGCGCTGCGAGAAGGGTTGATAGATCTTGAGATCGGCGTGCTGGGCAAGTCGGGGCCGGAGATCCGAATACAGACCCTATTCCACGACCACTTTGTTTGTGCAGTTCGGGAGGGTCACCCTTTGCTAGGGACAGGTGAGATCACGGCCGAGCGATACGCGGAGTATGGCCACGTCGTAGCCTCGCGCCGAGGTCTGGAGAGGGGTCCTGTAGACGAGGCACTTGGCACCCTTGGCTTGGCACGAACGATAGTCGCTGTGGTGCCCAGCTTCCGAGCAGCATTGACGGTCGCGAGCGTGTCCGATCTAGTGGCGCTGGTGACTGATTCGTTCTTCAATGCGACGCAGGGGCCTCAGACCAAGCACGCGCCCGCAGAAGTCAGGAGTTTCCCACTGCCTGTTCGCACCAAGCCAATCACGGTCTCACAGATGTGGCACCCCCGCCTCGACGCCGATCCTGCCCATAGCTGGCTGCGAGGCTTGGTGCTGGCAACCTGTCGCGAAGCGGGGTCGGGCATTAGGAAGAGCAGGGTGCCGACTGAATAGAAGCGCAGCATTGAGACGGGCTACACACCGGCAAGCTGGGGTCACGTGACCAAACGTCGCCAATGGTGCGCTAAGGTCGTTGGCGCTGAGCACAACCAACCTGCGGCAATCGATTTACGCGGCTCATTCCGCGCCAGGCACTTCCAGACGAAATACTGGTCAATAAGCGAAGTCAGAACGTTGAAGCCAATGTTTCATAGCTATAAACGTTCTGTCTGGTTGTTCGAAGGTCACCGTGTGTCCGCAGTCAGGCAGAATCACCAGCTCAACGTCTTGAATTGTTTACGCCATCTTTGTAATGGGCAGCAACAGTATTGGATGGAAGTCGTAAGACGAATTCACAAGAGCGGAGGTGTGATTCCCGAAGCCCTTATTGTCCTCATCGTCCGGCCAAACCTTGGAAACCACGAATGAGGTATTCGCCGGGGTTGACTCCGACGACTCGTTTGAACGCCTTGCTGAACGCGGCATCGGACTCGTAACCGACCAACCGAGCGACAT
>CAXTNM010000118.1:7705-10404 GCA_964245715.1 uncultured Acidobacteriaceae bacterium | reverse complement strand
GTCCGAGAGGGCGTCGAGGGTCGCGAACTCGTCGAGGGCGCTGTCGAAGCGGCGATGCTGCTGGAAGGTAAGAGAGGTGCGTTGTGATTGGCGGGTCCAGCCGGCAGCTTCGAGCAGGGTGCGGATGGTGTCGGCCCAGGTTGTGTGGGATTGCGCGGTTCCTGGTGAGAACTGGGCAGAGTGGGCGGTGCGGCTGAAATTGCGGAGGTTGTGGGTGAGCGTGGTGAGGGCTTCGCGGCGGGGACTGCGGTGGAGGAGGTCCAGGGTGCGTTCGAGGGTGAGCTCGGGGCGGAGAAGGCTTGTTTGGCGGAGCTCGTGCGCGTCGAACTCGGCTGCGGCGATGTTGCCTGTGGACGTGAGGAAGGGGGAGAGGAGCAGGGCGCTGATGCGATCGATCGGGAGGGGCTCGAGGAGCCAGGTAAGGAGGTCGAGGGCGGTGAGGATGAGAGGGAGTTCGTCGAGCGGACGGCCGAGGGAGAACTCGTAGACGGGTTGGCTTGTGGGGGCTGTGATCGGGAGAGATTCTGGCGCGAGGATGGGACCGAAGGCGCGGTCGATCTCGGCGCGCCGGTCGGCGAGGTCTGGGACGACGACGGCGATGGTGGTTTGAGGGTTTTCGTCGAGCCGCTCGCGGATCCAGAGGGCCAGTGCTTCGAGTTCGGAGGATTCGTCCTCGGCGATGTGCTGGTGGATTTGGGTTGAGGGATTGGCGGTTTGAAGGTGCTCGGCTTGAAGGATTTGAAAGAGGTGCGCAAGCGAGTGTGGGAGGGTATCGAAATCGACGAGCGTGATGGCTGCGGGCTCGAGATGGATGGTGAGCGCGGAGGGGAGTTCGGAGGAGGTGATGAGCTGGGCGCGCTGGAGGCGGCGTTCGAAGGTGCGGGCCCAGCGTTCGAAAGCTTTGCTGTCGGTGGAAAGAGGGTATTCGCGGAGGCGCGGGCGTGCGTCATGGAGATTCAGCAGGGACCAGGCGCGCGTGGCGAGGTCGGCGAGGGAGTCGGCGGAGCGGAGGCGCGGGGTCTCGGGGTCAGTCTGAATGATCTCGCGCCAGATTAAGTGTTCCTGGGTGCGGTTGAGGAGGATGCGGGTTTCGGCGCCGGTGACGAGGCGCTGATGCCACTGGGCAGCGAGCCAGGCTTCGAGCGGGAGAACGTTGGCTGGCTGCCAGAGGGTGTGACCGGCGGCTTGTTGCTGGAGGTCGTGTTCGCGGCGGATGGCGCGGGCGGCTCGCTGCGTTGGGGTGAGGATGGTGGCGTTACGAGCGATGGCTTGGTGAAGACTGGAGGCCATGAATTGGTTATACCTTTTGCGACTGTGGAGAGACGAAAGACGCTCTCGAGCCGGGCGGGCCTCCTTCGTGGGGTGCTGAGCTTCGCGGTGCGCTCCCAAAGGTAGCGGAGAGGATTAGTTGAGTTGCGCAGGGCGTGGTTGGGCTTTTGAGCCTAGGAGGAGAAGCGCGATCGCGGTGAGGATGGGAAGGGTAAGAGCAAGGCGCAGGGAGTGGGTGTGGGTGGAGACGACACCCATCAGCCAGGGGATCGACGCCGCACCGAGGCCGCTGGCGGCGAGAACCAGGCCGGCTTGGCGCGGAGTGGGTTGCGCCGCCATGTAGAGGGCGAAAGCGGCAGGGAAGATGGGGGCGAGGCAGATACCGACGGCCACGGCAAGGATGGCGATCAGTGGAGCAGTGCGGGCAACGGCGAGCGCGGCGGCGGTGACGATGGTGAGGACGAGAGCGATACGAAGCAGAGTCGCTTCGGGGATGCGCTTGAGCAGGAGCGAGGCGACGTAGCGTCCGGCGGTCAGGCCGCAGAGGAGCAGCACGAGCGTGTACTGGGAGAGGACGAGCGAGCTTCCGCCGTAGCGGAGGGTGTAGGTGGTAAGCCAGGCGGAGAGGCAGGTTTCGAGGGCTCCGTAGAGAAAGAGGATGGTAGCGAAGAGGAGGAAGATCGGGGTGAGCAGGCTGCTGGTGGTGAGGGATGCGGCTGGGGGTTGCGGCTCATCAAAGCGCCGGATTTCGAGCCTGAGTGGAATGTCGATGAGAGCGAAGAGCAGGGCAAAGGCGATGAGGAGATGATTGAGGGCAAATCGCGGGGTGAGTACGGCCGCGAGGAGAGGAGAGAGCAGGCAGCCAAGGGCGAAGGCGATATTGAGGCGGGCGAGGGCAGAGCCGCGGTGCCGGGTGTAACGGTCGCCGGCGATGATGTTGACTGCGGCGATGATGCGTCCGACACCGAAGCCTCCGACGAGAAGCCCGATGCAGGCGAGTGGCAGGTGTTGTGCGTTGGCGAAGAGGAAGAAGCCGAGGGTGGCGGAGGTTAAGCCGAGAAGGAAGGCCTGCGGGAGGCGTCTGGAGACAGTGGCTCCGCCGAGGGTGGCGCCGGTGAATTGCGCAAGCAGCAGCAGCCCGGCTTGTTGGTCGGAGAGGTGCCATCTTGCGGTGAGGAGGGGAAGGATCGGACCAAGGAGGAAGGTCGCGAGGCCGGCCATGAGGAAGGCCGCGTTCATGAGACGCAGGGATGGGGCGACTGACGCTTCGTTTGGCGCGGGAGGAATCATTGCAGCCATTATCATGGGGAGATGAAGGTTTTCGAGAAGATTCATGGTCGAGCCGTGCGGGAGGCGTCAGGTCTCCCTATCCATCGCGTAAAACAGACGCGTGATGGATGGGGCGGTCGGGCTTTGGTGCTCGGATTGGG
>CAXTNM010000118.1:0-7695 GCA_964245715.1 uncultured Acidobacteriaceae bacterium | reverse complement strand
CGCAAGAGAAGACGTTTCATCTGCGCGGGAAGATTGTTTCGGAAGATGCGGCGGCGGGGAGCGTGACGGTGAATGCGGGAGCGATTCCGGGATTCATGGAGGCGATGACCATGCCCTATAAGCTGGTGCAGCCGAACATCCTGAGCGAGCTGCATGTGGGCGACCTGATTACGGCGGATGTGATGGTCGACTACGATGCAGCAGGGCCGATGAGCCCGAAGCTGGATCACATTGTGGTTGTGGGACAGGCGAGACCGGATACGAAGCCGACGGTTCAGTACCATGTGCCGCAGGTGGGAGATCGAGTCCCGGATTTCGCGCTACTTGATCAAAGCGATAAGACGATTCACCTGGATCAGTTCAAGGGCAAGGTGGTGCTTCTCACGTTTATCTATACACGTTGCCCGATTGCAGATTATTGTCCGAGGATGAGCGCGAATTTTGCGGAGATCGACAAGGCGCTCGCAGCAAATGGGTCGATTTATGCGAAGACGCATCTGGTAAGTGTCAGCTTCGATCCGAAGTACGATACGCCGCAGGTGCTCAGGAGTTACGGCGGGGCGCATACCGGAAAGTTCACGGAAGAAGATTTCAAGCATTGGGATTTTGCGGCTCCTTCGCTCGCCGAGCTCCCGAAGATGGAAGAGTGGTTTGATGTGGGGGTGACGGGGGATTCGGCCGATCCGTCGTCGATTCAGCATTCTTTGTCGACGGTGGTGATCGGAAAGGATGGAAAGGTTCTGGCGTGGTACCCGACGAATGATTGGAAGGTGCTGGACGTGTTGAAGCAGGTGGAAGCGGCGGCGGGTTGAATTTGTTTTTCATCTGTCAGTTTTCAGTTGTCAGTTGTCAGTAGTCAGTAGAGGCGATGGGCGAGTTGTTGACTTTTAGAGATTGAGTTGGGAGAGTGGCATGGCTAAGTTGACGATGGTGTTTGGTGGCTTGTTGATTGTGTTGAGTGCGGTGGCTTATGCGGAACTGCACCACTTGCATACATTGATTCCGGGTGGATTTGGGCTTCTGCTGGTGATCTTTGGTTTGCTTGCCAATACTGAAGACGCGAAGAAGCGGATGTTGTTCATGCACATTGCCGTTACGGTGGGATTACTCGGCTTTCTTGGAACGATTCCCGGAATCATTGGTGTGATCCAGTTAGCTGCGGGGCATGTGGTGGCGAGGCCGGATGCGGCCAAGGTGCAGGCGGTGATGGGTGCGATTTGTTTTGTGTTTGTTGGATTGTGTGTGAGGTCGTTTATTGCGGCTCGCAGAAACCGGGTGCCTGCCTAGTTTTTGCGGCGTCGATCTCATCTCGCTCCACGAGGGTGAAGATCCAGAGTCATGTTGGAACTGCCATGTCTCAGCAGAGGGATATGTGGCATTCGGAGTGTAGGTAAGGAGAACGAGTATGGCGTCGTCGATGAGTCCTTCGAGGTTTGGTGGTGGGATGCCGTCGGCGGATCGTCCGTCGCGCGGCACGGGAAAGGCGACGGTTGCAGATCTTACGAAATCTAGGCCGAAGCCGAAGCTGAGCAAGGTGATGCCGGAGGTGTGGAAGCTGGTCAAGCCTCGGCGGGTGATCTTGAGCATCAGTTTTCTGCTGATGATCGTCAACCGGGCGAGCGGGTTGGTGCTGCCTGGGTCGATGCGATACCTGATTGACAACGTGATGACCAAGGGGCAGGTGAACAAGCTGCCGTTGATCGTGGGCGCGGTGGTCTCGGCGACCATACTGCAGGGGATTACGTCGTACGCATTGACGCAGTTACTATCCAAGGCGGGGCAGCGGCTGATTACGGATCTGCGAATGCAGGTTCAGGCGCATATCGGCAAGCTGTCGGTGGCGTTCTACGACGAGAACCGCACGGGTACGCTGGTCGCGCGAATCATGACCGACGTCGAAGGCGTCCGAAACCTGATTGGCACCGGAGTGATCGACTTCTTCGGTGGGTTGCTGACAGCGATCTTTGCGTTCTGCTATCTGATCCGGCTGAGCTACCAGATGACGCTGCTGACGTTTGGGATCCTGGTGGTATTCGGGTTGATTCTGCAGAAGGCCTTCAAGACGATTCGGCCGATCTTCCGGGAGCGCGCGAAGATCAACGCGGAGGTGACCGGGCGACTGACAGAGTCACTGGGCGGGGTGCGCGTGGTGAAGGGGTACCATGCCGAGGACAGCGAGGCGGCCGTGTTTGCCGGGGGCGCGCAGAGATTGCTGCAGAATGTGATCTCGTCGCTGACGGCACAGTCGTTGATGTCGTTGGCGAGCACGAGCGTGCTGGGTGTGGTGGGTGCGCTGATCATGTGGATGGGCGCGCACCAGGTGGTGGCGCATCGGCTGACGACCGGCGGGTATGTGACGTACGTAGCATTTCTGGCGTTCATGGTGGCGCCGATCGCTCAGTTGGTGTCGATTGGAACGCAGTTGACCGAGGCACTGGCGGGGATCGACCGGACGAGCGAGATCTTGAATGAGCGCGAGGAAGATGGGGATCCAAGGCGGACGGTTTCTCTGGGAGTCATCAAGGGTGACGTGAAGTTCGACGGCGTCGAGTTTGAATATGAGGCTGAGAAGCCGGTGCTGCATGGGATTGGGTTTGAGTCCAATCCGGGAACCGTGACGGCGCTGGTGGGTTCGAGCGGATCGGGGAAGTCGACGATTATCTCGCTGATCTGCGGGTTCCATACGGCGACCGGCGGAGTGATCACAGTCGATGGGGTAGACCTGAGTACGGTGCGGCTGTCGAGCTATCGGCAGCAGTTAGGCGTGGTGCTGCAGGAGACGTTTCTTTTCGACGGGACGATACGGGAGAACGTGCTCTTCTCGCGGCCGACGGCGACCGAGGAGCAGCTGATGACGGCCTGCAGGATCGCTCGGGTGGACGAGTTTGCGGAGCGGTTTCCGGAGGCCTACGACACCATCGTCGGCGAGCGCGGGGTGAAGCTTTCGGGTGGGCAGCGGCAGCGGCTTTCGATCGCGCGTGCGATTCTGGCGGATCCGCGCATTTTGATCCTGGATGAGGCGACCAGTTCGCTCGATTCAGAGTCGGAGGCGATGATTCAGGGTGGGTTGAATCACCTGATGCGAGGCAGGACGACGTTCGTGATCGCGCATAGACTTTCGACAATTCGGAGGGCGGACCAGATCCTGGTGGTTGAAGGCGGGAACATCGTCGAGCGCGGGACGCATGACGAGTTGTTCAAGCTGGGCGGAAGGTATTTCGACCTGTACACGCGGCAGCACGGGTTAGAGACGAACCTGTTTTTGGCGCCGGGTGAAGGGGATGCGGTGGTGGCGGGGGCGGTTTAGGCGTAGGTGTAAATTCCGGCATGGCGATCACGATCGACAATCCGGAGGTTGAGGAGACTCTGAAGGCGCTATCGGCAGCGACGGGTGAGCCGCTTGATGTGTCTGTCACCATTGCCGTACGAGAGCGGCTTGATCGCGTGACAGAGCGCAAGGGACATGAGTTGCTGGAAGCGATTAGGGATATACAGGATCGTGTCGCAGCCATGCCTAAGCTCGACCCGAGGCCGGCCAATGAGATCATCGGTTACAACGAATTCGGAATGTTCGATTGATTGTTGATGCCTCTGTACTTGTAGCCATCGTCCTCAAAGAGGACGGCTATGAAGAGTTCGTCTTCAGAATCGCCGAGGCTGAGAAGAGATTCTTATCGGCAGGGACTTACTTGGAAGCCTCGATCGTGCTTCTCCGCAGGCGTGGAGAGGGCGCTGAGTTGGAGCTGAACCGCATGATCTACAAGTTGGGCATCGTTATCATTCCGGTCACAAGTGTGCACGCGCGGATCGGGCGCGCTGCCTTCTTCAAGTTCGGCAAAGGAAGACACCCGGCAAAACTCAACTTCGGTGATTGCTTCTCCTATGCGCTCTCTCAATCGCAAGGGATGCCTTTGCTTTTCAAGGGCGATGACTTCAACCAGACTCTTATTGAGATTGCCTGATTAGCTTTCGACTCCGAGTTCGGTGAGCAGGAAGGCGTAGTCGAAGGCGATCTCTTTGAGATAGTCGTAGCGGCCAGAGGCTCCGCCGTGGCCTGCGTCCATGTTGATGTGGAGCAGGAGCGGGGTGTTGTTGGTTTTGAGGGTGCGGAGTTTGGCGACGTATTTTGCGGGTTCCCAGTACATGACCTGCGAGTCGTTCAGGCTGGTTTTCACCAGCATTGCGGGGTAGGGGCCACGCTCGAGGTTGTCATACGGGGAGTAGGCGAGCATGGTGGCGAAGGCGCCGGGCTCGTTGGGGTTTCCCCACTCTTCATATTCGGCCACGGTGAGCGGCAACGATGCGTCGAGCATGGTGTTCATGACGTCGACGAAGGGGACATGCGAGAGGACGACGGAGAAGAGGTTCGGTTTGCCCTGGGTGAGCGCGAGATTGACGACTGCGCCCATGAGGAGGCCGCCGGCGCTGCCGCCTTCGATGGCGACCTTTCCGGGAGTGCCGTAGCCCTGGACGAGGAGGGATTCGGTGACGGTGATGAAGTCGGTGAAGGTGTTCATCTTGACTTGCATCTTGCCCGCGTCATGCCACGGGTCGCCCAGCTCGCCGCCGCCACGTATGTGGGCGTAAGCGAGGATGAGACCGCGGTCGAGTAGCGACAGGCGGGTGGCGGAAAAGCCGACCGGGAGCGCGTAGCCGTAGGATCCGTAGCCGTAGACATAGAGCGGGTTTTTGGTTTCACCGGGTGTGAACTTGTCGCGGCGGTAGACGAGCGAGACCGGGATCCGGGTGCCGTCGGCGGCTGGGATCCAGAGGCGCTCGGAGGCGTAGATGGCTCGGTTGAAGTCGCCGGGGACCTGCTGTTGTTTGAGCAGCGTGGAGGTTTGGCTTTCGAGGTCGTAGTCGTAGACGCTGGCGGGTGAGACGAGAGAGGTATAGGAGTACCGGAATTTTGTGGTGGCGAACTCGCGGTTGGTTCCGGCTGCGGCGGTGTAGGTGGGCTCGGGGAACGCGATGTCGGTGGGCGAACCGAGTTGGGCGTCGGGAGCGAGGGGGTAGACGGCTAGGGTGGGCAGGCCCGCTTTGCGTTCGGAGAGGACGAGGAAGGTCTGGAAGAGATCGAAATCTTCGAGCGGGGTGTCGGCGGGGCCGGCGTAGAGCTCGCGCCAGTGTTCACGGCTGGGGCTGGCGGCCGGAGCGACGACGAGGCGAAAGTTTTTGGCGGTGTCGTTGGTGCGGATGAAGAAGAGTCCGTCGCGGTGGTCGGGATAGTATTCGAGCTCGTCCTGCCGCGGGGCGATCAGGGTGAGTTCGGCTAGAGGGTGATGCGCGGGCAGGAAGCGGACTTCGTTGGTGGTGTGCGAGCCGGACTCGACGAGCAGGTATTTGCGGTCGCGGGTACGGCCGACGCCGAGGTTGAAGCGTTCGTCGTGCTCCTCGTAGACGAGGTGGGCGCCGCCAGGCGAGAGGATGGAGTACTCGGCGAGGGTGTGGCGGAAGAGCTTGTTCTGGCGCTTGGTCTGTTCATCTTCGGTGGTGAAGAAGATGGTTGCGGAGTCAGAGGCCCAGACGAAGGAACCGACGCGTTCTTCAGCATCGGCGAGGTCCTGGCCGGTCTGGAGATTGCGGAAGTGAAGGGTGTACTGGCGGAAGCCGGTGGAGTCGGTTGAATACGCGAGCATGAGGCCGTTGGGGCTGACGGCCATGCCGCCGACAGCCATGAAGGGCTGACCTACGGCGAGCTGGTTGACGTCGAGCAGGATTTGCTCTTGAGCGTCGAGGTGAGCTTTGCGGCAGTGAATGGGATACTGAAGTCCCTCGACGGTGCGGGTGTAGTAGAGGAATCCGTGATCGGGATAGGGATAGGACTGGTCGGTTTCGAGGATATGCGAGAGCATTTCCTGGTAGAGCCTGGCTTGTAAGGGCTCGGTGCCGTGCATGGCGGCGGCGGTGTAGGCGTTCTCGGCCTGCAGATAGTCGAGGACCATGGGCTGACTTTTTTGGGCAAGCCACGCGTAATCGTCTACGAGGGTGCGACCGTGAAGGTGCGTGGGGTGGGGCTCGCGGTGAGCGACCGGGGGAACAAGCGAGGGATTCTTGACACGGGCGGTAGGAGTGTTCTCGGACATGAAGTTGTTAGTGCTCCAACTTTCAGGATACAGCGGAGGAGAGGCAACCAAGGGTGGGCGGAAGACACCAAACTCAAGTGTACGGTCAGCATAGAGGCTGGCCGCGAGATTTCAGGATTCCAGACGAAAGATTGACGGGAGCTTTTATGACGATGACTTTGAAGATGAGCAGGATGCAGAGCATGGCAGCAGCGTGTTGCCTGATGGTACCGATGGCGTTTACCGCTGCGCATGCCCAGTCGAATGACACGGACCAGGATAAGACCTTCCTGATGAAGGCTTCGCAAGGCGGTATGGCGGAGATTCAGATGGGCCAGTTGGCGTCCGAGAAGGGCCAGAGTGCGAAGGTAAAGGCTTTCGGACAGAAGATGGTGACGGACCATACGGCCCTGAACAACAATCTCAAACCATTTGCGGATAAGGATGGGGTTCCGCCGCCGAGTGGTTTGAGCGCAGATGACCAGGCTGAGCTGGATAAGCTGAACGGGCTTTCGGGAGCAGACTTCGATAAGGAGTATGTGGCGTACATGATGAAGGACCACAAGCACGATCAAGAGGCCTTCCAGCAGGAGGTCTCTTCGACCCAGGATGCGCAGTTGAAGGCAGCAGTGCAGCATGGGCTGAAGGTGGTGGATCAGCACCTCGCGA
The DNA here is from genome assembly GCA_964245715.1 of uncultured Acidobacteriaceae bacterium. GTDB lineage: Bacteria > Acidobacteriota > Terriglobia > Terriglobales > Acidobacteriaceae > Edaphobacter. The sequence goes on along the minus strand of CAXTNM010000118.1, from coordinate 961 downwards.
TGGTCGACAAGATGGGCTCGACTATGGGTGTGCAGGCAACAAGTTAGGCCAACCCGCTTAGCCGTAGAGATGATCGGCGAGAGTGCCGGCGAGCAGACGCCGGCACTTTTTTGTTTACAGAGGCCGTGCGCTGCTCCTCAGCTTCTTTAAGGAAAACGGCGATTGACGAAGAGCAACGTGGTGAGCGGGAGCCTCCCTCGAGGCTTGATCGATCGAAGGTCATCTGCAGCAGGTCGCGTGATGGGCGTTCGTGCCGTAGAGCGTAGACTTGGTTGGGTATGAAGAGTGTCTGGTCTCGGCTGATTGTTGCGTTGGTTTTGTTGCTGCCGGTGGGATGGTTGCGGGCGGAGAATCCTTCGACGCTGCCGATTCCGACGGCCTATGTGAATGATTTTGCGCATGTGCTGACTCACTCCGGTGGGGCGCGGATCGAGGCGCTTTGCCGGGCGGTGCAGAACCAGGCTGACGCGCAGCTCTTTGTGGTGACGGTGAACTCTTTAGACAACGGGATGAGCGTTGAGGAGTTTACCGAGCTGCTCGAAGAGCATTGGAAGGCGGGCAAGAAGGGGCAGGATCGGAGTGCGATCTTTCTGCTGGTGATGAATCCGCATAAGTTGCGCATTGAGACGGGGTATGGGCTGGAAGGCATCCTGAACGATGCCAAGGTGGGGGCGATTCTGGACCAGGTGACCCCTCTGCTGAAAGCGGGAAACTACGACCAGGGTATGTACACGGGCGTGAACGGGATGGCCCAGGTGATTGCGGCGGATAAGGGAGTGACGTTGGCTCCGGTGGTACCGCAATACCACTATCAGGAAGCGCCGGCGGCGCAGCATGGGACGAGCATGGGGCAGATCCTGCTGGGAATCGGGTTTGTTCTGCTGATCATTATCCTGGCGAAAACAGGGAATCTCGGTTGGGCGATTTATCTGATTATGAGCCTGATGGGTGGAGGCGGTGG
>CAXTNM010000117.1:6596-10507 GCA_964245715.1 uncultured Acidobacteriaceae bacterium | reverse complement strand
GAAGTGCCTGGAGTAGTTTTCGATGCCATGACAGTAGCCGACGGACTTGATCATCTCGAGGTCGAAGCGGGTGCGTTGATGGATGCGCTGCGACTCGACCAGGCGGCCTTGGTTTTCAAGTTCTTTTTCCCACCATTCCATCTCGGCGAGGATGGAGTCAGAGGCGGTCTTCTTCCGTTCGGGCTGCACGACATAGTGCGACTTTGGGTAGATCGGCAAGCGAGAGTACTTCTGCCGGACGGTTCCAAAAAGTGGATCGATCTGGGAAAGAGCGTCGATCTCGTCGCCGAAGAGCTCGATGCGGTAGGCATTCTCGTCGTAGGTCGGATACACCTCGATGATGTCGCCGCGGACGCGGAAGGTACCGCGCCGGAAGTCGACATCGTTGCGCTCGTAGAGGATCTCGACCAGCCGTCTCGTAATGTCTTCGCGACGAATCTTCTGCCCCTTTTCGAGCAGAAGCAACATGCCGTAGTAAGCCTCTGGCGAGCCGAGACCATAGATGCAGGAGACTGAGGAGACAATAATCGCATCGCGTCGTTCGAACAGGCTGCGCGTGGCGGAGAGCCTCAGCTTATCGAGCTCTTCATTGATGGTCGCTTCCTTTTCAATGAAGAGGTCGCCCGAGGGGATGTAAGCCTCCGGCTGGTAGTAGTCGTAGTAGCTGACGAAGTATTCGACTGCATTGTTAGGAAAGAACTGTTTGAACTCGTGATAGAGCTGCGCGGCCAGCGTTTTATTGTGAGCCAGGATGAGCGCTGGACGCTGCACCTGCTCAATCACCTTCGCCATCGTAAAGGTTTTACCCGACCCGGTGACACCGAGAAGAACCTGATCCTTTTCGCCGGCTGCCAGGCCGGAGACGAGTTCGCCGATGGCGCGCGGCTGATCGCCCTGCGGTTTATACGGGGTACTGAGCTGAAACTCCATCCTTACAGGATATAGGGAAGCGCGGAACGGGCTGTGAAGATCCCCGCTCTGCTTTCACCGCTTCAATCGAAAGGCTTCGAGCAAGGTTATAAGGACAGCACGATCTTGCCGAAGTGACTTCCGCTTTGCATGAGTTCAAAGGCCGCACGAGCTTCGGCCAGAGGAAACACGCGATCGACGACAGGCTCAATCCTATTTACGGTGATGGCTGCGTTCAGCTCTTCGAACATCCGCCGGCTTCCGACGTAGACGCCGTTCAGGTGGATCGATTTCCGCAGAACTGTCAAGACATCGACGCCTTTGCCCGGCTCGGAGAGAACGCCGATCAGGTGTACATGGCCGCCCACACGGACGGCGTTGAGCGAGCGTTCCAGGGTTCCGGAGCCGCCGACCTCGACGACGTGGTCCACACCCAGCTTGCCGGTGATGTTCAGGACTTCAGCATCCCAGTCGGGATTCGCCTTGTAGTTAATGGTGTGGTCGGCGCCCAGAGCGCGGCCGCGTTCCAACTTTTCATCCGACGAGCTGGTGAGGATGACCGTGGCGCCGGCCGCTTTGGCAATCTGCAGGCCGAACAACGAGACGCCACCGGTGCCGAGGATCAGCACAGTCTGACCGGGACGGATTTTGCCTTTGTTGGTCAGAGCGTTCCATGCGGTGAGAGCCGCGCAGGGAAGTGTGGCAGCCTGCTCGAACGAGAGCGCATCGGGAATGCGGATGAGGCCGGTCTCAGGCAGCACGCGGGCCGTGGCGAAGACGCCATCGATCGGGCCACCGAGCGCAGATTTGCCGGTCTCCCTGGTGATCTCGCCGTCGAACCAATCCTGAAAGAAGAGGCTTGCGACGCGATCTCCCACTTTGAGCCTGATGACGTTGTCGCCGACGGCGATCACCTCACCGGCAGCATCGGAGCCGAGGATGCGCGGGAGCTCCATTTTCGGGTTGTAGTGGCCGAGCGCGACCATGAGATCGCGGTAGTTGAGCGAGGCGGCGCGGAGGCGGACCACGACCTCGTGGCTGGACGGAGCGGAGAGCGGCTGCTGCTCGAGCTTGAGGTTATCGAGGCCGAAGCCATCGCGGAGACGGAGAACGGTAGCATCTTCCATGGCCATTCGATGCATGTGGATCAAGGCAAGCTGTGTCACGATCATGAACGGCCTGCCGATGGTGCACAGCTCCTCCGGTTACGATGGAGAACAGGAGAGATGGCATGAGCGCAGGGGTAGAGCTTTGGCTGATACGACATGGGGAGACGGATTGGAGCCTAAGCGGCGCGCATACCAGCCGGACAGACATTCCATTGACCGATCACGGAAGAAAACGGGCTGAGGAACTTCGTGACTTTCTGAGGGACACGACCTTTACCAAGGTCTTTACCAGCCCCATGCAGCGGGCGAAAGAGACCTGCGAGATTGCCGGCTTTGGCGAGCAGGCGGTGGTCGAACCCGGGTTGATGGAGTGGGATTACGGCGAGTCCGAGGGCAAGACCACGAAAGAGATGCGCGCCAAATATAACGATCCCGAGTGGAACGTCTGGTCGCGTCCGATCGTCGGCGGCGAGGCGGTGGAACACGTCGGCGACCGCGCCGATGCTGTGATTGCGCACGCGCTTGAGGGCTTGGAGGCCGGTGGGAAGGTGGCTTTGTTCGCTCATGCCCACATCCTTCGCATCACCGCGGCTCGTTGGATTGGACTGGAAGCACGCGGCGGACGGCTCTTCGGGCTGGGAACAGGCAGTGTCAGCGTCCTTGGATGGGAACGCGAGCAGCGGGTCATCAGCCGGTGGAATCGGGAGTTTGAATAAGAGCTCGTGCATCTTCGCAAGCTCTCATCTTCAGCAAATCGGAGAACCTATGCGGGCTATCTTGCGTCTTCTTGTGCTTTTCGTACTTGGTTCCATGACAGCCGTCGCTCAGCAGAGCCGCGGCTTGGCCTTCGAGCGCGCCTCGCATCTGCAGCATGGGATGAACCTGAGCATGTGGTACGCGCAGACGAGTGACCACTCGGCGGAACACATTAACACCTTCACCACGCCAGCCGATTTCGCGCTCATCAAGAGCCTCGGCTTCGATCACGTGCGATTGAGCATCAATCCCGAGCCTCTGATCGCTTCAAAGAAACTTGGGTCACTGCGGCCGGAAGCGATGGAGCGGCTCGACAAATCCGTTGAACAGATTCACGCGGCTGGCTTGAATGTCATTCTCGATATTCACCCGGAGCAGGAGTGGAAGGACGCGATGGTGAAAGGAGATGACGGGCCGCAAGAGTTTTATGCCTTCTGGTCGACGTTCGCGGGTCACTACGCTGCGACGGATCCGGAGCATGTCTTTTTCGAACTGATGAACGAGCCGAACCTATCCGATTGGTATCGCTGGGAGGGAATCCAGGCTGGCGCGGTGAACCGGGTGCGGAAAGTGGCTCCGCAGCACACGCTGATTCTCACGCCAGCTTCGTGGGGTTCGCTGGATGCGCTGGTCGCGATGGAACCGGTTCGCGATGCGAACGTAATCTACACGTTTCACTACTATTCTCCCTTCTGGTTCAACCACCAGGGCGCGCAGTGGGGTTCGCAGGAATGGGTAACGCTGAAGGGAATCCCGTATCCGTCGACACCGGAGAATATTCAGCCGTTTCTTGGGCTTGAACCGGATGAAAGGGCGAGGCTGGCGCTGCAGCGGTATGGGTTCGACCACTGGAACGCGCAGCGCGTCGGCATGGAGATCGATGCGGCGGCGGAGTGGGGGAAGAAGCGCGGCGTTCCGGTCTACCTGGGGGAGTTCGGCGCGTTTGGCGACTTCTCGAAGCCCGAGGCGCGGGACACCTGGATCTCCGACGTTCGGACGGCAGCCGAAGCCAAGCACATGGGCTGGTGTATGTGGGACTACCAGGCTAACTTCGGGCTTGTGACCAAAGGGGCGAGCGGGACCGTCGTCGACGATGGGGTGCTTCGGGCTTTGGGTTTGAAGAGGTAGGGGCGGCTG
>CAXTNM010000117.1:0-6496 GCA_964245715.1 uncultured Acidobacteriaceae bacterium | reverse complement strand
GGTGCTTCGGGCTTTGGGTTTGAAGAGGTAGGGGCGGCTGGTTTGATCTTTCAGTTTTCAGTTTTCAGTTTTCAGTTAGAAGCCGAGGGCTTGTGGCCACTCGGATGCGTGGTCGACGGTGTGGTCCGGATGGGCGGCTGCCAGGGTGGAGGGGCTGAGGCCGTAGGTGCAACCGAGCGAGCGGGTACCGGCGGCGCGGGCGGTTTCGATGTCGACGTGCGAGTCGCCGATCATGATGGTGTCCTGCGGTTGTATGAGTGGAGCGGTCGGGTTGAGAGCGTTGGCTTCGCGGATGAGGGTGAGGAGGCCTTCGGGATCGGGCTTCTTGGTTTCGAAGGAGTTGCCACCGTAGTTTTGAAAGAAGAAGCGGTTGAGGCCAAAGTGCGCGCAGATGGCTCGGCTGGGGTTGACGGGCTTGTTGGTGAGGACAGCCATAAGGAGCTGGGGATGGAGCCGGCGGATGGTTTCGAGGGACTTGAGGACGCCGGGATAGACGAAGGTGTAATCCAGCTTGTGGATCTTGTAGTAGGCGATGAACCAGTCGAGGGCTTCGGCGATGAAGGCGTCGTCGTGAGGGTCGGGTTCGGCGTGGATGAGGTGGGCGTGGGCGAGAGCGCGCCGCACGAGCGTGGAGGCTCCATCTCCGATGTAGGTGGCGATGGTTTCGGATGGGAGTTCGGGCTTGCCGAAGTGGGTGAGCGTGGCGTTGATCGAGTTGGCGAGATCGATCTGGGAATCGACAAGAGTTCCGTCCAGGTCGAAGACGAGGAGTCGTGGTAATGGCATTGTGGGTAGTTTATCGTTCTGGCCGAGCAGCAGCAGGCTGGTGTCAGCTGATGATCTTCCCTGGTAGCTGATCGGATCGTTGAACATCCTCCCCTTTAGCCTACTTGAGAAGAGGACTTTCGAAGTTGCGGGTGCAAAATGCGGATCGCCACCGGAAAGAACCAATACCGTGGATGAGAAACGCGGCATGGCTGCGTGCCATGCCGCGTTTCAGCACGAGCGGGGGCTTAGTTGACTTCGATATCGCCGGAGCCGGTGTGGAGTTCGAGGGTGGGACCTCCGCCGTTGACGGGGGCAGAGAGGTGATGGTGTTCGGCGGCTGGGGCTCCGGCTACGTGGATATCGCCTGAGCCGGTGGAGGCGTCGACGTTGAAGTGCGCGTTGGAGCCGATGTGGAGGCGTAGATTGCCGGAGCCCGAGGTGAGCCGGGAGGAACCGGCGAGGGCACCGTCGGCTTCGATATCGCCTGAGCCGGTGCGGGCGTTGAGAGCTCCGTCGAGGCCATGAATGCGCACGCTGCCGGAGCCGGTGGCGGCTTTAATGTCTCCCGGAGCGGTGTCCTCGAGCTCGATGTCGCCGGAGCCGGTGGAGAGCTCGGCGGGACCTGCGATGCCGTGGGCGCGGACGTTGCCGGAGCCCGTCTGCGCTTTGAGGAAGCGACCGAGGTTGTCGACCTCGATATCGCCTGATCCCGTGTGGAGATTGAGTGCGGAGGATTTGGGAGCGGCAATTTCGTAGTCGATGGTGATGTTGTTGTAGATGCGGCGATCGGCGGCGTCGACTTCGCCGATGTGGACAGCATTGCCGGACTGGGTGATGGGTGGGTTCTCCTCGATATGCTTGATGCGCTGATCGATGTCGGGGCCGGCTCCCCAGCCGGAGGAGAGGTGGGCCTTGATGTGGATCTGGTTGTCGGAACCGGGGTAGATGTGGACGTGACCGGAGCCGGTGGAGACATAAAGGTCTGGTGGAGCGGAGACGGAGATCGTACGCTCGAAGTCAGCCGCATGGGCGGCTACGGTGAGGGAGACGAGGGTGGTGAGGATCGTGCTTTGCAGGAACATCTTCAGGACTCCTTGGAGAATGATTCGGATGGATCTCAGCTTTGTGGGTGATCGAAGCTACGGTTACTGCTGGAGGATGACGGGGTCGTTTTCCTTGAGGCCGGAGACTACTTCGATCTTGGTGCCGTCGGAGAGACCGGCTTTGATGGGCACGGTGCGGCGACCGTCCTTCTGGGTTGAATCGGGGATATCGACGGTGGCGTTCCGGTCCTTGTCGTACTTGACGGCCTGCTCGGGGACGGTGAGGACATTTTTATGCTCGTCGAGGAGGATTTCGGCGTTTGCGGTCATGTTCGCCTTGAGCTCGCCGCCCGGGTTATCGATTGAGACACGCACCTCGAAGGTCGTGACGTTATCCTTTTCGACCCCAAGGGGGGCTATGCGTGTGACTTTGCCAAGGAAGGTCTTCTCCCGGAAAGACTCGACCTTGATGCGGGCTGGCTGGCCGAGGAAGACCTTGCCAATATCGGACTCGTCGACCTTGCCCTGGACGTAGACCTGGTGGACATCGCCGATGGTCTCGACCAGCGTGGCCGTGGAGCCGAGCACGAGAATGGAGCTGACCGCATCGCCCTTTTCAACGTCGCGGGAGAGAATGACCCCGTCCATGGGCGAGGTGATGTTGGTATAGGAGAGCTGCTCTTCAAGCTGCTTGAGTGAGGCCTGCGCCTGTTCCACCTGGGCCTCGGCCTGGTGGAGCTTGGCACTGTCGACGGCGATCTGCGAGACGGCCTTGTCGCGGGTGTTAGCAGCCGCGAGATACTTTTGCTGGGCGTCATCGAGCGATTGTGCGGAGACGACGCCGTCCGCCTGCATCTGTCGGGCGCGCTCGAAGGTGTGCTTGTACATGGGCAGGTCAGGCGCTTCGGCGTTGACCCGGTCGAGGGCGATGGCAGCCTCAGCGGCGCGGGAGTTCGACTGTGCGGCGGCGAGCGTCGCCTTCTGTGCCGCGACCTGGTCGAGGATCTCCTGTTGATCGAGCTGGGCGAGAAGCTGACCTTTGTGCACGGTTTCATTAATGTCTGTCGCCAGGTTGGTGACGATGCCCGAAGCCTTCGACTTGACTTCAACCTTGGTGATGGGCTGGACTTTGCCGGTGGCCACCACGGAGCGGGCAACGTCGCCGCGAGAGACCTTGCCGATCATCGCGGGATCGATCGATTTGGAGCGGGCGCGAACGGCAAAGGTGAGACCACCGACGATCGCGATGAGTACGATCGCGAGGGAGATCCAGAGGAGGCGACGGGATTTCTTCTTGGTTGCCATGAGGGCTTATACGGGAGAGACACACAGTTGGTTCCGTGGTCGAGCATCCAGTGGCTTGACGGGTGAGAGGGGATGGGGGACGATAGCTGCGAGGTGGGGTGATGAGCGGCGCTTTAGCGGGGTTGGTGGTGGGAGCAGTCATGGTTGGTACGGTGCTCGGAGGAGGTTCGGGGATGGAACAGGGGAAGGCTATGACGGAAGCGAAAGGGCCCTTCGAGATCAAGATGGTGCCAGGCGTCGCAGATCCGGGGCTGACGGGAACGCAGAAGATCGGGTTCGACAAGGTGTATCACGGAGGCCTGGAGGCGACGGGCAAGGGGTTGATGCTGTCGTCCGGGGACCCGGGGCAGGGAAGCGCGGGGTATGTCGCGATGGAACGGGTTACCGGGACCCTGGCGGGGCGCGCCGGAAGCTTTGCGCTGATGCAGATGGGGACGATGGCACCAGGCGTTGGACAGCAGCTGACGGTCACGGTGGTGCCTGGATCCGGGACGGGGGATTTTAGCGGGATTTATGGTGGGATGGTGATTGATGTTGCTGGTGGAAAGCACACTTACGTGCTGAAGTACGCGTTTGCTTCGAAGTAAGGTAGAAGTAGACGTGTCCTGGGGGCGAGCTCCGCTTCCTTCGTGAGGTGGTGGACAGCTTCACCTTAAAGGTGGCTTAGGCGTATTTGCGGAGGACGCCGAGGACCTTGCCCTGGATGCTGACGTTGACGGCCGGGGCGTAGATGGGGGCCATTTCAGCGTTTGAAGGCTGCAGCCGGATCATGTTGCCTTCGCGGTAGAAGCGCTTGAGAGTAGCGTCTGCGCCGTCAATGAGGGCGACGACGATCTCGCCTTCACGCGCGGTGCGCGTACGCTCGACCAGCACGTAATCTCCTGAGACGATGTGCTCATCGCGCATGGAGTCGCCGCGAACCTCGAGAGCGAAAACCTCGCGGTTGCCGATGATGTCACCCAGTGAGATCGATTCTGCGGTCTCAATCGCTTCGACGGGCTTGCCGGCAGCGATACGCCCAAGCAGTGGCAGCCGGTCGAATCCTTTCTTGGTGCCTCGGGCGGGAAGCACATCGATCGAGCGGCTGCGGTTGTGGGCGCGCTGGAGCAAGCCTTTGTTCTGCAGGTTGGTGACGTGTTTATGGACGGTCGCGAGCGAGTTGAGGCCAAGGCCGGAGGCGATCTCCTCGTACGAGGGGGAGTAGCCGTTCTTGGTGGTGAACGCTGAGAGGAAGTCGATCACTTCTTTTTGTCGCCGCGTGATTGCCATGCAGCTATTGTAGCGAATAAAAAGCGAAGTGCAAGGGAAATGTCGTGAGACCTCATCCTTCGGGATGTTGTGGACCACGAGTGCTAACACGGTGACGAGGAAAATGGATGGTCCCGGCGGAACGTTACAGCGGAGTACACACCAATTCGGGAAGGCTCTTGACCGTCCCGCTTCGGAATTTCTTTCTTCCGGAATCGTGTGATCGGACATCGTTGTCCACCGCCATTCAGGACAAGGTAGTAACACGACGGTTCGCCAGAACATCCAGTTCCCTCACTGACTACGAGGTTGATGGCCCGTCTTGCAGAGGAGAGGCTATGCGGATCTTGATCGTGGAAGACGATGAGGCTTTGGGAACATTCCTGGAGCGTGGACTGCGGCTTGAAGGGCACGAGGCGCAGGTGACGGGCGACGGGCAGGCTGCGATCGGTTTCGCAGTGGAACAGACCTACGATCTGATCGTGCTGGATCTGAGTCTGCCGCAGAAAGATGGAATTCAGGTTCTTGAGGAGTTGCGCCAGAATGCGGTTGACGCGTCGGTGCTGGTGTTGACTGGTCGCAACGCCGTGGCCGACCGGGTTCGCTGTCTTGACCTGGGTGCCGATGATTTTCTGATGAAGCCCTTCAGCTTCGCGGAGCTGACGGCGCGATGCCGGGCGCTGATGCGACGTCGCGAGCGGTTTGCTGATCCTACCTTGCGCCAGGGGGATCTTGAGCTCCATCGGATGGAGAGGCGGGTTGTACGGAACGGCGTCACGGTGGAACTGACGGTCAAGGAGTTTGCGCTGCTGGAGTACCTGATGCTGGCGCGTGGACGGATCTGCTCTCGCGGCGAGCTGCTGAAAGAGGTCTGGCAGATGTCTCCCGATGCTGGGACGAACGTGGTGGATGTGTACGTGAACTATCTCCGAAAGAAGCTGTGCGCTCAGCAGCCTTTGGGGCGGTCTTCCGCCAGCGGGGGAATGGAAGCCGACCGCTTGATTGAAACGGTGCGCGGCGAAGGTTATTCGATCGGCGTGAAAGCTGGTGCATTCGATGGAGTGCGCAAGCCGATGGTGAGTGTTGGCATTGGTGGAGCCAGGCGCAGTGGAGTGGGATGCGCAGGGAACGAGTGTTTCGGTGCGCAGCCTCGTGCGATTGCAATTGCTGGTCAAAGACATCAGGCAAGTGCGTAGTTGTGTTTGAGGAAAGTGGAGGAGCTATGGTGACGGGATTGGAAGCCGAGATGGTTCAGAGTGAAGTCTCCGAGACGCACAACAACGTTGAGTCAAGGGACTCCTGGCTGCGGAGAGCGTTGCACGATCTATGCCAGCCGCTGACGGCGCTCGATTGTCTCTTGTATATCAACCGGGAGCCAGTTACGGGTGAACTGCTGGAAACTACGGTTCTCCGCAACGTGATGGAAGAGGCCTTGGTCGAGTCGACGCGAATGTTGACGCTCGTGCGCCAGATGCAGGAGCGTCTGACGGTCGATACGGTTGCGATGGACGACCTGCCTTGAACGATGGCGTCGTTGGGTTTGAAGACCTATGCAATAGAAGGCTTGGAAAGAAAGGGGTGAGGCGATATGGAAGGTCGACAGAGTCTGGCGTTTGAAATGCCGAGGACAGCGTTGCGGTCGGTGGTGTTGGCGAGTGCCGATGCGAGTCTGCGCCAACGTTTGAACGAAGGACTTTCGGGAATGCGTTGGACGGTGCGTGAGGCCCGTGGAGGAGCGGATGCGATGGCGCAGGTTGAGGCGATGAGGCCGGAGGTTCTGGTGGTCGATAGCTGGCTGCCGGATCTGGAGGCTGAAGAGTTCTCTGAGCAGATGCGGGTGTTGTATCCCGCGATGGATGTGATGCCCGTCGACGTGCAGCCGGGGCGGGGCGGTACGGGTGTGAAGAGCCCGCGGCGCAACGAGCTTTTGCACGCGCTCCGGTTAGCGCAGGAAGGTGGGCCAAAGCCGGAGAGGGCGATCCCGCAGGAAGAGTACGGTTTTTCTGCAGGGTTCCCCGCGCAGAGAGTCATCGTGGAAACGTTACCGGAGATGGTGGGCGGCAGTGAAGCGATGCGCGAGCTTGCGAGGCTGGTCCGGCTGGTGGCTCCGCGGAACGCGACCGTGTTGATCG
>CAXTNM010000116.1:0-10551 GCA_964245715.1 uncultured Acidobacteriaceae bacterium | reverse complement strand
GTTGTAGAGAGCGGCGATGGTCTGCTGCGATGGATTCTCGTGGTAGACGATGTTGGCGGGGAGCTCGGCGGGACGGGGTGGGATGCCGAAGAGGGTGAGTTTGAGTGAGGGTTCTGCGGCCTGGGCGAGCTGGAAGGCGGCGAGTGCGTCGGCGGCGCCCTTCCAGTCGAGTGAGTGGTGGATGGCGAGGATCTGGTTGGGGTCGCGGGACTCGATGGGGCTTTGGAGGTTGAAGTGGGTGAAGTCGAGGCCGTTGTGGATGAGGTGCGCGGCCTGATGAAGATCTTCCGCGACCTTCTGCAGCCAGCGGGCGATGACGATCTTTTCGAGCGGGAGTTTCCACGTGGCGAGTACGCGGTCGTCGGGGCCGGACCAGGTCTCGAGGTGCTGGATGAGGTAGAACCTGCGGCCTTTGCTCGCCGGATAGGCGGCGGCCCACTCGGCCGTCTCCCACGCGGTCGCGATGAGGATGTCCGCTTCGGGGATGTGCTTTGCGGCAAGCGACGGGACCCAGAGGAGTTGCACGTTGGGATCCAGGGTGAACCAGGCGGAGGGTTTGTAGCTGCCTTCGGCCTTATGCCGGAGATAGTCGCGGATGGTATGGAATTTAGCTTTGAGGGGAAGTTTTGCGAAAGGTTGATCGATACGGAAGATGGCGGGATGGACGATGGCGACTGAGTGTCCGCGGCGGAGGAGGAAGTTGGCGTACTCGTAGACGACCTTGAAGCCACCGATGGGGTAGGTCCCGGGAAGAGGCAGCAGGAAGGTGACTCGGAGTGACCTTGGAGCCGGCTGGGACATGCGTTCGCGCCTCGGGTGAGCTTCGAGGGTATCGAATTGCCGGGTGGATGACAAACGGCGTATGGTCTGCGGGGTGCTGGCTTAGACGGGATCCAGGTTGATTTTGTTTAAGCCGGGTAGGAACTTTCTACGGATTATGTGTTTGGGAGAGAGACAGAGGGTGCGGAGACGCATCTTAGCTGAGAGAGGGTGTGAACGAATGCGAACGAAGAGATGGATTACCGGCTTGACCGGAACGACTGCGGGACTTGCGCTGGCTTTCGGCGCGACGGGGTGCAAGAGCAACGCTAACCAGAACCAGCCTGCACAGGTCGCGAACCTGAACTCCTGTGCCACGGATCCGGCGGCCGCAAATATGGCCTCGACGGGAGCAGCCCCGGCAGCGACTTCGACGACGGGTTCAACTTCGGCCGATGGCACGGCGGCGTCGTGTCCGGACACCTCCGGCCAGACGGCCGTTTTGAGTTCGAGCGCTGCGGCACCGCAGACGCAGAGCGGCGAGACGTACCAGAGCGCGCCGGCCCAGAGCGCGCCGGTCCAGAGGTCGAGCCAGGGCTCGCGGTATGAGGGTTATCAGAATCAGAATCAGGATCAGGGTGGCTCGTACGATCAGCAGTATGCATCCGGCAACTACGACGCGGATAACGATCAGAGCGCGCCGATCGAGTATGCGCAGCAGGCTCCGCCTCCACTGCCCGAGTATCAGCAGCCGGAGTTGACGGAGCCGGGTTACATCTGGACACCGGGTTATTGGTCGTGGGGAAGCGAGGGTTACTACTGGGTTCCGGGTGCGTGGGTGGCGCCGCCTTACCAGCAGGCGCTCTGGACGCCGGGGTATTGGGGATACGACTCGGGCCGCTATGGCTTTCACCGCGGCTACTGGGCAAGGCATATCGGCTACTACGGTGGCATCAACTACGGCTTCGGTTATGGCGGCTTCGGCTACCAGGGCGGATATTGGAATAACAACCAGTTCTATTACAACAATTCTGTCAACCGTGTGAACGTGAACGATGTGCGTTTCGTCTACGAGCGCAATGTTCAGGGGAACAATCAATGGGGCCGTACCAGCTTCAACGGTCCTTCCGGGGTACGCGTAGCTCCACGTCCTGCCGAGGTTGCGGTGCTTCGCGAACAGCGTACGCCCCCGATGCAGGTACAGCAGCAACGCGTGCAGCAGGCCGCGCAGGACCGGCAGAACTTCTACGCGGTGAATCATGGCAGACCCGCTGTAGCCGCGGTCAATGAACATCTGGCTGCGGATCGGACGCCTGCCGCTGCGATTCAGCAGCGTGTGGCCGCTCCGGGGCAGGCTCAGCGCGGGGGCTTTGGTCAGCCGGGGCAGCCTGCGGCGAATCAGCGGCAGGACCTGATGAACCAGCAACGCAACGCACAGGTACAGCAGCAACAGCAGCGCACCCAGCAGGTGAACGAGCAGCATAATGCGCAACTGCAGCAGCAGCAGCGTACGCAGCAAGTGAACCAGCAGCGTAATGTGCAGGTGCAGCAGCAACAGCAGCAGCGTACGGAGCAGATGAATCAGCAGCATAACGCGCAGGTTCAGCAGCAGCAGCGTGGTGCGCAGCAGGCCAATCAGCAGCGACAGCAGGAGCAGCGTCCGCAGCCCCAGGCACGTCCGCAGCCCCAGATACGTCCTCAGGAGCAGGCGCGCCCGCAGGAACAAGCCCGTCCTGCTGCGCCTCAGGCACGCCCTCAGGAGCAGGCCCGTCCTGCTGCACCTCAGGCACGCCCTCAAGAACAGGCCCGTCCTGCTGCGCCTCAAGCACGTCCTCAGGAGCAGGCACGCCCGACGCAAGCTCCGCAGGCACGTCCAGCTGAACCTGCACGTCCGGCGCCCCAGGCGCGGCCTCAGCAGGCTCCGCATCCTCAGGAGCAGCATGCTGCACCTAAGCCCGAGGAGCACCCGAAGCCTTAGGTTCGGAATTTGCGTCTAAGTAGGGGCGGGTCCTGAAGTTTCGTTTCGGCGATACGGATGGGTCCGCCTTTTTAGTTTCTGCTGGCTTTGGATGGGGTGCTTTGATGAAAGCAATTCGATGGAGTGGTCTGGTTCTGGTACTGGGACTGGCTTCCAGCTGCCTGGAAGCGCAACAGGGAACAGCAGCAGCACAGAACGCGCCTGCCGCGACTGGCGGCGTCAGTACGAGCGGATCCGGGATCTCCACGCCGCGGCGCCATCGTCACCGGAGGGCAGCGCAGGGAACCCAGGCGAGTGTCCCGGGCGCGAGCACGTCAGTACCCGACGAGACTCCGGCACAGCGTGCGGCGGATCAACGTTTGCTGCAGCAGCAGCAGGTCCAGTCAGCGCAGGGTGCGGTCATTACGAACCAGGTGGTTCAGAGGGCCCAGAAGCAACAGCAGCAGATACAGCAGGAGGTGCGGATCCAGGATGCACCGGGTCCGGCGCAGACTGGAGTTGTGCCGGCGGCAGGACCCCCGGCGGTGCCAATCAATGCGGATGATCGGATCCAGGATGCCCCGGGACCAGCCCAGACGATCCCGCAGCCCGTGGCACCGGCTACGCAGCAAGCCGTTCCGGCAACACAGAATGCCAATCCGGCGATGCAGCAGGTGCCTCCGCAACAACCTGCAACCACGCCGCAGCTGTGACGAAAACATCTTGACCTACAGAAAGGATGCCGCGCATTGCAAGAGGATGCGCGGCATTTTTATGCGATGAAGCGGGAAGAGACGCGGCGGGAACGCAGCGTGGGGAGCATTGCATCCGAAGGCGAGGACGTGGGGCAGCTTGGATGAGCAGCCCTGAACCTGAGACGCAACGCAACCGGGACCATGGAGCAGAACGATGTCAACATCACGCTTTGAGACGACGCTGAAGGCACTGAAAGAGGGTGCAAAGAGCTTCACAATCGAGAAGGCCACAACCAATATTGAAGGATGGGAAGACTACCTCTCGAAGCACGAGCATGAGGGCGTGAAGAAGGTGGTACAGGATCTTGGCAAATTGAAGAAGCTGCTGCACGCCGGCGAACTGGATGGTGAGGCGATCAAGTCGCTGGTCCAGAAGCTGGGCAAGGATACGGTTGCGGTTGCAGGCCATGAAGAGACCGCGACGGCGAAGCATATTCGTGAACTCGGCCAGGTTCTCGAGAGCGCTGCGTAAGGGTTGGTGGGTAGAACGTCAGACGGACGACCCGAGGGTCGTCCGTTTTATTGCAACTTCAGGCTTCAGCCCATCACCGGATGGAGACAGGAGTAGGCAGGGTTTGCGAGGATGCCCGAGGTTCGAGCTTGCGCCAGGCTTGTTGACCAGGCGGCGGGGCTACGCCTCTGGAGTAACGGGGGCGGCTACGGGCGCAGGAGCCGGAGCAGGCTTTTTCGCCACCGGCGGGAGCTGAGGCTCGGCCTTCTTGGTGGGGGCGAGGATTGCGTGGAGCGTGGTGCCTTCCATGCGCGGCATGAACTCGACCGTACCGGCGTCGCCGATGTCGAGGATGAGCCGGTTGATGATCTTGTAGCCGAGGTCGCGGTGCGCCATCTGCCGGCCCTTGAAGCGCAAGGATGCTTTGACCTTGTCGCCCTCGCCGAGAAAACGGACGGCCATGTTTTTCTTCGTGATGTAGTCATGTTCGTCGACGGTGACGGAGAACTTGACTTCTTTGATCACGATGACCTTCTGCTTCTTGCGCGCGGCGCGATCGGACTTATCTTTTTCGTAGAGATATTTGCCGTAGTCCTGGATCTTGCACACGGGCGGGACGGCGTTGGGCGAGATCTCGACGAGGTCGAGGGAGCGCTCGCGGGCCATCTTCAAGGCTTCGAAGGGAGCCATGACGCCAAGCTGTTCGCCATTTTCGTCGATGACGCGGACTTCGCGTGCGCGAATACGCTCGTTGGTGCGGATGAATGATTTTGCGGAACGCTTATCGATCGGTGGAATAATCTGCCTCCACAGCGTGCCTCGCGGGCAAACGCCATGCATGGGTTAGGGTAGTAAGTCTTGGCGCTGAGCCGGTGTACTCACAGGCGCCGCAACGTGGAGTATAGCATCGGCTGGAACTTAATGATGTAAAGGAATGGCTGATGGATGCACGTTTCCGGCCTTTGCGTCCGATTCGAGCCGAAACGGGTTACCGAAGCACGGGCAGGTTGCAGGTTTTCGGTTTCGCATGGATGATGAGAGGCGGTATGTTGTGTATTCGCGAGGAATTGCGGGACGTTTTTAGGAGAACCAAATGAAGCGCCGTATCTTGCTGGTCGATGATGAAGTGGCTGTGCTGTTGACGATGAAGGCTGTACTCGAGATCAGCGGATTCGATGTGGATACGGCGGCGAGTGCACGCGAAGGCAAGTCGAAGCTGAAGACGCGGACGTACGACATGGTCATCACCGACATGCGGATGGAATCGGAAGAAGCGGGTCGCGAGGTGATCGTCGCTGCACGCACGGCGCCGTATCATCCAGCAGTTGCGCTGCTGACGGCGTTTCCGGTAGCGGATGACGACTGGCAGAACATGGGCGCAGACAAGATGCTGGTCAAGCCGATGCAGACGCGGGCGCTGATCCAACAGATCGAAAAGCTGCTGGACACCCATGTGGCGAAGCTGAAAAAGCTGGAGTCGGGCGGAGTGGCGGCTGGGCTGGCGGCGGGCTTCGCTGCGGGGATCGCGGCCGGGGGCGTGACCAAGGTGACGCCGGCAAAGGGTGCTGCGGTGAAGGCCACCGGAGCGAAGCGGGCGACCGTGGTGAAGAAAGCTACGGCGAGTAAGGAAGACGCCGCCTCGAAGAAGATCGTGGGGAAGAAGATTGTGGCCGGGAAGACTGTCGAGAAGAAGACGGGCACAGCCGCTGCGAAAAAATAATGCGCTTGCGTGATTGCCCGGGTTTGAGGCGTTATTTGGGTGCGTGAGCCTTGATGTAGCTGCGCAGCGACTGGTTGATGTCGAGGGCCTTGTTGACGCCGGAGTCGAGCATGCCCAGCCAGTCGGATGCCGGTTCCTTCAACTCGGCGGTGGAGAGCAGATAGCTGGTCTGGACGATGATTTCCAAGGCGTTGGACAGATCATGAGCCATGCGGCGGATCTCGATGGCGAGCTCTTCCGGGATAACTTCGCTTGAAGTCGGGGTGTTTGCCTTGGCGTCCTGCGGGTGATTCGGTTGCGTCATGACGGTGCGAGTGCTCCTGGCGTGTACTTTGCCCCAGTGTATGTGAGACGCGGGAGAATTGACAGTTGACCTGCGTTTTGCGAGACTAAAGCTCTAGCGGGCTGATGTTTGAGCCTCATTCACCGCGGCCTGGACAGGCCCTTTGGTCGCGGTGAGGACAAGTTTTCAAAGGCCGTAGTGGCGGAATTGGCAGACGCGCGTGGTTCAGGTCCACGTACCCGCAAGGGTGTGGGGGTTCGAGTCCCTTCTTCGGCACCAACTATCAGGCACAGAGACCCCTCAGGCAAATGGATGAGGGGTCTTTGTGCGTGGGTCACAACCTGCAGGCATTTAGAAGCCACTAACCGGATAAGTTGAAGGAAGACGATGTTGACACAGCTGGATCAGATCCTCGCACATACGTTGTTGACGGTGACGGAGCGGAAGCAACGGGTGGATGTCGCGACGCTCGAGCGGCGTGCGGCGCTGCACGAGCCTCGCGGGTTGGTGCGCGGACTTCGGAGCGCGGCGGCCCATGGTCCGGCGGTGATCGCCGAGTTGAAGAAGGCGTCGCCATCGAAGGGCGTGCTTCGCCCCGACTACAGGCCTGCCTTGGTGGCGAAGAGCTACGCCGAAGCAGGCGCGGCGGCGATCTCGGTGCTGACGGATGAGGAGTTTTTCGGGGGTTCGCTTGACGATCTTGAGGCGGTTTCGAGTGCCGTCAGGATTCCGGTGCTGCGCAAGGATTTCATGATCGACCCGTACCAGGTGGTGGAGGCGCGGGCGTACGGCGCGGATGCGATCCTGCTGATCGTGGCAGCGCATACGGATGCAGACCTGCGGAGCCTGAACGCGGCTGCCCAGAGATGGGGTCTGGATGTGCTGTGCGAGGTGCATGATCTCGAAGAGCTGAAGCGCGCGACTGATCTTGGGGTGGAGGCGATCGGGGTGAACTGCCGCGACCTGAAGACCCTGACCGTCAACCTCGAGGTGCACGAGCAGCTGGTGAGCGCGATGCCGACGAACGTTGTCCGCGTGGCGGAGAGCGGCATTCGCAACTCGGCGGATATCGAGCGTCTGCTGAAGAGCGGATACGATGCATTTCTGATCGGGGAAGCACTGATGCGTCAGCCAGACCCGGGAGCGATGCTCGCTTTGCTGATGGGCGCGGACAACGCAGCCGGTGTTTAGGTGGCAGGCATGTGGGTAAAGATTTGCGCGAACACGTGTATTGAGGATGCGCTGAAGGCGGTGGACCTGGGCGCGGATGCAGTCGGCTTTGTCTTTGCGCAAAGCAAACGTCAGGTCGATGCGGCCGCGGTGAAGGCGATTACAGAGCAGATGCCGGCCGAGGTGGAGCTGGTGGGGGTGTTTGCGGGGTGGGATGCGGAGGCGATCGCCAAGGTGGTGCGGGAGAGTGGGCTGACGGCGGTGCAGCTGCATGGCGGGGTGGATCGGGAGATGGTGAGGGAGTTGCGTTTGCTGCTGGATACGGACGTGGAGATCATCCATAGCGTGCCCTGGACGGTGGGTGAAGATGACGCTTCAGAGCAGGCGGTGCGGGCGCAGTTGCGAGCGTTGCAGCCGGGCGAACGGGTGCTGGTGGATGCGAAGGTGGGTGGTGTGAGCGGGGGACTAGGGGTGAGTTTTGACTGGGAGCGCGCGGGGCGCGTGTTGCAGGAGTTTCCCGAACTGCGGGTGATTGTCGCAGGCGGGCTGAAGCCGGAGACGGTGGGTGAGGCGGTTCGGGTGCTCAAGCCGTATGGGGTGGATGTGGCGAGCGGGGTGGAGGCTTCGGCGGGAAAGAAGGATTCAATGAAGCTGCGGCAGTTCATAGAAAACGCCCGGCGAGCTTAGGCTCTGCCGGGCGTTTTAGATTATCTCTCGCGCTGGTTAGCGGTGCGCGGTGGGGGTGTGATCGTGCACGGTCGGGGTGTGGTCATGGAAGGTCGTCGCATGGGCGCGGCCTGTGGTGACGGGGGATGGATGGGCAAGCGCGAGGGTCGGGGTGAGAACGAGAGCCAGGGCTGCCAGAGTCATCAAGCTGTGTTTCTGTGTTTTCATGATTTCCTCCGGTCTCGCCTATAGGACGCGACGAGAGGCATGGCGGATTCATGAAAGATTTGTCAGGTTGCTTGCGGTAGAAGAAGGATTTAGAGGCCTCGGCCGCGGTTCACGGTGCTGCTGATGATTGCTCCAGGTAAGGCGAAGCGAGAGTCCGGAACCAGCGGAGCTAGTCTTCATGACGAACGCTGGAGCCCTTTTTCGAGCGAATTGGATTCGCTTCAATGCATTTGTCGGAGACCTGTACGGGATTGGCCATCTGCTTGGCGGCCGCGCGGGTGAACGAGCGATAGAGGCGCTGTACGTCGACGCGGCCGTTGCGCATCTCGGCGTCCACAGCCTTGTGCATGGCGGTGAGGAGTTCGTCGCGGAGCTCATTGAAGAGCTTATCGATGTAGACATACGGCATGAGCTTGGGTGTGGCCTTTGGAGATAGTGGGAGCTGACTGAGAGCTGATCTTTTCGGTTGTCAGTTATCAGTAAAGCCTTCAGGCACGATTGTACGTGTAGGCGGCGAGACGCAGAGAGGAGCCTGGGTGCACGCAGAGTTGAGGTGAAGGGAATCGGCAGTGATGATCGGGGCATCTTAGGGGGAGGAGATTTTTGATCATGGAATATCGGTCGCTGGGGCGGAGTGGGTTGAAGGTGCCGGAGCTTTGCTTCGGGGCAGGCACGATTGGGACATCGGGTGAGTTCTTCGAGGCCTGGGGCAAGACGTCACAGGACGAGGCGGATCGCATTATCGGGATCTGCATGGAGGCGGGGTTGAACTTCTTCGACACCGCCGATGTGTACTCTGCAGGCGGAAGCGAGACGGCGTTGGGGAAGGCGATTGCGCATTACAAGCGGGAGGATGTTCTGCTCTCGACCAAAGCGACGTTTCGGTTTGGGCCCGGACCAAATAACGTGGGCTCGAGCCGTTACCACCTGATCCAGTCGCTCGAGAAGAGCCTGAAGCGGCTGGGAACGGATTATGTGGATGTGTACCATCTGCATGCGTTCGATGCGACGACGCCGGTCGAGGAGACGCTCGAGACGCTGGATACGCTGATCAAGCAAGGCAAGGTACGCTACATTGCGGCTTCGAATTTCTCTGGTTGGCACCTGATGAAGTCACTGAGCGTAAGCGAGCGCTATGGGTGGTCGAAGTATGTGGGTCACCAGGTTTATTACTCACTGGTGGGACGGGATTATGAGTGGGAGTTGATGCCGCTTGCAGAGGATCAGGGAGTGGGGGCGCTGGTCTGGTCACCGCTTGGATGGGGACGGCTGACGGGCAAGATTCGGCGTGAGACGGGGATTCCGGAGGGCTCGCGTCTGAACTCGAAGGTGGTCTCCGATGCCGGGCCACAGGTTCCTGACGATTACCTTTACGACGTTGTGGATGCGCTTGATGAGGTCGCGAAAGAAACGGGCAAGACGGTGCCGCAGGTGGCGCTGAATTGGCTGCTGAGAAGGCCTACCGTGTCGACGCTGATCATTGGGGCGAGGAATGAAGAGCAGTTGAAGGCGAATCTTGGGGCGGTCGGTTGGAAGCTGACCGAGGAGCAGGTGGCGAAGCTGGATAAGGTAAGTGCAAGGCCGCTGGCGTATCCATACTGGCACCAGGTGCAGTTTGATGAGCGCAACCCGTTCCCGGTAAAGCAGGGGTAGTGCGACCACGGACAGGGTGGAAGAACGGATGAAGATCAAGAGGGACTGGGGCCTCTAACGGACCCTGGTCCTTCTTGTTGGGTGACATGCTGGCTGCGGAAATTCATAACAACATCTTTCAAGTGTGTGGGTTTGTATGAGCAACGATGAGAGAGTGGCGCCCACTCTTATCTCATTCAAACGGTTGTACTTGAAAGGGCACACATATGAAGCTGACCAGATTGCTTGTACCGGCTGCGGGACTTTCGTTGATGTTGGGTGTGAGCGCGGCGTTCGCGCAGTATGGACCTCCGCCGCAGGGTTATCCGCCCGGACCACCTCCGGGTTATCAGCAAGGGCCTCCGGTCAACTACGGCGGGCGCGGCTGGGATGCGCCTCCGGGTGAGCTGCGGGAGGTGCAGCGGCAGGGATTTATTGACGGCGTGCAGGGTGCGGAACGGGATTATGCGAATCATCGGATCTGGAATGTAAGGAACCGCGATGAGTTTCGTCACCCGCATGTTCCACCGAATGTGAGAGGCGACTATCGCGAAGGATTCAAGAAGGGGTACTACCAGACGGCACAGCACTACCAGGGTGGGCCCGGGCCTTACGGGCCACGGTAAGCCTGAAAGCAGAACGGCCCGGAGCTATCGCTTCGGGCCGTTCTGCTTTCAGTGAAGACAGCCTTTTTAGTTAAGACAACAACAGGCCAAGTGCGCCCTGATCGCGGGCGGCGACCACTTCGTGGGGTGTTGGGCGTCGCGTGGTGGGCGGTTAGTGCATTGCGGGGCCGCCCTTGGGTGGGGCGATGTGCGGGATCATGAGAACCAGCGGGATCATGAGGAAGCAGAAGACGGCAAGAATCGAGATGATGTCGAGGTAGGCGGGCCTGGCGGAGGGGTGGTGGTGCGGGTTGGAGCTGTAAGC
>CAXTNM010000115.1:0-10613 GCA_964245715.1 uncultured Acidobacteriaceae bacterium | reverse complement strand
TCACCGGAGGGAAGAGGTCGACGGGCATATTGCTGATTGCAGCTCCCCCTACGACCACAATGATCAGACACACCATCAGCACGAAAAACGGATATTTGATTGCGAATGACGACATGGCTACTGACCCGCCTTCTGGTGCTGGAAGTTCACAAGGTCTTCAGGAGCCGCTTTCGGAGTCACCTTTTCCCCTGGCTGTAAGCTTGAGAGTCCACCGATAATCACACGGTCTCCGGGATTCAGGCCGCCGGTGACTTCCTGTGAGTTGGCGCTCGCGATACCCAGAACGATTGGGCGTTTCTCTACCTGATCGTTTGCATCCACGAGCATGACCGCGGGTTGGTCACCCTGTATCACGGCGCTGGCAGGAACAATCAGAGCGTTCGGTTTCTCCTGCAAGTTGAACGTGACATCGGCATACATGCCTGGGGTGAGTGCCAGCGTGGGATTTTTGACATCGACCTCGGTAAGCATCGTCCTCGTCGCATTGGAGACATCGCGCGTAAAGCGAATCACGGTTCCAGCAAAGTCCTGACCGGTCGCCTGCACGTGAACGCGAACTGTTGAGCCGATATGGACCATAGGCACATCTTGCTCAGGAACGGGCATGCGTAGCCGTAGGACATCGCTCTGTGCCAAGCGAACTACCGCCTGGCTCAGGCCTTCAGCTGTTCCTGCCGGGATTAGTGATCCAGTGTCTGCATAGCGCATGGTCACAACGCCTGTGTAGGGTGCGGTGATGGTCGCGTAGTCGGCCATACTGCCTACGCGCAGATTTTCAGCGCGGGCGACCCCAAGTTGCCCTTGCGCCGCGGCCACGGCCGACTTTGCTGCGTCCACCTGGGCTGCTGCGGTTTTGTCTCGTGCCTGCGCGTCCTCGAGCTCCTGGGCAGCGACTAACCCAGGCTGTTGGTCCGAAGCGAGTTTGAGCCGCACATAGGCCGCGTGGGCGGCGGCGTACATGGACTGCTCGCGAGCCACTTCACTCTGCAGTCGAGCGATGTTCTCCTGGCTTTGCGAGACGCCGGCCCGTGCTCCCACCACCTGTGCCTGCAACTCTGGAACTTCGAGCACAGCCAATGTCTGTCCCTGGCGCACCTTGTCCCCGATGTCTACGTAGATGTGCCGGATGTAGCCAGAAACTTTGCCGTGGACGTCGATCTCCTGAAACGGCTGGAAGATACCAGCGACCGTAAGTTGATTTGCGATCTCGCCGGTGTGTGCCGTCGCAGTTGAGACGACCGGCGGCTGTGTGGGCGCCTCCTCTGCAGCGTCGGCATGACGCCGGGAGCGAACAAGGTACAACGCCAAGCCAAGTATCAGGACACAAGCGATCACCATCACAACGCGTTTACTTCGCATTGCACACCCTCATCGAAAGCGTCACTCGACGTAAGTCACTTTCGTCTGGCGGGAGCTGACCGGAGATGTACGGGCTCGCGCATTGCCTCTGCTCGACGCAACCACCTTTGGCGTGCATTGCTGAGCGCGTTAGCTTGGGATCGGGAGAAGGAGATGCGGCGATCATCACGTCCCGAGTGAATCACGTTGACATACCCTTTTCTCCTTACAATTGCCTTACATTTGGTCTGTAAGGGTTGTGCGCCGTCCTTGCTCGGACCATCATCAGTGAGGAGGAATCCTTTTGGCTGCCCAGGACCGCCGCCGCATTCTTGTTGTGGAAGACGACGCCCGCATGCGGCGCTCACTGCATTCCGGCTTCGAAGCAGCCGGCTACGAGGTACAGGCGGCTGGGAGCGGCGAGGAGGGCTTCTTCCTCGTGTATAGCTCGCGGCCGGATCTGGTCGTTCTTGATCTTTCCTTGCCTGGTCGCAATGGCCTGGCGATCTTGAAACAGCTACGGGCTGAGAGAGTCGATCTCCGGGTCCTCGTACTGACTTCTCACAACGAGGTAGAGGACAGAGTCGAGGGATTGCGAGCAGGGGCGGATGACTATCTCGGAAAGCCGTTCTCCTTTGAGGAGCTTCTGGCTCGCATCGAGGCCCTCCTTCGTCGAACTCAGGCGCCAGCTCCCTCAAAACTCGTCTGTGTTGCCGATCTGGAGATGAACACCCTCACTCATTGCGCCCTCCGTAACGGTGTGGACCTGCTCCTGACCGAGCGCGAATTCGCCCTCCTGCAATACCTGGCGGACAACCAAGGGCGCACAGTATCTCGAGAGCAGCTTGCAAAAGAGGTTTGGCAGCAGGAGGGAGCTCGATTTTCGCCATTGGACAATGTCATCGATGTCCAGATGACGCGGCTTCGCCGCAAGGTCGATGATCCTTTTGCAGTGAAACTTCTGCATACCATCCGGGGCATAGGCTTCAGCTTACGAGTGCCGGAACCGTGAGCCTGCCTTCGCGGACCAGCCTTCGCACCAGGCTGACGGTCTGGTACGTTGGCGTGCTTGCCGCAATCCTTGTCCTGTATATCGGTGCCGTCTTCACTTTTCAATACGCTCTGCTGAAACGGCAGATGTATCACGACGAAGTGCAGGATATGGTCACAGTCGAGGGGCTCTTCTTCTTCGACACGTCGGGACAACTCCACCTTAACGAAGATTACTTCTCGCGCCCACGCTCCCGCCTTCTTGTCGACCGCCTCATGGAGGTGCGTGATGCATCTGGCGCAGTTCTCTACCGAAGTGCCACCCTGCGCGGGCGCGAGCTCGGCGGACAACCGTTCTCAGGTGAGGGAGGTGAGACCTTCGATGAGCGCACTGTCCGGCTGTCGGATGGCGACAACGTGTACCTGATCAGCCACACTCATCCCATTCAGGGAAGGCAGGTGCTGATCCGGCTAGGTTACAGCCTGGCGCCACTCAGCAGCCGCATGTTGAGGTTCCTTCTGCTCCTAATCTGTACGCTGCCGCTTGCGTTGATCGCTGCTGCGGTAGCAGGGTACGGCATTGCGAGACGGGCTTTGTATCCGCTGGATGTGATGGCTGCTCGCGCTGAGTCCATCACGGTCAGTAACCTGAACGACCGCTTACTGGTTCCGCCCGGGGACGACGAGCTCGGGCACATGGCAAGAGTGCTGAACCATCTGTTCGAACGCCTAGAACGTGCCTTTGCAGAAATGAAGCGGTTTACTGCAGATGCGGCCCATGAGTTACGCACACCGCTGGCCAACCAACGTGTGCTCGGCGAAATCGCCATTCGTGAGAAAACGGACGAAGAGGGATACCGGGAAGCCATCGGAGACATGCTGGAAGAAGCAGTAGGGCTAAGCCAAACGATCGACAGTCTGATGATCCTTTCCAAGACGGAGACGCAGCAAACAGGTGGCACTCTTACTTCATTCCGATTGTCAGAGGTGGTCGACGAAGTGACTCATTTGCTCGATGTTCTACTCGAGGAACGTCACATCTCCGTCGTGCAGCGTACAGGCAGCAGGGATCGCCCACAGATTACGGCGAATCGAGACTTCATCCGATTGGCTGTGATGAACGTGTTGCACAACGCGGTCAAGTTCTCTCCGCCTGGAGAAGTGATCGAAGTCGCTTACGAGACAGTGATGCTTGAAGCCACCGTCGCTGAACGGCTTTCCGTGAAAGACGCAGGTCCAGGTATTCAGCAGGGAGAGCACGAGGATGTGTTCAAGCGGTTCTATACGAGTCGGGCTCCAGAGGCAAAACCGAAAACAGGAACAGGACTGGGACTCTCCATAGCCAAGCTTTCGGTAGAGCGCAGTGGTGGCCGGATCTGGTTCGATACGCAAGAGATAAGCGGCGCAAGATGCTGTATCGACATTCCGGTGGATCAGTCCCGTCCCGGGCTAGCCGGCGATGTCTCCTGAGACGCGCCGCAGAGCTGGTGTTGTACTCCTATTGCAGGAACGAAAGGCGGTCAGGTATGCGCATGGATCAGGTATGGGATAGACACCTTTCGGGCATGGTCGGAATCGGGGGCGGTGCTTTTTTTGATTCCGGCTCTAGTCATGTTCTACGGAATGTCCCAGAAGCGCACAGGGAACCTCCCTCGCAACTCTTCTCTTGCCGATCGGTATCTTTGCCTTTTGGAATACTACAAGGCGGGTTATGTAGAACTCAGACTCGCGATGCTGATTGCCGCAGGCTTTGTTATCGGCGGTTATTTTGGAGGTCTGTGGGCTCAGCAACTTCCAGAAGTCCTGCTGCGCCGCATATGCGCTCTTTTCCTCGCCATCTTGGCGGCAAAGCTCGCGTTCAGCAAGTAGCCCCGGAGAACGACAGGTCGCAAAACCTGGGAGAGCGTCCAATCTGATGCTTGACTCCGTGTTGCTCGAACCTCAACACGCCGCACTTGCCGCTCGCTCATCCTCGTCCACGCCATCCATTAGAACCTGACAGGTTTAATGGGCAGAGAAGTGACATTTCTATTTGGGCGCTACAGGCAAAACATACAGAAGCCTCATTCCCGGACACCGTTAAAAGAACTACCGCGCGCCGTATTATTCCACCTGACCCTACTCTCAGGAGCCAATCCTGCACGAGCTGATGTGCCGACATCTCAAAACGACATCCGGCAGCCGTGCGCCCTAGGCTCAATCCTTTAAAGCGCTGAATGGACGTCGCAAAGGTCATCTGCGGGATTTGAGACTTGCAGCTCCAAGGTTCCCTGGGAAGCTGGCTCAGCTCACGTCCCCGTATCTGCTCAGGCCATTTAGAGTGGACGGCACCAAGAACTAGCAAAGCGGGTACCGTGCCGTTTCCCAGCAGTGATGGGCTCTGAGTGGGAGGACCTGCCGTCTCTGACAAGAGCTGACAGGTCAACCTCTCAGAACCTTAGTTGCCGGACATCTGCTGCTGATGGGTGGCGTAATCGTTCTCCACGCTGATGCGGCGTACAACTGTGAGGCCGTCGCTCCCGAGCAGGAAAGTGGTGCCCATGTCGTTGTTGGCCACCTGATGCTTGACCTGCTTTACGGTCGTCAGTAGCACGGGGTTGTCCGGTGTGGAGATGTCCACTACCTGGAAGTCCCGGGGAACCGCGCGCACATAGTTATACGGCTCATTGACTGCCAGAAAGCCGGTCTCTCCAAGCGACTGCGTCTGACCCGGATCGAGAAGCGCTGAGACCATGCGCAGTGTAGGACGGCTAGCCTTATGCAGATCTAGCACCGCAACGCCTTTTTCATCGCGGAACCGCACCAGTTCCGCACTGCCGTCCAACGGACGAACGAAGTCGAACGGGCCAGCTACCTGCAGTGGTGTTAAGGAAACCGTCTTCACATGTGCGGGATTGGTCACGTCGAATACGGCAAGTCGCGTTCCGCCCTGCTGTTCGACATAAAGGTAGAAACTCCCACTTTCTGTTGAACGTAGAAAGAAGCTGTTGCCGCCGACCTGTGCTGCTTCGGGCAGATTCTGCGGCTCCATCACGACGATCTCACCCGATTTGGAGCGCAGTTCCGCATGGCTTGCGATGGGCAGGATGGCTGCTGCGAGGGTAAAGGCGGCGGTGGCGAACTGGCGAATCCGAATCGTGTTCATTGTGTTTCTCCTTGTCGAAATCCAGTGTGCGGCTGCCAGGGGCCGCAGGTCCAAGCAGAAGCAGTGATGGGGTATAAGCCGAGCTTGGGCCTGAAGTAGGCCGCTCAAAGAGCTGCTTATACGGCATAAAGATTTGCGAATTCTCTTCTCTTCGTGATGCGCCTAGCTTGGAGATGAGGAGATCGACATGCACGTAGCGACGCCAGCGAGCGGAAAGACAGTAGCCATCATCGGAGGAGGCGTGAGCGGCGCGTTGACCGCGTTCCACCTTCGCCGGAGCTCAAAAGAAGTGCGCGTCGTGATCGTCGATCCTCGCCCGGAGCTTGGCCTCGGACTGGCGTACTCCACCCCGAGTTTGCGCCATCTGTTGAATGTTCCTGCAGGCAAGATCAGTGCGCTGCCGAACGAGCCGGAGCACTTTCTCCGTTGGTTGCGGGCAAACCATCATGCCGAGGCGACGTCCACGACCTTTGCACCGCGCGCCGTCTTTGGGCGCTACGTCCGTTCACTCTTTACATGGGTAGCCCACATTGAGCACCTGCAAACCGCTGTGGCGGACATGTTCGTGACGGGCAGTTCAGCCGTGTTGATGCTGCAGGACGGAACGAGCCTGCAGGCCGACTTCGTTGTGCTGGCGACGGGCAACTTCGATCCTGCGGCGCTGCCCGGTATCGAAGCGGCAGCCGTTGAGAGTGGAGCTTACTGCCATAACGCCTGGTCAGAAGCGACGTATGCCAACCTGCCCGCGGATGCGCCGGTGACGCTGATCGGGACCGGACTGACCGGCGTGGATGTCATACTGCGTCTGCGGGAGCTGGGCCACCGCGGCGCCATCACCGCTGTCTCACGGCATGGTGTCTTCCCGAACCGCCATGCGTCCTACACGCCTGCTGATCGCAGCGCGATCCCTAAAGGGACGCCAGCCACCTGCGTCGATTATCTCCGGGCTCTGCGCGCCGCCATCGTGGGTGGCATGGAGTGGAGGGCCGCAGTCGACAGCCTGCGTGCGACGACGAATGATCTGTGGCTTGCTCTGCCAGTTAAAGAGCAGAAGCGCTTTCGCCGCCACCTGCAGCGGCGCTGGGATGTGGTGCGGCACCGCATGGCTCCACCCATTGCGGACCTGATAGAGGCGGAACTTGCCGCAGGCACACTTCGGATCGAAGAAAGCCATCTTGCAGGCGTCGAGGCCGAAACCGATGGAGCCAAGGTGACGCTGCGCGCAGCCGCCGGCCAGAGCGAGTTACATGCCGCGCGGGTGATCAATTGCACTGGCCCGAACATGAACTACCGCCGAGTGGGTTCGCCGCTGCTCAACAGCCTCTTTGCGCAGGGTCTTATCAGCTCCGGCCCGCTTGGTGGGGGTCTAAACACTTCTCGGTACGGCGCATTGAATCAATGCGCAGGGGCAGGCTTCGAGTGTCCTCTTCAATCTGGGACCTGGCCGCCTGGGAACGCGGATCGAGTCGATCGCCATCCCGGAAATCCGGCACCAGGCTGTGGAAGTCGCAACGATTCTTGCAGGACGGACTAACGCATGGCAGCCGGCAGCTCTGACGACGCAAGCTCCCCTACAAACGACACCTTCCATGGTGGCCGCATGAGCACAGCTGTGATGGAGCCTGTGGTGGCCAGTAAAACGAGGTCCGCTTGGTTGACCGGTGCTGTCACTGTGAGCTTGTCCATCCTCCTCGGCTTGGTGAGTGGCTTGGCCTGCGTGGGAGTACGCCTTGGCTTCCGCATGTTGCAGTGGGTGTTTGTACAGCACACCGGCCTTTTACCTGAAGCTGCCGCACAGCTCGGCAGCTTTCGTCGCGTCCTGGTTCCCGCAGCTGGCGCTCTGCTGGCGACGGCAGTTCTGTTTGCCGCCCGACGCTGGTCGCGTGCCGCACCCTTCTCCGAGTACGTCGAAGCGGTGCGCTTTGACGATGGACACATCCCGTTTGCATCGACGGCCTGGCGCACTGCGTCATCCGCTTTCTCCGTGGCATCTGGAGCAGCGGTCGGCCGTGAAGGCTCCATGATTCAATTCGCCTCTGCGGTGACCTCCTGGTGTGGCCACCGAGTCGGCGGGGGCAAAGTCTCACTCGCGAGCAAGGTGAGCTACGGGGCTGCCGCTGCAGTGGCGGCTGCGTATCAGGCACCGCTGGCTGGCGTCTTCTTCGCTTTGGAAATCGTGCTTGGGGGATGGCAGTGGACCGAAGTCGCACCGCTACTGCTCGCCTCGATCTCGGGCTGGCTCGTCAGCCATGCCTTGCTGGGCGGAGGCCCACTTTTCGCCGTCCCTGCCCACCTCTCCTGGGCAGGCCTTGGATGGACTTTGCCTCTGGCACTGGTACTCGGCATTCTCGGTCCTGCATACCAGAAGCTGCTGCGCAGCCTGGCATTTCTGAAGCGTTTGCCCATGCCACTCGTCTGGGGTGGGCTGATCGTGGGACTGCTCAGTCTTGTGCATCCTGCCGTATGGGGTAACGGAGATGTGGCCCTGCTCCGCACGCTTCAAGGTGCGCCAATTGTCTCCAGCGTAGCAGTAATCCTGATCTTTCGTCTTATCGCAACAACGGCCTGTGTTGGAGCCGGCACCGTGGGTGGCGTCTTCACGCCGACTCTCTTTGCCGGCGCCGCGCTGGGCCTTCTAGCCGGCAGCCTGCTGCAGGTCTCGCAGCCTGTGCTGCTCGCCACGGTCGGGATGAGCGCCTTTCTCGCGGGGGTCACCCATGCACCCTGGATGGCCGCGTTCATGGCTGCGGAACTCACCGGACAATGGCACTTGCTGCCCGTCTTTCTCCTTCTAAATTTCATTGCGAAGACGGTAGCTGGTCGCATTTCACCTCAGTCGCTCTACGCCATTGCTACGCCTACGCCAACGGACGCACCTAACCAGTAAGCTGAACCAACGCCGGAGGAATCCTATGAGCACATCCATGGCACCAAGTGAACAGCACGTCGGGCTGATTATCCGGGAGCGTGAACCCGTCAATCTGGAGTACCCCTTCGATCAGCTCGACACGTTCCTGACCCCGAATGATCTCTTTTATATTCGCAGCCACTTCAAAGCTCCGGTGCTGGACCGTCATGAATACAAGCTGACGATCGGGGGCGCGGTGGGCAAGCCGTTCACCATCAGCTATGAGGAGCTGCTGGCGATGCCCTCGGTCACGCGACCGGCTACGCTTGAGTGTGCAGGCAACGGCCGCATTTTCCTGGTGCCTCAGGTGAAGGGTGCGCAGTGGCAGCTCGGCGGCATCAGCACGGCGGAGTGGACGGGCGTTCCCTTGTCAGCGCTGCTGGAGCGGGCGGGCCTCGATGCAAACGCCTGCGAGGTTTTGTTTGAGGCCGCGGATAAGGGCACACCTAAAGAAGAGCCGGTGCCCCCTGGCGAGACACCTTATGCGCGAAGCATCAGCGTCGAGAAGATCGCTGATGTCGTGATCGCCTATGCGATGAACGGGGAAGAGATCCCGGTCGATCATGGCTTCCCGCTGCGGGTGGTGGTTCCAGGTCACTATGGCATGGCGTCTGTGAAGTGGCTTACGAACATTCGCGTGTTGACTGAGCCGTACAAGGGCTATTGGCAAACCTCGGATTATGGCTACTGGGCCTATGACGAAAACCGCAATCCCATGCGTCTTGCGCTTGGGCAGATGCAGGTCAAGTCTGCCATCGCGCGGCCGCGCACGCGGGAGTTCATTCCGGCAGGTTCGACCTATAATGTCTATGGAGCGGCCTGGGGC
Source organism: uncultured Acidobacteriaceae bacterium (assembly GCA_964245715.1). GTDB lineage: Bacteria > Acidobacteriota > Terriglobia > Terriglobales > Acidobacteriaceae > Edaphobacter. The sequence continues at coordinate 1,406 of CAXTNM010000115.1, read as the reverse complement.
GGGGAACCCTACATCGAGACGGTGGAGTTGTCGACCGATGACGGCAAGACCTGGCGGCCGGTTCGCTTCCTGGATGAACCGCAGTATGGAGCGTGGCGACGTTGGGAATTCGAATGGGCGGTACCTGCTGACAAGGGAACCTATGTGCTCAAATCGCGAGCCACTGACCCGAAGGGCACGACACAGCCGGAGCAACACGACAAAATGAATGGCACCTACGTGATCCATCACACCTTCGGAATCGAAGTCGTGGTGCGCTGATGCTGGAGAACTTTCGCATCCGCGTCTTTCGCGCCGTTGCACACCACCTGAACTTCAGCCGGGCTGCGGAAGAGCTTCTGCTCACGCAGCCCGCCGTGACGCAACAGATCAAGGCGCTTGAAGAGGATCTGGGATCACCGCTCTTCGACCGCGGAGGCGGACGCATCTCGCTAAGTGCAGCAGGCAAGGCCCTCCTGCCCTTCGCAGACGAGATGAAGACACTGGGCGAGCAGGCCTATGCAGCTGTCGCCGCTGCTAACGGACAGCAGGCAGGCGAGTTGGCGGTCGGTGCGTCGCAGACCATTGCGCAATATCTGCTGCCAAACCTCATTGCGAACTTCCTGAAAGCTGAACCCAGGGTACACTTTACCGTTCGCAGCGGGAACTCCGACGAGATGCTTGAGTCTCTGCTGGCGAGGGAAGTACAGATCGCTTTGATCGAGGGTCCCGAACAGCGCAAAGACCTTCATATCGAATCGTTTATGGAGGACCACCTCGTGTTGGTAGTGCCCGCAAGCCACGAGTGGGCCGATCAGGAGGTGCCGCTCGAATCGTTTCGCAAGGAGCTTCTCCTGATGCGTGAGTTCGGTTCCGGCTCTCGCCGGGTCGTGGAACAGGCGCTGACCCAGGCAGGCCTGAAGATGAAGGACCTGCGTTTCGGCATGGAGATCGATTCGACGGAAGGACTGCTCAGCTCCGTCGAAGCAGGGCTTGGCGTCACCTTCGTTTCGCGCTGGGCGGTACGGAACCAACTCGCCCTCGGGACCCTGAAGATCGCACGAATCAGGAGTCTGAAGCTTGCACGCCGCTTTTCGATGGCTTATGCAGCCGGTCCTGAGCCGGGCGGAAGCATCGGTGCATTCCGTGCGATGCTGTTGGCGCACGCGGCGGAATTGACACCCAGGGCGAGCGGCCGTCGCCCGGTATCTATTCAGCGCTAACCAGCACGTCTCAGGTAGCTACCGATGCAGATGCATGTAGAAGTAGAACGCTAGGCCTGCTGCTATGAGAAAGAGCAGGATGAACGTCAGGAAAGCGAACATGATCCCATCGAAGTGCCGCCGAACGACATACCCGCACTAATAATTTGTGTTCGCGCTCAGTAGAAATGACAGGGTAGTGCGCCCAATAGAAATGTCAGTATA
>CAXTNM010000114.1:0-10673 GCA_964245715.1 uncultured Acidobacteriaceae bacterium | reverse complement strand
TCCGCAAATCTCCTCGTGACTGGGTTCAAGACTGTCATTCACGATCTTGGATATACAGGCGCCCTGTCGACCGTCGTCGTCACGGAGACAAATTCGCGGATGGTTGTCTGCGCCGATTTTATCCTCGCCAGCACGTTGTGCACCCGTCACCTTTTCCAACATCATCCTCTGGATGGATGGAACTCGTTTGCGGTCGGAACTCCCACCGTGCAACTCCTTGGTACTTTGGCTTGTTTACGTATCGATGGCATCTCGAGCTCTATCGTGAAATGGTGTGCATTCCGCACCTCGAGTGAATGCAATCAGGAGCGCGTGCCCGTTCTTGTCCGTTGCGTGCTGGTCGGGTCTCCTCATAGGCGGACCTTTCGATTCGTCTTGCCTTGCTGCGGCACAGGCTCTGCCGCTTCAGCCGCCAGAACACTCAGAAATTGCTCCATGAGGGCTGCTACGTCGCGTTGGCGCAGAATCCTGTTTTCGCGCGTGCCGGACTCGCCTAGTTCGAAATTAGCTACCATCGTGGGCCCATCCTTCAGATAACCCTCAGTCTTTTCGTCGCTGAGAAAGTGTTTCCTGAGGATCTCTACAGCCTGACGCACCGGAACCTGGTGCCTTCCCTTGAGCTGCTCGCGGAATGCTGCGGCCGCAGCCTCCCAGCCCCCGGGGCCGTATTCGATGCAATATGCCAGATCGTGCGGGTCCTTGCGCTCGATGCGCCCATCCAGCGCGAACGCTTTTAGACAAGTGAAGCTGACGATATTCGCGTAACGGATAATTTGTGTCACGATCCCGTCGCCGCTCAGGAGTTCGGCGCTGATCTCCCTAAAGTCGTGAAGGTCGAAGACCATCGATGAATATGGCATGTTGAGCGCGGAGATGTTGCCGTCAGACGGGAGCTCCTGCACTTTGCCTACGCCGACCTCCGGATTGTCGGCCAGCAACTCGAGGATGATGTGGCTACCATCACCCAATGTGACCTGCCAACGCCAATTCTGCTTCTGGCCGCTCTTGTTCTTCGCGTTGTCGAAGCCGATTTTCCGCAGGTTCTCCTCGAGTGATTTGTACGCATCCGTGTTCTCCAAGATCAGAACATCCAGCACGATGTCCAAATCGAGCGTTCCCGCGTGCGGGGGAACCACGGGAGGGCGATCAGGCACCAGATATCGTGGCGTCAGCCCTCCAACAAGGAAGATCGAGTCGCGCCATGGCCCCAGGCTTCGGAGCAATGTCACAAGAACTCGCTCGCAATCTTGAGTGACCTGTTCGTTATAACCATCAATCGTTTCAGGCTTCGCCATCAAAATCCAATCCTCTCGACGCGGAGATGTTCCGCCAGCTCCTTCGACCTGCCCTCGCCTCCAAGCAGATCGAGGTATGCAAGGATCGGACTCTCCACACGAAGCCCGCGAATTTCCTGTTCGAAGAGGAAATCCCGCATCGACTGGCTCTCGAAGAGAACCCAATTGGTGCCTTCCTCAACTTCGCGAGCATTAAGCTCGCCGGCGATCGTTGAGAGAGGAGCATTCGGGAAGATCCTGCACTTCACCTGCGAGATGTTCGACAGGAATGGGCTGTAGAGCTGGGCCGCCCACTCGTGCGTGATCACATAGGCCGTGTCCAGCCGGCGGCAAACCTGATCGATTGCCTTCATCAGATCCTCGGACTTGATCCGCGGGACGTAGTAGCGTCGAATTTCAGGCTTGGGCTGGAGTTCTGCCTGCTTCACCCATTCGTCGAGAAGCGCGGTGGGATTTGCAAGCCGCCGCGTCTTATTTGGCCCTTTGCCCTGGGCCGCGACCAGATCTCGTTTCTCAAGTTCGGCGAACACGACGGAGACGGTCGAGGGCGAAATCGAGACGAGCCTTGCCAATTCCGTTGTGCTGAACCACTGTTGAGGATTCACCAGCAACGCATGGATGACGGCCGAACGGTTGCCCGAAAAAAGAGGCCGATCAATCTTGCGTGCTCTCTTAGCGGACGGTTTATCGATGAGGATGTAGAAATCTTCGTTTGGAAGAAACAGGCTGCCGGCGCCATCGAGGTATCCGATGCGCTCGGTTTGCAGCAACTCTTTCGCTCCGTCGGAGATGGTGCCTGCGGCAATCATCGGAATCGCGGGGACGTTGGCCGCGCCCGGTAACGGTCGAGTAGAAGCTGACTTCAGGTTCCAGAATGCTGCCCGGACGTCCCGGGGAAAGAGGGCACTCTTCGTTTGTACCAGTAGCCGTACAGGCTTTCCATTCACCGAAGCGTTGACGACGAAGTCGATGCCGTATTCCGGTGACTCAAGCGCTTCCTCATAGACAGAGGTCACGTTCGGCAAGTCGCGAAGGATCGACAAAAGATCGCCCTGAAGCTCGTGCTCGGACTGTGCTGCATCCCTCATTGGCTGTTTTTCTCTGTTCAGTGAATATAGCATATTTCCGAAACATTGCTTTTTTTCATCATTTTTCTCTGAACAGCAACGGTATCCAATTTGGTGCAAAAGCTTTATCAACAGATAGATGCCGCCAGCGCTCTGACACATCCTTTCCGAAAGCTTCGCTTCGGTTTAGGCGAACATAAGGCAAATCTGGGACATTATCTATGGACGACGAGCGCGAACTCAAAACCTGCACCAGATGTGGAACACCTGCTTGGTAGCGGGTCAGCGCGTCTATGTCTACACGCCATCGGATCGCTTCGCTCATTCGCGTCTGCGCGTCCGGCTGACTTTCAATTCTTTATGGTGGCCGATATCCAAGATCACGCCGGCTCTACATTTGCCTTGCAGAACACGTCGCGACTTGCAGACACTGCGATGCCCGATGAACGCGACGATGTCAGGCACATCACCGCAAGTTACGCAGTGGACCCTCGCAAGATCGTCTACGTCGACATGGACGCTTTCTATGCGTCCGTGGAACAGCGCAACGACCCATCCCTAAAAGGGAAACCGGTCGTAGTGGCTTGGAAGGGACGCCGCTCCGTTGTGTGCCGCTTCCTATGAGGCGCGCGGTAGGGAGCATCCGGCACTCAATTCCCCGAGAAAGCCTCTCCGCAGAGTCGAAAAAGTTGGGCGTAATGACCTCTGTCCCTGCGATTCAGGATTGAAATACAAGAAGTGTTGCGGACAATAAACGCTGCACCAACAGCTTTCAGCTTCCTGCAGATCCTCAATGTTCAGCTTTGTGCCGCTTCCCATTGAAAGGGTTCTTGGCTCCTTATCGCACTGCATTCTCCAAACGCATTACCAACTGAGTTGCTTCCGGCCAGCCTGCGGAAAGAAAGACGTCTAGCACAGTGCCAAGATTCGCCGCATTCTCTGCCTTCGAAAGAATGTCTTTGTGATCGGCGAGCACGATTTCGGTGAGTTTAACTACTTCACCGATCGCCATGCTATCGAACTCGTAGCCCAAAGTGATGCCGGTAAGCAAGCTCGCCGTAAGATTGAGGATAACCTCAGGACGATATGCCACGACGAGACTAAATGTCTGAACGATGTGATGCGTCGTCGTCGCAGCGATTGGTCGGCGCCGCTGAGGACGACTCTGTTCGCACAGGCTGCTGTACAAAGGAAGTACTTCGTCGAACACCACAGACCTGGTGTCGTCGGACAAGATTTTAGTGTCTTCTCGACGCAGGTCTGGACTGATATCAAGGTTGAGATACAACCTGAATCCGACAGTCTCAATGACGTGGAGCAGGCTTTGCAGAGTCTGCTGCAAGGCTTCCTTCTCGGCCGAGCCTGGCGTTCGCAGCGAATCCAGTATCTCCAGGATTGCGCGATCGGTCGCCTTGAGAACATCGAGGATCGTCGCTCGGGCACGCCGGCGGATAGCTGAGTCGTTGGATGTCCCTCCAGGCAATCCCTGCAGCAGGAAGTAAGCCGAGGAAAATGCTATCTGATTCAGCTGATCTGCGGAATGCCCGGGGTCGCCCAAGTACGAAGCGAGAACCCCATGGGCCTTTGCGTTGTCCAGGTACACGTAGAGTTGCGTTAGGCAGTCGATAGAATCTCGAACAATCTCTTTCGTCTTCTTGCTGGGAAGCCGTTGTTGCAAAGGATCGGCCAACCGTTCTACCACTTGATCCGGCTCAGCAAGGGCTACATTCGGAAAGACCACACTTCGAATGAGAGCGCTAAACACTGCAGGGGATTTTTCGGCCTCTAAACGTTCGTCGACAAACTTCCAATAAAACTCCCTATCCTGGGTATGAAAATTGGCAGCTCTCGACGCGATCTGGTATCGCACCGCGGGGGATTTATCTGCAGCTAGTTGTGCCAGAAGCCCTCTCAGAGTCACGTCGAGGCCCTGACTCCATGCAAGATCCATAAGGCCTTGCGCCGCTTCAATCTTTGGCGTCGGACCCCACACACTGTTGAAAGTATCGTCTGCATCATCTGGAGGGACCGGAAAACGATGCTCAGCGGCCCTTTCGAGAGCAATCCGGCAAAGCACACTCAGCGAGGAGTCTTTTGGGAGGCTCTCGCTTCTCACAATGGCTTTCGCCACGGCGGCCGAGGCAGTCACAGCCTGAGCGAGGACTCGTTCATCTGCGCTCGCAGGATTCTGGATCTCCTTCAGCAACTCACAGAGATTCTCTTCGACCTCATAGCAACGCTCAAGCGGGGGGACAGTGTTCAGAAACTCGCCCTCAAAGTTGCTCAGCCGCCGGGCGTGTTCCAGAAGTCTCCGGTTATCAGGTTCCTCCGGCTTCACGCCCTGGTCGCGCAGCCAGTCGTCGTTGCTGAACGAGCCAGTGCGGACGGAGCCAATTGAGAACATTGGGCGGTTTTCCGGAATGCCTTCGGCGGCACGAGCCTTCTCGACGATACTGCGCGCCTCCGGGCCGAGCAGTTCCTCCGGAATGCAGCCGAGGAGACGGTTTCGGATCACCGTCGCATCTTTGTAGATCGAGGATAGCTCGATCTGAGGGATCGCCAGGACCGCGGTCTCAATTGCTTGGCGTTCCGCGGTATCGTATTTTTCTGATGCGAATATCTTCTTGATGGCGTTTCCTGCTTCCACCGTCGTTTCGAGTGCGGCGAGGATGATAGGTGTTTGCAGGAGTTCGATACAGAATGGCAGGACGCCGTCGTGAACCCATCCGAAGTGGAGCAGGTGTTTCCAAACGACTGCATACTTGCTCTCTCTTGCCAGTTCCCTTAACGCGTTCTCTGCTTGATTCCGAGTCAGCTCTTCCGTGGGGAGCATCTCTCGAACATGGTTTAGAAAACGGCTCAACAATTGAAGTGCGTGGCTCGTCCGGTGAGATTGGTCCCAGATTTCGCTGCGGTCCGATTCGAAGGTCACCTGAACGCCCAAATACGTAAAGGAGGTCTTGTAGAGTCCCAGTTTCTGGATCGTCTCTCCCTCTTCACGAGTGACCTCTGCGGTGATCGCCAAAGCCGCGGCTTTAGCCGCTAATACCAAGTCTCTCTTGAGGAGGCGCGGATACTTTTGATCAAGGATGTAGTACGACATCGAGTAATCTTGCGCTCTCGTCGAGGTGAAAGACATAACCGGACCACTGCCACCCATTGGGGTAGTGTCCTGGGATGTTTCCTCATATGAGAAGACCCTCTGATATATCTCGACAGCGAAAGCAGGATCGTAGGCGATCACGTTATTGATGTTGTTTGTGAGGCAGTAGGTCTCGTTGGACGAAGCTGTAGGTTTGCCAACGCGGCCGAGAATTTCAGAAAAAGCCGCTCTCGCAGTGATCGGGATGAGAGCATAGTGATTCGCGATGAGCGGAAGAACTCTTCCTGCGGCGAGGCTCGTCAAGTTGTAGGCATTTGACGAGGTCATGTCCCCGTCGGCCTCAAGCCACATCCATCTGAGAAGCTTTAGCGCCGACTCCGCAACAACGACTTGGTCTGCCTCGAGTTCTGTGGTTCGCGATGCAATCTCCAAGAGTGCAATCGTTTCATTTACGAATCGTAGGTGGATATCATCGGTAACTCTGGCCAAGAACCAGATCCACAAGCGATGCTTGTGGGAGCCAAGGCCGTTGCGCGCCTGGAGAGCACGCAGCAGGAATAAGATCGCCGTATTCGTCTCATCCTTGCCGAGCTTGAACATTGGCTTTAAATCGGAGCTGTCGTTCGCCAGGTCTTGAATCACGCGTGCGGGAATGACGGGAATGCGGACGGCAAGCGACTCCCCCACGGTCAGCAGGGGTGTGATTGTCTTCCAGAAGAGCTCCCGATCGTAGAACCATACCGAAGCCAAGAGGTAAGTGCAGCTCGGGCGAAAGAAAATGCTGCGAATCGGATCTGCTTCCAAGAAAGGCAGAAGCCTCTGCTCATCCAGCAGTAACTTCGCGACGGCGAAGTCGAAGAGAATGTTGTGCGCAAAAGCAATACGCCCAGTGATGCTCCTACGTAACAAGTCGTCACTCTGCAGCCCACGTATGATAGATTCAGCCGGTTTGACCACCGTGGCGACATGGTGAGAAGAAACTGAGAGGATCTTCGAATCGACCATGGTCTCAGTCAAGCTCGTCAACAGTGCCTTTCGCGCCTCTGAATCCCCCTTGTTCTCAAGGCGACGGAGCCAATACCTCTCAAGGAGTTGGACCTCTGACTGAACCTTGGAAAGCCAATCAATCTCAACTTTTTCATCGAGCAAATGAAGCACGAGCCAGAGGTTGAAAGGATTCCGGAGGACTGTTTGCAGATCTTCGGAGGCTCCGTCAAACACAAACTTGAGCCGCGGGTCTTGACGGATTGCATCGTCCAGCTCTTCGTTTGATAAAGCCGGTACCAGGAGATTTCTGGCAGGGATGGATGCGCTCTCGAATCCTATCGGCATACGTGCTGGAAAGAGAGCATGAAAGTCTGTCGACTGCCGCGCATCGAAGGTCCGCATGCTCGCTACAATGCGCCAATTGGGAAGATCTCGATGCACGAGCCGGATTAGATCCCGGAAAACTTTTTGCGTTTGTTCAACTCGCAGCGAATCCAGAGAGTCTATGACAAGGTAACGCTGCCTTCCCGGATAGGATCGTAACGCGTCCACCAAGTTTGAGATCTCAAGGCTCTCTTCCAATTCCTTGATGGTGGTTGCCGCGTAGTCCTCCGCATACAAGAACACCACCGCGTCGCCATCGTTGGTGCGTCTTTCGACAAAATTCTGTAGCAGCCAGGTCTTGCCCGCGCCGGGATCACCCAGCACCAACAAGGACGCCTCTGCGGCAGCAGCCTCCAATCCCCTAAGCAAACGTGTTCGCGAGAGTTCGATCAAAGCAGCCCTCCAGTGCGATGTTTTCGCAGATTGTTTTTTGTGAGCTTCTGCAGAGAGTCGACGTCCGCAGACTCTCCGCTGGACAGAGCTTCGACGCCGAGACTCTTTGCAGTCTGCGGCTCAGGAGCAACACTGTTCGGCGGCGCCAGGCGCGCGGTCAAACTGGTCTGCATCTGATCTTTGATCATTTGGAGCAACTGGCCGTACCCGGAGTATTTTTCGTCAACGGGTGAGAAGAAGACCGGTTGAATGCCGTAGGTCACTCCCAGTTGAGCCCGCTGGGCCATTTCAGAGGCACCTTCAGCAAGAGGTAGCACACCGAAATGCCGGGACTGAAGATTAAATTCTCGCTTTGCGGTTCGAAATCCGGACAGAAGATCCAGATCGCTAAATGAGAAGCCAAAGAATACGCAGGATTCCCTGATGGTGACGATGGTCCAAAACCCCTTGACCACCGCCGAATTGGTGTACTGCGATCCGTACTGGTCCTCTGTCAGAACGATCCGTTCCGGCACGTCGTATCGCCCATGCACATGCACGACATGGCGCTGCTGCTCCCTATTTGTCAGATCGCAGAGGAACTTCGCCGCAGCTTTATCGTCGTGGAGGCAGAGATAAGGGCAGTTGTGGCCGGGTTCAGAGACAGCGGATTCGAGTGTCGGATCATAGTTACTGGTCAGGAAATGCCGGAACGGCAGGCCGACGAGCGTCTGAACGTCGGGAAAGGAATCGTTCTTCGGGCCAAATTCGTGACGTAGGATCGTATGGTAGTCGCTGCCGAGGACTTCGGCGAAGATCTGCGCGGCGACGAGGAAATTGAGTTTCGCCACAACCTCGATCGAAATATCACCCTCGCCCCACCGGACCTCATCTCCAACCTTCTCTCGGGTCTTCTGTGCGAGCTTTTCGATCAGCTGGGCCCATGTGGGATAGCCGGCGGCGACTGAGACTCCCGCACCGGTGAAAGCCAGGGTCTGGCCTGTCCGCATCTCCGAGATCAATTTACCGAAAGCGGATCGGTTCTCTTTGCTGTCGATGAGCAATGCCGCTGGTCTCCGGAAGAAACTACATCACCAAGCTACGTTGAGGCCCTTTAGTATCTGTGGATTGCGTGTAAGGTTGGCGGCAACGAACCTGTGATTCTCAGACTTCTGCCGAAGTGAGATCTGCAAATGACATTGTAAGTCTGGTGATCAACCAAACGCCCGGTTGGAAAAACCGAAGTATCAGGGGATTCGTTCGGAGCGCTCGGCTGACTCTCAGCCTTTGCCTACTCGGCAAGCTGTTGCCCTAGGTCTTCGCGGAAAACATACACCTCGGCCGGGTTCGGCATCGTGAGCAGGATGATGCTTTGTATGACCAGACTGGCGTTTTGTTCGCTGAAGGCTGCGGCTTCGACGAGGCCGTGTGCAAGATCATTACGAAGATTGAGCCCTCTCCGATCGATGTAGAGGCTCTTTAAGAAGAGATAGAGGCTCTCTTCCATCGACTCGCTGACCAGAGGTTCGCGGAAAAAGTCGTTCATGTTCTTGTGGTCAAAGAGGTGCGCCTGCAGGGGGTTCGGCTTTGACTTCCCAACTCCAAGCACCCCAAGCAGTTCTCTCATCATGTTCTCGACCTGAGGGACAAGAACATGGATGGCCTTCATATAGTCGCCATTCTCAAATGCAGCGAAGCCTTGCTCAAAGAACTCGCGTCGATCCTCGCGGAAGAGAGGCGAAGCCACGAGCATCTCATCTATCAACTCCGACGAAGTGAAGTTAAACTTCTCCCGCGCGGCTCGCATTCCTAAGACGAGATAAATCATCTTGACCTCGAGATCCTTCCGAAACACTTCGACTAGGTTGCCGTTGGGATCGTCGTCCGGCGAGCCCACCTCCGACGAAGGTAGACCGTGGCTTCCGTGGTAGCTTCGCGTGATCAAACGGGAAAACAGCAGCTCTTCACCAGACTCCGCGATGAACTTACGCAGAGCGTCCGGGTCGGGGACACAGGCACGAGCTAGCCGGAAGAGCGCTGGATACACCGCACTTCCGGTAAGCAGCCTGTTGAGCAGTGACTCAGTCTCCTGCCGGTCGATCGAAACTGTGTACTCAAACGTTTTCACTTCCAGGTGGGCGTTTTTCCCTCTCTCCTCGATATAAAGCTGTAGCTCCTTTGCCTCTTCGGGAAGGGCTTCCTGCTCATAGAGGATCGCTATGGATCGTAAAAGCCCGATTGACCTGAGAGAAGGCCAGCCATCCGCATTTCGACGGTGAACGTCTCCAATGACTTTCACGATTCGTTGGCGCTCGCTTCGGTCCTGAACGGGACGCAGGTACTTCAGCAGAGATGATCCGGCAACCTGAGCGGCCCACTCATTGTTCGCCGTTGACGCTTCAGCCAGTCTCGCCTCCAACTGATCTTTCATACGCTGGACCAAATCGGCTGGAATGCGCCGGTTCTCCAAAAACGCAGACGAGGGCATGTCCCAGATGCCGATGCTGGTGGCGGGAGCCGCCTCCCCAAGTTCAAGAATCTGGGCTGCAGCTGTGCGTATTAGGTCATCTCGATTCAGTTGTGTCGCGATCATCAGTGCTCGGATCAGAGGGAAGGTCGACTCCATCGGGTGACCATACCGCCGCTCCGAAACGCTCATGAGGTACCCTTCGACCGCCATCGTTGCGAACTCAATGGAACGAGCACGACCGGCTGTAATCGCCTGCTCAAGATCCCAAACCGCGTCTGCAAAACGAGCCTTGATCACAGGGTCGTTCGTTCTCCTGACGCGCTGCTTCCACCGTTCGACACTTGCAGCATCGAGCTGACGGATATCGGGACTATGGGTTGTCGCTCCATCCGCCTGTTTCTCAGAGGATCGAGGCCGAAAGTACGTGTTCAAAGGGCTTTTTACCTTCGGGCTGCCATGAAAGGTAAGTGCTGCCACGTCCGCCTCAACCGCATGCCGTTCCTCGCTCGTGAGTTCAAGCGATAGCGCGGCAAAGCCGATGGAATCTCCGACCATGAACAACTCAGGAAGCTGATTCCCTTGACCGAACCGTTGAAATGCCTCTTCGACGAAGGGCAACAGGAGAAACTCTTCGGTCCAGTTCGACATAGTGATCACTTAGTCCCTGACGTGCATTCTCGGTTCCAACTCTATTCATTCTTGCTCCTCTAGCCACAAGAGGATTCCCATGGCCAACTTCCCTTGGGCAAGCTGAAGCTACCAGCCAAAACCGGCGTTTGAGACGTGAAAGAGGCCACGCCCTAAGGTCCGGACACATATAGGACACATTCTGCATCCGACAAGGCACCTTTCAGTACTACTCAGTACGACAGTCATTCCTCCTCTAAACATTTCATTATGAGCCACTTACGTTGATTCTAAACCGCTTAGCAAAATTGGAAGGCGGGCCCTGAAAAGGCCGGCGTCGGCGGTTCGATCCCGTCTCTGGCCACCAC
>CAXTNM010000113.1:5366-11148 GCA_964245715.1 uncultured Acidobacteriaceae bacterium | reverse complement strand
GAGTATGGCGGCGCGCCCGCCGCGGGCGTGGTGACCGGGCTCGGCAGGGTGAGCGGGCGGCTGTGCATGATCGTCGCGAACGATGCGACGGTGAAGGCGGGCGCGTTCTTCCCGATGACCGCGAAGAAGGTGCTGCGGGCGCAGGCGATCGCGCTTGAGAACCGGATTCCGACGCTTTACCTGGTGGATTCGAGCGGAGTGTTTCTGCCGCTGCAGGAGGAGGTCTTTCCCGATCAGGACGATTTCGGGCGCGTGTTTCGCAATAACGCGGTGATGAGTTCGCTGGGCATTCCGCAGATGACTGCGATTATGGGCATGTGCGTGGCGGGCGGAGCGTATCTGCCGGTGATGACCGACACGGTGCTGATGACCGAGGGTTCGGGATTGTTCCTGGCGCGGCCGGCGCTGGTGCAGGCGGCGATCGGGCAGAAGACGCCAGCGGAGGAGCTGGGCGGCGCGTCGATGCACGCGGAAATTTCGGGGACGGTGGACTTCAAAGAGGCGGATGATGAATCGTGTCTGAAGCGGTTGCGTTCCCTGGCGGGAAAGATCGGCTCGCGCGGTGCCGGCCCGTTTTCGGTGACGGAGTACGACGGAGCGCGGGACAAGCCGTCGTACGCCGCCGAGGAGCTGTATGGCTTGCTTGATCCGGCGCCCGGTGCGAGCAACGTGTATGACATGCGCGAGGTGATTGCGCGGATTGTGGATCGCAGCGAGTTTGACGAGTACAAGCAGGACTTCGGGCGCACAGTTCTGTGCGGGTATGCGCGGATCGGTGGAAGGGCGGTTGGGATTGTTGCGAATCAGAAGTTGAATCAGAGGCAGACGGTGGCGATGGGGCCGCTTGCGGGTACGCAGCGGATTGAAGTGGGCGGAGTGATCTACACGGAAGGCGCGCAGAAGGCGGCGCGGTTCATCATGGATTGCAACCAGAATCTGGTGCCGTTGATCTTTCTGCACGATGTTAACGGCTTCATGGTGGGGAAGGATGCGGAGTGGAGTGGGATCATACGGGCCGGCGCGAAGATGGTTTCAGCCGTCAGTACGAGCGTGGTGCCGAAGATCTCGGTGATTGTTGGCGGCAGCTTCGGCGCAGGGCATTACGCGATGTGCGGTAAGGCGTACGATCCGCGGTTTATCTTTGCCTGGCCGACCGCTCGATACGCGGTGATGGGCGGTGCGGCTGCCGCGAACACGCTGGCAGAGGTGAAGGCGAAGCAGATGGAGCGCAAGGGCGAGACCGTATCCGACGAAAAGAAGCGCGAAATCTGGGAGGAGATCAAGCGCGGCTACGATGCGGCGGCGGATCCGCGGTACGGCGCGGCACGGTTGTGGGTGGATGCGATCATTGATCCGGCGAAGACGCGCGAGGTGCTGATGCTGGCGCTCGAGGCGTGTGCGCTGAACCCGGATGTGCCGAAGTTCAATGCAGGTGTGATTCAGACGTAATCTCCTGCCGAAGCACTTCGTGCCGTTCTGCGCTTCGCGTGGCCCTCCTGTTGGTCGGGAGGAACCTCGGGGGAGACAATGGGAGTGGAGATCGATTTGATGGTTAAGATTGTGGAGTGCCCGCGGGATGCGTGGCAGGCGCTGCCGGGGTTGATGCCGGCTGAGGTGAAGGCGGATTATCTGCGGGTGCTGGTTGCTGCCGGGTTCCGGCATATCGATGCCGTGAGTTTTGTATCGCAGGCTGCAGTGCCGCAGATGGCGGATTCCGAGCGTGTGCTTGAGTATCTCGACCCGCCGGATGATGTCGAGATCATTGGCATCGTCGTGAATGCCAAGGGTGCGGAGCGGGCTGTGAAGACGGGTGCGGTCTCGACGTTGGGATTTCCGTATTCGATCTCTGAGGGCTTCCTGAAGCGCAATCAGAACCAGACGCCGGAGGAGGCGATCGAGGCGCTAGAGGCGGTTGGGACGGTTGGGTATAAGGCCGGACTGGATGTGGTTGCGTATATCTCGATGGCCTTTGGCAATCCCTACGGAGAGCCCTGGGACATCGAAGAGGTGGTGGCGGCTTGCGATCTGCTGGTGGATTGCGGGGTGACGCAGATTTCGCTTGCGGACACGGTAGGCCGGGCGACGCCGAAGATGGTCTCGGATGTCGTGACTGATGTGATGGCGGTGCATGACGAGGTGGAGATCGGGTTGCATCTTCACGCCGCTCCCGATGCGGCTGAGAGCTTAATCGTTGCGGCATATGGTGCGGGTTGCCGCCGATTCGACGCGGCCGTTGGTGGATTGGGCGGATGTCCGTTTGCGCAGGATGCGCTGGTGGGGAATCTGCCGACAGAGGTCGTGGTGCGCGTGCTGAAGGAACTTGGGGCGGAGTTGCCGAAGCTGACGTCGTTGGATGGGCTGGTGGCCGCGAGTGCTGAGATTGCGAAGAAGTATGGGATGCGGGTGCAGTAGCTGGCAGAGGCAAGTGCGTCCGGACGCCGGACGGGCGCTACTCCGTCGAGTGACTACGCTTCGCGTGTTTCGGGCTGTGAGTTCTTGAAGGCTTCGGCGAAGCGCGGCGGCATGGGTGCGCGCTTCATATCGCGGTCGACGACGATGTGGGTCGTCGAGCCCTCGCAGAGGAGTAGGTTGTCTTCCGCGCGGTGGATGGCGTAGTCGAAGCTGAGGATCGAGCCGCGAGTGTGAGCGATGCGCGTGCGGATGACAAGTTCGTCGTCGTAGCGGGCGGGAGCCTTGTAGCGTGCAGTGGCTTCGACGACGGCGATGCCGCAGCCCTCATCCTGCTCCATTGACTTGTAGGTGAGGCCGAGCTGGCGCATGTGTTCGACACGGCCGACCTCGAACCAGATCAGGTAATTCGAGTGGTAGACCACGCCCATCTGGTCGGTTTCGGCGTAGCGGACGCGAACGCGTGTCTCTGAGGTCATTGCTTCAGGGTATCAAGGATGAGGCTCAGTGCTGGTTCAGGCGGCGCTGCTTTTCGAGATCCTGGTCGGGCTCATCGTCACCGCGTTCTTCTGCTTCCTTCTGCTGGCGCTCAGCTTCGGCGAGTTCGTCTTCCTGTTCGCCGGTGTCGAGCCAAAGAAAGGCAGGTGGAACGGTGTCGTTGGTGATGGCAATCAACATTTGGACTTTCTCCGTTGGGGGGGCGGATCATTCTAAGACCAGTTGGGCTTGCGTTTCTCGAGGAAGGCGGCGATGCCTTCGCGGAAGTCGGAGGTCTGACGGGAACGTGCGTTGGCCTCGAGCGAGAACTGCAGGGCGGTATTCAGCCAGGCGCGATTTTGATCGGCGAGCAGGTGCTTGGTGGCGCTGAGGGATGTGGGCGAGTTGGCGAGAAGGCTTTGCGCAAGAGCCTGGGTGCGAGCGTGCAGGTTTTCTGCCGGAACGACCTCGGTTACTAGGCCGTAGGTAAAGGCTTCTTCGGCGCTGAAAAGCCGAGCGGTGAGCAGGAGGTCGCGGGCCCGCTTCTCGCCTACCTGCAGGGTGAGGTATGCGGAGACGACGGCGGGCACGAAGCCGATGCGAGCCTCGGTGTAGCCAAATTTTGCATTGGGGACAGCCAGGGTGAAGTCGCAGAGGGTCGCGAGCCCGGTGCCCCCGGCGATGGCATGGCCGTTGACTGCGGCGATAGTCGGGATGGAGAGTTCGTAGAGCGAACGGAAGATCTCCGCGATGCGATGGGCGTCGTCTTCAAGCTCCAGGGCGGACTTGTGCTGCATGGCCTGGAGCGCAGCGAGATCGAGGCCTGAGCAGAAGGCTTCGCCGGTGCCGGTGAGGATGAGGACGCGTGTGGTGGGGGAAGATTCGGCCTCGGCGAAGGCCTCGATCAGCTGCGTCTGCATTGCGGGCGTGAGAGCGTTGCGGTGGGCCGGGCGATTGAGAGTGAGGGTGCGGACGCCTTCTTGTTCGGAGATGAGGATGGGGTGCATGAGGCTCCTTGGAGCTTGTTTGGCGGAGTTCCACCCTGGTTCTGCGAGGATGCGCGCCCAGGATGTCCACCCTATCGGGTAAGCAGGCCGCGGGGTTTGGTGTGGGTGCGGATGAAGTCAATGGTGGTCTCAAGCGGGGTACCAGGGCCAAAGATGGCGGCGACTCCAGCGGCCTTCATGGCGGGTTCGTCCTGAGCGGGGATGGTACCGCCCAGGACAAGCAGTATGTCGTCAGCGTGGGCTTCGCGCAGGAGCTGCCCGATGCGTGGAACGATGACGGTATGCGCGCCTGAGAGGATCGAAAGGCCGATGCAGTCGACGTCCTCCTGGACGGCGGCGGAGACGATCATCTCCGGGGTTTGGCGCAGGCCGGTGTAGATGACCTCCATTCCGGCATCGCGAAGAGCGCGGGCGATGATCTTGGCGCCCCGATCGTGGCCGTCCAGCCCGGGCTTGGCGACGAGGACGCGAATCGGTGTGGAGCGCGTGGTCATGGCTGGACGAAGTATACGGCCTGGACCAGACGATCGGCTTTCTATGCGCTGACTCGCGCATCGGTTCGCGAGGTGCTCGGTTGATCGCAGGAACCCAGGTTTACCGGGGTCCGTCGATGATGCGGAAGTTGCCGCTGGCGTGCAGCAGACTCATCAGGTAGAGCATTCCGTCGTAATAGCGCTGTTCACCCGAGGGTATGGGGGTATTCCAAAGGGCATCGACGAAAGCTTTCGAGGTCGGGCTGGACGTGGCGGCAAGCGTGCCAACTGCCGTCGTCGAGAGCATGCCGGTCGAGTGGCGGGTCGAGAGCGGTTTGCCTTCGAGCGTGTAGCGATCGACAAAGGAGTTGATGCCCTGCGAGAAGAGGAAGGACTGGATGCGATCTGCAAGGACGGTCTCGCGCGGATCCTTGTGCCACCAGGAGAAATCGACGGACCAGTTCGAGACGGAGCGCCAGGAGTCGTATCCGAACGAGGTAGGAGAGCCGCCGAAGTCCATCGTCGGGGTCATGTCGAAGTTGCTGCGCTCGGGCGTAAGGCCGGTCTGCGGGCCGGTGACGGTGAAGAAGAGTTGGCGGCTTACATCGGCTGCCTCAGCCCAGTAGGCGCGGTCTTCCTCAGGACCCCAGCGGGCCCAGAGCTCGTAGAACGCGGGCAGGTGATAGGAAGCATCGGTGAAGCCGCCGGGCAGGTTGGGGACGAAGCGGATCATGTGATGCGGCTCTTCGGTCATGGGGCCGATGGTTTCTTCGTGAGCCTGGAATGGGTCGCGAAAGGTACGGGCAGGTTTGCCGGTGGCCGCCGCTTCCCGCTCGCGTGCGGTGTTGTTAGGGCTCGGCCAGGAATGGTTGGGGTAGGTGAAGGGAGCGCTGTCAGGGTGGATGCGGAAGGGGCCGGTTGCGGTGAGGACTGGATGGTGGCGCATGCCGCGCAGAATCTTGTCGGCCTGCTCCTTGTAGTTGTAGATGCCTTGTCCGTTGCCCCAGCGGTTTGCCGCGAAGTAGAGTGCCATGGTGAAGTACTCTTCGCCATCGGGCGCCGGACCGGTCGAGCGCGGGCTGCCATCGGTTGCCATGGACCAGGCAAAGTAGCCGATGGCGGGGTTCCCGGGGTCGGTGACGAGCATGTAGGTGTTGGCCCAATTCCAAAGCGCGTCGAACTCGCGTTTCTTGTCCATCTGGACGGCGATCATCATTCCATAGGACATGCCTTCGGTGCGCGCGTCGTTGTTGGCCCAGTCCGTCATGTAGGCGAGCGTGCCGTTGGCGTTCGCACCGGTCTCGAAGTAGAGGCGTTCGTCCTGGCCGTCGCCATGAAAGAGCTGGTTGAAGGCGTGGTCGATCTTCGCGCGGGTCTCAGCGGGGGTATGGCCTTGTTCGGCGAAGAGATCACGGT
>CAXTNM010000113.1:0-5356 GCA_964245715.1 uncultured Acidobacteriaceae bacterium | reverse complement strand
ATCTGTGGGTGGTGAAGGCTCCGCTGCCGTCACCGGGGTGGCGCGGGATCTCGCCCTGTGGTGCATTCTCGTGCGGCGCTGGGCGCTGCTGGGCTGCGGCGGTGAAAGAGAGAAGCAACAGGGGGAGAGCGAGCATCAGGGTGCGGGGCATTGGGGGGTCCTTGAGGTGCGTGAACTGCTTGGCAAGTGACTGGGGATGCGGCGAGTCAGGTCGAGGAGAAGCATAAGCGATCTGGTTGATGCCTCGCTGAGCGCCATGCGCGTCGACGAGGTTAGAATATGTCGTCGTCGGTGCCGATGGGCATGCCGGGTGGAGCTTCGACGGATCTGGCCGGGGTGAAGGTCTCCGGGTGGTTGAGGAAGAGGTCGATGCGTGCGGAGAGGTCGGCGTAGGCGGCACCGTCCAGATTGCGCTTGAGGTCTACGATGTGGGTGCGGGCGGTGGAGCGGGCTTCGGCAGAGGCTTGCGGATTGGCGGCAAGGGCGAGCAGCCACTCGACGATGCGTACATTGACGGCGCGGGCTGTGGCTGCGTGCAGATCGCCGATGGCCGGTGCGGCATGGACATCGGTGGTGAGAGGCTTGAGTGCGTCGTCGATGACGTCGCCGAGCGATGGTTCCTGCGGGTTGCGTGCGTGGTATTCGACCAGGCGGGAGGCGCGTTGAGAGTTGAAGAGCACCTGCAGGGTGAGGTCAGCGGAGGATTCGGCGGCGGCGATCGGATCGAAGGTGAGGCCGGTGTGCGTGGGGAAGGACTCGCGGGTGCGATCAAGGCCAGGTGGGCGCGGCGGGAGGAGCTTCAGCAGTGGCTCGGGCAGCGTGAGGAAGTCGGGTGACAGCGTCTTGAGAACGGCGGCGAGGGCTTTCTTCTGCTCTTCGGGAGCTACGATCTCGGGAAGCGGCTGGACGTCACCGCGCAACGAGTAGCGGTAGTCAAGGCCTCCGATCTCCTTGATCGCGGCTTCAGTCTGGTAGCGGGTGAAGAGGTAGAGCGGTACGAGGGTGTCTTCGAGTTGGGCGAGCGGTACGCCGGGCTTGATGGCGTCGTCGCCGAAGCGAGCGAGGGCGGCGGCGCGGATCAGGATGAGGCGGTTCAACTCATCTGCCGGGTCGGAGCCGTTGTCCCAGAGGTGAGCATGCGGTTGAGCTGAGCCCAAGGGGCGGGAGTCTTCATCGGTGATGTAGAGCAGGCCGGTCTTTTCTGAATCAGCCAGGATCTTGTTCAATGCGGAAGGCTCGTCGGTCTTCTGGGGGAACTCGCGATAGCCCCAGTTGATGGCAACTTTATCCCAGATACCGATGCCGACAGGGTAGGCATGGGAGAGATCGGGAACACCATCTTTCAGGGTGATGTAGGGGTGTGGATAGTCCATGACAGAGATGGTTTCGTCGGGATTGGTGTGGGAGAAGGAGGATGCGGCAAAGTTGTGGGCGAGGCCGAGGGTGTGGCCGGTCTCATGGGCCGCGAGCTGGCGGATGCGCTGTAACACCATCCGCAGCATCGGGTCACTTTCCGGCGTGAACTTGCGACCATCCACGTATGGGCTGAGCAATGCTTCGGCGATGAGGTAGTCCTGCCGTCCGCGGAGCGAGCCGAGAGTAACGTTACCCTTGATGATCTCGCCGGTGCGCGGGTCCGTGATGGCAGCGCCATAGCTCCAGCCGCGGGTGTAGCGGTGGACCCACTGGATGATGTTGTAGCGCAGATCCATGGGATCGGCGTCGGCGGGCAGGACGTCGACGCGAAAGGTTTTGGGAGCCCAGCCGGCCGCCTGGAAGGCCTGGTCCCACCAGCGCGCGCCTTCGAGCAGCGCAGATCGAATCGGTTCGGGTGCGCCGCGGTCGACATAGTACTGAATGGGCGCTACGGGTTCGCAGGACCTGATGCAGTTCGGGTCTTTCTTGATGAGGCGATGACGGATGATGAACTGCTGGGTCAGAGGAGCGCCTAACGGGGCGGAATAGTCCCGGTAGGAGGTGGGGAAGTAGCCGGCGCGCGGGTCGAAGCGGCGTGGCGTGAAGCCCGGGCCGGGAAGCTGCATGAAGGATTGGTGCTCGCGGATGGTGAGCGCATGCGGATCGGGCGCGACGTCCGAGACGAAGTTGCGGCGGTCGGCAGCATCGGTCGTAAATGTCAGGAGCGATTCGACTTCGGTATTAAGCGGGAAGACCCTGGTGTGGTCGAGCGCGATGACAGAGCGCTTTTCGTCGGGTTTGTAAGAGCCTTGTTTCAGCGCAGCCAGGGTTTCAGCGACACCGTGCGCGTCGCGCAGGAAGAAGTCGGTTGCGTCGATGAGTACGGCATGGTTCGGGTCTTCAGCTTCGACCTTGAAGCCTGCGAGCACCGATTCGGGAAAAGACTGGCGAACGGAGAGCTGTTCGGCGGGATCAGCCGCCGAGGAACGGAACGCTTCCTGCGGTTGCACGAGCAGGACCTTGGGGCCGAAGCGCTCGAACCGGACGATGATGCCATCGGAGATCTGACCGCGGTCGAGCCCCAGGTCGTTCGAGCCGGTGCCGTATGGCAGGCCGTGGGTGTACAGGAGGTCGGGAGATTGGCCGGTTGCATCCAGCGCCGGGATTTCCAGGTAGAGCTTGCCTGCGGTGGCATCCCAGAAGAGCGGCAGCAGGCCGGGCATAGCGGTCATATGCGCGGTGCGGGCTGCGATATCCTTCGGCGCACTGACCTTTTGCGCTGTGATCGGGGCAACAAGCAGCGTGAGCATCGAGAGGCTGACGAGGAGAGAGGCGCGCATGGTTTGTTTTAGCATGGCTGAAGAATCCGTCTGCGGGCGGTTCTCGGGTGAACGGGCAATCTTTAACATGAGTGAGGGCGGCATGGGAACATCCACACTGGTAGGGCTGGACACGTCTGGCGCGGCTTCAGGCCGACGGGATCGACGGAGCGCGTGGCTCGACCTGCCGTGGACGATGCCGTTCCTGATGCTGTACTGGGTGCAGTTGGCGCACCCTCTCATGTGGCGCGATGAATCGAATGCCGAGGATTTCTGTGGACAAGCCGGAGGATCGGCTGCAGCCACTTTCGCCTGGGACGTTGGGTCACGTCCACGTCCCAGGTTTTTAGCTGCCGATTGAGGCCCCGGCCGCTTTTGAGCTACTTGGTTGTGGCAAGTTCGGATGTGGGTCCAGGGGCAAGAAGTCGCTGCGACGAGCGCCACGCTTTCGCGTACTTCCAACTGATGTAGTTGGAGTGATAGAGGTGAAGCAGTAAGCCTTCGCGACCATCGAGAAAGCCGAGACGGAAGAAGAAGTTCCAGGCGAAGGTAAGTGTGGGTACGAGCAGGACGTTCCAGTAGAAAGCAGCCAGGCCGCGGCTGGTCCGGCGTTGCGAGACGAGTAGTTCGGCGCCCAGGGTAGAGTAGCGGTCCATGTGCTCAAGGTAGTCTTCCAGAGTCGGATAGGCATGGTGGATGAGGTCATAGTCCAGGGTTGAGGAATCGCCGTCGAAGGCGATTGTCTCGTGCACTGGCCGATCTTCAAAGCGCGGAGGCAGCGTGAAATTGGCCGCTGAGCGACGGAACAGGCGGAGCTTTGGATCCGGGTAGTAGCCGCCGTGTTTGATCCAGCGGCCAAGGAACAGGTTGCGGCGATTGATGAAGAAGGCATCGGTCGGCGGACGTGAGGGGAGCAGGAACTGGAGCTGGGTACGGAGTTCCGGGGAGAGCTCTTCGTCGGCGTCCAGCGAGAGGATCCAGTCTCCGGTGCATTGCTGGATTGCGAAGTTCTTCTGGGCGGCAAAGCCGGGCCATTCGCGATTGAAGACTTTCGCACCGAAGGATTTTGCAATTTCCACAGTGCGATCGACGGAGTCGGTATCAACGATGATGATCTCGTCAGCGAAACTGACGCTGGCGAGGGTGCGAGCAAGGTTCCGCTCTTCGTTTTTCACGATGATGGCTACGGAGAGTAGTGGCATTTGGCGGTGAGACGCTCTTTTGCGAAGGTGCCTTTAGTGTATGCGGAATATGTGCAAAACAATCGTAAATCTTGAATACTTCCTTGCTGAAGGGAAGCCGTGCTGAAGCGATGCTGAATCAGGCCGCGACGCGTTGACGCGCGAGCTTAGGATGCCCGCATCTTGTGACGGCAGAATCTTAGACTCTCAAAGAGGCCCTGCTTGAGAGAACCGTCTCCGTCAATGCCTTGATTTACGGGCACAAGGTGCGGCGAAGGAACTGAGGTCAGGCAAGGTGAATCGAGGGGTTGCTGAGATGTTCCTGGAGAAGACGCTGCGTGAGGGCCTTCAGCGATTCGACGGTCTTCGGAAGCACAAAGGCGTTGGCCTCAGGAGACCATTCAAGCTTGAAGCTGGTGGAACGCGCGGAGATCCAGATCTGGCGGACGGGAGTCTGCGGCGTGAAGACGAACTTGGCGGAGTCATCTTCAAAGAGAACGTTAAGAACACCGTTCTTCTCCTCGGTTTCAAATCCACCCTCTTCTTCAGCGTCGATCAGGGATTGTTTAAGGTGTTCGAGGGCGAGGTCAGAGACGCGGCGGAAGGTGGGTTCGTCAAGCATACGACCATGATAAGGGAAGGAACTTCATTGAGCCGCTTGCTTCAGCAGACGAAGCAAGCGGCCCACAAAAATCCTGGCATTATCGCCTTTTGACGAAGGCGAATAGGAACATCATCATCTAGAAGGGAATGTCGTCGTCGGTGATGCCGTGATCGCCATAGTCAGGCACAGAGGCTGGCGCGCGCTGGTCGTAGGAGGTGCTGCCGGCGGATGAGGAGGCCTTGGAGTAGCTACCGCCGCCGGAGGAGCCTTCGGTACGTTCGCCACCGCCGGTGAAGGAGATGTCGTTGACGAGGATCTCGGTACGGTAACGTTTGGCACCAGATTCCTTATCATCCCAGGAGCGAGTCTGGATCTTGCCTTCGACGAAGAGCTCTTTGCCTTTCTTACAGTAGTCGCGGACGATCTCGGCGGTGCGGCCGAAGGCAACGAGATTGTGCCACTCGGTCTTATCTTCCCAGGCGCCCTGCGCGTTCTTCGTGCGGTCCGAGGTTGCCAGGGTGAAGGTCGCGATGACCATTCCACCGGCTGTGGCCTTGATCTCCGGGTCCTTGCCTAGTCTGCCGAGAAGTAAAACTTTGTTTACGCCTTTTGCCATAATGAGGGTGCTCCGTAGTGGATCGATTTCCAGATCGATTCGAGGTTGAAACCCATTCTACCGGATGGGGCGGTGGGAACCGCGCGTAGGTCAGGGTTGCCACGAGTCAGGTTGGAGCGCAGATGCCAAAACGGAGAAGAGGAGGGAATGCCCTTTGAGCTGAACCCTCATCTCGGACTCAGGGGGTGGCTGGTTGAGGCGCGGGCTTGCGGTGATCCAC
>CAXTNM010000112.1:0-11252 GCA_964245715.1 uncultured Acidobacteriaceae bacterium | reverse complement strand
CAGCTTCCTCAGCACCAGCGCGGCCAATCGCACCTTCATGCTTCGAACCGCCTTTCAGTTCTAAGCCCTTCACCTGACCCTCACCGGGCCTTGACGATTGCGTCTTTCGATGACTTACCATCGTCCTTAGACAAAATTCCAAAGGCTTGAGGTCTCTGTGCGCGCTTCGCTCCGTGCTGTTGCTGTCGTTCTGCCGTTTCTTTCACTTCCCTTCGCACCCGGCGTGAAGGCGCAGAGCAAGCCCGCGCCGCGCCCTTCCCTGTCGCAGCCCGCAATCTCGCCCGACGGGAAAGAGATTGCCTTCGTCAGCGGAAGCGATATCTGGACGGTCCCAGCCGCCGGCGGCGAAGCGCACCTGCTCGTCTCCGATCCAGCCGAAGAGTCGCGTCCGCTCTACTCGCCGGATGGCACCCGCCTCGCGTTTATGTCGACCCGCACCGGCAGCGGCGACATCTATGTGCTCACCTTCGCAACCGGCCACTTGCAGCGCATCACCTACTCAGACTCACCTTCGAATCTCGACGCATGGTCTCGTGATGGAGAGTGGCTCTACTTCACCTCCACCGCTAACGATGTCGCGGGTAACGGCGACATCCTCCGCGTGCGCGCCTCCGGCGGCACCCCGATGGAGATCTCGCACGAACGCTACATGAACGAGTTTGAGAGCGCACCTTCCCCCGACGGCAAGCAGATCGCGCTCGTAGCGAAAGGCATCTCAAGCTCGCAATGGTGGCGCAACGGCCACGCCCACATCGACGAAACCGAGATCTGGCTGAAGCCGATCGAAGGCGAAGGCGGCTATCGCAAGCTCATCTCGGCCGACGCCAAGCACGCGTGGCCCATGTGGTCGGCCGACGGCAAGCGGCTCCTCATGATGCAGGATAAACCCGGAGACGGCGGCCCGGGTCACGAGAACCTCTACGAAGCCGACGCCGCCACCGGCGCCATCAAGGAGCTCACGCACTTCAATCATGGCCGCGTCCTCTGGCCCACCATCAGCTATAACGGTAAGACAGTACTCTTCGAACGCGACTTCGGAATCTGGAAGGCTGATGCACAGTCCGGCAAAGCCGAAGAAGTCAAGATCACCCTGCGCGGCCTGCCAAGTGGCCCCGGAGTTACGCACGAGCCAGTCACCGCGTGGACCGGACTCGCACTCTCACCCGACGGCAAAAAGATCGCCATCGCAGGCCAGGGCGAGATCTTTGCCGCAGCCGCAAAGGAAGGAGGCGAGGCCCAGCGACTTACGCACACCGAGGCCGAAGAGTTCGACCCGCGCTGGACCTCGGACTCCACA
This sequence comes from uncultured Acidobacteriaceae bacterium, assembly GCA_964245715.1. Classification (GTDB taxonomy): domain Bacteria; phylum Acidobacteriota; class Terriglobia; order Terriglobales; family Acidobacteriaceae; genus Edaphobacter. Next base: position 9,955 of record CAXTNM010000112.1, on the reverse strand, counting down.
AAGGTGATCTACCGGTCAGAGCGCGACGGCGGTTCAAGCCTTTACGAATACGACTTCAACACCAACTCTGAAAAAGCCCTGACCCACGGCAAAGCTCTCGATACCAGCGCCCTGCCCTCGCCCGATGGCAAGATGGTCGCCTACATCCGCGATCGCAAAGAGCTGCATATTCTCACGCCGGCAACTGGACAGGACAAACTCGTAGCCAGCGGCGAAATCAACGAATACCAGGCGGATTCCGTCGCCTGGTCGCCGGACTCGAAATGGGTCGCCTATGTACCCACAGGCTTCGACGCATTCACCAACATCTGGGTCGTGCCCTCCGATGGCAGTGCGCCCACGCAGGAGATTACCTTCCTCGCCAACGGCGAAAACGCGAGTCATCTCGCTTGGTCGCCCGACGGCAAGTACATCCTCTTCGATACCTCGCAGCGAGCCGAGACGCCGCAACTCGCACGCGTCGATCTCATCCCCCATGTGCCGCTCTACCGCGAAGATCAGTTTCGCGATCTCTTCCGCAAACAGAGCGTCCCCGGTGCGCCCGACACGCCAAGCTCCCCAAACGAGCGTGAGCCCGGAACCCCGAACGCGCCAACCGCCAGCAGCCTGGACGATACCGAAGCAAACGTGGCAGACAACACTCAGGATCAAGCTCCGCAATCACCCGCAACACCGCCAGCCGACGACAAGCGGCAAAGTCCCGGCAAGCCCTCAGCAACCAGGCCCGTCGAGCCGGTCAAGATTGTCTTCGACGGCATCCGGCAGCGCCTGACGCTCCTGCCGCTCGGCAACCTCGGAGTGCGTTACCCGGTCATCAGTCCCGATGGCAAAACCCTCGCGTTTTTGGCCGACGCCGCAGGTCAGCAGAACATCTACACCTACTCGCTCGACGAACTCGCGCGCGAGCCTGCCTCTCCGCGTGAGCTCACCTCCGACACCGGCTCTAAGTCGGACATCGCCTGGACTCCCGATTCGAAGGAGATCTACTATCTGCAGACTGCAGGCCCACGCGGCGGCGCGCCTGCCACTCCTGCCTCGGGAGCCTCGACCGTGCGCATGGTCTCGCTCGCCACCCGGTCTCCACAACCCGTGGCCCTGACCGCAAGCCTGGACGTGGACTTCGACCAGCAGAAGATGGTCGTCTTCGACGAAGCCTGGTCGACCCTCGACCACCGCTTCTTCCGTTCTGACTTCAACGGAGCAGACTGGCCCGCCCTGAAGTCCGAGTGGACGCCCTACATCGAGGGCGCGCGCACCGGCGGTGAGCTGCGGCGCGATATCAACCTGCTCATCGGAGAGTTGGACAGCTCACACTCCGGCATCGGAAAGCCTTCGGCGCCAGGCGTTCGCACCGGGCGTCTCGGCATACGCTTCGATCGCGCCCCCTACGAGAGCACAGGCGCCCTCATCATCCGCGAGATCGTCCCGCTCGGCCCCGTCGCGCTCGAAGGCAGCGTGCACGTCGGCGACCGCATCCTCGCGGTAAACGGCACCCCCATCGCTCCCGGGACCAACCTCGACCAGCTACTTGAGGATGCATCCGGTCGCCGCGTCGTGCTCACCGTCTCGCCGGCAGGCGACGCAGCAAAAAAGCGTGAGGTAGTCGTGCGGCCCGTTACCTTGCAGGTCGAAAGCGGCCTGCTCTATCGTGCCTGGGTAGAGAGTCGCCGCGCCTACGTCGACAAAATCTCCGGCGGCAAGCTGGGCTACGTGCACCTCGCCGCCATGGGGGATGCCGACCTCGCACAGTTATACGTCGACCTTGATGTCCTCAACCAGGCAAAGAAGGGCGTGATCGTGGATGTTCGCAACAACAACGGCGGCTACGTCAACGGTCGCGTCATCGACGTCTTCGCCCGCAGAAACTACCTGGTCGGCACGCCTCGTGATGGCGCCGCTGCCCCCATGCGGCAGGCCCTCGGCCAGCGCGCCCTCGGTCTACCCACGGTGCTCGTAACCAACGAATCCACGCTCAGCGACGGCGAAGACTTTACCGAGGGCTACCGCACCCTCGGTCTCGGCAAGACCGTCGGCACCCCCACAGCCGGATGGATCATCTTCACCGGAGCACAGCGCCTCATCGACGGCTCCAGCGTGCGCGTACCCGGTGACCGCATCCGCGACACCCGCGGGCAGGATATGGAAATGCATCCCCGTCCCGTGGATGTAGAAGTCCTCAGAGGCCTTGGCGAAACCGAATCAGGCGAAGACGTGCAGCTCGAGAAAGCGGTCCAGACTCTCCTCGGCAAAACCAGCGAGTAGCAAACGAAGCGCGGGGACCGATCGACACGGTCCCCGAAGCTTCGCCAGAATACTTGCTCGAACCTTCTGCTAGTACGCGAGCGCCACCCCATCCGCGCGCATCTCGCTCGCCGCTGCATACACCCGGTCGCTTCCTTCGCGCCGGTTCTCCACGCACTCATACCGCCCGAACCCACCGTCGCTCTCCCCCATCGGCCAACCCAGCGCGATCATCGCCTCACGCGTCGCCTTTGGCACTCCCGCCTCCAGCCGCAAAACTCCCTTCGGCCCCAGCCCCGCGGGATCCTCCCCCATCGTCTGCGACGACCCTTCATGATGCCATCGCGGACTATCAGCCGCAGCCTGCACATCCAGCCCATAGTCCACGCGATTGACGATAATCTGCGTCTGCCCCTGCGGCTGCATATCGCCGCCCATCACGCCAAACGCGAGCCATGGCACGCCATCTCGTGACGCAAATCCCGGAATAATCGTCTGGAATGGCCGCTTGCCCGGCGCGTAAAGATTCGCATGTCCATCCTGCAGCGAGAACAGTTCGCCGCGATCCTGAAACATAAAGCCAAGCCCATCCGCCACCAGCCCCGACCCCATCCCGCGAAAGTTCGACTGGATCATCGACACCATCATCCCGTCCTTATCCGCAGTCGAGAAGTACGTCGTATCGCCATGGCTCGGTGCGTGCCCCGGGTACACCGGCGTCAGAATCCTGTCCGTCCGAATCAGCTTCGCCCGATCCTTCGCGTACTCCTTCGAGTTCAGCCAATCCACTGGAACCTTCGCAAAGTGCGGGTCCGCATAAAACTTCGCGCGATCCTCATACGCCAGCCGCTTAGCCTCGATCTGCACCTGCAGCGATTGCGCCGACTGAAACCCGTACTCGCGCATATCGAACTGCTCGATCATATTCAGCATCTGCAGCGTGGCCAGTCCCTGCGTATTCGCGCCCATCGCATACACATCCACCCCGCGATACTTCGTCACCAGCGGTGTCACCCACTCCGCCTGGTGTTCGCGTAGATCACTCGCGCTCAGCCATCCTCCAATGCGCTTGAAATACGCATCGATCGTCTGCGCAATCGGCCCATCGTAGAACGCATCGCGTCCACCCTCCGCAATCATCCGATATGTCCGCGCCAGGTCCGGATTACGCCGCACACCATACTCATTCGGAGCCTTCCCACCCGGCATGTACGTGTGCACCGCATTTGCCGTCTCCTCCACCCCCGAGCCCTGCTTCAGAAAGATCGCCATGTTGCGCTTGATGTAGTACCCGATAATCTGCGGCGTTGGCGAGCCCGCCTCGCAGTAATGAATCGCCGGCTCAAACAACTCCGCCCACTTCAACTTGCCATATCGCTGATGCAGCGCCCACCATCCACCCAGCGCTCCCGGTGTCGAAACCGTTACCGCGCCCAGCTTCGGCAGCACGCCATTCACCGCGCGCCCCCTCGCCGTCTCGAGCGTCAGCGACTTCGGCGACTTCCCCGAGCTCGCCATCCCTTCGAGCTTCGCCGTCTTCGGATCCCACACGAACGCATAGCAATCGCCACCCAGCCCTGAACTCGTCGGCTCCACAAACCCCAGCATCGCATTCGCCGCAACCGCCGCGTCCACCGCGGACCCACCCCGCTGAAGCATCGCAATCGCTACCTGCGTCGCCAGCGGGTGTGCCGTTCCTGCGGCACCCGAACAACCCAGCGCCGCCGATCGCGACGCAAAGCTCGCACCCGAAACCCGGTCGCCCGCATGCACATCCGGCCGATCGAACTTCTCTTCCCCCGCCGCCTGGAACTTCGGCAATCCTCCCCCCTCCGCCGCTATCGCCGCGTCGTCCGCCGCAAACCCCATCGAAGATCCAGCCGCAGCCAGCGGCAACGTTTGAAGAAATGTCCTGCGACGCATTCAACCTCCTGCTTCTACGACAACCCCGGCATGCAGCTCAAGCCGCATCCATGCAAAAAACGTCTGCGCCTCCATCCCGCTTCCCTGGGATTGAAGCGCAGACGTCCTTCGCCTCTTACCTAGAACGTGAACTTACCGCTCACCTGTAACTGCCGCGAACTCCCGCCGTCACTCGTAGCAAACCGAGTCGAACTGATCTGTCCGAAGGTCGATGAGTTCACATTCCCCGAAGGCTGTCCAAAGTTCGGATGGTTCAGAATATCGAACGCATCCACCCGCAGCTTGAACAGTACATTCTCGAACAGCTTTGTATCCTTCTCGCCCGACACATCCATATCTGCAAAGCCCGGTCCCGTCACCGCGTTCCGCTGAATATCTCCAAGCCCGTTATACCCTGCCGTGTTACTCGTGCCCACAATCTCAAACACGCACGCGCCATTAACATTCGACTCATTACAAATCGTCCCGGCAGGATTCGAGATGAAGTTGACATTGGTCGTCGCCGACGCCTGCAGCTTATGCGTATTCACCTTGCCTACAATATTCGGTCGCACCACACCCGCCACGCCTGTGAAGCTATCGCTGTTGGCCGTGATATTTACTGGATTGCCCGTCTGATACTGCACAATCGCAGATAGCTGATAACCCGACACCAGGAAATTCCGCTTGAACGGCAGGTTATATATCGCAGTCCCTGCGTAATGCTGGCGAACATCAAAATCTGACAAGCCATAGTTGCCCGCCACATTGTTGCTGTCCTGCAGATTCAGTCCACCCTGCGATCCCAGCGAGTTACTATCCATCGACTTCTCCCACTCATAATTCATGTTGAATTCGAGTCCATGCGTCGTGGTCTCCGTAAGCACCGCCCACATCGCGTTGTAGTTCGAGAAGCCGCTGCTGTTCGCCTCCGTGATATTCGAATTGATCGACGCACCAGGCTCCAGTGGACTCGTCCCCGACAGCGTCAGAAACGGACGTGGTGTCGTCCCGAACGGCTGATTCTCGTTCGTTGCAATCCGCAGATGATGTCCCTCCGATCCGTAATATCCCAGCGATCCAACCATGCCCCAGGGCAGCGCCTGCTGCACATTGAAGTTATAGGTCTCCATGTAAGCATTGCGGAAGTTCGGGTTCACACTCGAAAGCGAAAATCCTGCCAGCAACGCGGACGAGTACAACGCACCGACCGGAATCGTATTCGTCGCCGATCCCGTAAACGAGACCTTCTTACTCAGCGGCGGATTCGACGTCAGACCGCTCACCACATCCTCCACCGGCTGGTCCGCCATAATCGAATAGCCGCCGCGAATTACCGTGCGGCCCGTGCCGAACACGTCATACGCAAACCCCAGCCGCGGGTCGACGTTGTAGTTCTGCTTGTAAGGCGAGCCGTACCCGTTCGTCCCAACCTGGTCGAGCGAAACCGTCGACGGCTCAAACAGAATAAACCGATTCTCTCCCTCGACCGGCGTGCCATTCCACTCGAACCGAAGTCCGCCTTCAAGCGTCAGGCGCTGCGTCAACCTGTAGTTATCCTGCAGAAACGCTCCCACCGCATTGATATAAACCCGGCTTACAATCGTGTTCGGCGTAATGCTGAAGCCGCTCGCCTGATCCTGTTCAAAGTTGTCCGCCTGCGTCGCCGCCTGCGCAGCCGCCGCACTCACGGTCGATGTCGTCAGCGAGGTCGCATACGTCAGCGTACCCGTATCGCCCGTGAAGCTCGCCTCGAGGAAACGCCGGAACTCCCCACCAAACTTGATCGTGTTCTTCCCCTTCAGCTTCGTCGCCGTATCCGAGAAGATCCCCATGGTATCGTCGCGTCCCTGCGGGAAACCCGAAGGCCCACCAATCGTTAGCCCGATATCCGAGAAGGTCGTCTGCGGGATGCCTGCATTTACGCCTTGCCCATCGGCGATGTCATAGGTTCCGGGCGGCGTCACAAAGTTTGGTGAGAACGCAATCGCGATCCGATTGAAGCCTAGCCGCGCCTCATTCACAAAGCTCGGACTGAAGATGTGTGTCTCATTCAGTGTCCCCACCTGGCGATGCGCATCACGATGATCGCCAAACCCAGGAACCGTATCGCCCTGCAGCGCAGGCTCAATCCGCTGATCCGCCTGGAACGCATAGAACCCATGTAGCTGATCCTTCTGGTTGATAATCTGCAGAACATCCATCGTTCCCTGGTCGATCTGCACCGGGCCCGGAGTAAACCCGACAAAGTTATTGCCGCTGTTCGGCAAAGGGATGATCGCCAGCAGCGCATTCGCCGCCGGGCTTCCCGCAGCCGCCACCGCCGCACGCTGGTTCGGCGAGTACACCGTCTGCCCAGAAGCATTCACACTCGTCGTCGCCGCGTCCGAAAGCACCGTGCTGTTCTGCAGAATCCCCTGCTGCTGTCGCAACCCCTCATAGCTCGCATAGAAGAACGTACGATCCTTCCAGATCGGCCCACCAACCGAGATACCAAAGTTGTTACGAATCAGGGGAGCCTTATGGCCCGCCACGCCCAGCGATGCCCCGGTCGCTTCATTCACCGGCCTGTTGAAGTAGTTCCTTGCATCGAGCGCGCTGTTGCGAAAGTAGTCGAAGACCTCGCCATGAAACTGGTTCGTCCCGGAACGCGTGCTCACATTCACAATCGAACCCGAACTCCGCCCATACTCCGCACTGAAGGTCGAGTTATCAATCTTGAACTCGCTCGTCGTCGAGATTGAAGGCTGAAACGTAATCTGATTCTGACTCATGTCGTTCAGGTTCACACCGTTGATCTGAAAGTTCACCGAGTCTTCCCGGTTGCCCGCAGTCAAAAAAGAGTTCGCCCCCAAACCTCGACTCGCGCCCGTCAGACTCCCAGCCGTATCCGCCACCACGCCCCCCGGCGTCAGTGTCGTCAGATCCAGAAAGTGCCGCCCGTTCAGCGGCAGGTCCTGCACCGTCTCCCGGTTGATCACCTGCCCGACCGTCATCGTCTGCGTCTCAATCTGCGCGGAGGCTCCACTGTCCACCTCCACCGTCGTCCCCGCCGAATTCACCGCCAGCTTCATATTCACCGTGACACTCTGATCCACATCGAGCGTCACCTTCGAAACCACATATTCGCTGAATCCCGGCGCAACCGCATCCAGCTTGTAATCGCCCGGCTGCAGCGACGGCACAGCGTAAATTCCTGCCGAATCCGTCACGATCTCGCGGTCCTGTCCCGTCGCCAGCGAATGAACCTTCACATGAACATTCGCAACGACAGCGCCGGAAGGATCCGTTACCGTCCCGGATAAGTTGGCGGTCGACTGCGCCACCGCGCCCACCGAAAACACCACGGGCAAAGAGGCCAACACCACAGAATGAGCAATTTTCAAGAGCAGTTCTCCTAAGGAAAATCGGAGCCGGGGAGGGCTGAAAACAAACACAGTTGTCTTACGTTTGAATGAAAATATCAGATATCAAGCGAAGTTCAAGTAGAAACTTTCCCACAGTTGCGCCCCCAGACCTTCAGCCTCCCGCCCGCAACGACTCGGGAAATGTCTCAACAGTCTCGCGAACCAGGCATCCTGCCCCGCTCCGTTAGAACCAACCTTCATCAATCTGAGCAATTTTGCACACTGTTAGCTGGCTAACATAGCGCATCATGTCAGTGAGCACTTGTGACCGCCCAGGCCCTCTTGCCTCACTGGGCAAACCAGGCTCGTTCCGTTCCATGCCAACTTCGAAGACACGACAGGTTGATTCCATGGACAACATTAAGATTGCGAAATTTGATACACACGCTTTCCTCACGACAGAGGGCCCCGGTCGCCGACTCATCCACGTCAAGCCTGGCGGGGTGCTCTTCTCGCAGGGTACGGAGTCAAACTGTGTCTTCTACCTTCATACCGGTCGCGCCAAACTTACCGTCATCTCCGCAGGCGGGAAAGAGGCCACCATCACGCTCATCACCGTCGGTGAATTCATCGGCGAAGAAGCCATCGCCAGCGGCGCAGGCCCGCGCATGGCAACCGCGTCTGCGATCACTTCCTGCTCCGCCACTCGCATCGCACGGGAGGAGATGCTCCGCGTTCTCCACGAGGAGCACGCCTTCTCCGACCTCTTCGTCCACTTCCTGCTGGCGCGCGGCATAAGAACCCAGGCCGATCTCGTCGATCAGCTCTTCAACTCGAGCGAAAAGCGCCTCGCCCGCACCCTCCTCCTCATGGCCGAGTTCGGCAAGCCCGGCGAACCCGAAACCCTCATCCCCGCCATCACCCAGGAAGCGCTCGCCGAGATGATCGGCACCACGCGCTCGCGCGTCAGCTTCTTTATGAATCGGTTCCGCAAGCTCGGCTTCATCGACTACAACGGCCGCATCCACGTTCATAAGTCGCTTCTGAATGTCGTCTTGCAGGACCACTTCACAGGCCATAACTCGGAACGGCCCGGGTTGGCTCTACCCCTGCTCAAGAGCGTACTGAAGCCGAAACAAAAGCCGAAGCCGAAGGCGCAACTCTCCTAGAAGCTGTCTACACCGACCCTTCCTGAGCCGACTTCGCACTCCTGGCAAGCGAAGGACCCCGTATTCTGCCCCGGATCCTTCGCTTCTCGCAGGTCCAATCTCGCTCTTCTAAGCGGCCACCAGCTCATCATGCACGGTGTACGACTCGTGCGCGGTACCTTCAATAATCCGCTTCGCATCGTCCACGGCCTGGGGCGTCCCATGCACCACGAGCAGAAACTTGTCCGTCTTCAGCGCAACGTCGTACTTGATCACACTGTCCTTCGGAACCCCGATGCTGAACAACCCGGCTCCGACCGCGCTCACGCCTCCAACCACCACAGCACCCTCGAGTGCGCCCACGATCCACGCAACCAGAGGCCCCGCAACCAGGATCGGCCCAATCCCTGGAATCGCAAACATCGCAGATCCAAACAGCAGGCCCCAGAAACCTCCCCAGAACGCCCCAAGCTTTCCCCAATACTTCATCCGGTCGCCGGCGTTGTAATACCCGACCACGTGCTCGTCGGTGTGCGTGTTCTTGCCCGCAATCGACAGACTCTTCATGTCGATCCCAGCCTCCTGCAGTTCCTTGATGGCCGCCTCGGCCTTTTCGTGCGAATCGTACACAGCAACAACCGAGTTCAATGTAGACATCACGTCTCCTCTTTACCTTGCGAAACCTGTTCCAGGTGAAATTGCAAAAGCGAGACTCTTCCTCTGTTCGTGCACGGAAAGTCTTACGCTTGCTGCCACGGGCATGCACCTTCACCCTCTCACCCCGAAGCTCGACTGTCTGAGCACTCCGGCACACCGCCGGATCTCTCTCAAGACGCAAACGCAGCACCAAGCAACGCCCCGCTTGCCGAACACCTTCCCGCCGCGTACAGTTGGGCATCCCCGCCGACAACCTGTCTATGCCCCTCAAGCGCCCGTTCGTCGCCCTCGCAGTGATCTCCTGCCTCGCTCTCTTCACCCTCGAGCTCACCCTGCTGGCACGCGCGAACTCCTGCACCTGGGACGAAGCCGACCACACCTACGCCGCCTTCATGCAATACCAGGGAGACTTCGGCCTCAATCCCGAACATCCACCGCTCGTCAAATTCCTGGCCGCGCTCCCGCTGCGCTCCATGCAGCTCACCACCCCACCACTCCTCGACCGCCCTTACCGTTATCAGGAACTCATCGGCGGCCGCGAGTTCCTCTTCCAGAACAACGCCAATGCCATTCTCTTCCACGCCCGCATGGCGACGATGCTGCTCACCCTAATGCTCGCCCTCATCGTCTTCCTCGCCACGCAGGAGATGTTCTCAACCC
>CAXTNM010000111.1:1707-11308 GCA_964245715.1 uncultured Acidobacteriaceae bacterium | reverse complement strand
GACGCTCTATATAGGAATCCTGCCGCTGTTTGTGGTGGGGGTGGTGCGGCTTGAAGGCGAATTGGAAGGGAGCTTTGTGAAGCTGATGCTGCTTGGCATGGGGACGGCGATGGTGCATGTGGGGGTGAAGCAACTGCGGTATGAGCCGGGGGTGGTGGAGGAAGAACTGGAGGGGTATGACGACGAGTTTCAGTTGCTGGGGCTGAGCTAGACGGGGCTGCGAGCCGAATGTTGAGGGCTGGCATCGAATAGGGCATGAGTTCAGTGGATGGGTTGGCGGCGGCGGGTGTGCAGTTCGGGTTTGAGAATACCTATGCGCGTTTGCCGGAGCAGTTTTATGCGCGGGTGCATCCGACGGCGGTGCGTTCGCCGAAGCTGGTGCGGGTGAATCGGGAGCTGGCTGAGTTGCTGGGGCTGGATGCTTTCGCTTTAGAGAGTCCGGAGGGGGTTGAGGTGCTCGCGGGAAACCGGGTGGCGGAGGGTTCGGAGCCGCTGGCGATGGCGTATGCGGGGCACCAGTTTGGCAACCTGGTGCCGCAGCTAGGAGATGGGCGGGCGAACCTGCTGGGTGAGGTGGTCGGCAGGGATGGGGTTCGATACGACATCCAGTTGAAGGGGTCGGGACGCACACCGTTTTCGCGTGGTGGGGATGGGAGAGCGGGCGTAGGGCCGGTACTCCGCGAGTACATCGTGAGCGAAGCGATGACGGCGATGGGTGTGCCGTCGACACGAGCGCTGGCGGCGGTTTCAACCGGAGAGCAGGTGATGCGCGAGACGTCGCTGCCGGGTGCAGTGTTGACGCGGGTGGCGAAGAGCCATCTGCGGGGGGGGTCGTTTGTGTACTTCGCGGTGCGGCGGGATACGGAGGCACTTCGTGTGCTGGCGGATTACGCCATGGCGCGGCATTATCCATCGGCGCGTGGCGCTGAGAAGCCGTACCGAGCGTTCCTGGACGGGGTGGTGACGCGGCAGGCGGGGCTTGTGGCTCGGTGGATGGGGCTGGGGTTCATCCATGGGGTGATGAATACGGATAATACGTCGATCTCGGGGGAGACGATCGACTACGGGCCGTGTGCGTTTATGGAGGCGTACGATCCGGCGACGGTGTTCAGCTCTATCGACCGGCAGGGGCGGTATGCGTATGGCAACCAGCCACGGATCATGTTGTGGAATTTGACGCGGCTGGCAGAGGCTTTGCTGCCGGTGCTGGAGTTAGAGGCCGGGAGCCAGGAGGCTGCGGTGGCTTCGGCGCAGGAGTCGCTGGAGGCGTTTGCGCCACAGTATGAGGCGGCGTTCCTGGCGGAGTTTCGGCGGAAGCTGGGGTTGATGGAAGAGCGTGAGGGGGATGAGGCGCTGGTGCATGATCTGCTGGAGCGGATGGCGGCGGGGAAGGCGAATTTCACGCTGACGTTTCGGCGGCTCTGTGATGCGGCTGCCGGTGCTGCAGGAGACGCGGGGGTGAGGAGTTTGTTTGCTGATCCGGCTGCGTTTGATGCTTGGGCTGTGAAGTGGCGGGCGCGGTTGGCGGAGGAGGGTGCGTCGGCGGCGGTACGCGCGGCGGCGATGCGAGGGGTCAACCCGGCTTACATTCCTCGGAATCATCTGGTCGAGGCGGCGCTTGGTGCGGCGGGGGAACGCGAGGATTTCGGGTTGTTTGAGGAACTGCTTGGGGTGGTGACGAAACCGTTCGAGGAGCGTGAAGGTCTGGAGCGGTTTGCTGCGCCGGCGCGGCCGGAAGAGGCGGTGCAGTGGACGTTCTGCGGGACGTAGGCCTGGCCGCCTCTTAGCCCCGTGCGAGTACAACGACAGATCTTCTTCGGGGATGACAAGCAAAGAGTGCGCAGGTTGTGGGTTGTTGTGGGGAAGGATTAGACTCGCCATCGGCCTGAGCGACGCGCTGGGCTGGAGGCGACGGCATGGCGGAGTTGCGGCATCAGTCGGGGTTTGGGAACGAGTTTGCGACGGAGGCGGAGGCGGGTGCGCTGCCGGTGGGGCAGAATTCTCCGCAGAGACACAAGTTGGGGCTTTATACCGAGCAGGTGAGCGGGTCGGCGTTTACGGCGCCGCGGGGGGCGAACCGGCGATCGTGGATGTATCGGATCCGGCCTTCGGTGGTGCATGAGCCGTACCAGCCGTTTGCGAATGAGACGTTACTGCGCAGCGGGCCGTTTGATGAGGTGCCAACGCCGCCGAACCAGATGCGGTGGAATCCGCCGGCGTATCCGGAGGGTGAGGTTGACTTCGTCGAAGGGCTGATGACGATTGGCGGGAATGGCGATCCGGCGGGGCTAGATGGAGTGGGGATTCACCTGTATGCGGCGACCGCTTCGATGACGGACCGAATTTTCTATAACGCGGATGGCGAGATGCTGGTGCTGCCGCAGGAGGGTGTGGTTCGGTTCGTTACCGAGTGCGGAGTTCTTGAGGTTGCGCCGGGGGAGTTGGTGGTGATTCCGCGCGGGATCAAGTTTCGCGTGGAGTTGCTCGGCGCGAGGGCTCGGGGATATGTGTGCGAGAACTATGGGCAGGCGTTCAGGCTGCCGGAGTTGGGGCCGATCGGGGCGAATGGGCTGGCGAATTCAAGGGACTTTTTGACGCCGGTTGCGGCGTATGAGGATCGCGAGGGTGAGTTCGAGGTGGTGTCGAAGTTTCTCGGGCGGCTGTGGACGTCGAAGTACGATCATTCGCCGATCGACGTGGTGGGCTGGCACGGGAATTATGCGCCCTATAAGTACGATATGGCGCGCTTCAACTGCATCAACACCGTGAGCTTCGATCATCCGGATCCGTCGATTTTTACCGTGCTGACGGCTCCTTCGGGGCTGCACGGCACGGCGAATGTGGACTTCGCAATCTTCCCGCCGCGCTGGCTGGTGGCGGAGAATACGTTTCGGCCGCCATGGTTTCATCGCAACATGATGAACGAGTTTATGGGGCTCATCTACGGCGAGTACGACGCGAAGGCTGAAGGGTTTGTTCCGGGCGGAGCGAGTCTGCATAACTGCATGAGTGGGCATGGGCCGGATGCGCAGACGTTTGAAAAAGCCAGCGCGGCCGAGTTGAAGCCGGTGCATGTCGAGAACACGTTGGCATTTATGTTCGAGACCAGGATGGTGGTGCAACCGACGCGCTGGGCGCTCGAAGGCAAGATGGTGCAGCATGAGTACTATGAGTGCTGGCAGGGATTGAAAAGACATTTCAAGACCTAAAATGCTTCCTAACGCCGGACGGGCGGTACTGCGTACGCCGGAAGCTTCGCGTGCTTCTCCCATTGGTCGCCACAGGAGTGATCTTCGGGAGCAGCGGGAGCGCCCCGCGAAGCTTCCGTAACTCACGAAGTGAGCGTCGCCCGCGGAGGGCGCTCGTCTGGCAGGACAGAAGGTGGTTGAGTTTGGCTGAGAGTTGGATTGCGTCTGCAAACGGGGCGAAGAACGGGTTTGCGCTTGAGAATCTGCCGTTTTGTGCGTTCGAGATGAAGAGTGAGGCGGTGCATCTTGGGGTCGGAATCGGCGACCTGATTGTCGATTTGTACGTGTGTGCGCAGGCCGGGTTGCTGAACGATCTACCTGGGAATGTGCGCGGGGCGTGCAAGGAGGCGACGCTGAATCGGCTGATGAGCTATGGGCCGCGCGCGGTGGGGATGCTGCGTCGCGTGCTGATGGAGCGGCTGAAGCTGGGGATGGCGCGGGCTGAGATGGATGCGGTGCTGGCGACGGTCAGGCCGATCGAAGGGGCCAGGTTTCACAAGGCGGTTGCGGTCGAGAATTATACGGACTTCTATGCATCGCTTGATCATGCGCGGCGCGTTGGAGAGATGTTTCGGCCAGAGCGGCCGCTGATGGAGAACTACAAGTGGATGCCGGTCGGGTATCACGGGCGGGCTTCGTCGCTGGTGGTGGGCGGGACGGAGGTGCGTCGGCCTTGTGGGCAGGTGAAGTTGCCGGAGGAGAGTGCGCCAAGGTTCGAAGCTTCGCGGCAAGTGGACTATGAGCTGGAGCTTGGGGCGTATGTGTACGGCGGGAACAAGCTGGGGGAGCGGATTGCCATTGGCGATGCCGATGCCTGTTTGTTTGGGGTGACGCTGGTGAATGACTGGTCGGCGCGGGATGTGCAGGTGTGGGAGTCGCAGCCGCTGGGGCCTTTTCTCGGCAAGAGCTTCGCGACTTCGGTGTCGCCGTGGGTGGTGCCGATGGAGGCGCTGTCGGCTTATCGGGTGAGGGGCGGGGCGCGGGCTGAGGGCGACCCGCAGCCGTTGGAGTATCTGGCGTCGGATGGGCCGGACGGGATTGATGTGCGGCTTGAGGTCTGGCTACAGACGGCGAAGATGCGCGAGGCGAAGGAAGCTGCGGAGAAGGTGAGTTCGGGAGAGTTTCGCGGCATGTACTGGACGTTTGCGCAGATGGTGGCGCACCATAGCAGCAACGGCTGCAACCTGCTGTGCGGCGATTTGATTGCGAGCGGAACGGTTTCGGGTCCGGAGGTTGGAAGCGAGGGTTGTCTGCTCGAGAAGACGCGACGGGGAGCAGAGCCGTTGCGGTTGCCGAATGGTGAGACGCGAGTGTTTTTGGAAGATGGAGACGAGGTGATTCTGACTGGCTTTGCAGAGCGGGAGGGATTGTCGAGGATCGGTTTGGGCGAGTGTCGGGGACGGGTGCTTGCGGCTAAGGTCTAAAGGGCAAGTGCGTTCTTCTGCGGGACGGGCAACACGTCGTGGGGTATTGGACGCCTCGGGTTTTTCAGGGACTTTGTAGGAGTAACAGGAGGTTGTGATGGCTACGATTGCACCGGTTCAGGAAGCAGTGGCGGCGGATTTTCTGCCGTTGAATGGGACGGACCACATTGAGTTCTACGTGGGGAACGCGCGGCAGGCGGCTTATTTCTATCGGGCGGCGTTCGGCATGTCGCTGGTGGCGTATGCGGGACCGGAGACGGGGCGCCGGGATCGCGCTTCGTATGTGCTGCAGCAGGGCAAGGTTCGGTTTGTGCTGACGACGGCGCTGCGTTCGGACTCGGAGATTGCGGAGCATGTGCATCGGCATGGGGACGGGGTTCACGCGATCGCGCTCTGGGTGGACGATGCGCGGAGTGCGTGGCTCGAGACGACGAGCCGCGGGGCGAAGTCCGTGCAGGAGCCAACCGAGGTGAGTGATGGTGATGGACGGGTTGTGGTCGCGAGTATTGCGGCCTACGGCGACACCGTGCATACGTTTGTCGAGCGGAAGGATTATCACGGCGTCTTCTTTCCGGGGTACCAGGCGGTGGCTGAGGATTTGATTGCGCGTCCAGTGGGGCTGCTGCATATCGACCACATTGTGGGGAATGTGGGGTGGAATTCGATGAACGAATGGGTCGACTTCTACTCGAAGGTGATGGGCTTCTCGCTGTATCAACACTTCGACGATAACGACATTTCGACGGAGTATTCGGCGTTGATGTCGAAGGTGATGGCGAATAGCACGGGGTATGTGAAGTTCCCGATCAACGAGCCGGCGGAGGGGAGGCGGAAGTCGCAGATTGAAGAGTATCTGGACTTCTACGGCGGCCCGGGCGTGCAGCATATGGCGCTGGCGACGGATGACATCGTGGCGACGGTGACGCAGATGCAGCAGCAGGGTGTCAGCTTTCTGACGGTGCCTCATTCGTACTACGCCGATCTGCAGACGCGCATCGGGAAGATCGATGAGCCGATTGAGGATTTGGAGCGGCTCGGGATCCTGGTGGATCGCGATAACGAGGGATACATGCTGCAGATCTTTACGCGTCCGGTGGAGGATCGTCCGACGGTGTTTTACGAGATTATTCAGCGCAAGGGCAGCCGGAGTTTCGGCAAGGGAAACTTCAAGGCGCTGTTTGAGGCGATCGAGCGGGAACAGGCTTCGCGGGGGAATTTGTAAGTCATTCGCCGAGGCTAAGTAGAGACACCGCTTCGGTCTGAGTTGCGTTTTCTCGAAGTGAGAGAAGGTTGCGGAGGAGTGCCGGAGCGCATGTCGCGCGGTGAGCCTCCCGAGAGAGCCTGGGTGTGAGCTGACAGCCGCTGGGCTGTCAGCTTTCTTGTGTTGGGCGCGACCGGTTCGGTTGATATATTACGGTATGCGAATTGTGGTGAGTGGGCTTTGCGGCGTGGTGGCGGCATTTGGATTGGTGTCTGCTGGTGTGGGGCAGATGGTTACAGGTGCGCAGTCCGCGCCGTTTTCGCATGTGCCGTCAGTCGATGCGAGCTACGATCGGGATCCGAAGCAGCCGATCGATGAGGCCTATACGGCCAAGATCAAGGAATATACGACGAAGCCGGAGTTTGGCTCGCCGCTGGTGAATTATCTGCCGGCCTCGAAGACGGTGCCTACTCCCGAGAAGACGCTGGGCGTGATCGCAGGGGCTCCGGATGTGCTGCCGTATGCGGAGGATGTTTACAAGTACATGCGGCTGCTGGCTGCGTCGTCGCCACGGGTGAAGGTGGTGACGATCGGGCATACGGAAGAGGGACGCGAGATGATCGCGGTGGCTGTGGCCGATGAGAATCTACTGCGCGAGCAGAAGGCGAATGATACGCGGCTGGCGAAGCTTGCGGACCCAAGGACGATTGGGCTCGATGATGCGAAGGCGAAGGAGCTGATTCATGCCTCGGTGCCGGTCTATTACCTTACGGGAACGATCCACTCGCCGGAGACGGGCGCGCCGACGGCGTTGATGGAGCTTGCGTATCGGCTCGCGGTGGATGATTCGCCTTACATCAAGTACATCCGGTCGCACATGATTACGCTGATTACGCCGGTGGTGGAGGTGGATGGACGCGACCGCATGGTCGACATCTACAAGTGGCACAAGGCAAATCCGGGGAAGGAGTATCCGCGACTGACGTACTGGGGGCATTATGTGGCGCATGACAACAATCGCGATGCGATGGGGATGACGCTCGACCTGACCAGGAATGTGCTGGACACGTACCTGGGATGGCATGCGCAGGTGCTGCACGATCTGCATGAGTCGGTGCCGTTCCTGTATGACAACACGGTGGGCGACGGACCGTATAACGCGTGGATCGACCCGACGCTGGCGGATGAGTGGGCGGAGCTGGGCTGGAATAACGTGGCGCAGATGCAGGGGTTTGGCATGCCGGGGGTGTTTACGCATGGGGACTTCGATACGTGGAGCCCGGGGTACCTGATGTTCCTGGCGGGGATGCATAACGGTATCAGCCGGCTGTATGAGACATTTGGCAATGGCGGGGCGGATACGGAGAAGCGAATTTTGCAGCCGGAGGAGTATAGCCGGACGTGGTATCGGCAGAGTCCTCCGGAGCCGGTGGTGACGTGGTCGCAGCGGGATAACAACAACTATGAAGAGAGCGCGCTGCTTTCGACGCTGAGTTACTTCTCGCAGCATACGCAGCATTTTCTCGAGAACTATTACCTGAAGAGTAAGAGGAGCGTGCAGAAGCCGCTGCTCGACGGGCCTGCGGCGTATGTGCTTCCGGCGAGCGATGCGGAGTTGAATCGGCAGCTGCAGCTGATCGAGGTGTTGAAGCGGCAGCATGTGGAGGTGAGCCGGCTGAGCGAAGCGAGGACGCAGAGCGTGCCGGCAGCGAAACGGGGGGACAAGCCGACGGAGGAGACGCTGCCCGCGGGGAGCTTCGTGATCCGGATGGATCAGCCGTATTCGCGGGTTGCGGATGCGTTGCTGGATAAGCAGTACTGGGCTCCGGATGATCCGCAGAAGCATCCGTATGACGACACCGGCTGGTCGTTTTCTGAGCTGTTCAATGTGAAGGTGCTGCGGGTGACCGATCCGGGCGTCTTGCAGGCGAAGATGGAGTCGCTGGGGAATGCAGCTCCGCTGAGTGGGCATGTGTCGGGTGCGGGTTCGGTGGTGGTGGTGAACAACACCGGCCAGTCTTCGCTTCTGCCGCTGGTTTACGCGTTGAAGGGCGCAAAGGTGTCTGTCGCGGAGAAGAGTTTTGATGTGGATGGGAAGCAGTTTGCCGCGGGGGCGCTGGTGATCTCGGGAGCTTCGGATGTGGAGTTACAAGGTGCGCTGACGAAGCTTTCGCTCGATGCGGTGAAGGTGGGGGCGGCGCCGACGGTGGCCATGCACGAGGTGAAGGCTCCGCGAATCGCGTTCATGCATACGTGGCTGGCGACGCAGACCGAAGGATGGTGGCGGTATGCGTTCGACACGGCGGGTGTGCCTTATGCGTATATCAACACGCAGACTGCTGCTGGCGACGCGGACCTGCGCGGGAAGTACGATGTGATCGTGTTCGCTCCGGTAGGCGGGGCGAACTCGCAGAGCATTTTGAATGGGATACCGATGTATGGAAATGCGACGCCGTGGCAGAAGACTGCGCTGACGCCGAACATCGGGGTGCTGGATTCGACCGCGGATACGAGACCCGGCCTGGGGACCGAGGGGTTGGAGCATCTGCGGGATTTCGTGGCCAAGGGTGGATTGCTGATTACGTGTGAGGATACGGCCCAATTTGCGGTGGACATGGGGCTTGCGCCGGGGGTGAGCGTGGCTCCAAAGGGCGATGTGAGGGTGACGGGGTCGGTGCTGGAGTCGGTGATCGTCAAGCCGGAGAGCCCGGTGGCGTATGGCTTTGGGAGCACGGTGCCGGTGATGAGCGCGGATGGCATGGCGTTCAACGTGAGCAACACGGTGGGGCGTGCGGGCGGCCGCGTGCTGATGGATCCGTATGCCGACCGGCCGACGGGACGCGGAACGGTGGAGGATAGCGACGTGGTGCAGGGTCGCACGCCGGTTGAGGCCGAGCCCCTGGTGAAGGTGAAGCCGTGGGAGGCGAGACCGCTGAACGAGGAGCAGGAGCGGAATAATCCGAATGTGATTCCGGTCGTGGACCGGCCGCAGGTGATTCTGCGGTTTGGCGATGCGAAGGGTTTGTTGCTTTCGGGGCTGCTCGATAAGGGTGGTTCGATTGCCGAACATGCGATCGTGGTGGATGCGAAGCTGGGGCAGGGAAATGTGCTGCTGTTTGCGAATCTTCCGATCTATCGCGGAGAGACGGTGGGGACGTATCCGCTGGTGTTCAATGCGATTTTGAACTTCGAGCATCTGCGATAGTCCAAGCGAGGATGTAGTGCGGGTCGTCGGAGCGGTTATGGTCGTTGACGATGCAGGAGCGGGGGTGTCGGGGTGAGACGCGGCACTGAACCGGCGGTCGATTGGGACCCACTCGAGGGCGGAGCCGTTTCCGAGGCGGTAGTCGAAGCTTCGCGCCCGCGACATGGGTGAGTGCTTGCCCTCCACGAAATGGCGGCGGGGATGCCGCGGAGGGTAAGGAAGTCGTTGAAGCGGATTCCGAATTTGTCTTTCGAGAGCTTCATGCGTCGAAGCGCCTCACGGTGAGGCTTGCGAGGGAGTCCGCCCGGGATGGAAGTTGGTTGGGTTGCGGGAGGAGTGCCCCAGCGGCTGAAGGCGCTTGGTTACGGGTGGGCAGAGAAGCCAAGCCTGAAGGCCTGGCGTACCTCGATAGGCAAGAACCCAGGCCGTCTTGACATACCCAGATGCGGGATGGAGCCGCAGCCGGCGTGCGCGTCGGAGCTCAGGATTTGCGGCGGGTGAGTTCGGCGAAGAGTTCGGGGAC
>CAXTNM010000111.1:0-1697 GCA_964245715.1 uncultured Acidobacteriaceae bacterium | reverse complement strand
GTGTTGGGGACGCGGAGGAGTTCGGGTTCGGGTTGGAGGGCGCCGGTAGGGGCGACGGAGTAGGCGCGCTGGCGGCCGGGATCGACGATCCAGACGGTTTGGACGCCGAGGGTGAGGTAGTCTTCGACGCGATCGAGGATCTCGGTCATGCGGTCGTCGCGGGAGAGGATCTCGATGCAGAGGACAGGTGGCGTGCGGATGACGAGTTCGTCGGGGGCGTCGTAGGAGATGAGGCAGACATCGGGGATGCGGAAGCGGGATGAGGTGATCTGGACCCGCTGCTCGGGGATCGCCTCGACGCGCCACTGGTCGCGACGGTTGAACACGTAGGAGACGAAGAAGCCTTGAAGCCTGCCGTGCGGGGTTCCGCCCATGTTTCTCTCCTGGGTTTCGCCGTCGAGGTAATCGCGGTCGGGGTGGTACGCGGTGTGAAGATACTCTTCCACCGGGATGAGAACTGGGGTTGTGGTCAACATGGGCCTCCGTGAGGGTAGGATACGCCGAAGTTCGTTAGGAATTTGCGAGTTTGGGGCACCCGGCGGGGGCCGTTCAGGCGATGGGGTTGGACATGACCTGGTGGAAGGCGGTTTGGAAGCGAGCCATCTCGGCGGGTGTGCCGACGGAGACGCGGACGGAGTTGGGCCAGATGGGCCAGGTGCGGCCGATGAGGACGTTCTGCGCGGCCAGGGCGTCGATGACCTTCTTGCCGGGGCGGCCGGTGTCGATCATGAAGCAGTTGGATTCGGAGGGGATGAACTTGTAGTTGTTGGTCCGGAGGAACTCGAAGGTCTGATTGCGGGTCTCGGCGATGATCTTTTTGCGCGCAGGGACGAGATCGGGATCGAGCAGGCTGGCGTTGGCGGCGGCTGCGCCGAGGATACACATCGAGTTCCAGCCGAAGTAGGCCTGGAGTCTGGCGAGGAGGTCTGGCCGGCCGACGGCGAGACCGCAGCGGATGCCGGCCATACCGTAGATTTTCGAGAAGGTACGGAGGACGATGAGGTCTTCGCCTTTGCCTGCGAGGTCGACGACTGACGTTGCAGAAGAGAGGTGGATGTAGGCCTCGTCGACGAGGAGGATGGCGCCTTTGGGCTTGTGGGCGAGCGCGTATTCGATCTCTTCGCGTGGAGTGATGGTGCCGGTGGGATTGTTGGGATTGCAGATATAGATGAGGCCGGCGGCGGGGTCGGCCACCATGGTGCGGAGGTCGTGCGAGTAGTCGGTGCGAAGCGGGACCTTGTTGACGGGCGCTTTGGTCATGGCGGCGGCATAGTAGCCGGCTTCGTAGGTGGGGTCGGCCGTGACGTAGGAGCGAGTGGGCGAGGTGAAGGAGAGGACGGCGTAGTGGAGGGGTTCGGACGAGCCGGGATAGACGTTGACGAAGTTTTCGGGAACACCGTTTTGTTTAGCGAAGGTGGCGGCGAGTTTGGGAGTTTCGTTGAGGAGGTCGTAGCGGCCACCGGTCGGAGCGAGTTTTGCCATGGCATCCAGTGCGGCTTGACAAGGGCCGAGGGGGTTTTCGTTGGCGTTGATGAGGACCTTGCCAGCCGTGGTGTCGAGGGAATCTGCGCGGGAGGGCGCGGCGGCAGCGCGGGCGAAGTGGGCTTCGGTGAGGATGGGGAGCGAGGCGGTGGCGAGGCCGGCGAGGCGGAGAAACGAGCGGCGGCTGGAGTTCGTCATGGGTGGGACTCCTGGGG
>CAXTNM010000110.1:0-11394 GCA_964245715.1 uncultured Acidobacteriaceae bacterium | reverse complement strand
CAGCTGGCTCACCGGCAAGCACACCATCTTCGGTGAGGTCGTCGAAGGCTACGACATCGTCGAGAAGATCTCGAAGGTCTCGCGCGATGGCATGGACCGGCCGAAGACACCCGTCGTCCTCGAGTCCGTCACCATCGAACGCGTCAGCTAAGAACGCTCCCGGCAAAACGGAACCTCGCGACGCTCACTCCGGTCGCGAGGTTTTTTCTTTGTCCGCACGATTCAGCAGCATCCCGGTCGGAAAGACGATCTGCCCATAGTCGCCGCGATCCAGCGCTCTGTAGAAGTAGTCCTGATCATCAAACGGCACATGGGCGAACTGCACGATAGGTCCGGGCAGCCTCGCATCCTGGATCGCAGCCTGCGGTCCCAGCTGAACCCGTGCAAACATCAGCAGCCCCGCCAGGCTCAACACCGCACCGCAGACTGACGCGAGCTGCAGCAGTCTGCTCCTCCCTCGGCAGACCAGCAAAACGCCAGGGACAAGCAATGTCTGAAGCAGTCTCGAGCCCGGATCGGAGACGCCAAGCGCCGTTCCCGGGGCAAGCAGAAAAACCGGGACAAACACCAGCATGGCCATCCACACAAAACGCTCCGGCGCCCTTGTACGAAGTACAAGCCATCCGCGCGAAAGCATCAGCCAGCCCAGCAGCCCGGCCAGTAACAGATCCAACACAACGAATCCGACGAACGGCAGCCGGCCCAGCAACGACAGCGCAACCGGCCCATGCGTGCTGATGGGGTTTACCAGGCCGAAAGACTTGAAGTACGAGTTCCCTTTGTAAGCCCAGAACGCCGCCGAATAATCCCGCACCGTCTCCACCATGCCGGCCTTCCCATCGGCATTGCCCGACTGCAGATAACGCCCTGCCACATACCACAGCGAGAGCATTGCGGAAGGCAGCAGCAGCCACGCTGTGCGCCAGCGACCCGTCTGCCGCGCGTAAAGCAGCACCAGCAGACCGCAAAAGGCAAACGGAATCATGTGCGTGAAGAACGCCAGCACCAGAATCAGGCCGAGCATCCAGTCGCGTCCGCGCTCCCCCCGCTCGCGTCGCAGCAGCATCGACGCCATCAGCAGAACCCAGGCCAGCCCAAGCTCGAAGTTGACGAATCCGTACCACCAGTTCACCCCGAGGAAGGCCGTTTGCGGCACGATCCACCACACCGCCCCCGTCGCTCCGATCGTTCGCGCAAGGTGCCGCACCGCCGCAAATGTAACGCCCATCTGCACGCAAAGCCAGATCTTCGCAGCAATCATCGAGGGCAGCACCAACGCGAACAAACCAATGCCCAGCGTGGCCGCACTATTCGGTACAGGGTAGGCCTTCAATGCATGCGCTGCATCCGGTATGCCCTCCAGGTGCCGCGCCAGCACCACTCCTTGGTAAGTCCAGTTCGCGTAGTCGGTCATGCTCGGCGGCCAGCGGTGCATAAAGAGCACCACCCCGTACAAAAGGAAGAGCCCGGCGCCAAAGACTTCGGCAACCCGGCTCTCCTTTGTTTCACGCTTCTGCAACAAGCTATGCGACTCCGATCACCGTGCAAAGCTCCTTCACCGCATCGGCGCTCTTGTTCAACGCAGCCTGCTCGTCCTCGGTCAGCTTGATCTCGATAATCTTCTCGAGCCCCTTCGCACCGAGTTTGCAAGGCACGCCCACATACAGGCCGTGAATTCCGTACTCGCCTTCGAGATACGCGGCGCACGGCAGGATCTTCTTCTTATCCTTCAGAATCGCCTCGACCATCTCGACCGCGGCCGCACTCGGCGCATAGTAGGCCGAACCCGTCTTTAGATGCTTCACAATCTCCGCGCCGCCATTGGCTGTACGTGTCTCAAGCGCCTTCAACCGCTCGGGCTCGATCAGCTCCGTAATCGGAATACCCGCCATGGTCGAGTAGCGCGACAGCGGCACCATGGTGTCGCCGTGGCCGCCGAGAACAAAAGCGGTTACATTTTCAACCGAAACCTGCAACTCCTCGGCGATAAACGTCCGGAACCTCGCCGAATCAAGCACGCCGGCCATCCCGATCACACGCTCACGCGGAAACTTCGACTGCTTATACGCAGCCTGCGCCATCGCATCCAGCGGGTTCGAAACAATAATCAAAATCGAATCCGGCGAGCTCGCCACCACCTTCGAAACCACATCGTTCATGATCTTCGAGTTGGTGTTCAGCAGATCATCGCGGCTCATCCCCGGCTTGCGTGGAATCCCCGCCGTAATCACCACAATGTCCGAGCCCGCCGTGTCAGCATAGTCATTCGTCCCGACAATCGACACATCGCGCTTTTCAATCGGCATCGCCTGCAGCAGATCCAACGCCTTACCCTGCGGAATCCCCTCCGCCACATCCAGCAGCACCACGTCCGCCAGTTCCTTCGCCGCAATCCAATGAGCCGCCGTGGCCCCTACGTTCCCTGCCCCGACGATCGTTACCTTCTTCCGCATTCCATCTCCCTGTGAAACTACATATTCTCAATCATACGGCTCGCGAACTCGCTCGTCTTCGCCTTGGTCGCGCCCACCATCTGCCGCTCGAAGTCATACGTCACAAACTTCTGCGCTATCGTCTTCTCCATTGAGCTCTCGATCATCCGCGCAGCCTCGCTCCAGCCAATAAAATCGAACAGCATCACCCCCGACAGCATCACGCTCCCCGGATTGATCACGTTCTTATCCGCATACTTCGGCGCCGTGCCGTGCGTCGCCTCAAACACCGCATACCCATCGCCAATATTCGCACCCGGCGCAATCCCCAGGCCGCCCACCTGCGCAGCTGCCGCGTCCGAGATGTAATCGCCATTCAAATTCGTCGTCGCCAGCACCGAGTAGTCCGAAGGCCGGATAATGATCTGCTGAAAGATAGAATCCGCAATCCGGTCGTTCACCAGGATCTTCTCCTTCCACTTCCCCTGTCCGTGCGTCCTCCCGATCGCTTCAACCGTCGCTCGCACCTCGGCCACAACCTCCTCGGCAAACTCCACCGGCGCAAATTCAATGCCGGGCTCAATCAGCGCCGCATTCGCCCCATGCGTCAGCGTCGGATCGACCTCCAGGTTGCCAAGAATCCAGCTCTCCCGCTCCGTCACCGTCTGCTCGCGGAACTCCTCGGTCGCAACCTCATATCCCCACTCGCGGAACGCACCCTCGGTAAACTTCTGGATGTTCCCCTTGTGCACCAGCGTCACGACCTTGCGCTCGTTCTTGATCGCATACTCGATCGCCGCGCGCACCAGCCGCTTCGACCCCGTAATCGAGATCGGCTTCACTCCCACGCCGGAGTCCTGCCGAATCTTCTTCTTACCGCCCTTCAGCATATCGTTGTTCACGAAGTCGATGAACTTCTTCGCCTCAGGCGTGCCCTCGCGAAACTCGATTCCCGCATAGATGTCCTCCGTATTCTCACGGAAGATCACCACATCCAGCTTCTCCGGATGCTTCACCGGGCTTGGCACCCCCGCGTAGTACTTCACCGGCCGCACACACTGGTAAAGATCCATCAGCTGCCGCAACGCCACGTTCAGCGAACGGATTCCCCCACCCACCGGCGTCGTCAGCGGCCCTTTGATCGACACGCGGAAGTCCACAGTCGCCTTCACCGTGTCGTCCGGAAGCCACTCCTGGGTCCTGCGGTAGCTCTTCTCGCCTGCCAGCACCTCGTACCACGCCACCTTGCGCCTGCCACCATATGCTTTTTCAACCGCCGCATCGAAGACCCGCTGCGATGCCATCCAGATATCGCGACCGGTTCCGTCGCCCTCGATAAACGGGATGATCGGCCGATCCGGCACCGTGTACCTGCCCTCCGCATACTGAATCGCCTCGCCTTCACTGGGCACCGGAATACCGTTATAGCTTGTCTGCATCGCGTGCATCTCCTCCTCGGGCAGTCGGAAGAACGCTACCACCGACCCAGCAGAGGTGACAACCAGCGACATCGCTCACCGCACAGAATCTCCTCGATCCGCCGCCCCCGGAGTGTACGGCAGCGCGATATCGGACGATCGCAGATGCAGATCACGCTGTGGAAACGGCAGTTCGACCCCATGCTCGGTAAACATCTCGAACAAGGCAAAGTAAAGCTCGGACTTGAGCACCAGCGGCGTATGCGCCCGCGCCGAAGTCCATACCCGCAGCGAAAAGTTCAACGAGTTGTCGCCATAATCGGTGAAGATCACGTCCGGTTTCGGGTCCTTCAGCACATCCGGGTTCTCAGCTGCCGCCTGCAGCAGAATCTCGCGCACCTGCGCCGGCTTGGAGTTGTACCCCACGCCCACCGGCAGACTGACCCGCACATTCGGGTCATTCGCCGTCCAGTTCGTCACCGCATTGTTAATGAAGTTGCTGTTCGGCACAATCATGATTACGTTATCGTTCGTGCGAATCCAGGTGGAGCGCGCGCCGATCTTCACCACATCGCCCAGCGTATCCTTCGTCTCCACCCGGTCGCCCATGCGAATCGGCTGTTCAACCAACAGGATCAACCCCGCCACGAAGTTCGACACCACATTCTGCAGACCAAGCCCAACGCCGACCCCGACCGCCCCGCCAAACACTACCAGCGAATTCAGGTTCAGCCCGAGCGACTGCATCCCGATAAAGAGTCCGCCCAGGAAGAAGAGGTAGGTCGTAAATCTGCCCAGCGCAAACTTCTGCGCGTCGGAGATGTGCAGGTGACGAAACAGCCGGCTCAGCAAAACCCGCTGCATCAGGTGCGAAAAGCTGAACAGCAGCACCAGGAAAATGATCAGTTTGATCAGGAACAACGGCGTAATCGGCAACGCGCCAATCTTGAAGAACGAGTAAAGCAGCGCATGCCGCGGACCCGCCGCAAGCGAACTCAGCAGCTCCGGCAACAGCGTCATCGCACAAGCGTTCACATCTGGTAGACGCCCCCGCTGCACTCCACGGTTGTGCGGCTGCACTCCACGGTTGTGCGACTGCACTCCACGGTTGTGCGGCGTAAACAGCGATGCCCCGGCCCGAGCCGAGGCATCCCTGAAAACAACCTGCGAAAACCCTAGAACTGACCCCAAAGCAGTTGGTTGTACACATCGTGGTGGAACTGGATCTCCGGAGCCTTCACAATCGTGCCCAGCAGTCGCGGACAACGATCCGCCGAAGCCTGCTTCAGGTCCGCATAGCGCCCCTTCACATCCTCGCCCAGTAACGTCGTCGTCCAGGTCGCGTTGCGGAAGTCCTCAAGCGCCGTATAGATATTGTCCGGCAGATAACGCTCCGCCTGGCGCAGGTTCTTGATCTTCGACAACTCGCCGTCCAGCCCGCTCTTGAACACGGAGTAGAGCACCAGGTAAGGATTCGCATCCGGTCCCACCGAGCGAACCTCCACGCGCGCCGACTTCTCATTCCCGATCGGGATCCGCACCATCGATCCGCGATCCGTCGCCGAGGCCTTGATCTGGTTTGGAGCCTCGAAGTGCGGATCAAGCCGCCGATACGCATTCACGCTCGCATTCAACAGCACGCAGATATCGTTGCCATGCGTCAGGATCTTGTCGACAAACGACCAGCCCAGCTCCGAGATCTTCTCCTCGCCCTTCGGATCCCAGAAGAGATTCTTCCCGTCCTTCGTAATCGAAACGTTGGTATGCATGCCCGAGCCGTTGACGCCCGTCACGGGCTTCGGCAGGAAGCTCGCCGTCATGCCCATCTGCGTCGCAACCTGGCGGCAGATCAGCTTGTAAAGCTGGATCTGGTCCGCCGCCGCCACCACATCGCCATAGCTGTAGTTGATCTCGAACTGCGACGGCGCCACTTCAGGGTGATCTTTCTCATTCTCGAACCCCAGCGCCCGCTGTACCTCGGCGCAGGTATCGATAAACTCGCGCAGCGGATCGCCGGGCAGCGAGTGATAATACCCACCCTTATTGGTATATTCAAACGCGCCAATCTCATGGAATGTCCGCTCGGCGTCAATACCCTCGAACAGGAAGCCCTCAATCTCGTTGGCCGCGTTCAGCGTGTAGCCGTTCTTTTCGAACTGCTCGTTCGCGAAGCTCTTCAGCACACCGCGGATGTCGCCCGCATAGTGCCCGCCTTCCTTGTCGATCACCTCACCAAACACGAGCACCTTACCCGCGCCAAAGACATCCGCCGGCACCCAGTAGAACGCTGACCAGTCCAGCGCAAGCCGTAGATCGCTCTCCTTCTGCGCCGTGAATCCGCGAATCGACGAACCGTCGAACGTCAGGTTGTCGTAGCTCTTCACCAGGAACTTCTTGTCGTAATCGAGCATATGCAGGCGGCCTTCGAGATCCGAAAAGACCACCGTCACGGCCTTGATCTGCGACGCATACTCGCCTTCGGTCAGGTCCCTCAGACGCGCATCCAGAATCTCGTCGGGCGAGACCCGCTGTTTGCGCTGCTCTTTACCCGCCAGGTTCAGCTCTTCGAGCTCCGCGTACGAAAGCTCCAGAAAATCACGATATTCGCTCAAATCCATGCTCCTTGATCTCTTTCATCGGGAGCCGCCGCGCAAAGTTCCGGCCTAGAACGCCGCAGCAGAGATGCGAAAGGGATACCGTCTTCAGCCCGTCAAGGCCTACTCGCAGAGACCCCGGAACGCCAACCACTGCAGCTTCATCGCTGTGCACCCCGCCCCAGATTAGCCAACGAACCTGTGGACGCACAAGAGCTTTGCCTAAGACCAGGGCCTGCAACACGTTTAAACGTCGTCCGCGTCCACGAAACAATCTACTCAGCCCCTTTTTGCCCGCCTTGGAACACCTGCCACGGCATCCGTGACCGAAATGCCTCCCGGCGTCCATGGCTCAACTCGCCCGTCAGCCTGTCCTTCATCTGCCCAGGCAAACTTTCATCGTATGCATCGTCACCTCTTGACCAATCGCTTTTCAAGCGCCTATTGTGCCCATGCCATCGATTAAAGCGTTTTAAGGATCCTCCCATGCGACTCGCCCTCCCCGCCTGCATGTTGTTCGCCCTCTCTCTCCTCGCCGGCTGCGGAGGCTCGAACAGCTCCGGTGGCAACTCGACCTCAACCACCACTATCCTTGCGGCGTCGCCGAATCCCGCTAACAGCGGCTCGGCCGTCACCCTCACGGCTACCGTCTCCTCGACCAACGGCGTTCCGGGCGGCAACGTCACCTTCCTCAACGGCTCCACCAGTCT
Source organism: uncultured Acidobacteriaceae bacterium (assembly GCA_964245715.1). GTDB lineage: Bacteria > Acidobacteriota > Terriglobia > Terriglobales > Acidobacteriaceae > Edaphobacter. The sequence goes on along the minus strand of CAXTNM010000110.1, from coordinate 4,240 downwards.
CGGCTCCGGCACCCTGAGCGGCGGCACGGCGACGCTTTCCATCAGCACGCTCGCGGCCGGCAACAACAGCCTCACGGCAACCTATGCGGGATCCCCCGGCTTCGCGACCAGCACCTCCGCCGCGGTCGCAGAAGTGATCAATCCACTGCCGCCAGCTACCACCATGACAACGCTCGCGGTCACCCCCAATCCGGCAGCCGCAGGCGCTCCCGTCACCCTCACCGCCACCGTCACCACGTCGGGCGCCACCCCGACCGGCAGCGTCGCGTTCCTCGACGGCACCACCACGCTGGCCACGGTCGCCCTCACCAACGGCGCGGCCAGCTACGCCACCAGCACGCTCTTTTTTTTTTATTATAAGTAGATTACCGAGATCTACTCCGGCACCTCTGCCTTCGCGTCCAGCACCTCCAATGCCGTCGCCGAGGTCATCGCACCCACCGTCTCCTCCACCGCCGCCTTCAGCTTCACCACCGCCAATCAGACCATCCTCGGCTTCGGGGGCGCTGAAGCCTTCTACGGCTCGTACCTCGACAACCACCCCAACGAATCGCAGATCATGACGGCTCTCTTCGACCCCGTTCAGGGCCTCGGCATCACCTTCCTGCGCCTGCAGAATAACTACTATAACTACAGCACCAGCAATCCCAGCTTCGATCCCGACAACATCAAGCTCTTCACCGCCACGCAGGCCGCTCTCGGCTCCACGCCCAGCGTATTACTCAGCTCGTGGACTCCACCCGCCAGCCTGAAGAGCAATGCCTCGATCGATGGCTGCACCCAGACCACCAACGGCAACTGCAGTGGCGGCTTCGGCACCCTCGCCCAGGTTCCCGGAGGTTCCGGCTACAACTACGCCGGCTTCGGCCAGTTCTGGCTCTCCTCGCTCCAGGCCTACGCCGCACAGGGTCTTGTCCCCAACTACATCTCCATCCAGAACGAGCCCGACTACGCCCCAAGCTACGTCGGCTGCCTCTTCAACCCCACCGAGGCACCCGTCACCACCTACGGCACCACCACCAGCTACGCCAGCTACGGCAAGGCCTTCGACGCCGTCTACCAGGCCATCAACGGCGGCTCGCTGACCTCCATCCCGAAGATGATCGGCCCCGAAGCCTTTACCGTCGCCAATGCTCCCAGCCTCCTCACCGAGGCGCCCCCAAGCGAGATCGCCGCCGTCGCTCATCACCTCTACGGCGTCAGCTCCACCAACGGAAACCCCCAGGGCAACATCGTTCCCGAGCAGGCGCTCGCAGCCGCCGACCCCACCCAGCTCAAGTTCGAGACCGAGTACTACCAGGTCCCGGCCTTCGACAACGCCGTCCAGATCCACCAGGCGCTCACCGTCGCCAACGACAACGTCTATCTCTACTGGGGATTGACCTGGCCCAGCGTGCTCTCGAACGGCATCTCCACCGACCAGGCCGGCCTCCTCTACATCGACAACCCCTTCGCACCATCCACCTGGGCCTACCCCAACGGCTGGACCTACAACGACGCCTACTACGTCATGAAGGGATATAGCTACTTCATCCGTCCCGGTTACATCCGCTACAACGCCTCCGTCACCAACGCTGATGAAGACGTCTCCGTCTATCAAAGCCCCGACCAGACCAGGACCGTCATCGTGCTCCTGAACACCTCAACGACGGCGACCGACCAGGTCGCGCTCAACCTTGCAGGCATTACCTACACCAACTCGGCCGTCTACCGCAGCTCCTTCGCCACGCCGATCACCACTCCCGGCGCCGAGCGCTGGAACAACCTCGGCGCCTACACCGCAACCGGCATCTCCATGCCGCCCCAGTCGGAGGTCACCATCGTCCTTACCCAATAAGCCCAACGAACAACTGAAAACTGAAAACTGAAAACTGAAAACTGAAAACTGAAAGATCAGCCTTAAGCACGTCTTTAACCACAACACGCTTAGCCGCAACTAGCCTGCACCCTCCCCGCACCAACCCGTTACACTAATAGCAGAGCGCCGTGCGGCCACTCCGCACGGCGCATCCGCGTGATGGGAGAACCGCCTTGCCGACGTCCAAGCACAAGAAGATCGCCCTCATCCAGATGTCCTGCGGCGTCAATACGCAAGAGAACCTGCTCAAAGCCGCCGACTTCGTCCGCGAAGCCGCCCGCGCCGGTGCCCACATCGTCTGTCTGCCCGAGCTCTTCCGCGCCCAATACTTCTGCCAGCGCGAAGAGCACGCCCTCTTCGATACCGCCGAGTCCATCCCCGGCCCGTCCACCGAGCTCCTTTCGAAAGTCTGCGCCGAAGAGAAAGTCGTCCTCATCGCCTCCCTCTTCGAGCGTCGCGCTCCCGGCCTCTACCACAACACCGTCGCCATCCTCGAAGCCGACGGCACCCTCGCCGGCAAATACCGCAAGATGCACATCCCAGACGATCCTCTCTACTACGAGAAGTTCTACTTCACGCCCGGCGACCTCGGCTTCAAATCCTGGCCCACCACCCAGGGCCCCATCGGCACTCTCATTTGCTGGGATCAATGGTATCCGGAAGCCGCCCGCATCACCGCCCTCATGGGCGCCGAAACCCTCTTCTATCCCACCGCCATCGGCTGGCATCCATCCGAAAAGGCGGAGTTTGGCGAAGCCCAGTACTCTGCCTGGCAGACCATGCAGCGCGCCCACGCCATCTCAAACGGCGTCTTTGTCGGCGCAGTCAATCGCGTCGGCCACGAGTATGGCGACGTCGAGCACAACGGCATCCTCATGAAAGGCCCCGGCCCCCACACCCCCGAAACCGGCCTCGAATTCTGGGGTGGTAGTTTCATCGCCGACCCCTTCGGCCGCGTCATCGCCCAGGCCTCACATGACAAAGAGGAGATCCTCATCGCGGAGATCGATCGCAAGCTCCTCGAAGACACCCGCCGCAACTGGCCCTTCCTCCGCGATCGCCGTATCGATGCCTACACCGGCATCACCAGTCGCTTTCTCGACTGACACGAACTCACCCGCCACAAGCTACAAATGTACCGCTGACACCTCTCCTTTCACTCTCCCGCAACATGCCAGCACGGTAAAGACTCCCTCGCCGTGCTCCAGGTCAACGGACGGCTCCACGTCCTTCAGGGCTACACCCGCGACTTTCACGCCACCAACAGCGCGCTCCTCGAAGCCACGCCCAGGTTGCCGCTTCCGCCCACGGCCGCGCTTTCTCCGGCCGAATCAGCCTTGATCGCTTCCGCCCACAGCAACGCCCTCTCCGTCAACCTCTCGGAGCGAGTCCATGCGAAGATGCTCCTGACTGCCCTCGACCAGTCGCAGCGTATCCTCGAAGATCGCCGCAGCTATCCCTCGCTCGCTGCCCTTCAGGCTCTCGTGCAAAGTCACCGCGAGGTCGAAGGCCGCAAGTTCATCTTCTACTTCTGCAGCGGCATCAATGCCAACTCGGACGCTCGTGAGCTGCTCCAGTCCGTCGTCAGCCTTGCCAATCGCGTCGGTGTCACGATCTACGTCGTCGATCTCAGCCCGCACCTGGCATCGATGAGCTCGGCGATGCAGGCGTCGCAGGCCAGCTCGATCCTCGGCAACGGCAACACCCTGGGAGGGATGACCGCCTTCGGCACAGGAAGAAATACGCAGGGCGGATCGGCCATGGACTCGACCATAGCTCACAATATCGCCGGCTTCGAGTTCGGCGCAGTCGACCTCGACCAGAGCCCGCTTGTCACCCTCTCAGCCGGCACCGGCGGTATGTACTTCAACGCCCTCGATGACTCAAAACAGAAGCTGCAGCAGCTCCACGAGGAACTTTCCTCCTGGTACCAACTCCCCACCGAGCCCACAGATTTCGGTTTACGCCATAAACCGATTTGCGCTAAACTCATCGCGGAGGTGAACCTTGCAGACAGCTGCTCTAAGCGATCCGTCGCAACCCGGCCAGCAACTCCGCTACGTCACAGTCCACTTCACTGACCTGCAGGGTCTCCGCACCGCGCTCTTCTGGCTCGCACTCCTCGCCATGACCTGCCTGGCCGCCGCTGGCACGTTCTCGAGAGGACACCTGGCCATCGCATGTATCGCCGTCATCGCCGCAGAGTGCGGCTGGCTGCCTCTCAGCAGGCGGTACTACGAGAGATGCTACGGAGTCGTCATCGATCCCGAGCCGCCGGTACGTTCCAGCATCATCTCCATCCTCCACCCACCCAACCGCCCCTCCCTCACCCTGGGACGCGACTACGGCTACAACAGCACGCATGGAGTCATCCTCCTGCTC
>CAXTNM010000109.1:0-11563 GCA_964245715.1 uncultured Acidobacteriaceae bacterium | reverse complement strand
GTCTTCGAGCTCCCAGGAGCCGACATAGGGCTGGTAGGGGTAGAGCGTGTCATCGCCGACGATGTTGCCGGTGACGGTCTTGACGCCCTTTGCGACCAGCTGTGCGGCGAGGTCTTCGAGATCATGAAAGGCAAAGGTGGGGGCGGGCCGTGGCGGGTGCGGGTTGTAAGGGAGGTCGCGGGAGTCGAGGTTGGCGTCGCCTGCGCCGACCAGCGTGAGGTCGCCCTGGATGACGCCGGTCGTGGGATCGAAGTTGCCCGTGACTTTGGTTTCGAAGGTGCGGGTGGGCCCGAGGATGGCCAGCGCGGTGGCGGTGGTGAGCAGCTTGTTGTTGCTGGCCGGGCGGAAGAGCTTGGCGGCGTCGATGGCGCAGATCGGCGAGCCATCGAGCGTCGTGACCGACACGCCCCAGTGCGCGGGGGACGTGGCCGTGAGGGCCTGAATCTGCGCGCAGACCGGGGTAAGCTGTGCGTTCCCGAGGGAGGGGAGCAGAGAAGAGAACGCAAGAAGCAGGAGCGTGCGCATAACGGGAGTGTATCGCCGACTCGGTCTTATTCAGGTGTCGTGTAAGTTAGAGACAACCTGAAATGACCTTGCATGCCTTCATCTCGCGGCGGGTGGTCTTCGAGGATGGAGTGCGGCCGGCGTGCGTCGTGGTGGATGCGGAGACGGGACGCATCGTGGAGGTTCGCGAGGCCGATGACGCGTACGGGGTGTCGACGTTGCACGACTTCGGCGAAGATGCGCTGCTGCCGGGGCTGGTGGACGCGCACGTTCATCTGAACGAGCCGGGAAGAACTTCCTGGGAAGGCTTTGAGACGGGCACGCGCGCGGCTGCGGCCGGGGGAGTGACGACACTGATCGATATGCCGTTGAACTGTCTACCCGAGACCACGTGCGTGTCTGCGCTTGAAGCGAAGCGAGCGGCAGCGGCGGGAAAGTGCCGGGTGGATTGGCTGCCCTGGGGCGGGGCGGTGAACGGCAACGCCGGTGAACTGGCCGCGTTGGCAGGCGCCGGGGTGCCGGGTTACAAGTGCTTCCTGATCTACCCGGGGTGTGATGGCTTCGGGCTGATCGATGAGGCAGAGCTGCGGCAGGCGATGCCGGTGATCGCGAAGACGGGCCTGCCGCTGCTGGTTCATGCTGAGCTGGCCGGCCCCTGCGATGCGGCGGCTGCTGCGCTGGCGCAGGCTGACTGGCGGAAGTATGCGACCTATCTTGCATCCAGGCCAGCCGAGGCTGAGCTCCAGGCGATCGGCATGATGATTCGGTTGTGCCGTGAATTTGACTGCCGCGTGCACATCGTCCACCTCTCCGCTGCAGAGGCTTTGCCGATGCTGCGCGAGGCGAAGGCGGAGGGACTGAAGCTCACGGTCGAGACCTGCCCGCACTATCTTTACTTCGCTGCGGAGACTATTGGCGATGGCAACACGCTGCTGAAGTGCGCGCCGCCGATCCGCTCCGACGCCAATCGCCGTGCGCTCTGGGCTGGGCTGCGCGATGGCACGATCGACCTCATCGCGAGTGATCATTCGCCTTGCCCGCCGGAGATGAAGGGGCTTGAAGCAGGGTCGTTCCGGGAGGCGTGGGGTGGGATCGCTTCGCTCTCGCTGGAGCTTTCCGTGGTTTGGACGAAGGCGGTTGAGAATGGCTTCGGCCTGGAGGATCTGGCCCGGTGGATGGCCGGCAAGCCTGCGCGGCTGGCCGGGATTGCGGAGCGTAAGGGGCGGATCGCCGCGGGCTGCGACGCCGATCTGGTCGTCTTCTCACCGGACATGGGCTTTACCGTGAGTGAGGACGAATTGTACTTTCGCCATCGCGTCTCGCCGTATGGAGGCGAGCGTCTGCGCGGCAGGGTGCGACAGACCTATGTGCGCGGACAACTGATCTTTGATGAAGGCAGGTTTCCGGGCGAGCCGATTGGACGCGAGGTGCTGGTTTGAGCGAGGGTCGAGCGGCCGGGTGCGCGCGCTACGCCCTCGAACTCTGTGCGCGCATCGCCGCATGCACCGACGTGCCTGGCGGCATGACAAGGCTTTTCCTCTCACCCGCAACTCGTCGGGTTCACGCTCTTCTGCGCGTCGAGATGGAAGTGCTGGGCATGAGCGTGCGGGTGGATGCTGCGGGAAATCTGCGTGGTCTCTATTGCGGCGATGCGGGAGGGATGCAAGTCCTGCTCACCGGGTCGCATATCGACACGGTTCCGGACGGAGGCGCCTTCGACGGCGTGCTTGGCGTGGCGATTCCACTGGCTTGCCTGCGCGCTCTTGAAGGTCGCAGACTGCCCTTCGCGGTCGAGGTGATTGCGTTCTCGGAGGAAGAGGGAGTTCGCTTTCGCATGCCGTTTATCGGGAGCCGCGCGGTTGTTGGGACACTTGGGCCGGCGGAACTTGAGCGCTCCGATCAGGCGGGCGTTTCCGTCTCCGGAGCGATCAGCGCCTTTGGGCTGGATGTGAACGCGCTCGCTTCTGCAGGGTTGACCTCCGGAACCTTCGCCTTTGTGGAGGTCCATATCGAGCAGGGACCGGTGCTCGAGTCGATCGGAGTGCCGCTTGGCGTGGTGACCACGATGATCGGCCAGACGCGGCTCGAGCTTAGCTTTCGCGGACGCGCCAATCATGCCGGAACGACGCCGATGCCTTTGCGGCAGGACGCGCTGGCGGCGGCCGCGGAGTGGATCCTGATCGTGGAACGGCACGCCCGCGACTTGCCCGGCCTGGTGGCGACGGTCGGAACGATCTCGGTCGCGCCCGGTGCGGCCAACGTGGTTCCTGGTCTTGCGGTACTTTCGCTGGATGTGCGGCATGCCGAAGATGACGTGCGCGAGCAGGCTGTGATCGAACTTGTGGGGGCTGCGGAGCGAGCGGCCGCGGCCCGCGGCGTCCAGGTCACGTCGCGCGAGACAAGCCGCCAGGCCGCGGTCGCCATGGACGCGGGCATCGTCGCTGCGATCGCGAAGGCAACGTCGGAGTGCGGGTTGGCGGTGCACCAGATGGTCTCGGGCGCGGGGCATGATGCGATGATTCTTGCAGCGGAGGTGCCTGCGGGGATGCTGTTTGTCCGAACTCCCGAAGGCCTGAGTCACCATCCCGACGAGGCAGTCAGCGAGGCTGATGTCGGGGCGGCCTGCGCCGTGTTCTTACGGTTGCTGGAGGATCTCGACCTGGACTCTGCGCTTTGACTTTGGTGAGATGAGGAGACGCCGCATGGACGCAAAGGCTGGAGAGACGCGAAGTGTGGTGCGGCGGGAGTATCTGCTGCACACGCCGGACGCCTGGGTGCGAACGCCGCTCGCGGAGGTAAGCCGCGGCGTCGTCATCATCCACTGTTCGCCTCGGCTGGGTGCGGGATTTCTGCAGTACACGGTGGAGCTTGAGGCGTCCGGCGTGCTCGGGGCATGCACTGCTTCTGAGAGAGTACAAAGATTTCTTTGGGTGCTCGCCGGGGAGGTTGAAGTGGAGGATGGGGAACGCGTCCATCGCCTCGGCGCGGGGCATTACGGCTATCTGCCTGATGACTTTGCCGGAGATGTAGTGGCCATAACGCCTGCAAGGCTCAGCGTCATCGAGAAGAAGTACGAGCCGCTCGGTGGGGTCGCTGCACCCTCGGCGAGGTTTGGGGTGGAGACCGAGGTGCCGGCAGTTGCGCTTGGCGGTGATGACAAGCTGATGGTGCGCAGCCTGCTTCCGCCGGACTTCAGCTTCGACTTCGCCGTCAATACCATGACCTACGCACCCGGCGCGGCGCTTGCGCAGGTTGAGATTCACGTGATGGAGCACGGGCTCGTGATGCTCGAGGGCGAGGGGACGTATCGGCTGGGCGATGAGGGGTATGGCGTGGAGGCGGGAGATTTTATCTGGATGGCGCCGTATTGCCCGCAATGGTTTATCGCTGAAGGGGTCGTACCGGCGAAGTACCTTATCTATAAGGACTGGAACCGGCGGCCGCGCCTATGACGGTCGATGTGAAACGGCTGGTGGCGGAGTTGCGGGAGCTGGCGCGATACTCCGATGCAGGAGAGGCTGCGAACGAGGGCGAAAGTGACGCGGAGGAAGGCGTTGCGGTGACGCGCGTTGTGTTTGGATCTGCGGATCTACGGGCGCGTGTGTACGTGGAGGGCCTGGCGCGGGATGCTGGCCTGAGCGTGCGGCGGGATGCGGCCGGGAATACGTTCTTTCGCTGGCAGGGGACGGATGCGGATGCGGCAGCCGTGGCGACGGGCTCGCATATCGATGCGATTCCGAATGCGGGGATGTATGACGGCACGGTTGGCGTGCTTGGCGGCATCGCGGCGCTCAGAACCCTGAAGGAGGAAGGCTTTGTGCCGAAGCGCTCGATCGAGGTCATCCTCTTTACCAGCGAGGAGCCGACGCGTTTCGGCATCGGCTGCCTGGGTTCGCGGATGATGGCGGGAGTGCTGAACGTGTGGGATGCAGTCAAGTTGCGGGATGCCGAGGGGCGCAGCCTGGAGGCACTGCGGGAGGCGGCAGGGTTTCCCGGCGAGTTGGGAGATGTTGAGCTGAAGCCCGGCGCCTATGCTGGTTTTGTCGAGTTGCATATCGAGCAAGGCCCGATTCTCGAGGCAGAAGGCAAGAGCATCGGCGTGGTGACTGCGATCGCGGCGCCTGCGTCGTTGAAGATCGAGGTTCAAGGGGAAGGCGGCCACGCCGGCGCCATGCTGATGCCGTGGCGGCACGACGCGCTGGTCGCGGCCGCCGAGATCGTCCAGGCAGTCGAGCGGGCCGCGCTTGCCACGGGCGCACGCGATACGGTCGCCACCGTGGGGATGTGCGAGGTCTTCCCGGGCGCGGTCAACTCGGTGCCTTCGAGGGTACGGCTCACGCTCGATGTGCGTGATATTGACCTTGCGCGACGGGACGGCGTGCTCGGCGAAATCTTTGCTGCATGCGACGAGATTGCTGCACGCCGCGGCGTGCAAATCCTGCGCGCATGGGTGAACGCGGACGCGCCCTGCAGCTGCGATCCTGCGGTGATCATGGCAGTTGAAGTGGCCTGCGCAGCCGAGGAAGTCTCCGCGCAGCAGATGGTAAGCCGCGCTTATCATGACACGCTCTTCATGAGCCGGTTATGCCCCGTAGGCATGATCTTCATTCCCTGCCGGGGCGGTGTCAGCCATCGTCCGGATGAGTTTGCCAGGGCTGAAGACATCGGGCGGGGTGTCACAGTGTTGGCACGGGTGCTGGCCAGGATGAGTTTGAGCGTAGGGTCTGAAGCTTGAAGTTTGCTGATGATGCGTTGCGGGATGGTGTAGATTAGCTGCACCGTGATCGAGGGCAGGGACAGGTTGAAGAGCACAACGCAAGCGGAGGTCTGTGCATGACGCTGCCCGGGTGGAACCAGGCGACGCAGGAAGACGCGCGGGATGCGCTGCTTGGTTGTTGCGGTTCACGGCGCTGGGCAGAGGTGCTCCTGGAGCGACGACCCTATCCTGCGTTCGGTGCGTTTCTGATCGACGCCGAGGAGATCTGGTTCGCGCTTCCGGAGGCTGAGTGGCTTGCAGCGTTTGCCTGCCATCCGCGCATTGGCGAATGCAAGACCGAAGCCGGGACGATCGGAGGTGCGGGCGCGCAGTTTGCGGACTGGTCCGGTACCGAGCAGCGTTCGGCCCAGGCGACGCTTGAGGCTGTCGCGGCTGCGCTCGTCGAGGGGAATTGCGCGTACGAGAGACAATTCGGCTTCCTCTATATCGTCTTTGCGAGCGGACGGACGGCGCCGGAGTTGCTTGCGATCCTCGAAGAACGCCTCGGGCACGACCGGCCGACTGAATTGAGCGAGGCGGCAAGACAGCAGTGGGCCATCACTCGACTGCGACTAGGCAAGTTGTTCAAGGAGTAAATGGATGAGCGGAATCTCGACCCACATTCTTGATACGGGGCTGGGCAAACCCGCGGCCGGGATTGCTGTCACGCTCGAGCGCTGGGATCTGGACGCGTGGCTGGTCTGCGGCTCGGGTGTGAGCGACGCCGATGGACGCTGCAAAGGCCTGCTGGCGGTTGAGCATATCTGCACCGGCCGGTACCGGATCACCTTCGCCACGGGTGATTACTTCGCGGGCGAGGGGCGTCCTACGTTCTTCCCCGAGGTGACGGTTACGTTTGAGGTGGAGGGCGAGGGTCGGTCGTATCACGTTCCGTTGTTGCTGAATGGGTTTGGCTATTCGACCTATCGGGGAAGTTAGAAGAGCATGGCGCAAGCGAACGCGAGGAGATGGCATGGCGAGATTGGCTGAGAATCATTACGGGAAGTCGCGGGTCAGGCTGCTCAAGGTTATACGCAGCGGAGGCCGGCACGAGGTGCGCGAGTGGACGGTCGGGGTCTACCTGCGGGGCGAGTTCGAGCGGCACTTCCGTGATGGCGATAATGCGGGACTGATGGCAACCGACACCATGAAGAACACGGTCTATTCGGTCGCGAGAGAGTCGTCCGCGCTGACGATGGAAGACTATGCCGGGGATCTGGCGCGCCTGCTGTGCGAGCGCAATCCGCAGGTCGATCATGTGCACATCACAGTTGAGGAAAAAATGTGGATTCGCCTCAAGGCGCACGGGGAGCGTCACGATTCCGCCTTTATGCAGCGCGGGCCAGAGGTGACCACGGCCGAGCTCTCCTACAGCCCGGGTGCAGCTGGTTCTGAGGCCGTGGCGGCAATTACCTCGGGAATCCGAGGTCTGGTGATCCTGAAGACGTCGAAGTCTGGATTTACCGGCTTCAAGCGCGATCGCTGGACGACGCTGCCGGAGGTGACCGATCGTCTGTTCGGCACGGAAGCGACCATCTCGTGGGTTTACTCGGAGCCGAGGGGAGACTATGCCGCGGCGCGTGCTCGCCTGATGGACACCCTGCTGACGACGTTTGCCGAGCATGACAGTCTGTCGGTGCAGCAGACGCTGTTTCAGATGGCGGAGGATGCGCTGGCCGTTGAGCCGGGCATCTCGGAGATCACGCTGGCGATGCCGAATCGCCACAATATCCTGGTCGATCTCTCCCGATTCGGCCAGGACAACGAGAACGAGGTGTTTGTGCCGATCGACGAACCGCATGGGCAGATCGAGGCAAGGGTCGTGCGCTAGAGATTCGTCCCGCTAGACGGGCCTGCTCATCGCGCGGCGCGCCCACTTCGTGCTGTTATCGCAACGCGTGGGCTTCCCGTTGGTCAGGAGGATCACGCGAAGCTTCCGGAGTACGCAGTACCGCTGACCCGGTCTACGGGCGCCTGTCCGGCAGGACGTTGCTCTTCCCGGTTGACGGAATGTTGAGCGGCGCGTCCAAGCCAGTATCGTTTGATCGAAAACAATGCCTGGACGGGTCCTGAGCAGCAAGTGGAGTTCGCAACCCGGCACCGGCTCCCCTATAATCGAAGTTCCCCTGGAATTTGTGCGGGATGGATCTTCAAAGGCAGTGAGGGTGTGCGTATCTTTACCGAGAACCAAGTGAACGAACGGGCTGGGATCCTGCTGGATGGCCAGAGCCAGGGGAAAGCGCCAGGGAACGAGGCTGAACAGGTCATCCCTGCCACCAATCCAGAGATCAGACAGCCGAGAACGGTCAGAACGTCGCCTTCTCTGGCCGCTGTTCTGGCGGTGTCTACCCTTATCCCCTGTGCCTGGGGCCTTACCTCCGCGGCTGCCCAGACGGCGGAGACACCGGCGCAGGCACCAAGTCAGGCAGCAGCGCAATCTCCCGACCAATCGCAGTACGGCAACACCAGCGACCTCTGCGCACCCGAGGTGATCGGCAACCGTCGCATCCCCAAGGAGTCCGTGCTTGCGCGGCTCTTTTCGCATGAAGGCAATCTGTATGATCCCGCCATTGTCGAGCGCGACTTCAACTCGCTCTGGAATACGGGCTACTTTGAGGATGTGCGCATTGAGCGGGTCGACACGCCTGCGTGTGTACAGCTTGTGATCTATGTCAAAGAAAAGCCGACCATTCGCGAGATCAACTACACGGGGCTGAACGCCGTCTCGCTCTCGGACGTCGCCGAGCGGCTGAAGAAGGAGAAGGTCGGGCTTAGCCAGGAGAGCCAGTACGATCCGACCCGCGTCAAGCGCGCCGAGGTCGTGTTGAAGGACCTGCTCGCCGAGCACGGGCACCAGTTCGCTACGATTAAGACAGAGGTTAAGACCATTCCGCCGGCGGCCGTTGCGGTGACCTTCCGCATCAAGGAAGGTCCGACGGTCAAGGTTGGCAAGATTCTGTTCGACGGCAACCAGAACCTTTCAGATCGTACGCTGCGCAACGCGATGGTGAATCTGAAGCCCATCGGGATTCCGCACTCGATCGTCCTCGAAGACCTGCTTGCACGAACGTTCGATGCTTCGAAGCTTGATGAAGACGGCGAGCGGGTACGCCAAGCCTATCGCGATCGCGGCTACTTCAAGGCGGTGACGCTCGAGCCCAAGACCAAGATTCGCACGACGACTGGCTTCAACCCATTCCTGCTGAAGCCGACCGAAGGCAAGAAGATCGACATCCTGATTCCGGTGGAAGAGGGTGAGCGCTATCGTCTGGGCGGTATCACGTTCGTCAACAATAAGGCTGTTCAAAATACCCGCGTGCTGCGCGCGCAGTTCGCGATGAAGGACGGCGACTGGTTCAATGCGTCGCTCTTCAGCAAGGGTCTCGAGAATCTGCGCAAGGCTTACGGCGCCCAGGGTTACATCAACTTTGTCGGCTCGCCGACGCCGCGCACCGACGAAGCCAAGAAGCTGGTTTATCTGGAGATCGACTGCCAGGAAGGCAAGCAGTTCCGCGTCGCGCGCATCGAGTTCCAGGGCAACACCATCACCCGCGACAAGGTCATCCGGCGCGAACTTCTGCTTGAAGAAGGCCAGACCTACAACTCTCAGCTTTGGGATCTGTCGCTGCTTCGCCTGAACCAGTTGAACTACTTCGACGCGCTCAAGGCGGATCAGGATTCGGAATCGCGGCAGAATGCCGATGACGGCACGGTCGACCTGTTGCTCAAGCTGAAGGAGAAGGGCAAGAATTCGATCGGCCTGAACGGCGGTCTCTCCGGTCTTTCAGGAACTTTTATCGGCTTGAACTACGAGACCAATAACTTCCTGGGTCTGGGCGAGACGCTCGCACTTGTGGCCAACATCGGCGATCTGTCGCGCAACCTGACCTTCGGCTTTACCGAGCCCTATCTGCGCAACAAGCCGATTTCGCTGGGCGTGCAGGTTTTCGATTCGAAGTACGATTACAACCCGGCCAAGGCGTACAGTGCCACCGGCCAGTCGGCGAATCTGTCGACCGCGCAGAACTCACAGTTCACCAACTACAACACGTCGACGAAGGGCGTGACGCTCTCGCTCTCGGAGCCACTGCGGCATCTGTTCGCGCACACCGGGGTCACGCGCGCGGGTGCTTCCTACTCGCTCTCGCGTTCGTCGGTGACCACCTTCAACCAGAACACGCAGAATGTCTTCTCGTCGCTCGCTTTCCGTTCGGGCGTCGCCGGGCAGAACCAGTTGAACGGCATTATTACCTCGGTGGTCACGCCGACGTTCTCGTTCTCTTCGCTCGACCGCGCCGTCGGTCCGCATAACGGCAAGGATTTCACCGCGCAGGTGCAACTGGCAGGAATAGGCGGCAACGTCAAGTATTACTCGCCGGCGATTGCATACCGTCAGTTCTTCCCGATGAAAGGCCTGAAGCGTAATCGGGAGGGCCATAACGTCCTGGGCTATCGCCTGCAGCTGGCGCATACTGCGGGTTTTGGTGGCGAGGTTGCGCCGCCCCAGGGACGTATCTACGGCGGCGGCGAATCTGACGTGCGCGGTTTTGATATTCGCGCATCGTCCCCCTACGTTTTCATCCCCAACAAGATCCTCTTCAACCTGACCAATCCTGATGGGAGCACGGTTCCGATCAATCCGACGAACTCAGCTCTCGGGCCCGTTCAGATTCCGCTGCCCATCTACCGGCTGGTCACCATTGGTGGCGATACGCAGTTCACTTCGAATGTTGAGTACCGCATCCCGATCGTGAACCAGGTCACCTTCGCCTTCTTCACCGACTTCGGCATGACCTTCAACGCCCAGGCATCGCAGCTACGCCAAAGCGTGGCGGGGACCGCGGTCGAGACGTCACCGGCCTATGGCTGCCCGACCCTCATCAATGGCTCCTGCTATGGTGGTCAGCACATCAACTTCTCCGAGTACCTGGCCACGGTGCCGGGAACGAACTTTGTGCCGCGAATGTCGAACGGCGCCGAGTTGCAGGTGATTCTGCCGGTGGTCAACGCGCCCTTCCGCATCTACTACGCCTACAATCCACTGCGTCTCTATAAGAGCCTTCCGCAGCGGCTTGCGCTTCCGCTTACGGCGCCCGCGAACGATCCGAATGCGCCGACCTTCCGCAGTCTTTTCCCCGAGACCGCGGCCGGCGACTTCACGTACGAGCAGGCCGTTCAGTTTTACGGAGCGAACTACCTGCTGCGCGAACCCCGCAAGACCTTCCGTCTGACGGTCAGCACAACGTTCTAGAAGAGTTTCCTGGTTGTCAGTTCCTGGTTGAAAAAGCAGAAGTGGCCGGGGTTACCCTCCCGGCCACTTTTGCTTTTCTACTGACGACGACTGGAGGCGAAAGTGTTTAGTACGCTCTCTGGTACATGCGCGAGATGCGGTCGTGCCATCCGAGCCCATCTTCATCGAGCAGAGCCCACAGGATTCCGAGACCGAAGGGGCAGATTGCAATGATCTGCGCCAGGATGCGGCGGCGGATGGCCGAGCGAGTTGGATTGTCGTCAGAGAGCGTGCACAGGCCGATGCGGGCGTAGCGCATCCCCGGCGTCTGATCGGAGAAGGTGAAGAAGAGCAGCTCATACAGCGGAAAGAGTACCGCGAAGGTGACGGCAGCGGCGATCGCGCCTGGGATCCCAAGTGGTAGCCGGTGCGCGAAGTGAGCGGTCACCCCGAGAAACAGCGTAAACGCAAATCCCACCATGATCAGGTCGACGGTGGTTGCCATGACTCGTAGTTGCAACGGCGCGGTATGCGGCGGCAGCATGGAGGCGAGCAGAGGTGGCGCGTGATATGCGGACGTTTCCGTTGCATGCTGCTTCAGGTCCTGGGGTGTGGCTGCAGGCTGCGCGTCCAGATGAATGTTCGCCCACTCCGGTGTGATGGAGGGCAGCAACGGGGCGGTGGAGATCTGTTCCGGTTCCACCTCGAAGATGCGCAGCTGGGGGCTGCGCGGCTGCTCTTCGATCAGAGGTCCCTCCGCCAGACGGGGGCGCGCTTTGCGGGCGGCGACCAGCTGCCGTGGGAACTCGAGTAGATTGGCAGGCAGGAAGGTCGGAGGATCGATGTCGAACGGCTCGAAGACGGGGGCCTGGCGGAATAGAATCTCTTCATCGAGCGCGAGCGACTCTTCCAGATCCTGCGAGTGATGTGCGCTGACCGAGCGGCCTGTGTTTGCCGAGCGAGGCTTGGCGCCGATGTCTTCGTAGAGCCGGACGGTCAACCCGGCGGTCGATATCTGCTTCACCGGCGGAGCGGGCGGTGGTGGGGGCGTCGCCGCTCGTGGGGTGGGTGGT
>CAXTNM010000108.1:0-11565 GCA_964245715.1 uncultured Acidobacteriaceae bacterium | reverse complement strand
GCATTTGTGGATGCGGATGTGGTGAATCGCAGTGGGGCTCCGCTAAGCGTGGTGGAGGTGGATTACCCGAGCGCAAGCTTTGGGACGGAGGCGCTGCCGGATGGCGCTGAATACCACTATCGCTTCAAGGTGCAGGGAGCAGGCGGGCTGAAGGTGCTCTGGACGGACGCGAAGCGAGTGGATCATACGGTGAATGGGCCGCAGTTGGATGAGGGCGTTGAGGGTGGGCTGCGAATTGTGATCGGGCCGGGCGGAGCTGTCGATTGGCAGGAATCGTTTAAGAAGTAAAGATGTTGCAAGTACGCCCGAATTGCTGGCGGAGAGCTCTTCGGACCGTGTTGGAAGGCTCGCCGTGTTTCCGGTCGGGTGAAAAGAGGGGCTGGCCGGTGGGCTAGACTTGAAGGGATGGCGCGCGGGTATTTCATTACGTTTGAAGGACTTGATGGTTCAGGCAAGACGACCCAGATGCGGCGTCTGCAGCAGTGGCTGGAGCATAACGGTCGCAGCGTAAGCGCGCTACGTCAACCAGGCGGAACGGCTCTCGGTGATCGCATACGAGGAATCCTGCTGGATTCGCGAAGCGAGGTTGCGCTGGGGCCGATTGCTCCACTGTCTGAGCTGGCGCTGATGTTCGCGGATCGGGCTCAGTCGATTGCGGAGGTGATTGAGCCGGCCCTTGAACGCGGCGAGGGTGTCTTGTGCGACCGCTACACGGACTCTTCGGAGGCTTACCAGGGAGGCGGACGCGGGCTGGGGGCGGAGCGGGTGCTGGCGGTTCATCAGGCGATCTGCGGTGGATTGCAGCCGGACCTGACCGTGATGTTGTTGCCAGACCTCGAGGCATCGCTTGGACGCGCACGAGGTCGCAATCTGCAGCATGTGGCGGAGCAAGGCACCGATGAGAATCGGTTCGAACGGGAGGGCGATGCCTTCTATGAGAGGATTCGCAGCCAGTATGAGGCGATCGCGCTTCGCGAGCCGCAACGGGTAGTTGTCTTTGGGGATGGCGGGTTGGACGAGATTGAGGTAGCGATCCGAGCAGCGGTGGAAGAGCGACTGAAGAAGGTGGGTTTGTGAGTGCTGTAGCGCGCAGGGATGAGGTGAGGACGAAGCCGGACTGGAGTGGAGGACCGTGGCGGCTGCCGCCTGGATTGCCGCGGAATATGTTGTTCTACGCGGGCAAGCCCTGGGTGAAGCTGGGCAATCCAATCCTGCTGTTTACGCACCTGCTGAAGACATACGGGAATATTGCGTGTTATCAGTTTCTCGGCACGCCGATCGTGTTTGTCAACGATCCGGAGTATGTGCGGGAGATCCTGGTCACGCAGGGGGTTTCGTTCGCGAAGGAACGAACGGTTCGGCGGATGCGGGTGCTCCTCGGGCAGGGTTTGATCACCTCCGATGAGCCGTTTCATATGCGTCAGCGGCGCATTGCGGCGCCGGCGTTTCATCGGCAGCGGATCGCGAAGTATGCGGATGAGATCGTGAAGTCGGCGGTGGGGTTTGCCGAACGCGTCAAGGTCGGGGAGGAGTTCGATATCGCGTCGGCATCGATGGAGCTGTCACTTGAGATTGTTGCGCGGACGCTCTTCGATGCGGAGGTTGATGACGATATACGGTCGATCAACGACGAGGTGAACACCATCATGGAGCTCTACAACTTCATCGTTGCGTTCCCAAAGATCGAATCGTTTCTGCACCTGCCGATTCCGGGAATTACTAAATTCCGCAAGTCGAAGGCAAGGCTGGATAAAGTGGTTGACCGGATCATCGGGGAGCATCGTGAAGCCCGAGATGAGGCCGTTGCGGCTGGACTGGATGCAGATCGTGGCGACCTGTTGTCGATGCTGCTGAGTTCCCGGGTGGAGGTGCTCGATGATGCCGGCAAGCCGACTGGCGAAGTGGAGACGATGACGGATGTGCAGGTGCGGGATGAGGTTCTGACGATCTTCCTTGCGGGGTATGAGACGACGGCGAATGCGCTGACGTGGACATGGTATTTGCTGAGCCAGAATCCGGAGGCGGAACGCAAGCTGCACGAGGAACTGGACCGGGTTCTGGGCGTCGGCGAGGCGCGACGGCTGCCTACGCTGCAGGATATGCCGGAGCTGAAGTACACCGAGATGGTCTTCGCCGAAACGATGCGGCTTTATCCGCCGGCGTGGGTGATGGGCAGAATGAGTTTGAAGCCTATTGAGCTGGGACCTTACCGGATCCCGGCGGGAGCGCATTTTTTCATGTCGCAGTACATGATGGGGCGCACGGCCGAGTACTTCCCTGACCCGCTTCGGTTCGAGCCAGAGCGTTTTACGCCGGAGGCAAAGGCTGCCAGGCACAAATACACGTATTTCCCGTTTGGTGGTGGGAGCCGGCAATGTATCGGGGAGGCGTTTGCGTGGATGGAAGGCGTGTTTTCGATCGCCACGCTGGCACAGCGGTTCCGCATGCGTTATGCGGGCGCGGGTGTGCCGGAGGTGCAGGAGAAGATTACGCTGAGGCCGAAGGGTGCGTTGAGGATGGTGGCGGAACAGCGCTGAGGCAAGGAGTGTCCTCATCAAGCGACGGCGGTCACTTCGTGGGGAATGGGCCTTCGCGTCATTATGATGAGAGTGAGGGATGAACTTGCAGCTGCCTGCGGGGTTTAATGATTTTCACGGAAATTCGTCCGCGATCGAGGGGCTGCGAATGGCCATTGCCTCAGGGCGGCTGCCCCATTCGCTGATTCTCGCCGGGCCGCAGGGTGCGGGCAAGTACACGCTGGCGATCATGCTGACGATGGCGCTCGAGTGTGAACGTCAGCCGCGCGAGTTGTGGTCGACCGGGCAGTCGCTGGCGAGCTACTGCGGAGTGTGCAGGAACTGTGAGCGGATTGGATCGGCGATCGATCTGCAGGGTCTTGTCGAAACGGCGCTTGCCGCGCGCGAGGAGTTGAAGGAGACCGAGAAGAAAGAGACGAGAGTGCTGATTCAGCAGCATCCGGATGTGCTGATCGTGCCGCCGGATCCGCCGCAGTTGCTGATCAAGCTCGGACAGGTGCGAGCACTGATCAACAGCGCGCAGTATCTTCCGGCAGAGGGGCCGCGCAAGGTTTTCATCCTTACGGCTGCGAGCTTTATGAAGGAAGCGGCTAATTCCCTGCTGAAGGTATTGGAAGAGCCGCCGGACTATGCGCACATCATCCTGTGCGCGGAGAATCCGGGCGAGTTACTGCCGACGATCCGCTCGCGTTGCGCGATGGTGAGGCTGGGGGCGCTGCCGGTCGAAGAGCTGGAGATGCTGCTTGCGGATCGGCGGCCCGAGTGGCAACCGAAGCATCGCACACTGGTCGCGAGGCTATCGCAGGGTGCCGCGGGGCGCGCGCTTGGATTTGATCTCGAGAGCTATGTGGCGGCGCGTGCGGATGCGTTGCTGTTGCTGCGGAGCGCCGTCGTCGACCCGGATCATACGGCGTTGTTCAAGATGACCGAAGGCTACCGCGCGGGAGCGGACGGACAGGTGAAGACGACGGCTTTGCTGCGAACGCTGGGGCTGCTGCTGGAGGATCTGCTGCTGCTGGGTGCGGGGACGCCGGAGCGGGTACGAAATGTGGATATTCGGGGTGAGTTGGAGAAGCTGTCGGGCTTGGTGAGCTTTGCCTGGATTGAGAATGCGAGTCGAGGACTGGACCAGGTGACGAGTGGAATGCGGAGGAACTTGTTGAGGAGTTTGTCGCTGGATGCATTCGCGGAACAGTTGGCGGAGAAAGCCTAAGAGCAAGTTGTCATGGTCACTCTCATCTTTTGTCGGGAGCGGAAGAACAGCGTCTCACTATCACCGATCTAGATCGGTCGCGCGGCTTTTTCGAGACGGTCGCGAATGGCGTCGGCGACACCGGATCCGTTTGGTACAGGACAGAGAATGCGGTCGACCGGGACTTCGTCGAGTGCGCGGAGACCAGAGTAGAGGCGGTTGGCGAGGGTCTGGCGATCGTCCCATGGGCCCCAGGGATAGAGGACTGGACGGGAATCGCTGAGCCAATCGTCTGGAAGCATGATGCCAATGGTCTGGCATTCCTGGATGGCTTGATCGATGTAGGGGAGCAGTAAATCGGCGAACCCGGCGAAACGGAAGTGAGGGATCTCGACCAGCTTGAGTTTCGCGCGTGGCGCGTAGTGGCGGATGCCTACTCCCGGGGACGGCAGAGATGCTAGAGCCGTATTCTTCGCGGGTCTCGGGATGAAGTAACTGGCAGCTCCCAGGCCGGCAACGCTTTCAATCATCTGGAGCGTGATGACTCCGGGTCGGTAGACGATGACTTGGTCGGACTGAACCTCCGCGACGGTGGATTCAAGACCGACATCGGTGGGGCCGCCGTCGAGGATGGCGTCGATGCGGCCGTCGAGGTCCGCGAGGACGTGGGCAGCGGTGGTGGGGCTGGTGTGGCCGAAGGTGTTGGCGCTGGGAGCGGCGATGGGGATACCGGCTTCGCGCAGGAGCGCCTGAGCGACGGGATGGGCCGGCATGCGCACGCCAACGAGGGGACGACCAGCGGTGACGATGGCGGGGATGGCGTCAGTTTTTGGCAGGAGCAGGGTGAGCGGGCCGGGCCAGAACGCATCCATGAGAGCTTCGGCGAGGATCGGAAGATTGGTGGCGATCTGCGGAAGTTGGCTGCGCGCGGCGATGTGGACGATGAGCGGATCCCAGTGCGGGCGCTGTTTGGCGAGGAAGATCTTCTCCACGGCTTCGGGGGCGAGTGCGTTCGCGCCGAGACCGTAGACGGTCTCAGTCGGGAAGGCGACTGTGCCGTTCGCACGGAGGATCTCGGCGGCGCGGGCCAGGTCCTGCGGGTTTTCAGGGTTGAGGCGGAGAGTTTTCAGCGGGTTTGACACTGTTTGTGATTATCGCTGGTTTTGAGAAGAGCCTGGCATGGATGACTGCCTGGTTTTCTGGGTTCGCCTTCCAGTTCTTCGTCTGCAGCCTCCAGTTTTTATTGACGCAACCTTCGTCCGGTGAGGTCGTGGTGCTGTTCTGAGCTGGCGTTCCACAGGTTAATCACGTTGATAAAGTAGGAGGATTGGCGCCGCCGACGTATACTCGGGGCCATGCACAGCGCTGAAATAGAGCTGAAGTTTCCGGTTTCCAGCCTTGAAGATCTTTCGCAACGGCTGACGGAGTTGGGTTTCAGGCTGGATACTCCCCGAACGTTCGAGTCGAATGTGTTGTACGACACACCGGACCGAGGTCTTCGGGCGAAGGGCGAGTTGCTGCGCGTGCGACAGTATGGAGAACGTTGGGTTGTGACTCACAAGCGACATCCTGAGGACGAGGATGCCGCGAGCCGCTTCAAGGTTCGGATTGAGACCGAGAGCGAAGTTTCGGATGGCGAGGCGATCACGGAGATCTTTACGCGACTGGGCTTCGAGCCGGCATTCCGGTATGAGAAGTTTCGTAGTGAATACTCTCATCCGCGGGCGAGCGCTGGGCATGTGGTGGTCGATGAGACTCCGATCGGGGTGTATGCGGAGCTGGAAGGACCGACCGGATGGATCGATCAGACGCTGGTCGCGTTAGGCGTTGATGCTGGAGACTGCCTGACCGAAAGCTACGGGAGGCTTTTTACCGCGTGGAAGAAACGCACCGGAAGCCCGGCGGAGAACCTGACGTTTGAGGACGTGAAAGCGTTGGAACTGGTCGCACGCTAGCAGACTGCTTCCGTCAGGTTGCCGCAGGGCTGAAGAGTTTGGATGAGGCGCCGATGTGGGCATCATGCGAATCTTTGGTCTACGCTCCTTCTCTCCGACTCGTAAAATCCTCCTCAAGACTGTACGTTTGACGGCGGTGGTTTTACTTGCCGGATCCTTCCTTACCGGCGCTTTGCCGCGTGCTCAGGCTGACCCCATCAAACGCAAGCTGCTGGAACATACAGACCCCGCCTATCCCAGCGAAGCCAAACGCCAGCGCATCGAAGGTGCGGTTATCCTGCGCATCATGATCGAACCGGACGGCCATGTAAGTGACGTACTCGCGACCAGTGGGAATCCTTTGCTCACCGGGGCAGCTGAGACCGCGGCAAAGCAGTGGAAGTACTCGGCTGCCCCCGAGGCGACGGCCTCGATGGTACAGGTGAACTTCAGCTTGAAATAGGAGTGGGTGCTGACGAAGCGGCCAAGGCAGGACACGAGCGGGAAAGCCGGACAGGAGAGACCAGATCCGTTTTGGTCACTCTTGTCCAAACTGCTTCCTTTCGCCGCGTCGCTTCCCTGTTTAGAAGATCTGGAAGTTCACTTCGACGTTCATCTCGACGGGGACGGGGTGACCGTTCTCCATGGCGGGTTTGAACTTGTACTGGCGCACGGCTTCTACCGCCTTCTCATCGAGTCCAAGACCAATCCCGCGCAGAACGTGAACGTGCGTTGGGTGACCTGAAGCATCAACCTGAAGATAGACGAGAACGTTGCCGGCAACTTTGGCTTTACGGGCTTCTTCCGAAAACTCGGGTTCAGGAGCGAAGAGGACGACCGGCGCGGAGACGCCGCCGCCGATGCGACGCAGGCCGCCTCCCATATTGCCGCCAGAGCCTGGTCCTATGCCATTTCCGTTGCCGGAGCCGAGACCGGTTCCATTGCCGTTCCCCATGCTCATGCCAACGAGCGGGGAGTTTGGCATGCCGAACTGTGGGATATCCGATTTCGCCATCTTGATGTTCTGCTGAACGTCAACCGTGACGGGCGGGTGCAGCTTGGCATCATCCACGGCGATCTTCGGCGGATTGAGTTGTTGCGGTGCGAATTTAGGCGGATTGCCGCGGGTAACGGGAGTCGGTCCCTTCTGCCCGCCGCCACCGCCCATGACGACTGCCTTCGGGGGTAGCTTCGGCGGGGGTGGCGGCACATCGATGGAGATGACAGGCACGGGTTTGGGCTTGGCGATGATGCCGGTCTGGCGCGCTGCGATCCAAAGCAGGAGCGCGATGACGCCGATGTTGATAGCGGTAGAGATGGCGACGGAGGTTGGGTCGCGCTTGACCGCCATCGGATCGACGACGGCGATCGGCTGTGAGGTCAGTTCGAGGGGTGGAAGCTTCTTCGGGAAGAAAACGTCGCGTACGCTCTCAACGAGCGATGAGAAGATACCCTGCTCGGCCGCCTTGTTCTCACCGGAGAGCGTGACGTCGTTGAGTGGACGAAGTGTGGGTGCGGGCGGCTGGGGTGACCTGCCTGAACCGAAATCCGGCCCCTCGTTGGGGGGCAGAAGAGGATTGATCGCCATAAACTCCAATATTCGGGCCACGCGGTCAACCCTCGTGTGCTCGCCTTCGACCTGTGGATTGTGTTCCCGGTCTTCGCCGGTTGATGTGGTGCGAGCTTCTGAAGTGTCGTACTGGCCAAACGTTATTCTACTAAGTTTCCCGGGTGCGTGTTTGCTGAACGGTTTGACGTTGTGAACGGGGCGGAGGTCTCTTGCACGTCGAGGAGATTCGCTTGCGAACCTTCAGGATGAGCAGGATGCGTGATGCAACCCGATACAATGAAGGTTTGAAGCGAGGATTTTCGATGGCGGATGGTACGGCTGGTACGACGACGACGGCTGGCGTTGAAAACGCAGTGAGTGCGAAGCCTCTGAAGGCGACGCTGAATCTGCCCGAGACGGCGTTTGCCATGAAGGCAAACCTGCCGCAAAATGAGCCGACTCGGCTGGCGAGGTGGGTTGCCGATGATCTGTATGGGCAGATTCGCAGGGCGCGCGAGGGTGCGCCGAAGTACATCCTGCACGACGGGCCGCCCTACGCCAATGGCGCGATTCACCTGGGACACGCGCTGAACAAGTGCATCAAGGACTTTGTGGTGAAGACGAAGACGATGGCCGGCTTCGACTCGCCCTATGTGCCGGGTTGGGACTGCCACGGGCTCCCAATCGAGATCAAGGTGGACGAGCAACTGGGGCGCAAAAAGCTCGAGATGCCCGCAGTGAGCGTGCGCCGGGCCTGCCGCGAATATGCGCAGAAGTATGTCGATCTGCAGCGATCGCAGTTTGAACGGATCGGGGTCTTCGGGCGCTGGAACGATCCGTACCTGACAATGTCTTTTGGTTACGAGGCGCGGATCGTTGAGACGTTTTACGAGTTCTTTGAGCAGGGGTTTGTCTACAAGGGGCTGAAGCCGGTTTTTTGGTGTATCCACGACCAGACGGCGCTGGCGGAGGCGGAGGTGGAGTACGAGACGCACACTTCGCCAAGCGTTTATGTAAGGTATCGGCTGACTTCTCCTCCCGAACAAATTGCTCTGGAGCTTGCCGGGCGGGAGGTTTACACCATCATCTGGACGACCACGCCGTGGACGATTCCAGCGAGCCAGGCCGTGGCGTTCAATCCGGAGATGGAGTACGTGGCGATCTCAGCGGGTACGGGTGAGCCGGTCTATATCGTCGCGGGAGCGTTGCGTGAAGAGGTGGAAAAGCGGTGCGGGTTGAAGGCGAAGGCTGAGCCGTTGGCCCGATTCAACGGAATTCGCCTGGATGGCGCGACCTTTGCACATCCATTTCTGCAGCGAACGGTCCTGGGTGTCAATGCGAACTATGTGACGGCCGACCAGGGTACGGGTGCGGTGCATACGGCGCCGGCGCACGGCGTCGATGACTTCTATACGGGTAAGAAGTACGGGCTGCCGGAGTTGCAGTATGTCGACAATGCGGGGCGGCAGAAGAATACCCCACCAGTGGGCGGTGAGGAGCATCAGCCGTTTGAAGGTTTGACCGTGTTCCAGTCGAACGCGGTAATCACCGAGGTGCTACGCGAGCACGGTGCGCTGCTGAGTGCGAGCGAGTTCGAGCATAGCTATCCACATTGCTGGCGCTGCCATAACCCTGTGATTGTGCGGGCAACCGAGCAGTGGTTTATCGGGATGGAGACGCCGATTCCCAACGCGGACGGCTCGGAGACAACGTTTCGGCAGGCGGCGCTCGATGCGATCAAGACAGTGGTTTGGGATCCGGCGTGGGGTGAAGAGCGCATCTCGAACATGATCGCGACGAGACCGGACTGGTGCATCTCCAGGCAGAGGATCTGGGGTGTGCCGATCGCTGTCTTCCTGTGCAACAAGTGCCACCAGCCGCTGATGGATGAGGCGGTGAATGCGAGCGTAGTGGAGCTGTTCAAGCGCGAGTCGGCCGATGCCTGGTATGTGAAGACGCCGGCGGAGATGCTGCCCGATGGCATAGCGTGTTCAGGCTGCGGGAATGCTGATCGGCGTGAGTTTCGCAAGGAGATGGACATTCTCGACGTGTGGTTCGAGAGCGGCGCGAGCTGGCACGCTGTGCTCGAGCAGGAACCGGAGCTGCGCTTCCCTGCTGACCTTTATACCGAGGGTGGGGATCAGCATCGCGGCTGGTTTCATTCGTCGCTGCTGAGCTCGGTGGGGTTGCGCGGGATTGCTCCCTACCGGATGGTTGCGACGTCGGGCTGGACTTTAGACGAACAGGGGCGTGCGTTTTCGAAGTCGCTCGGCAACGGTGTCGATCCGGTGGATGTAGCGAAGCGGCTGGGCGCAGAGATCATTCGGCTCTGGGTTGCTTCGGTTGACTTTCGCGAGGATGTGGCGGCGAGCGAGAACCTGATGCAGAGGGTGTCGGACAACTACCGGAAGCTGAGGAATACGCTGCGTTTTCTGCTCGGGAATCTTCATGATTTTGCCCCTGCTCAGGACGCGGTGAGTTTTGCTTCGATGGAGCCGCTGGATCAGTACATTCTCGCCAGGACTGCGGAGCTGGACGCGAAGATTCGTGCAACGTATGACAGTTTTGAGTTTCACCGGGCATATCACGCGCTGAACGAGTTTGTGAATACAGATCTGTCGGCGTTGTACCTCGATGTGCTGAAAGACCGGCTGTATACGTTCGCGCCGAATGCGCCAGCGCGACGAAGCGCGCAGACCGCACTCTGGCGGATTGCCGAGGCATTGACGCGGCTGATTGCGCCGATTCTCAGCTTTACGGCGGATGAGGTCTGGGGGTATCTGCCGAAGGTAGAGGGGCGCGAGAGTTCGGTTCACCTGGCGCTCTTTCCTGATCTGGCCGAGATTGTGCCAGGGAACGAGGCTGGGTTGGAGGCGGAGTGGGCCCAGTTGCTGGAGATTCGAGGCAAGGTTCTCGCCAAGCTAGAAGTGCTGCGTGCTGAGAAGGTGATCGGCAAATCGCTGGAGGCGGTCGTGACGCTTTCAGAACGATCGGACGAGGTGCTGCGGAAATATGCGGTGGCGCTGCCGGAGCTGTTCAACGTCTCCGAGGTGCAGCTGACCGCCTCCGCGGAAGGTGAAGAGGCGATCTCGGTTCGGCGCTCCGAGAAGCCGAAGTGCGAACGCTGCTGGCGTTACGTCCAGGAGGTCGGTGAGGACAGGCGCTTCCCTTCTGTTTGTCTGCGGTGTGCGGATGCGCTGGAGGCGATTGGTTTCCCGTCTTCTCAGGTATGAGTTCGATAGGGGTACGGTCGGCTGCTCCGCGGCCAGTTATCGAGTGGGCATCCGGTTATGTCCGAGCTTGATGTCGGGCGAAGTGCATGATCTATCAGGTTTCAGCTATCAGCAAACAGTTTTCAGTTTAGGAATGTTGGGAGAGTCATGGCGGGTTTGGAGATTGTGCATCGGAGGACAGGGCGGGATGCGCGTCCCTGGCTTTTGGTCATCGCGGCAGTTGTGATTTTCTTCGATCGGCTGACGAAGAACTGGGTCACAGTTCATGTGCCGCGCGGCAGGTTCATCCCGGTCATTCCGGGGTTCTTCCGGATCTCGCATGTCTTCAATACCGGGGCCGCCTTTTCGTTATTTGAAGAGGCTTCTCCCAGGCTGGTGCGGAATTGCCTGATTGGCTTCTCGATCGTGGCGATCATCGTGGTGCTGGGGATGATCTGGCAGGTGGGGCGGCGCTGGTCTGGTACGGGCGTTGCGCTTGGATTGATCCTGGGTGGAGCGATTGGGAACCTGTATGACCGCTGGAAATATCAGTATGTCGTCGATTTTCTGGAGGTGAGGATCATTCACTATCATTGGCCAGACTTCAATGTGGCGGACTCGTGCATCGTGGTGGGAGCTTGCTTGCTATTGCTGGAGATCTTTCGGGCGCAGCCGAACGAAGAATAATCGAGCTTGGATTCGCTTGAGGGTAACAAAAAGCACATTCGCGTTCGGCGGCTTTCTATTCGACAATAAAGAGTGGCCATGATTGAAGAGATGACGCAAGTGGAAACACCGGCGGGTGAGCCGGGTGAGATGATTGCGGGGGCGAACGACCGGATCACGATTCGTGGCGCGCGGACGCATAACCTGAAGGGTGTCGACGTCGATATCCCGCACAATGCGTTGACGGTGGTGTCCGGAGTGTCGGGATCGGGCAAGTCGTCGCTTGCGTTCGATACGGTGTATGCCGAAGGGCAGCGGCGGTATGTGGAGTCGCTTTCGGCTTATGCTCGTCAGTTCCTCGAGCGGATTGAGAAGCCGGATGTGGACCACATCGACGGGCTTGCGCCGGCGATCGCGATCAAGCAGAAAAATCAGACCAGGAACCCTCGATCGACAGTGGCGACGGCTACCGAGA
>CAXTNM010000107.1:0-12135 GCA_964245715.1 uncultured Acidobacteriaceae bacterium | reverse complement strand
GGTGTAGATCGAGGATTTGGGGATGTTGTACATCTCGGCGTACTTAGGGCCTTTTTCTTCGGGATGGCCGGTGACGAGGGCCACGACTTTCGAGTGCTGCGATTGGGCGCATGCGCGCATGAAGATGTCGGAGATGCCGCCCAGGCCGATGACCGCGTAGTTGACGGGCTTCTGCGGGGCGGGTGTTTGCGCGGAGAGCGGAAGCCTGGAGGCAGGGAGGGCGAGGGCAAGGAGCTGGGTAAAGTCGCGGCGATTCATGCACTCCACTTTACGGCATGGAACGGTTTAGTGCAGGGTTTCGAGAAGTTCGGCGAGTTGATGGATGGTGTGGGCGATCTCGTCGTCAGAGGTGTAGAAGTGCGGGGCGATGCGGATGCCCGCGCCGGGCCGGAAGTCGACCAGGATCTGGCGGCGGCCGAGTTCGGCGACGATGGCGCGGCCCTTCGCGTCGGGAACCGAGAGGATGATGGTACCGCCGCGCTGGTCGGGGTTGCGCGGGCTATGAACGGTGAGGTTTGCGGCGTCGGCGAGGGTGATGAGAAGCTGCGTCTGGCGCTGTGACTTGGCGCGGACGGCGGGCACACCGATCTCGTTGACGATCTCGTATCCGGAGCGCGCGGAGTACATGGCGGGGACGTTAGGCGTGCCGTTGAGGAAGCGGTGCATGTCCGGCGCGTAAGCGATGGGACCATTGGCGAACTCAAACGGGTGTACGTGTGCGGCCCAGCCGGTGGCGGCAGGTTCGAGCTTCGCGTCCAGGTCCGGGCGCACATACAGATAGCCTGCGCCGGGTCCGCCGAGGAGC
Organism: uncultured Acidobacteriaceae bacterium; assembly: GCA_964245715.1. GTDB lineage: Bacteria > Acidobacteriota > Terriglobia > Terriglobales > Acidobacteriaceae > Edaphobacter. The sequence goes on along the minus strand of CAXTNM010000107.1, from coordinate 11,330 downwards.
CACTTGACCGAGCCGCCGGTGGCAAAGTCGACACCCAGCGCGGTGACATCGAGGGGGACGATTCCTGCGGACTGGTAAAGGTCGGCGATGATGTACGCGCCGACTTCGTGGGCGCGCGCCGTGATCGCTTCGAGGTCTTGCAGGTAGGAGCTGCGGAAGGCGACGTGGGAGATGCTGACGAGTTGCGTCTCAGTGTCGATGGCTTCGAGGATGCGCTCGAGCGGGATAGTCATGCCGTCGGCGGACGGGACCGACATCACGCGAGCGCCCTGGCGTTCAAGGCCATGGTAGATGTAGTCGTTCGAAGGGAAGTTGAGGCCGTCGGTGACGAGCTTGTTGCGGCGCCCTGACCAGTCGAAGCAGGACATGACGATGTTCTGGCAGATGGAGACGTTCTGGTGCATGGCGACGCGGCCCTTGGGTGCACCGATGATGGAGCCGATGAGGTCGCCGCAGGTAAGCGGCATCTCCCACCAGCCTTCTTCCCATGCGCGGATGCCACGGGTGGCCCAGGTGTTCGTGAACTCGGCGAGTGCGGTTTGGGCACGGCGCGGCATCGGCCCGAGCGAGTGGCTGATCATGTAGGTGGTGTGCTCAAGGATCGGAAATTCTTTGCGCCAGGCGAGGAGAGCGTCGGTCGCTTCGGCGGGGCTTGGAGCAGTGGCGGTGGTCATGAGGGGGCGGTCTCCGGGAGAGGTGCGGCGGCGCGTTTGCGCTGGGTAAGAGTGTAGAAAAGCGTAAGCAGGAGGAGGAAGGGAACGCCGTACAGGAGTGTGGGTCGGAAAGCAGGGACGAAGAGGGTGGTGATAAGCGCCGCGGCCAACAGCATGGTGCCTGCAAGACTGGTATACGGGTATCCCCATGTGCGAAATGCTAGGGTCGCGCCTGAGTTGCGCTGGCGGAAGCGAAGATGGGTCACGAAGATCATGAACCAGGTGAAGAGGGGGCCGAACATTGCGATTGACAACATCAGCAGGTAGCTGCGCTCCGGGTACTTGAGGTTCACGATGACTGCGACGCCGATTCCGACGGTGGAGGTGAGGAGCGCTCGCACTGGAACTCCCTGCCGGCTCAGCTTGCCGAGGGAGGTCGGCGCGTAGCCTCCGCGAGCGAGTGAGAAGAGCATACGCGCGGTGATGTACAGCTGCGAGTTCATGGCTGAGAGCGCGGCGATGAGGATGACGAAGTTGACGATACCGGGCGCGGCGGCAATGTGCGTGCGCGCCATGACCGTGACGAAGGGCGACTGAGCGGCCCCGCTGGCGAGTGCAGGCCACGGCACGATGGCAAGCGTAAGCGCCAGGGAGAGGACGTAGAAGAGGACGAGCCGCAGCATGGTCGCGCGGAAGGCGTGGACGATGGCGCGGCGGGGATCTTTGGCTTCGCCCGCCGCGACGGCAATGGCCTCAATGGAGAAATAACTGAAGAGAGAGACGAGCACTGCGATCCACATGCCGCTGAGGCCTTTGGGGAAAAAGCCTCCGAAGGCGGTGTAGTTGGCGAAGCCGATGTTCGAGCCGGGCGTGTGCGAGGCGTTCAAAACGACGTAGGCGCCAAGTAGCAGGAAGGCGCATATGGCTGTGATCTTGAGCGCGGAGAAGCCGTACTCAACTGAACCGAAGAGCTCGACGTTGAAGGCATTGACGAGGACGAGAACAGTTGAAAAACCGGCAATCCAGACCCAGCCGGGAACGGCAGGGAACCAGAAGCGCATATAGATGGCTATGGCGGTGATCTCAGTGCCGAGTGCGAGCACGACGCCGGCCCAGTAGGCGAAGCGGACGAGGAATCCGGCGAGCGGCGAGACGTAGAACTCGGCCCATGCGCCGAAGGAACCGGAGGTGGGATGGGCTACGGTCATCTCGGCCATGCATCCCATGAGGAGCAGCGTGATGAGCGCGCCGATGAGGTAGCTGACGAGCACGGACGGGCCAGCAAAGCCGATGGCGAATCCGGAGCCGAGAAAGAGCCCCGTGCCGATTGCGCCGCCGATGGCGATCATCGAGAGCTGGCGTGAGGTGAGAGTGCGCCGAAGCCCGAGCTCCCGATTGGAGATAGCCTCGAAGGATTGCGGCGGCGAGGGAGGCATTGGTTTAATGTACTCTGTCGGCAGCACAGGAGACTGCAGGGTTGTCAGGCCTTGCTCTTAGGATGAACTAACCCGTGCCCGATCAGCCTGGCCGTCGGCTTAGTTACGTTGATTTTCTGGCTACGAAAGCGATCGGCACGCATGTACCCGGAGTGATCGCGTACACGCGTACCTCGATAGCCTCGTTCGGCAGAGGATGTCACGGGCTGAGCCCGGTTCAGACACGACTTTGGGTTTCGGGGACGAGAAGATCTTCGATGCGAACGGGAAGTTCGCGGACACGGACTCCGGTGGCGTGGTAGACGGCGTTGGTGATCGCGGCTGCGATGCCGGCAAGTCCAATCTCGCCGACGCCGCGGGCGCCGAGCGGGTTCAGGACGAGGTCGGGATGATCGAGAAAGGTGACGTCGATTGACGGAGAGTCGGCGTTGGTCGTGAGGATGTAGTCAGCAAGGTTATTGTTGATGGGAACGCCAAAGCGGCTGTCGTAGCGCGTGGCTTCAAAGAGCGCCATGCCGATGCCCATGACGACCGCGCCTTCGATCTGGTTGCGAGCGGGTTTCGGATTGAGTATGCGGCCGGCGTCGATGACGGTGACGACTCGCGAGACGCGCAGGCGCGCGGTCTCAGGCTGCCAGGTGACCTCGGCGAACTGCGCACCGAAGGAGTGAGTGGAGAACTTCTTTGTGGGGTCGCCGAAGGTTCCGCTGGATTTCCCGAGCCCGGTAGCGGCGCGGATGCTGGCGTGTGTGAGAAGGTCGCCGAAGGGTCTGCCCGTGTTTGGAGCGGATGACTTCAGGTGAACCATGCCGTTGGTGAAGGCGAATTCGTCGGGCTTGTGCTTGGCGAAGGCGGGGTCCGAGGGGGCAATGGCGAAGAGCGTCTGCTGCGCCTTCTCGATGGCGTCGAGCGCGGCAGGGATGACCGAGGCTGTCGCCCAGGAGCCACCGGAGATGGGGCCGGGCGCGAGGTCGGTGTCGCCAAGGACGACTTCGATGCGGTTGTTGGGAAGTCCGGTACGTTCGGCAACGATGTTCGAGAGAACCGTGTAGGTGCCGGTGCCGATATCCTGTGTGGCCGAGGAGATGCGGGCGGTACCGTTAGCGAGAAGCTGCACAGTGGCCTGGGCCTCCGTGCGTTCGGCGATCCAGGAACAGCCGGCGACGCCCCATCCCAGGGTGAGGCCGGCGAGGTCGCCGGAACCCTTCATGGAGCCGATTGCGGGGTTGCGTCTGGACCAGCCGAACTTTTCCGCACCGACGTTAAGGCACTCGACGAAGTGTCGGGAAGAAAAGGGAAGATTAAGGCCTTCGTCTCTTGCAGGCTCGTTGAGCAGGCGGAGTTGGATGGGGTTCATCTTGAGCTCGACGGCGAGCTCGTCAACGGCGGATTCGAGGGCAAAAAGACCAGGCACAGCACCGGGGCCGCGCATGGAGGTGGGTGTGCCAACATTGCGGCGGACGATTGCGGAGGTGGCGCGGAGATTCGGCGTGGAGTAGCTGTAGGCCGTGGCTTCGCTGCAGCCTTCAGAATAGTCGTCGAGGAGGGAGGTGTGGTTGAGGGAGTCGTGCATGAGCGCGACGAGCTTGCCCTGAGGCGTGGAGGCAAGGCGAATGCGCTGCTGGGTGCGGGGCCGGTGGCCGACGTTCTGGAACATCATCTCGCGCGAGACGACCAGCTTGACCGGGCGGCCGAGATTGCGCGAAGTCTGTGCGGCGATGACGGCGTGGGGCCAGGGCCAGAGTTTGCCGCCGAATCCGGAGCCGAGAAAGCGGGAGATGACACGAACGTCTTCGATCGGAACGCCAAGCATCTGAGCCAGGACATCCTGTGAGTTGCAGACGGCCTGAGTGGTTTCGTACAAGGTGAAGTGCTGCCCGTCGTAGTCGGCGACGGAGGCGTGAAGTTCGATGGGATTGTGGGTTTCGGTGGGAGTGACGTAGGTGTGATCGAGCTTGACGACGGCGGAGGCGAAAGCCGCGTCGGGGTCTCCGCGGTGGGAGTCGACGGCGGGCTTGTCGGCGGCTTCAGCTTCGGTGAAGTGGGTGCTCAGATTAGATGGAGTGGGTTTGTAGGTGACCTTCACAGCGCGCGAGGCGGCGACTGCCTGCTCGAAGGTAAGGGCAACGGCGACGGCAACATACTGGCCGTAGTAGCGGATGGTGTCGTCTTCAAACGGTGGGCGCTTCTCGTCGACAATGCCGGAGAAGCCGGCGGGTGGCGCGGTGCGAAAGAGCTTGCCGAAGTTTTCCCGGGTGTAGATCGCCATAACGCCTGGCATTGCCTGCGCTCGGACTGTATCGACCGAGGAGATCGTGCCGCTCGCGATGGTGGCGCAGACAGGCACGGCGTAGAGCATGCCGGGCAGATGATAGTCGGATGAATACATGGCGGCGCCCGTGACTTTGAGTGGGCCGTCAACACGTGGGCCGGTGGCGTTGGTCCTGGCCGGGATGGTGGGGGTGCTGACCATAGTGATCTCCTTAGGCCGACCTGGTGGCCAGGGTGAGGGCGTGAACGATGGAGCGCCGGGTGAGTTCGACCTTGAAGGCGTTTTCGGATTGCGGGTGCGCGTTGCGGATGGCCGATGCGGCTGCGCGGTGGAAGGTCGCATCGTTAGCCGGGTGGTGAAGTAGTTCAGCTTCGGCTTCGTGCGAGCGCCAGGGCTTGGTGGCGACGCCGCCTAGGGCCATGCGGATGAAGGAGATCTTGTTGTCGGTGACCTCGGCGACAACGGCCGCGGAGGTGAGCGCGAACTCGTAGGAGGCGCGGTCGCGGAGCTTGAGGTAAACCTGCTTGCTGGCCTTCTGCGGGGCAGGTAGGGTGACGTGGGTGATGAGGTCACCGGGCTTGAGAACCGTTTCCAGGTGCGGCGTGGATCCGGGTAGCAGGAAGAAGTCGGCGATGGGGATTGCGCGCGAACCGGTGGAGCTTTGCACGTGGATGACGGCTTCGAGGGCCGCGAGGGCCACGTTCATATCCGACGGGTTGGTGGCGATGCAGTCTTTGCTGGTGCCCAGGATGGCGAGGGTGCGGTTGTCGCCTTCGATCGCAGAGCAGCCGGTGCCAGGCTCGCGCTTGTTGCAGGGGGTGGCAGTGTTGCGGAAGTACATGCAGCGAGTGCGCTGGAGGAGATTGCCACCGGTCGTGGCCATGTTGCGGAGCTGGGCGGAGGCTCCGGCAAGCAGGGCTTGCGAGAGTACGGAGTAGTCAGCCTGAACGATGGGACTATGGGCGAGCACGGAGTTGCGGACGAGGGCGCCGATGCGGAGCGCGCCATCGGGCAGACGTTCTACTTTGTCTAGGCCAAGCGGGTTGATGTCGACGAGTTCGGTTGGTCGCTCGACATCGAGCTTCATGAGGTCGAGCAGGGTGGTGCCGCCGGCGATGAAGCGGGTCGACGGAGCGGCGGCCGCGGCAATGGCCTGCGGAATACCGGCGGCGCGGGAGTAGGAGAAGAGTTCCATGCGATGGCTCCTGGCGGGGCGAACAGTTTAGGCGCGCTGGCGGACGTGCTGAATGGCGGCGACGATGTTTGGGTAAGCTCCGCAGCGGCAGATGTTGCCGGCCATGAGTTCTTTCACGTCGGCGTCTGCGGGGCCGCAGGGTTCTTTGAGGAGTGCAACGGCCGACATGATCTGGCCCGAGGTGCAGTAGCCGCATTGATAGCCATCGTGCTCGACGAAGGACGCCTGCATGGGATGGAGATTGTCAGGCGAGCCGAGGCCTTCGATGGTGGTGATGAATGTGCCCTCCTGCATGACGGCGAGGGTGAGGCAGGAGTTGATGCGCTGCCCGTCGATGTGGACGGTGCAGGCACCGCATTGGCCGTGGTCGCACCCTTTCTTGGTGCCCGTAAGAGTAAGGGTCTCGCGCAGAGCATCGAGGAGCGATGTGCGGGGGTCGACGTTGATCTGGTGCGTTACGCCATTCACTGTCAGCGTGACGGGGATAGCGTGTTCGATTGGGTCGGCGACCGCGGACTTTGGCTCGACCGACGAGTCGGTCTGGGTGGGTGCGGCTGCGAGCGCAGGGACGGCTGCGGCGGCGACGGAAGCGGCTCCGATGCGAGAGATAAAGGATCGGCGGCTCAGGCCGGGCGTCGAGGCATTTTCGCCGGAGAAGCGGCTTTCTTTCATGGAGTACTCCTTGTGGGTTAGGGAACCGCACATGGTGGGATTAGCAAGAGTGTATGCCCGGTCAATGCTGAGCATGGGAATGAACCAAAACTTCACAACGAACTATCTTCATAGTTTGAGGTTAGGTGACCGTCTGACGCTGCTGGCCAAGGCCGTCAATTCCGAGCTCTATGACATTGCCAGGACGCAGGTAAACAGGCGGCTTCTGGCCGAGGCCGACGCCGGGTGGGGTGCCAGTGGAGATAATGTCTCCGGGTTGCAGGCTCATAAAGGAGCTGAGATAGCTGATGAGATGAGCGACCCCGAAGACCATCGTTGCGGTGGATCCATCCTGGTAGCGGTGACCGTCGAGTTCGAGCCAGAGATGCAGCTTTTGAGCATCGGGGATTTCGTCGGGGGTGACGAGCCACGGACCGATGGGACCGAAGGTATCAGCGCTCTTACCTTTGACCCACTGGCCGGTGCCTTCAAGTTGGAAGGCGCGCTCGGAGAGATCATTGATAACGCAGTAGCCGCCGACATGCGAGAGTGCTTCTTCCTCGGTGACGTAGCTTGCCGGCTTGCCGATGACCACGCCGAGTTCGACCTCCCAGTCAGTTTTCAGAGAGCCCCGGGGGATGATGACGTTGTCGTTGGGGCCGCAGATAGCTGAGGTCGCTTTCATGAAGAGAATAGGCTCTACCGGGACGGGCATACCGGACTCGGCGGCATGATCGGAGTAGTTGAGGCCTATCCCAATAAATTTCCCGACGGCGCCGACGCAGGGGCCAATCCGCGGCGTGCCAGGGACGGCGGGGAGGATGGTGAGATCGATGTTACGGAGACGGTCGAGGGACCCAGGGAGGAGTGAGGCGCCGGCGAAATCGGGAACGATGGAGGAGAGGTCGCGGAGGACGCCGGCATTGTCCAGCGCGCCTGGTTTCTCAGCGCCGGCATCTCCGAATCGTAGGAGCTTCATGAGGATTCCTTCCCAGGTTGTGGAGAGACGCAGCAGACTGAAGGGAGTTTGGTGGGCCGTGAGGGACTTGAACCCCAACGTCCTGCTTCTGGACCAGGTTCCTGGCCAGTGTACCAAGGAATACTTCATGCAGGCAGACCTCAAGACTCCACTGCCTCGCAAGCTCAAGAAAACAGCGCATCTCGGTAAATGCCTCGACCATTAACGCGAGATCCACGCCGTTGAGGCTGGGCACCGTACTGTCTGGGTCACTCCCTTGTATGATGACGAAGCCGAGGACGGGGTGTCGCCTTTCAGTCACGTTCCAAAACGAGAGAGTAGATATCGTCGGTTCCTTCGTCGCGCAGCATCATTGGCTCATCTGCAGGATCGAGACCCATCCAGAGTGTATAGGTGCCTGTGTAACGGCTGTCCGTTAACTCGGCCACCGTCTCCACCTTACCGCTTTCAGCGTTGACACGCAGGATTGCCGGTTTTGAAGTCCACCGGACGTAATAGATCCATCTCCCGTCATGTGACCACTGGGGAAAAGCGATCGCGCCGGTATTAAGACTCGTCCAGGTCTTGCTTGAAAGATTCAATATCTTCAAGCCGAAGGTGTCTAGAGTCATAGCCGCCAATGAGCGTCCATCTGGCGACCAGCGAGGTACAAGAAGTCCTGCGGAATGACGAACTGGCATGGCCTCCCTTGTTTGCAGATCAAAGATTTGCAGATCGGCAGTGGCGCTCGCGCCGACATTGGGAGAAGTCGAGAAAGCTATACTCTTTCCGTCAGGCGACCAGCTGGGATCAGTTTCCGCCTGATTATCCCGGGGAAGGATACGCTGCGGTTTCCCGCTCGCATCCGTCGCAATCAGGAAGATTGCATCCTTGGCACCGGGTGAATGGTCAACAAATGCAATCTGAGACCCGTCCGGTGACCAGCATAAGGACTTCGGATAAATTGGAGACTCCGTAAGTTGGACCGGGTTGCTACCGTCCATGTTGGCTCGCCAGAGAATACCTTGAGGAAAAGAGACATAGGCTACCGATCTACCGTCTCTAGAGAAAACGACAAAGTCTGCAGAGATGCCTGCAAGAAAGGGCCTGAACTCCTTCGATGTGACATCCCAGCGGACGAGTTCACCACGCCTTGTACGACCCGATGCCAGGATCCGCTTTCCATCACGATCGGAGAGTGGTTGGTCCCAAACGGTAGGGCCAGATGTTAGTTGGGAAGGTCTCATTGTTCCGCCTGGATGGAGGCCCGTGTTGTTTCCGAGGAGCCAGAGCTGGTTGTCAGCAACGAAGAAGTACCGCCCGTCCGGACTCCAGGTTCCGCTCCACTGGCTGGGTGATTGACCCCAGCCGGGCAGAAGTTGATGCACGTCGGTACCATCCGCCGCCATTTCCCACAAAAGACCGTCTTTGGAAAACCGAACTTTGTCGCTCGTTGGGGACCAGGCTATGGATTTGACGTACCCTGCTACGGAAGCAAGTTTCTTTATCTCTGATCCGTCCCGTCGCACCACAAAGATATCGCCGGTGATCGAAGCGTAGACGATCCGCTCGCCATCCGGCAGCCATGCTGAGCAGAGCACCGCATCGGCGATATGACGTAGAGTACCGCCGATCAGATTTAGGCTCCAAAGTGAACTGGCAGGCCCTTGTCCTCCAGCCTGAGAGATGACAAGGAGAGTGGACCCATTCGGGGAGATGTCCCCGGCCCAGGCATCCTTGAGGCCAATCTTAATGGGCGCAGCCAGCCCTCCAGAAGCAGAAACCTCTTCGACATCTCCCAACTGCAACTGGGTGAAATAAATTCTGCTTCCATCTGTGCTGCCGAGCTGTTTGGCGCCGCCATCAGTCGTGATTTGCCTGTACGCCGAGACGTGCCACTTTGGCGAAGCCTTTCTTCGCAGCGCAAGGAAGGTCAGGAGGGCAAGAGCAACAGCAACGCCAACAAGTGTTACCGTAAGAGGCCTTCTCATCACCCGATTGAGCAGGTGCGCTGAGCCATGTTTCCCTCCATCTCTTGCGGCATTCTGCCCCAGGAGACTTGAGTGGCTCCTAGCCGACTGGGAGAACGCCTCGTCACACAGTGCGCCAGCAAGGGATCCGTTGGAACTTAGATCATCTTCCCTTTCCTCGACTGCCTCGCGCGTTGCGGTATCTAATATGCTGGAGCTTACGACGATTTGTTCCAGTCCTTCTCCGTGTTGGGACCGTTCTCCCGCTTCAAGTGCCGCGACGAAACGGTAGCCGCGACCAGGGACGGTCTCAATGATCTTCAATCCCGAGGGGTGTTTAGACAGAGCTTTTCGCAGCAAAAAGATCTGCTGCGTAAGATTACTCTCTTCAACAACCTGACCTGCCCAGACCGCTTCCAGAAGTTCGTCCTTGCTTACGACGCGTTCCCGGTGCGCAAGAAGGTAAAGCAGTAGATCGAAGCTCCTGCGATTGAGAGCGATTCGCTCTCCGGCATGGTGCAACGTCCAATCGGCACGATTGATGGTGTAGCCGTCGAAGCGGAAGATCTCATTTGCTTGCTGCAGCATGGCCGTTATTAGAAATTGAGACGCATTTGAGAATGGATTGAAGCCAAAAGCTTATCCTGCATGCGATAAAGGAGCTATGCAGGTGAAGGGGGAACCCGACACTCGAAAGCTTGCCTGAAGCATAACAAAGTCCTGCGCGAGCAAAAGCGTTGTTGCCAGCATCATCCATGCTGCGCAGCGATGATGGGCACTAGACAGTGTTTTTCAACTGGCGAAGACTCTACGAACTTCTGGGAGAAGATGAACCATCATGTGCGAACACTCTGACGAGAAATACGCCTCACAGTTCGAACCAAGCCTGAGAGGTAGAACGCTTAATCAAAACTAGCTCAATCGACAAGTGACTGATCCAATACTGATGAAGAGCCTCATTTACCGACTCTTGCTTTCACGTTAGGACACTATGGAGAAGTAGCTTAGCATCCCGCCCAACATCCGTCTACCTTGTAGTAAAAGGTGTCGCCAATTTACTTCGAGACAAGACTTGGCCCTATGGAGGGCGGCGGAACGTCCTCGATGGATTGAAGCTTGCTGTACCAAGCACTCTTAGACTGAAGCCGTGCTTTTCGTCCTGCCTTGTAGATCCACGTAGAGATACTATCCAGCCGGGTCGATCTGAAGGAACACGTACTGTCCCTCTGGAGTCTGGCACAGTTCGATCGCTCCGCAGGTGAGGCCCGAGCGAGCAGGTAAAACAAGGAGCGTGGCCGCAACGCCATTCCAGCGCGAGTGTAGCTCATATTCGCTCTGCGAGGTGAAGGGTGATTTGTCAGATCAGCTTGACGCGCTTGCTATGCAGCGCAAGTCCATACGCAGGGTTACTCAGAAAGTCTTCGCCCCATGGAGTGAGTGCCGTCGCGGTGCCGTCCGCGCTCAGCATGCGAAAGTTGTTGTCGTCCGGACCCCACGACCAGGCGAGCCAACCGATTTCGTTGTGGAAGCCGGCCGCAAGAAGGGCTTGATACGTAAAGCCATTTGCTGCTGGAGGGTAGGGATCTGACTGAGTTGCGTCCAGCGATATGTACGTGCCGGCGCTATCTCCGTCCTGGATGTTCGAGACTTCTCCAAATACGATCGGCAAAGATGCAGCCACGCAGGGATTGATCCAGTCCAGTCCGGCGTATCCCGCCCAGTATGCGTGAGCGCTTAGAAGCAAATTATGCAAGGGGTCGGCTGCAATTAGCTCGCCGCCAATAAGGTGGAAGACATCCAGCGACATACCGCAGTCAGGCGCGTCAATCATCAGTGGAACGCGGAGACCCGCATTCCGGATGCTTGCGATAGCTTTCGAGTAATCTGATTTGAACGTGGTAAGAACATCCTCCGAGTCACCAGACCAGTGATAGTTCCCAACTTCATTCCCAATATTTATGATGAGATAGCTGACGTGCTTTTGTAACACCTGGAGTACGGCAGGATTGGTCCACCAACTTACCAGCGTGTCGTTGAGCTGACTCGTGTCGGCAGAGCATGTTAGATCAGCCAGCATCAGAATGGGCACCATCTGCAATTCGGCGCTTCGGAGAAGGATTCGGTCCAGATCAGAAAGGCTATATGGGGGGCGCGGCGGGGCGGGGGGGCCCGGCTGTGGGTACTCTCTATACCAC
>CAXTNM010000106.1:0-12260 GCA_964245715.1 uncultured Acidobacteriaceae bacterium | reverse complement strand
GGAGACCTCCTTCCGCCTGTCATGACCAGATATCCTCAGACCGACTTCGCGTTTTCTTCGCTATACTTGAATGGTCATAAGAGGGGTGAGTTAGCGGCTCGGTTTTTGGAATTCGCTGTCGTCGAGGGAGTATCTCTTGCTCGCGGTAACGCCCTTGAATCTGCAATTTCGAGGAGTACGATGCAGTCAAGTGAACGTCTCAAGTCGCTATTTCTCCAATCGAACCTCGCTAGCCCTATTCTGCTTTTAGGTGCAGGTGCATCCCTAAAGTCGGGAATACCTTTGAGCGGCCAAGTGGTCGAGATGGCGGCGAAATGGGCCTACTGCCAAGGCCAAGGCTTCCACCTCGACGATCCCAGTGTGCGCAGAAGCGATTGGTTGAAATGGCTCGAACGGCATAGCTGGTTTGATGGCGCTCAGCAAATCGAAGATAACTACTCGGCGGCACTAGAGAATCTTCTTCAACCACGCGAAAACCGGAAGCAATTCTTTCTTCGTCTTCTCGATCCAAATGTGCCTGCTAGCCCTGGGTACAATCACCTGCTCGAAGCGCTCGACACGGGTCGGATTCATACTGTCCTGACAACCAACTTCGACCATGTGCTTCCGGACCTGCATGTGATGCGAAGGCGACCGCACTTCCTCGAACAAATAAAGACTCCCGCAGATTACGTCAAGTTCTCAACTTCGCCTGCCCACCCGCAATTGGTTTATCTGCACGGTTCGGTCGAACACTACACAGATAAGAATCTGGTTGACGAAGTCCAGAAATTAGATCGCGGCTTGATTACGCTTCTGGCTCCCTTGCTTCGGGACCATCCGTTGATTGTGATTGGCTATCGCGGGGCGGAGCCGTCGATCATGCATCATTTGCTGCTCGATCAATGCTCCGCCACGAATGACTTTCGCCAGGGAGTCTACTGGTGCACCTTGGGTGAAAGCGAGGATGGACTTCACCCGTTGGCGAAGCAGCTGTCTAGCCGTATCGGTAGCAACTTTCAGGCCGTACATATCAACGGGTTTGACGAGGTGATGTTTTCCATCTCCGAAGTTTGTGCATCTCTCCCGCGTCTGTATTCCGTTCCGTCAACAGCCTCGTCGCTTGCAGACCAAGCGAACCTACCTTTTGACATGAGGGCAGTCGACGGCGCAGATCTTGCCGAACTGGATTGGGCTCGGGTTGAAGTGCAGATGATGGCCTATTGTCGGCGTACAAAGATGACCACTCCCGCGACGGTCACACGTGAGTGGCTGCTTCAACGGATGCTTCAGCTGGACTTGCTTAAGCTTGTAGACGGCCAACACTTCCCGACTAATGGCGGTTACCTGCTGTTTGCCCAAAATCCCTCGTCGCGCATCGTCGGAGCGTATTGTGAGCTAACGGTTGAGGGAGAAACCCGAAAACTCGATGGGAATCTTTGGAGTCAACGGGAGCGGTTGGACGAGTTGTTCGCAGAGATGAACCAACCGTTTCGGCTCAAAGGCGTAGTGTCCGAAATCGTGTATCCCTATCCGGTCCTGGCCCTCAAGGAACTTTTGGTGAACGCTCTGGTACATCGTAGCTACGATGCCGGAGAACCCTTGAAGATAGAGCTAGAACAAAGCTTCATCCGTATGGTTAATCCGGGAGGATTGGTGCCGTCTGTTTTTCAACGGGTCAGCACACGCCTTCAGGAAGAAATTGCACTCGGAGTCAGAGGTATCACCGGGTACAGGAATGCAGTCGTGGCGGATGTTTTCTATGGCGCCGGAGCAATGGACAAAGAGGGGTCGGGCCTTCCCGATGTCCACACAGAGGTCCTCCAAAACGAATCGACAGTTTTTTTTGGGCCGATAGACGAGACAAACACTCGATACCGCGCTTTGATCTATCGACGCATAGAAGAGCTAGATGCCGACACAGGTACAGCCCGACCGTCAATCTCAAAATCTCGCTATTTCTCAAACTGGTTAGAAATCGTCGGCATCCCGGAATACGTTTGGAAGGCGTCTACTCCGTGTGAGTACAAGCGCGAGATTTATGACGGTGCCGGAGGTGCGGACTTACCGCCGTTCGCTTTTCAAAGAGAGGACTGCATTTACACTTTTGCCGATCTCTCCTCACAAGAGAATCCTTTTGAGTCATCAATTGATCCGAGCACCATTGAGTCGATTCGCTGCTCTACGTTGACCGAAGAACCAAATGGATCGAGAATCTTCGTTCAAATACTCAACGAGAGTTTGAAGGCATTCTTAGAGAAGCGCGGTTTATGGGTTGATAACTATAAGAAGCGGGCGTACTTCCCCCGGCCGGATGAGGGTGAATCTCTCGTTTTGACCTACCGCGCTAGCGTCAGACAAGCTGCGAGAACGGTCACAAAGCCTTTCGTTTCTAAGCGCACGGAGCGACTCCTTTACTGGGAACATGAAGCCGTTAGCTACGGTTTCCAGCAAGTTGGTTCGGAATGGGCGCTGGAGATATTGCCTACATACGTTTTTACGAAAGACGGTCGCGGGACCCTACTCGATAGCAACAAGGTAGGGCCGCTGACCACGAGAAAATCAGCACGTGACTTTAACATGCAGGTTTACAACGATTTGGTCTTTTGGACCTGGGTAATGGCTGACGGCAAGGACAGCTTTGATTTGCAACTTGGAGATGATCTGCATGTGGCAGTACGCGGTCTGCTCTTGAGCTGTGAACTGGCGTTGCCACCGATCATTGATTTCGAGGTAAGTCCGCAATGGCAAAAGAACGAAGACGAAGATCTCGCAAGGCTTGAAGCAGAGCTTGCAGACTCCGAGGAAGCGGAGTACTCGGAGAGTGAGGTGTCGGATGCAGATTAGCGTAATCGAACTCCCGACGCCAGAATTGGAGTTTGGCGATGACAAGCAATACTTCTCCGATCCCCGAGTTGGCTTGACCGCTGCCGGACCGTTCAGTCTTCGGTTTGGAAGGGCGCACATTTCGCGCCTTCGCATTGGATTGGTAGGGGTGGAGGAACAGCTCAGAGATGCGCGTGCATGGTATCGAAGGTGTCAAGGTCCGATCTCGACCGGGAAACCTTCCCAGCCGATGTATCTTGACTACCCTGGATTCGAGAATGCCTTTCAGACGAAACTTGAGGTCTTAGGGGCACCTGAGATCGACATCACACAGAAGCTTCGGGTGGCTTTAGCCAGACCCAAGAATTACGTATTCGATTCAGTGCTCGCTGTATATGAGGAAGGAATTCGTCGCCTTACTGAGACTTCAGCGGTCGATGTTGTGATTTGCTGTCTGCCTCCGGAGGTTTTGGCGACGTGCTGGAGCACGAAGCGGTATCTCACGATCATTGAAAAAAAGGAACTCAAAGCAGCGAAGAAAGCCGATCAGTCACAACTAACCTTTGACGCGTTGTGGACAGTGGACGACACCCCAGAATCACTACTGCAGCGAGACTTTCGCCGCGCGCTCAAGGCGAAAGCAATGTTGATTGGGACACCAATTCAAATTGCAACAGGAAATCTTCTTTTAGATAACAAGGCAAGCCAAGACCCCGCAACACGAGCTTGGAACAGTACCGTCGCTCTCTTTTTTAAGGGCGGCGGAATTCCCTGGCGTGTGCGAACGGAAGGGCCGGAGACTTGCTTTGTCGGAATAAGCTTTCACTATCTCAGGACCAATAAATCAGATCTCATGTATTCCAGTCTGGCGCAGGCATTTTCTAGCGAAGGCGAAGGGTTCGCGTTAAAAGGCGACACGGTGCCCCGGTCTACCGATCGCCGAAAAGTTCCGCAACTCACAAGAGAACAAGCCGTAGCTCTGGGCGAACGCATTACGAGCGAGTATCGGGAGCGCACAGGTAAGGACCCCGCGAGGGTTGTTCTTCATAAGACAACTCAATTTAACGACGTAGAACGGTCGGGGTTCGAAGCAGCACTGAAGCAGATTCCAGTTCTGGAATTCGTAAACATTGCGCCGTCGGATTTTCGTCTAGTTCAGAGAGCGGCCTACCCGCCTAAGCGAGGCACTCTCTGCAGAATCAACAATGAATCATCTTATCTGTTCACCACCGGATACATTTCGGAATGGAAGACGTATCCGGGAATGCACATTCCCGTGCCGGTCCAAATTCATACCGATCGCGCCACGGATCTAATTAGGACTGCGAATGAAGTACTATCTTTAGCCCGGATGAATTGGAACACAGCATTTGACACCACCGGATCACCGATCACGTTGAGATTCGCCCGACAGGTGGGAGGGATAATGGCGGAAGCTGGTCAAGCGAAACCGAATCCTTCGTACAGGTTTTATATGTGAGCTGGATACGAATGCCGGAGATACCGACGGCTGCTTTTATTGAGACGGCGCAACCGTCGAACTTAGATGCCAATGCCCATTCCCTCCAGTTCAATCTCCGGAAAGGCTGGGACAGAGATCGGCTTAGAGCTGGCCGAGGACGCGATTTGTTGGAAGACCTGGCCGGAGTCGTCAGAGGTATAGATGGCGAGATCGCGAAGGTGCGGAGAGAGGTGTGTGAGGGCCTCTTGCTGCTCGGCAATTTGATTGGAATTTCCTGTTATGAGAAGGCGGTCTACGGAGGCTTGCTGCGCAGTTTCGACAGCATAGCCATAGTCAATGTAGCGAGATTGTTCGCCGTCCAACTCCACGGTCTTTCCATTGTCCAGGCTCACAGTGATTGCATTGTGCTCGCCGAACTTCTCCACGGTGGCGAGACTGCCTGCACGGATACGAAGGTCTGGGATCGCGGTGTTGAACTGGATACGCTCGCCCTGGGCTAGTTCGCGCGACCCTTCCGTGTAGACGGTGCTGCGATCCGTCTGTTGCTTGAGCAGCGCCGGATTGTAAGAGACACGGTCACCCTCGCGGGTTTCGACAGTAAGGAGATTGGAGCGAGCATCCACCGAAACCACGATGGCGCTGCTGTTGTCGGCGATCCCGTACTCTTCAGGGCTTCCCTTGCGGTAGTTGATTCGGTCGTCGGGAGCGTAGTTTGCGGCCAGGCGGGGGTTGCCGAGATCCCGCTCGATGAGCACTGGAACGGAACGGCTATCGGCAGAGAGCCTTCCCTGCGCTTGCAATTCTGAACGGATAAGTTGCGCCAACTCCCGGCGCTCCGCGGCATCGGGGGCAACGATGAGGGCGCGGTCGATCTGGGACGCATAATCGAGTGCAATGGAAGCAAGCCGATGCTCTGAACTTGCGTACTTATGAACACGGCCCTGCTGCTGGAGAGCTTCAGTCGCGGCGGCAGGGTCATTGCTTCGAAATGCGCTAACCGCCTGCCGGACCTCTTCATTCGAACTCTTTTCCTTGAAGTCCACGGCGGCGCTCTTGGTGATGTCCGAGGCCAACCGCTCACCCAGCGTCTCCGCGTTGTTCGTGTAAACGCGGGCATCGTTGGAGGCTCGGGAGATGGCGACGTAGGCGAGCCTGGAGTTGATGAGATTGCGAGAGGAATCAGTGTCGATGTTGGCGAGAACCCGGCCAGCAGTGAGGCCCTGAGAACTGTGCGAAGTCACAGCGTAGCCGTGGTCGAACTGCCGAAACTCCACTGTATCGAAGGTCACGGTGCGCTGTGCTTTGCCATCCAAGCGCACCGTCATCTTGCTATCTCCTATTACGGTCACGGTTCCAAGATCGCGGTTCGCAACGCCAAGGTCTTTGTTCGGTACGGTGAACTGGAGACGGTCGCCGGGGGCGAACTCACGGTCCACCTCACGGAAGACGTTAACACCCTTCAACCGTCGCGGGTCGTAGGTCACGCTCGATCCGTTCTCCAATTCGACGTTGAGGGTATTGGCCCGCGCATCGACAGAGCGGACAGTAGCGAAGCTGTTGCGCACGATGCCTTCGGCCTTGCTCCCGGTGGTGTACTGCAACACGTCACCATCGCTGTATCGCGCCGCCCATTTACGATCCGCTCCGGTCATATCCGAACGATGTGTCAGGGTTCGGAACACCTTACTGTCCTCGGCGAGGGTTCCGTTCCCCCGTAACTCAATCCTCACGGCTTCATTGATCTGCTGGCGGCTCCGATTGTCTGGGGAAATGATGATCGTGTTATCAGGCTGTGCAGCATAGTCCCTGGCGATGGCGGCGATACGATCTCGTCCGTCTGGAATCTCGGTCACGCGGCCCTGCTCCGCCAACATAGCAACGCCCTTGACCGTCTCATTGTTCGCAAGATGCTGGACTGCCTTTAGCAGTTCGGGGTCTTTCTGGCGCATGATCCGATCAAGTTGCGAGGTCTGCATTCCGGCTTCCTGCATCTGCTGGAAGGGCCTTCCGGCGTCCACGCCTTGATGCTGCCGGGTGTCTCCGATGACGAGAACCCTGTCGTCTGGATTGAGCTTGCTCAGAAACGACCGCATCTGTTTTGTGCTGGCGAGACTGGACTCATCCAGCATGTACAAATGCCGATTCGCTGGATCGGCGCTAGGATGATTTTGACCACGCGCGAGGAAGCTCTGGAGAGTCGTGGCGTCAATTCCGGCCTCGCGAAGCTGACCTGCTGCCTTCGAGGTCGGGGCAAATCCTTCAACGATATAACCTCTTGTCTCCGCACCTTGGCGGATCGTCTGGAGAGTCGTGGTTTTTCCACTGCCTGCCAAACCTTGCAGGCCGTGGATACGGTCTGACGAGTTGAGAACCTCCTCGATGACCCGACGCTGGGAGTCGTTGAGAAAGGATCGTGTATTGGCTTGTTCTCGCGCCCTCTCCGCAGTCATCATCGGCTCGATGGCATTCCGCCCCTCCTGAACATAGCGGATGTTGGCGCGTTCTGCGGCGATGGTTTCGGGCGTTGTGAAGCTGCGGGCTGAGTCGTGTTTCATGCCCTGGACAACGCGCAGCTCTCCCGCCTCCCGGCGACTGTCGAACTCCCTTCGGATGTCCCGATATGACGCCTCGCCCATGCCGCGCCGGAGAGCGTCGCGGAGAATCGCCCGCTCGTCGGCGACGGCCTCGCGCTCAAAGATGCTTTCGCGGGCGAACGTCACGGCTTCTTTGGCGAGGGTGTTTTGCTCGGGCTCTTTGTTCTCTTTTAGAGCACGGTTGCGGGCGTCGGCGATAACCTGCTGAGGCTGATTTCCGAAGGCAGCGGCCATCTCTTTGTGCGCTGCCAACACCTCTTCGGCAGAGAGCGTCTGCTTGCGGTCGCGGGTTGAGTGTGCCGCGATCTGCGCTGCCTCGGGGCCGCTGTACCCGCTTTTTTCGAGTTGTTCTTTGATCTGCCGGGACCGTGGGCTGGAAGCATCAAGATACTCCTGCGAGTAGCCTTTGATCTCCGGTGCGCCACTCCTGCCGGATTCGATTTGGTAGCCGAGATTGCGAAGCTGGTAAGTGAGAGCGGACTGGTAGACGGCGGTCGCATATTGCTGGCTCTCGAAGAAAGCGCGTTCCTGTAGGGCGCGAGTCGAACCGTTTCCCCTCTCGGTTACATTGAAGATAACGGCGTGGGTGTGGAGCTGAGGCGCGGCGTAGCCGCCTACTGGGCGCGCCGTGTCGTGCTCGAATTTCGCGGCAATGAACTTGCCAGTAGTCTCGGCGGGATTGTTGCCGCCGATCCGTGCCTGCGTATATCGCTCCAACTCGTCCAACGCGGTTGTGACGGCGGCGCGGTGCGCCTCCCGCACCCAATCATCACCCCCGACCAAGGCGGTGAGCGAGACGGATTTTGGAGCGGAGAAGGTCGCGTCCCAGCCCGCCCGGTGCTCAGCAGACTTGGTCGTCGTGCCATCTGGATTCTTGTAATCCATTGCGACGCGGTGCCTGACCATCGGCTCCTCGGTCTGCGGATGAATGCCCTCCGCGAGTCGCGAGAACTCTAATGGAGCGACGTTTCCCGTCAGCCCAAGCAAGGCTGTGAGTTTGCCCTGCCACTCGCCTTTCACCTCATCGCCCTGCCCGTAATAACTCTGGGACTTCGATGTGAATTCGAGCTTGTGGTATTTCTGCGCCTGACCGGAACTGAGTGCCTTAGAGACGGTAAGCATGGCTAGAAAATTCCATGATGAACGGCGTTATCGTGCTCTTCTGAGTGAGCCGGAAGCGCGACTTCAACCTGCTGCCGCACGGCGATCTCAGGCTCAGTCGTGGCATCCATTCCCTGATCGTCGGTAACAGCTCGAACCCGCTCATGCTCGCTTTGCTGCGGCCACGGGATAGGCTGCGGTGTCTTCTTGAGAGCGAGTGGTGCGCCCTGTCCAGCTTGCGCCTCGGACGTTGGAACGGGTTCCGATTCCTCCGTTGTCGGACTCTGGGGACGGCGCGGCTGCAAGGTATCGGGATCGAAGCCCATCTCGCCATCCGCCGACTTCCGGGGTACGAAGCCAGCCGTCCGCGTGGGTAGGTCGAGGTAGTCGAAGTCGAACCGCGCAACATTGTTTCCGAGCTTGAGATAAGCGTGGCGGTCGTCCAGTCCGCTGATTTCCGAGCCCATCACCAGAGGCTCTATCTGACGATCAACGGTGAAGTTCTTGCCGGAACGAGAGCCGTCAAATTTTGTCTCTTTCAACCGTTCGATTTCCACTTTGCCGATTGCTTCTGAGATCCACTCCGCCGCCTTCGGTTCTGCCGTCTTCATGAAGATTTTGGTAGCGGGCTGCGACAGCATAACCTCTGCCAGATGGCCGTATGTCACCTCAAGCTGTGCCTTACCCTGAAAACCAAGGACAAGCGGATTCTTGCTCTTTCGGTTCTCGGTGATGGCGGTATGGAGCTGCGGGAGCTTCTGTAAACTCGCCAACTCGTCGATCACAAACCATACCGGCTTCTGACCTGGCTGCGGGGCGCTGAGCAGCCGCATGACAAGCAAGTCAATCCACAGCGAGTGCAGAGGACGAAGCGTTTCGCGCTCTGGCGGGCGGGACGTAATGAAGATCCAACCTTTGCGTTCCTTCGCCCATGTCCGAGCATTCCATGCGCGCTCGGTCAGATCCTTCTCTGGTAGCAGACGGAAGCACTTTGCGACCAAGCCGAGCGACGCGAGTACGCCTGCCCGCTGGGGTCCGGCCTTACGGTCAATGTAGAAAGACATCTCCGTGCCAGCGACCAGCTTTTCCAGCGTGTCGCTGCTTGCCATCCATTCCGCAAGCTGATGGGGCGTCGGGCCTTTTCGCAAGAGGTGAGCGAAAATCTGTGCCGGCGTCTGATGGAAGAACTCATCCTTGGCGTCCGTCGTGGGCTGATAGAGCGAGGCTGCGATGGCATCGGCTTCGGCGTTGGAAGCCATTTCATGAGCTGGACCCCAGTATGGGCAACGCTCGTCGAGTGGGTTCAGAACGATGTCGCCGCGCTCCTTATCGTAAAACCGTTGCAGGTATTCGCAGGCGGGATCGTAGACAATTGCAGAGTCGCCGCGTTCTCGAATCTGGCGGAGAATTTGCATGATGAGCTGGGTCTTACCGACGCCGGTGTCGCCCATGATTTGGAAGTGCTGCGCTTCCTTCCGTGCTGGAATTCGCATCATTTTGCCTAGCTCGGTCGTCTTGAAGCCGATGCCATTGCCCTTCTCCTTGCGGTTGAATTCCTCGGGCGAAAGCAATTGTGGGCCACGCAAGATACGCCCATACTTCATCTGTTTGAAACGCCTGATGTCATACGGGACGGCGAACCAGAGCATGACAGCGAGGCAGGCCCCACCCTCGACGAAGCTGATGGCGAAGAGCCCGAAAAGGCCTTTGCCCTCGTAGACCGTGAGGCTGAGCCACCGGTGCAGAGACTGGTCGGCCAGCTTCTGTTCGGACCCTCTGAAGGGCCAATGGTATCCCTGGGCGACCGCCAAAGGCGACAGAGCAACAGGGAGTGTCTTTCCGGTTGGAAGCACGGTTTGGCCTGGTACAAAATCGACGGGAAACGCTAGGCGAGGCTTCCCTCTTCCACCTCCCAGATAGAGCAACCGATAGGACTCATGTGCGTTGAACAGACCGCCCGCCTCAGAGCGGATGTACTCCGTGATGTAGCTCTTCTGGAGAGGTTCCAGCACAGATGCGAACCGCTGCCAGACGAGCAGGCAGGTGCACAGTAGAGCCGTCGCAACGGCGGTATAGCTCAGGATCGGCACATGCGGAGGCCAGATGATCGTCTCTTTTCTTCCCCACTGGGTAGCCATGATTACAACTCCTTCGTCGTTGCTTTGCTGTATTGCTGCTGGATCTCTTGAGCCACCTTGCGCTTATCCGAGCGCACGGTCGCGCTGATGCGAGTGAAGTCCTCGGGCGTCACAACCTGTCCCATAGCGAGCGGCTTAAGCAGGTTGAGCAGGATCATCCGCGTGGCGATGAGTTCAGTAAAGAGTGGGTCATCTGCGGAGCGGCGAGCTTCGCGCAGCAGAATTTCCCGCGCCCACTCACCGAGGGCTTTCCCGTCCAAACGTGCGGCTGTAAGCAGAACGCGGTGCTCCTCTTCTGTGACCCGCGCTTGCGCTACGCATGACCGCGCGGACCGGCTTTGTGAACGGGAAATACGAGTGTCGAGTTTCAGTACAGGAGTTGGTTTCAACGTGTTCATAGAGCCTCCAAGAGGCGTATGCAACTGAATACGCTCGGTATGCAGTTGCATACGGTCGTCCGGTAAGTAGCTCATTCGAGACGCGTATACATCTGCATACGCTTGTTGCATCGAACGCCACCCTACGAGGGATGAAGTGTCAACATTCCTCCGGTGCGCAGCACCGCAGTGCCTTTGCCCCGGAATGAAATGGAGGATCAAGCGCTTTTTGCCTGGGATACGGGAGCGGCAATAGGCGCAGGCGAAGGCTTCGGAGAAGCTGGAGGGCAAGCCTCGGCAGCCGGAACCTTCCTTATCCGCAACGTCGATGTAACCTTCCGGGCTTCGGGGGTCTTCAGGAAGTCCTGGAAGTCGCGGTCTTTGCTGAAGACATAGGTGAGAGCTTGCTCGACAACATCGTCGGCACAAGCGGAGATAAAAGCGGCATATTGATCGACCTGAGTGGCGGTAGTGTCAGTCAGACGAATGGATGCGCTGATCTGGCGGGTTTGGATGACTTCAAGCAGTGGCATTGTGGTTCTCCTTTGGGTGGTGAAATGAAGCAAACTTTGCGCGGCCAATCATTCGCTCCGCCGTGGTCACAATCTCGCGCGCTCTGGACGAGCAAAGCGAAGCGGGCAGCTCGTCCGAACGACGGCGTTCGAGCATGGCGATTACGTCTTCAATCGCTGTGCCTTCGAGCAGCGAGAGACGAGCGGAGGCGATGTCGATGGTGCGCTGGGCGTAGTACAGAGGGTTGGGTTTATCTGACCGCTGTGAAGCAAGCGTCAGCGTCAGCTTCCCGGCATCCTCGCCAAGGGAAAGCTGCTGCACAACCCATGCCCAATCCTTCTCGGAGCGGGTGTTCTTACCCGTGGTGCAGTTCCTCCCATCACGGAAAGACTGGAGGACAGAATTGAGAACTGAATCATCCAACTGGAAGTCCGTAGGACGATAGGTGGAGTCACTGGGGTATTCGACTGTGACGAGGTGCGCGGGATCGTATTTGCAGTTGCGGAATCCGGGCACTCGGAGAACCCGGTTACGGTCGGTGCAAGCGGAGTCGCCGCCGAAGGCTACGACCAGCAACTTTAGCGTGTTCTCCTGCTGATCGAAGTCGAAGCCTTCGACCTTCCACAGCGCCTGGTACTTGCCCGGTGAAGTCGAGAGGATCGTGCTCGGAACGGGCACGGCATCGGAAGCTCGAAGCGCGGCGATTCGCTCCTCACCGTCTACGTCGATATCGATGTAAAGGTGCCGAACCTCTGCGATGCATTCTTTGGTCCTCTTTCGGCTTCCGGGGAGTAGTGGATTGGCGGCGACATAGACGTTTGCTCCGATGTGATTCTCATAGCGGAGCCAAGCAAGATAGCGGGGCGCGAGCGCCTGCTCCAACCGAACGATGCGCTGCGTCGTAGATGCTGGGTTCTCCTTCCGGAGGAGAACGGCAACCGTCTCTCCTGGTTGGAAGCATCGAGTTAGGAATTCTGTTGCGGTCTGAGTATTCATTGCGGGTGTCTCACAGGGTTGGAAGCCCGGCTTCTACCGGGCTCCCGAGTCGATGGAAGGAAAGCGGCTTATGCGGCCGCTTCCAGAGGAAGTTGAGAGTCTGCGTCCTGCTCCTCCGGGCTGGCCTTCTCCGCCCGGTCCAGCTTGAGAATGGAATTCACCCGAATCTCCCAGATGGTCTTCTTCTGAACTGGCTTCTTGCCGACCTTCTTGGTCTCATACTCCCGGCTGCGCAGCTCGCCTTCCACCTGCAGATGAGCGCCCTTCTTCAGCG
>CAXTNM010000105.1:1722-13104 GCA_964245715.1 uncultured Acidobacteriaceae bacterium | reverse complement strand
GGGGACGGCTACCGTCTGACCAGGTGCTCGATCCGGAGTGTTGCTGACTGGGTTGCCTGCCGCAGGCTTGAAGCCAGCGAAGTTGGTGCCAGGCTGGCTCTCAGCGGGCGCGATCGTCGTGGCGGTGGGTAAGGATTTGTGGCCGAGTTGATAGCCTAAACCGAAGAAGACCGCACACAGCACGGCAAGAGCAAAGAAGATGCCGAGGATCATCGTGGTGCCAAGCGTGATCTCGCGGTCTTTGGTCCCGTTGAGATCGTCCAAATTGTCGTCACTTTCACGGTGCAACATACTATTCACGAGCGTGATCCTGTATAGGGTCTAAATGCAGGTGCTAGAAGTGCAGGTAAAAACCGATGCTCGGTTCGGTGGTATAGGTGCGCTTGAGGTCTCTAAGATAGTTGGTCTCAAAATCGGGTGCAAGGAAGAATGCCTGCCGGAATGAAGCACGGACACCGAAGTGCGGATTGATGATTTGCTGTTCTAAACCTACGTTGTAATAGTAGGTGGCGCGTGCCTGCGGTTTGTATTCCAGACCGCCTCCCCGGGTGGGGACGAAGTCGGTCGCGCCGGCGCCGGCAGAGGCGAAGGTGCCGATTCCGAAAACCTTCGGCGTATGGAAGACCCAGCCTACTGTATATTCGATCGCGTCGTTCTGGACGCCGAGCAGGGTAGGGGTGCTGACGGTGGTGCTGCCAGGGGTTTGTTGGAAGTAGGTGAAATTCTGCACATAACGTGAGTAGTTCACGTTGAACTCGAGACCAACCAGGGGAGACTTGATGTACTGCAGGTCGATCAACGCTCCGGCCGTGTTGCCTGGGGCGTCAGTGGTAATGGTCTGGTTCTGCGCGTTGGGGCCGGAGGTGTCGCGATTGAGGATTCCGGAGCCAGCGACGACGAGGTTGATTCGGTCGAGCTGTTTATCGAGTCCGGTAAGTGGCGCCTGGGCGCTTGCGACGGCGGTAAGGCTGGCGAAGGACAAAATGGCGGCCCAAGTGCTGAGGCGGCGCGGTGCGATGATCATCCGGAACGAACTCCCTTTACTGGTACAGCGTGTAGGTCCAGTCTATCCTGTGCGACGCTGGGATGCGGAGCGGATCGACAGGTCAGGCGAGAGCGAGCGCTTGTTGCGGCGGGCGCGAAGTGCAACGCGGGCAAGCCAAACGGTCGTGAAGGCAAAGCTGCTTCCAAGAACAACAGCTATGGGGGTATGGACGTGAGCCGAGGCGAAAGGTTGGACTAAGGTTCGCAATCCGATTATCAGACTGATCGTGCCGAGGATCGCAGCGGGGTTTCTTACCGGCATTGTCAGGTCAGCGACGACCAGAGCGACTCCGGCGACGATGAGCGCGAGGGCTGGCTGCCTAAGCGGCATATGAGTGAAAGCATTTATTGAGAGCAACGTTAGCAGGGCGCCGAGGCAGCCAGGCAGAACGGAGCCAGGTCGATTGCATTCGAGGTAAATCAGCAGGACTCCAGCGAAGAGCGTGAGCAGCGACGCATCGGGGTTCGCGGCGAGGTAGGCTGGGAAGCCTGTGGGGAGTATCACTGGGGACTTGGGCCACGAGCATCGAGGGAGTGTCGCACGGCAAGGGCGGCAGCGTTCGCGGGTTCCAACTGCAACGCGCGCTGAACTGCTGCGTTGGCGCCGGCGAGGTCCTTCTTGGCGAGATCAACCCGGGCGAGGACCAGATAGGCGTTGACGCTGGGTGCGATGTTGATCGAGGCCTGGGCTTCGGTGCGGGCGTCATCGAGATTGCCGCTTTGCTCGCGAACTTCGGCTAATCCGGCGTGGGCCGCCGCGTTTCGCGGGTCGGCGGAGACGGCTGCATTGAACTGCTGCTCAGCCTCAGGCAACAGATCCTGTACCAGATCGTCACGGCCAATCTGCGTGTATTCGGCGGCCTGCTGCGCTGGCGGAAGAGTTGTCAGGCGGATGGCGCGAACTTCATCGAGCTGGAAGGTAGCCTGGCGGAAGCTGGCCTCCGAGTAGGTGCGGCGAAGTCGAGTGGTGGGCTCGAAGCCATTCGCGGGCTTGGTGGCGGAACGGCCGGCAGAGATCAGGGCCTTGAACTCCGCTGCTTCGCTGTCGGTGGGGTGTAGCTTGAGGGTCTGGTCGATGTCGCGGTTGGCTCCGGCGAAGTCGCCGCGGCGGAACTCGGTAATAGCGAGATTGTAGTGGTAGTCAGGATCGTTCGGATCGGCGGCGACAGCCTTCTGGAAGTAGGCTGAACCGTCCTTGTTCTGGCGGTCGAGCGCGACGCCTTGGTTGTTGACGACTTCGGGCAGCGGCAGGCGCGTGGCCACGAAGGCGAAGGCTTGTTCGGCTGCAGCATATCTTGCGGAGTTGAAGCGCGCAAGGCCGAGATAGAAGTTGGCCTCAAGAGACTGGCGTTCGTTGTGTGGAACCTTTTCGAGTGTGGCTGCGGCGTTGTCGTAGTCGCGATCGGTGTAGAGTTCCTTGCCGAGGGCAAGTTCGGCTGCGGCGTAGGTGGGAGCGTCGGCGACGGCAGTTTGGAGTCGTTTGGTGCGTTCGACGGGAGTGCCTGCGTCGGTGCCGCGAATGTAGTTTTCAAAGGCGCTCAGATCGACGCCGTTCGAGGCTGAGAGGAATGTCTGCTCGGCGACGGCGAAGTGCGGTTCGACCTGGCGTGCGATCTTCCAGGCGACGGCATTTTCGACGTCGAAGAGGCGCTGGAGTTCGGCAGAATCCTGAATGGGTGCGGAGAGGCGCAGCCGGTTGACGGCAAGAATCTGGGCCTGAACGCTGATGCGGCTGGTGCTGTCGGTTCCTTGCAGGTTGTAGCTGCCGACGATGACGTAATCGGCGTCCAGAGTCTGCGCGATGCGGATCGTGGTCGCGCGAGTCGGTCGGAATTCGGCAGGCAGACCGAGGTGATCGAGGGCGAAGAGTCGATCGTCGCGGGTGATGGTGAGAAAGCCTGCGGAGCTGAGACGCTGGTTGAGCGTGTCTGGGAAAGAGTCGCCGATCCAGTTGAGGTTAGGATTCCCAGAGCGATTGTCGAAGGGCAGGACGAGGATGACGTGGCCACCGCCTTCTTTCTCGTGGGCTTCGGGGCTGATCTGGGCTTTCGCGCTCGGGAGCAGTGGGAGGAGGAGCGTGGCGACGGCGAGCAGGCGAAAGACTTGCGATTTCAGCACGACCTCATTGTAAATGCTTGATGGAAGCGTCGTACCACCCCCACCCCCCCCCGTTTACCGAATGGTTACTTGATCTTTAGAATGAGAGCTTTACAACTTTCCTGCTCGCAAAATATTGAAAGCAAAGGAGTTACAGGTAGAATATACAAAAGAAAAGACTTACGGAACAATCAAGGGGAATCCTCGGATGATTGCACGAGGCGTCGATACTTTCCCTTCTATTAACATGCTAGCAGGTTGAGGTGGGTGGAGCTGACGCTATCTTTCCTTTGTTTTGTTGAAGTTAGCTGTTCTGGAGCTTGACATGGCAATTTGCTGGTGTTTTGCGGGTGGTTTTGGAGAGAATTATCGGGTTTTGTAGTGGACGAGTTCCCGGATTGGGAGTTCGGAGCATTTCCGAGTGTTCGAATCATGCCGGACGGTAGTTCCCGATGAGCAACCTTAGGAAGATGGTTGTTGTCGGGGACGCCGAACTTTTTGCAGGTTCAAAGCTCCCGCCGAGCGCTCTGTGAGGTGCTTGTAGAGGTCGAGCGCCGGGCTTTTGGTTGACCAGGCTAGAACCTTCGACTTACCCTGTCGAGAAACGACTGAAACTGAGACTACGAGACCTCTGTATGCGACTTCCTGCCGTTGAGTACGTTAGAGCCGCCCTGTCATGCAGCATCGCTGCCATGCTCTTCTTCCTACTGACAGGCTGCGGTACCGGGACGCGATCTCTTGAGGCCCAGGCTACAACTGGTCCCGCTGGACCCGCTGGACCAGCGGGTTTAGTGTTCCTGGGAGCGTACAATTCCCAGACTCCCTACGTCGCTACTGATGTCGTGACCTTCCAGGGATCAACTTACGTGGCTTTGCTCCCGAGTACGGGTGTCGCTCCGGTGAATGCTACGGCGAGTGCGGTCGATTGGGCGGTTCTGGCTGCGGCTGGAGCACCGGGGCCACAGGGTAGCGTCGGACCTGCTGGACCTGCCGGACCTGCTGGACCTGCTGGACCTACCGGACCTACCGGACCTGCTGGACCTGCTGGACCAACCGGACCTGCTGGACCAACTGGACCAACTGGCGCGACAGGCGCTCCCGGACCTGCTGGTCCAGCGGGCACTGATGGGCAGAACGGCTTTCTCCAGAGTCGTAGATTCGGGGTCCAGGGCGACAGCATCTCGATCCTATTCGGCACCCAGTGGCAGAATGTTGTGACGTCGCGTACAGGCATGCCGCTGGTCATGCAGGACGCTCGATCGAGCCGCCATTTCTACAACGCGTTTGAATGTTGGGGAAATCCGCCGGTTGGTGGCTCACCAGGCACCTTCGTCGCGAGCTATCCGGTGCAGGGCGGAACTTGCGGTGTGGTCGATATTGGGCTGACTGACGGTGAGTCCTTCACGCAGAGCCTTGCGAACGTCGATATCCTTGTGATCGAACTTGGAACCAACGACCAGTCGGTTCCGTTGGGGAACCTTGGCGATGCGACCACATCTGGAACATATTACGGCAACATGCGGTGGGTGGTTGAGACCTATCTCAGTGCGAAACCGACTCTGCGATTAGCCATGGTGACGCTCCAGTACAACGCCCAGGCCCCCTCGGTTGTAAACCAGGCATACGCGGATGCTACGGTCACCTACGCAAATAGCATGGGGATACCGGTGTTGAACATGTTTAACAAGGGCGGAGTGAACGCCATTACTGCACCTGGCCTATTGATAAGCGACCAGATTCACCCGAATTCCTTCGCTTACTCGAACTTCTACGGTCCGACGATCGCGCAGTTTCTGCAGAGCATCTTCTGACGTATGTCATTCAAGCGAAATCGGCGTGGGCGGAACATTGAGCCCGGACGAGCGGAAAGAACAAGTTTCGACCACGCCGACTCCTCGGGAGGCTAGAATCCTACGGAAGAGGCGGATCGATGCGTCCTGTGGAGTTTTACTTCTATCTCGGTGTGATCCTGGCGCTTCCACCGATCGTAGTTTTGGTTATGCTGGTCCGTTCCGCCGGGGCGGCTGTCTCAGGTGACACTCGACTGGCGGAGCAGCAGCGCGTCGGACTGCGACTGTTGTTGACGCAAGCTCTTGTGCCACCGCTACAAGTGCTTCCTCTTCTGCGCAGTGCGACCTCCGCCCCAAGTAGAGCAGCCACGGTCAGCACTCTGCTTCTTCCTGTCGTCTCGCTGCTCCTCGGCGGTTGCTCAATGTACTTCATAGTGCGTTACAGTCGAGGCGTCGCACGTTTCCTGTTACCAACGCTGAACCTACTGGTCTTCACCTTCACTGCCGCACTGTTCATTGCAGCAGGAGCGACGGCCTGACAGCCACGCTCATCGATTCGCGAACACCAACGAACAGCATTCTGGGCAACTTCGAGCCTGGTGGCAGCTCGAAAGATTGAAGTTGCGGGTAACAACGGCTTTGAGGAAGAAACGCTGAGATGCTTGTATGAAGGCTCTCTGCGATAGTATGGCTGGCACGAAGTGGAAGAAGTTGACTTCTGAGAACAACGATGACATTTCTGTGGAGTCACGGAGTGCGGTGGCGCTGTAACGGTCAATCGATTGCAGACCGTCAGCAAGGACGAGGTACGGCGTCCTTACTGCAAGGCCATTTTCGAACCGATGCCAAGTGAGGTGCGGCTCTGATCCCCGGCTTCACCTGTGTCTCATCTCAACCCGCTGCGAGGCACCTGGCTGCGAAGTTGCCGATAACAACGACTTTGCGGGAGCGTCCGTGCATAGACGACAAGAAGAGCGTTTGCCGGTACCGATACCACCGTGAGGCTGCGCACTCCAGCTATCGCGGCGGTTGCTCCACCGAGCCGCTACGCTGGAGCCCAAAGGTAGCGAGCAGGAAAGCGACGAAGGACAACCCGGTCCGTAGCCAGTGGCCCAACATCCAGCTATGCCTGGTGGCATCCCACTCGGCGGGAAGGTTAGTTGGGGACCAGTTGGCGACGAGCCGATTGATCGGTACCTCGTGCGCAATAGTAATAATCATTTGAACCAGCGAGAGAACCGCCGCGAGGGCGAAGAAGGTACGTGTCTTGCCTCGGGCGATGATGGCAGAGCCAGCAAGCGAGAGGAGAACGGCCCACATGTAACCGGGCATGACCTGACGGAAAAGGGCGTCTTCAGCTTGGTGACGAAGGAGCCATACCGGGCCAGGGAGATTGAGCGCTGTGTATTGGGCCATGCCGGTTCCCCACTGCAGCCCGGCCAGAAGGCCGACGAGCAGTACGGACAAGCAGAAGATTATGTTTTTAAGAGCAAGCGGCATGGATCGGTGCTCCTGCGGGTGGGTTGAGAAGCTCGATGATATCAAGACTGAGCGAACACCCGCGCCGGTTTTTTTCACGCTCCACGGATAGATCCCGGACAAGTCGCATCCTGGGAAGTGATCCCAACGCTGCGATCACTTCCCCTATGAGCGTTTATCGGGAGTAATCCGCCGATGTTGCCGATAACAACGACTTCTAGGGAGCCTGACGGGTCGCGAAGCGTTCGACCCAGCGGATCTGATCGGGAGTATCTGGAACCTGTAAACCTCTCGCTGTCGTCAGCCGCCTGAAAGCGTCATCGGGTGTATGCCCTTCGGTAGTCAACAAGGCCGCTAAGAGTAAAGATGAGCGCCCGATCGAAGCCCTGCAGTGGACAGCGACACTTCTCCCAGCATGGGCTTCGATCCGCAACTCCTCCACGAACTTCGCGAAGGCGGCAGTGGACGGCGGCGTCTCTCGATCTGGAATCGGGAAGGACCGGAACTGGATGCCTCCTGCTGCACACAACGCTGCCTCTTCTGAGAGGCCGAGTTCAGCAGCCTCATCAGGCTGGAGCATCGAGACGAGGACATCTACTCCCGCCCGCTTCATCTGGGTCACTTCATCCTCCAACCAATCATTACCGCGAGGACGTGGAACGATGGCCAACCGGATGGCGGTACCAGTCTCAACCCAAAAGGGATTCATGCTGTAATGCTAGTCGTTGCTGGTTGTTGGCGAAAAACGGCGTTGTCGGCAGCTTCGGTTTCTGCCCGGTACCAGTCTTCCGGGGAGTGCGAGGCGGTCGCGCCGGCGAGCGAGGTAAAGGGCCCAGGAAGCTCGTGGGGAACAGGTCTGTCGTGAGTTGCCGGGTAACCCACGTGGCGGGTTGCAGCTATCGAGAGACAGCGACTACATAGTCCACGAGATTGTCGATGATGAGGCCCTGCTGCTCGGGTCTCCATTGCAGGCGAATGTGCCATTCCTGCTCGCCATCGAGTGACACGAAGAGCGAGAGGCCATCGTCGTAGGGAAGGAAGTTGAAGCCGAGGTAAACCCATGACTCACCCGATGGATGTTCGTCCTGGTCGTAATCGGTGAACGACTTCCTCACACGATAGCGCCGGCCGGGGATGAGCAGGCCATGCGGTCGGGCCGGGTTGTGATTCATCCAGTGTCCGGGTGGGAGAGGTCCTGTCATGTGTCTTACGGTAAACGCCCCGACCGAAGCCGCGCAGGAGATTCATGACAAGTCTTACGAAGCCAGGGCGGTACTCTGGTAGGTGAATGGCTGTTCTTGGTCAGGTTGTGTCGATCGTTCGTTACCCGGTGAAGAGCATGTCGGGTGAAGAGCTTGCGCGAGCGTATCTGGCCGCTTACGGTCTCGAGCGCGATCGACTGTATGCGTTCGAAAGCACGAGCGCTCCGGCGGGCATGCTTCGGCTTACCGCTCGAGAGCGACGGCAGATGCTCGCATATCAGCCACGCGTATGCGCGGATGGAGGAGTTGAGGTGCTGACGCCCGGTGGGGAGCGGCATGCGATCGACTCTGCAGGATTGCTTGAACAGCTCCAGGCGAAGATTGCAGACGCAGGCAGGCTCTCGCTCGTGCAGAGCGCGACGCCGCAGACCGACGTGCGCCCTTTATCTTTGGTGTCGCGGCCAACCGTTGAGGCGCTCTCGACGGAGTTCGGCGCGGGACTGGGAGAGCGCCGCTTTCGAGCGAATCTGCTGGTCACTCTTGGGGGCGGGGCGTTCGCCGAGGACGCGCTTGCGGGACGACAGATCCGGATCGGGAGTGAGGCGAAGCTGCTGATGCGCGAACGGATTCCGCGCTGCCGCTTCATTACCTACGATCCAGAGGCGCCCATGGAGGCGGAGCCGTTGTTTTCTTTGATGAAGCTTCTGGATAGGCGACACGACGGACGCGTGGGTGTGTACGCGGCGGTGACGGCACCCGGTTGGATTGAGGCCGGGGATGACGTCTGGGAGGAAGCCTAGGGAGCGAGCGCACCTTGGCGCTGGTCGGCGGGCGCGGTAAGGCTGCGTCGATGGGAGGGCCGGTAGTTGTGGATTTGGCGGGGATTGGGGTTCGGTGCGGGTTAGTTGGGCTCCGGCTGGTAGCTGACGTAGGCGAGGTGACGGCTATCCGGCGCCCAGGAGGGGACGTTGATCGTGCCGGAGCCGCCGGTGAGGTGGACCAGCGTGGTGATCTTGCGATCGTTGACGGACATGAGGCGCAGCGTGACTGGCTGGTTGGCCGGGTGACCGTTGGTTCCCGGGGCATAGCTGAGGAAGACGATCCAGCGGCCGTCCGGCGAGGGGTGCGGCGTCCAGTTGACCTGGTCATCCGAGGTGACTTGTTCGGGCATGGTTCCGTCGGCGTGCATGCGCCAGAGCTGCATGCTGCCGCCGCGGTTGGAACAGAAGTAGAGGTAGCGGCCGTCGGGGGAGAAGTCCGGGTCGTCGCTGACGCCGGAGCCGGTTGTGAGCGGTCTCTCCTGGCCACCTTGTACGTCGATTGCAAAGAGATTGAGTGAGGACTGGTCGGGCCTGGTGAAGACGATGGTCTTGCCGTCGGGGGACCAGGTGTGGAAGTAGGAGGCGGTGTGCTCGGTGACGAGTCGCGGTGTGCCGCCGGCCGCCGGAAGGACGTAGACGTGCGAGCCCGGGGTTGCGGTGGTGCTGCAGCTGACGGCCAGCAGGGTGCCGTCGGGGGAGAGGCCGTGGCTGCCGTTGCAGTGCATGTCCTCGCCCATGGGGATGGGCTGGGGGGTGCCTCCGTTTACGGGTACACGGTAGAGGGCGCCGCCCTGGTCGAAGAGGAGGCTGGCGCCGTCGCGCGACCAGTTGGGCGCCTCGAAGTTTGCGTTGGCGGAGTAGACCCTGGTGGGCGACTGCCCAGTGGCGGCGACAGGAATGGTCTGGAGGGTGCTGACCACTTTGACTGCAGGTTGTTGCGCCGAGGTCAGGATTGGGCCAAAAGAGATGCCACAGAGCGGCACGATGGGGAGCAGGGCCAGTACTGCGCCGGAAGCAGGTTTCCGCATTGAAGTTCCTCGCGGGATCATTCTAACGACTCGCTGGGTGAGGTGGGGAGGGGCGTGGTCGATGGGCGGACACGGCGAAGAGAAGCCGCGGCAGGAGAAGACAAGTATGGGGTTGACTCGAAGTGTATGGAGTATGTATACAAAATACACAATGTTGCTTGAGATCCGGATGGATGATGCGCGGGCGATCTACCAGCAGGTTGCGGATGGGATCCGCGAACTGATTGCGCGCGGGGAGCTGGCGGAGGGGACGGCGTTGCCTCCGGTGCGGCAGCTGGCGGCTGACCTGGGCGTGAATTTGAACACGATTGCGACGGCCTATCGTGAGCTGCAGAAGGATGGGCTGATCGTGGTGAAGCATGGGTCGGGGTCGGTGATTGCGGAACGGCGGCCGACGGTGAAGACGCAGGGCGAACTGGTGACTCCGCTGCGGACGGCGCTGATGGAGTTTGTGCTGGCGGGCTGGTCGCGGGAGCGGATTCTGGATGTGGTTCGAAGCGAGTTGCAGGTTGTGGCGAAAGGGGAGAAGTGATGGTCGGGCAGAATGAGAGCTTGCTGTGGGTGCTGTACGGGTTGAACTGGGCGTCGCGGGTGCGCGGCGTGTTTCGCCGGCTGAAGCAGCCGCATCTGCGCGGCGAGGGATGGTTTTTCGATGTGGCGGTCGAGCCGGGCTTCTACGAAGGCGCAGGGCGTACGATGCTGCGCGGGTATCAGCTTCGGATGGCTGCGCCGATCGTGGCGGAGGTGGCGTTCTGGGTTACGGCGGTCGCGACGGGACACCTGGCTTGGCTGTTCTGGGCGGTGATTGGGATGGTGCCGGTTATCCATCTGAATCACTGGTACAACGTGCAGATTGCCGAGCGCGCGGCACGTGGGTATGCGGCGGCGGATGAGGCGAGGCCGGTGGCCCGCGTGGGGCTATCGTTGACGCCGAGGAGGCTGCGGGACTTTACGAATTACTGGGTGGAGGCTGCGATCTCGATTGGGACCGTGGGGGCGTTTCTGTGGCTTTGGCGGCTGCATGAAGGAGGACGGTTTACGGGGCGGCAGGTGTTCGTTATGCCTGCTTTGTATCTTTATCTGCAGCTTGGATTCCTGCTGGCGAAGCAGGTGATCGTGAGCTGGCGGGCCCCGGTGCCGATGGCGCAGACGGCGGAGCACCTGGAGGCGCGGAACGCGATGCGCCGCTACTATCTTTGGACATGCGACTGCAATCGTGGAGTGCTGATGCTTGGGGTCTGCATGATTGCGCTGAGCTTAAGCTGCCCTGCGGCGTGGCGCGGTGCGCTGCTGAAGGGATGGGAGTTGCTCTGGGTGGCCTTATGCCTTGCGCTGGTGGTGTGGACGGAGATCAAGCGCAAGCATGTGGCGGAGACTGGCGTGAGGGCGAAGCAGGTGCGGATGCCGGATCTTTCGGGAAGGGGTGAGAGAGCGAGCTGGCCGGTGTGCTTCGAACCTGACGTGCCGATGCTGGTGGTGCAGGGAGAGCGCGGCTACTCGGTGAACCTGGCGAATACGGCGGCTTACCTGGCGCTGGCGTATGCGGTGGGGATGGTGGGGTTGGTGATGATGGCTCGGCTGGGGAGATAGCAGCTGGGTGGGGAGTGCTTGAGACGGGAAAGAGGAGTGGTAACGGACTCGTAGCAACTGCGAACGACTGTCGAAGGCAACTGCAACTATTCCAGTTGCGAAATAGAACAACACACGAGAGACAACCTGGCGTTGAGGAGACTTGCAATGGCGAGATGGGGATGGTTTGTGTCAAAAGTGGCTTTGATGATTGGCCTGGCCTGGATGGCTGTAGGGTGTGAGCGCACTCCGGCGCAAGCTTCCCTGGCGCAAGCTTCGGCGGTTGCGAGAGTGCCTTCGCAGG
Organism: uncultured Acidobacteriaceae bacterium; assembly: GCA_964245715.1. Classification (GTDB taxonomy): domain Bacteria; phylum Acidobacteriota; class Terriglobia; order Terriglobales; family Acidobacteriaceae; genus Edaphobacter. The sequence continues at coordinate 1,770 of CAXTNM010000105.1, read as the reverse complement.
GGCTTACCGGCGAGTGGGACGGGATGGTCTCGCGTTTGCATCTTCAGC
>CAXTNM010000105.1:0-1712 GCA_964245715.1 uncultured Acidobacteriaceae bacterium | reverse complement strand
CAGCTGATCTTTGCGGCGAAGGGTGGCGGCTGGACAGGGAGGTTAATCGTTGTCGACCAGGAGAACGCGACGGTGCCGGTTAAGACGGTGAAAATTTCCGGAGGGACGCTGAAGCTTGACCTGGCGGCGATCGGAGCGACGTATGTCGGGACGTTGAACGCGGCAGGCGACTCGTTCCGGGGTACGTGGTCGCAGGGCGCGATGACGCTGTCGCTGATTCTGCATCGGCCGGGCGTTGTGCCGCAGACGGCTGCGTTTAGGCTGAAGCCGCCAGGTTTGTCGCGACCGCAGGGAAGGTGGATGCGAGTTGCGTTGATTCGATGAAGCTGGGGAGTTTTGTGGTTCGGTGAATGAAGCGGAAGGCTGATCTTTCAGTTTTCAGTTTTCAGTTTTCAGTTTTCAGTTTTCAGTGGATGCCGGTTCGTGGGCAAGGTGGGCTTCGTTCGAGCGGGGGAAGCGAAGGATGGCGGCCCACTCGCCGTGGGAGTGGGCCTGCCAGAGGATCTGGCCGTGGAGGATCTGGGCGATCTCTTCGGGGCTCAGGTCGCGGTGGAAGTCGAAGAACTTCTTGTCGGATCGCTCGGTTGAGCGGGTGAGCTGGTTCGCGGGTGGAACCCACTTGGTCGAGAAGACCAGGGCGGTGTCGAAGCCACCGGGGTTCTGGGCGGCTTTCTGGATCTGTTCGAATGAGAAGTTATCGATGACGCTGGTGCGTACGGGATGGTTGGTGTAGCCGAGTTCCGGGTAGGTGAGCTCGGCGGTGGCAGGCCACGAGGTGAGCACGGTGGCGTAGGGAAAGTCGTGATCGATGAGGTGGATGGCACGCTGGTGAAGCGTGATGAAGTCACGATAGGTGAGGTTATCTTCCGGTGCGAAGCTGTAGGGCGGATTGATGAAGAGGCCCGCGAGAAAGCCCAGCGCCGAGAGAGCGGCGAGAGCGGGCCATCGCTTCAGACGCTGGTGCCAGAGCGTCGCGCAGACCAGCAGGATGAGCGGGTACATCGGAAGCAGGTAGCGCGTGAGCAGAGCGCCGCCCAGGATGGAGAAGGCGACCGCATTGGCCGCGACGATCACCGCAATGGCGGTAAAGGCCTGGCGGGGAAGGCTGGGTTTGCCGGGGATCGGCTGGATCGGAAGAATAGCCAGCGTGCAGGCGATCGGGACCCACATATCCATGTGGAAGAAGAGGTGGACGAGGCGGTGCCAGAGACTGAGGAGGATGCGCGCCGGCGAGAGATTTGCGGTGGCGTTGTAGCGGAGGAACTCGGGGTTCCCGAAGGTGAAGCCGGTGACGTGGTGATGGTAGGCATACCAGAGGATCAGGGGGAGGATGGGGAAGGCGAGCGCTATGGTTGATCCGAGGTTGGAATCGCGTTTGGCATGGCGCTCCGGGATGCTGCGAAGGATCTGCCACGCCGCGAGGGCGACAGGCGTGACGATGGCGGTTTCTTTGGCAAGGACGGCCAGCGAGAAGAGGGCGGCGAGGTTGATGAGGTCGGGGCCGGTGCGGGTGGGTTTGAAGTAGATCGCCAGCGCCCAGAGAGTGAAAGCGGCCGCGAAGAGATCGGCATGGGCGAGGGTGGATTGAACAAACCAGATAGGATAAATCGCCGTGAGCAGCGTGGTGACGACCGCGACCGCGTTGCCGGCGAGCGTGCGGGCGAGGGCGAAGACTCCGAGCAGTGCCGCGGCGGCGATCATGCAGAGGAAGG
>CAXTNM010000104.1:0-13157 GCA_964245715.1 uncultured Acidobacteriaceae bacterium | reverse complement strand
CCGCCGTCAGCGTCGTCTTGCCGTGGTCAATGTGTCCGATCGTCCCAATGTTGACATGCGGTTTCGATCGGTCAAACTTTTCCTTACCCATGACTCTCTCCTAAGTTCGATAGTACTGACTTCTAATTTCGACGCCTGCGACTACGCCCGAATAGTTACTTATCCTTGCCCGTCTGCTTTGCGATGATCTCTTCCGAGACCGACCGTGGCGCTTCCTCATACTGCTTGAACTGCATTGAGTAGTTGGCCCGTCCCTGAGTTGCGCCCCGCATGTGAGTGGCATAACCGAACATAGTGGATAGTGGTACCGTTGCACGGATGGCTTGCGTGTTGCCAACCATCTCCATGCCCTCGATGCGTCCGCGCCGCGAGTTCAGGTCGCCAATGATTGTGCCCATGTAGTCCTCGGGAACGGTAACTTCAACAGCCATTACAGGCTCTAGCAAAACTGGTTTGGCCTTGCGCGCGGCCTCCTGGAAGGCCATAGAACCGGCAATCTTGAAAGCCATTTCGTTCGAGTCCACATCGTGATAGCTGCCGTCGTACAGACTTACTTTGATATCGACCATCTCATACCCTGCCAGGATGCCGCGCTGCATGGCTTCCTGAATACCCTGGTCGATGGGTTTGATATATTCCTTCGGAACCACGCCGCCCTTGGTGTCATTCGAGAACTCGTAGCCCTTGCCAGGCTCGTTCGGCGAAATCCTGATCTTAGCGTGGCCGTAGTTACCCGAACCACCCGTCTGCCGGATGTACTTGCCCTCAGCTTCTGCATTCCCGCGAATCGTCTCGCGATAGTTAACCTGCGGCTTACCGACATTCGCCTCAACCTTAAACTCGCGCATCATGCGATCCACAATGATCTCAAGGTGAAGCTCGCCCATGCCGGCAATGATCGTCTGGCCCGAATCGATATCGGTCCGAACATTGAAGGTGGGATCTTCCTGCGCCAGTGCGGCAAGCGCCATACCCATCTTTTCCTGGTCAGCCTTGGTCTTCGGCTCAACCGCGACCTCGATTACCGGCTTCGGGAAGTCGATCGATTCAAGCACAACGGGTGACTTGTCGGTGCAGATGGTGTCGCCCGTGATCAGGTTCTTCAATCCGACCGCTGCGCAGATATCTCCCGCGAGGATCTCTGTAATCTCTTCGCGCTTGTTCGCATGCATCTTGAGGAGACGGCCGATACGTTCCGTCTTGCCCGTACGAGGATTCAACACCGAGTCGCCAGTTTTCAACGCACCCGAGTAAACCCGGATGAAGATCAACTGGCCCACAAACGGGTCGCGCATGATCTTGAAGCCGAGGGCGGATAGTGGCTCGCTGTCGTCCGGCTTGCGGATGATCTCCTTCTCCATATTGTCGGGGTCGTGTCCGATCATCGGGGGGATATCAAGCGGACTTGGCAGGTAATCGACCACCGCATCCAGCAGCGTCTGCACACCCTTATTCTTGAAGGACGAACCGCAGAGCACTGGGAAGATGTTCATCGCGATCGTTGCCTTGCGGATTCCGGCCTTCAACTGCTCTTCGGTCGGCTCTTCCCCTTCAAGGTAAAGATTCATGATGACATCATCAGAGTCAGCCACCGCTTCGATCAGCGCGGCTCGCGCAATCTTCGCTGTCTCGACCAGGTCAGCCGGGATCTCTTCGACCGAGTACTCTGCGCCCATGGTCTCGTCGTGCCAGAGAATTGCCTTCATCGTAACTAGGTCGACAACGCCCGCGAACTTTGCCTCCGCACCAATCTGAATGTTGATCGGTACCGCGCGTGCCCCCAGACGATCAACGATCGTTGAGGTCGCATAGACAGCATCCGCCCCGGCCTTGTCCATCTTGTTGATGAAGCAGACCCGCGGAACCTTGTACTTATCAGCTTGACGCCAAACCGTCTCGGACTGCGGTTGTACGCCGGCCACCGCATCAAAGCAGGCCACTGCGCCGTCGAGCACACGCAGCGAACGCTCCACTTCAGCCGTAAAGTCCACGTGTCCAGGAGTATCGATGATGTTGATACGTGTGTTCTTCCAGGTGCAAGTTGTTGCGGCCGACGTGATGGTGATGCCGCGCTCCTGCTCCTGCTCCATCCAGTCCATCGTCGCGGTGCCCTCGTGCACCTCGCCGATACGGTGCGTGATGCCCGTATAGAAGAGGATGCGCTCGGTGGTCGTCGTCTTTCCGGCATCGATGTGAGCCATGATTCCGATGTTCCGGCAACGATTCAGCGGGATAGTGCGTGCCACGGTATTCCCTCTCACTCTGCAGATTTCATCTGCGTTGTCCTGCATTCAAATCTGGAAGGAGGGCCTTAGGCCCCCAGTCCCAATCCTGATCCTGTTACCAGCGATAGTGCGCAAAGGCCTTGTTCGCCTCAGCCATGCGGTGAACGTCTTCCTTTTTCTTCATCGCCGCGCCGCGTCCGTTCGCCGCATCCAGCAACTCCGCGGTAAGCTTATCGACCATGCCTTTCTCACCACGGGCTCGGCCGTAAGTCACTAACCAGCGAATCGCCAAAGACGTGCGGCGCTCGGGCAGAACTTCGATCGGCACCTGATAGTTCGCACCGCCCACACGCCTGCTCTTGACTTCGAGCAACGGCTTACAGTTCTCGACAGCCTTCTTGAACAGCTTGAGAGCCTCGTCGCCACCCTTCTGCTCGAGGTTCGTCATTGCCGTGTAAAAGATGCCTTGCGCGGTCGACTTCTTGCCGCCCCACATCATGCTGTTCACAAACTTTGTCACCAGGGTCGACTGATATACGGGGTCTGGTGCCACTTCACGCTTCGCGATGTAGCCTTTTCTTGGCATAGCTCTTCTCTCTTCTTCCCCTGGCGCGGTGACATCTCACGAGCCAGGCCTAATGCAGCGTTCAACTTAGGTACCTATACCAGGCGATGGACAGCTTATTTCGCTGCAGCCTTCGGACGCTTCGCTCCATACTTCGAGCGGCTTTGCATCCGCTTCGCCACGCCGACAGAGTCGAGTGTGCCACGCACAACGTGGTACCGGACGCCCGGGAGATCCTTCACGCGGCCGCCGCGGATCAACACGATCGAGTGTTCCTGCAGGTTGTGCCCGATGCCGGGGATATACGTCGTCACTTCAATCCCGTTCGTCAGGCGCACGCGCGCAACTTTGCGGAGCGCGGAGTTCGGCTTCTTCGGGGTCTGGGTGTAAACACGCGTGCAAACGCCACGGCGCTGAGGCGAACCCTGCAGCGCGGGGCTTGCAGTTTTATAACGAGTGGGCGTGCGGCCCTGCTTGACAAGCTGATGGAACGTAGGCACTGAAGCTCCTTCTAGAACATGCATGCAACAACTTTTCGCGCACAGCCGAACCTTTCTCGAACTCATGCGGCTAACGCACGAAAACGTGAGAACGCTGAAGCGCCTCGCGCGAGAATGTGTCCCTGCTGTACGTCTGTACATCCACTCAGACGAAATACAGTCGACGGTGACCGAACTTGATCCTCTAACCCAACGGCATAGAGTTCAGCCAGCTCCGTTTCGCTGTTCCCGACCGCATAGCCCTCAGGAGAGGGTGATCGCAGTCGTGTTTGCGAAGGGCCGCTACAATCTGCCTCCTACCTTAAGAGGCCCGCGGTGATTACAACTCTTACTTACAAAGTATACCTGAAAACTGCTGCCCGGTCGAATCGCACAGCAGCGCTCCGTTAGAGCTTCTTACACTCCATCACAGCTGCGTGGTAGACCATCGCAACCCTTTAAAAGTAGCAAAAGCCACAACCGAAGTCAAGTGGAAGGCTATCTAGAAGGCGATGCTTCGCTTGCCAAGGGCACGCTTAGATCTCCCACGTTTGGATAGAGTGTCCGTGATCCTCCCGCTTAGATGTCCTTCGAACGAATAGTCTCAAGGACATGCACTTTTATGCATCAACATGCACGATGTAGTCTCATCAGAGGAACCTCCGTGTGCTTGTTCCCGCACTAACACTCTCTCCATGGAAGACCCGCATAAGAAGCATCAATTCCAAACCCTCGATGCACTGCGCGGCGTCGCGTCCATCATGGTCGTCGTGCTGCATGCGGGTTCTCGTTCGTTTCCCATCCAACCTCATTACGCTTATCTCGCTGTAGATCTCTTTTTCGTCCTCAGCGGATTTGTCCTGTCCTTCGCATACCAGCGCAGGCTCGACTCGGGGATGTCGACCCTCACCTTCCTCAAATTCCGTCTCATCCGCCTCGCTCCACTCTATCTCCTGGCCAATGTCCTTGGGTTGGGAGTAAATGTCTGGCTTCGTGTGCTCGGCCCCTTCGCCCTCGCGTGGCATACGTACCTTCTCTACTTCGTGGCAGGAAGTCTGTTCCTCCCCGTGCCTGGCGCCTTTGCCATGTTCCCCCTGGTTCAGCCGGCATGGACCCTGCTGCTCGAGCTCGTCGCTAACCTCGCGCATGCACTCTTTGGCAGAAGTCGCAGTCTCAAGTCTCTGCTGATTGTCTGTGTCTGTGCGGGTTTATGCCTCTGCGCGGCTGTCTACCATTTTCAATCGGAAAACATCGGCTGGATGGGTCATCACTCTTTCATTCTTGCTGGAATTCCGCGCGTGGCCTTCTCCTACACGGCTGGCATGTGCCTCTACCGCGTCTACTCCGCACGACAGCCCTCGCGGCGGTCTGCTGGCGGACCAATTGCCGCGTGGGCGGTCCTTGCACTAGCCACCTTCACTCTCTCGTTCTACCCTCCGCACGACCTTGTCGTCGGCCTGCTGCTTATTTTCTTCGCAATGCCATCCCTGGTCTATCTCGGAGCACAGGTTGAACCTGGCAGGTTTCTGCGCCACACCTTCGGCGCTCTTGGAGCCACTTCCTACGCCATTTACGTCATCCACGACCCTATTCTTGTCCTCCTCAACTCCACCGCGGCATTCCCCCGATCCGGTATCACCGGGGGCTGCCTGCTCGTCGCCGGATTGACAGCTGCCAGCCTTCTGCTGGACCGCTACTGGGACATCCCGCTCCGGCGCTCCTTGCGAAAGTTCGCCTCCTGACCGCAGAAGCCACCCGCCCACGGCACCAGCAGCACCCCCTTGCGTCAACCATGTAATCTTTTCTCATGATTCCCTTCCAAAAGGCGCTTTTCAGCGCCACCCTCCTCACTACCTCAGCTCTGCCCTTCCTACAAGCCCAATCGGGCAATCCCGCTCCCTTCGTTCCCATGGCAAACCCAGACCCGCGCCTTGCGCAGAGCCATGCCGGGACCTCCCATGTCAAGTCGCCCGGCAACGTTGCCATCTCCCCAGACGGCACCCTCATCGCCTACACGCTTCGCGGAGACGGTTCCATCCACCTCAAGCCGTACCCTGCGTCACAGGCTGAAGACAAGCTTGTCACGGCTGGCGCCGAGTGCACCAACGCCGATCCGGTCTTCTCCCCTGATTCACAGACTCTCGCTTATACCGTATCCTGCGGCGAAGGCGAAGCAGCCAAGCAGGATCAGATCTACCTTTACTCCCGCTCAACCGGGCAGTCCCACCAACTCACCCACGTCACCGGCCTCTTTGATTCAGCAGCCTTCTCGCCCGACGGTAAGTCCCTCGCCTTCCTGTTCGTCGAAAACGCAACTCGCTCAGCCGGTGCGCTCGCCGCGATGAAGCCTTGGTCGGGCGTAATCGGTGAAGACGGAGTTGAGATCCAGCGTGTCTACAGTGTTTCTCTCAGCAGTGGAGAAGGGACCTGGCTCACACCTGCCAACCTCCATGTCTATGAGTTTGCCTGGTCGCCCAAGTCAGACGAGATCGCCTTTACCGGCGCTAACCCGCCCGGCGAAAACAACTGGTGGGTCGCCAAGCTCTACACCGAGCGAGCAAACGAAGCGGAACCGAAGGTCATCTTTGATCCTGGTACGACTTCGACCGCTCTTCATGGCCTACAGATTGCCGTCCCGCGCGTATCTCCTGACGGCAAACACATCGCCTTCATTGGCGGCCTGATGTCTGACCAGGGCTCGACGGGGGGCGACATCTGGGTCGTCCCCAGCGCCGGGGGGAATCCGTCCGATGTAACTGCGAACATCGATGGCACCCCCACATGGCTTATGTGGGAGAGCGATCACACCGTCGGCTTTGTCGAAGACCGCCGCGGTGACACCCTTGTAAGTGCCGTTAACATCAACAGCAGCCAGATAGTTCCCGGGGCGCCAGTCAACCTCGGGGAGGTCTCGATCGGCGGCGGTCCCATCAAGGACGCCATTGGCATTGCGGAAGACACTCGTAAATCGAAAGATCCGATCGTCGCCTTTGTCAGACAGGGACATGCGGTAGCGCCCGAGATCTTCGCTGGCCCTGCGGACCATCTCCAGCAAATTACCCATCTTAATGATGGAGCCAAGCCACCGACGCGCACGGAATCGTTGGAGTGGACCAACCAGGGCTTTCACATCCAGGGTTGGCTCACCTATCCAACCGGCTATGATCCCAGCAAGAAGTACCCCTTGCTGGTCATGGTCCATGGTGGCCCGTCCGCATCCGCAGGCGCACGCTGGGGCGGTTCGGTCTGGTCCGACCTTGGCTACTTCACCTTTTCGCCTAATCCTCGAGGCTCTTTTGGCGAAGGCGAAAAATTCACCGCCGCGAATCGCAAGGACTTCGGCTATGGCGACCTTAAGGACATCCTCGCCGGCATGGACGCAGTCGAGACCAAGGTCTCGATCGACAAGAACCGCGAAGGCCTGACCGGTTGGTCGTACGGAGGCTTCATGACCATGTTCGCCGTCACCCAGACCCATCGCTTCAAGGCGGCGGTCGCGGGAGCCGGCCTCTCCGACTGGCTCTCCTACTACGGCGAGAACTCGATTGACCAATGGATGGTGCCGTTCTTTGGCGCAACCGTCTATGACGACCCTGCTGTCTACGCCAAGTCGTCTGCCATCAACTACATCAAGAATGTGACAACCCCCACACTGGTCATCGTCGGAGACCGCGATGGCGAATGCCCGGCGCCGCAATCGTTCGAGTTCTGGCACGCACTCCGCGCCGAACACGTTCCCACGCAACTGGTGGTCTACCCGAACGAAGGCCACGGCTTCCGTGATCCGGCTCACATTCGCGACCGTGAAGCCCGTGAGGCTGCCTGGTTTGCGAAGTACATGCCGGCAAGCTAGGCCACTAAGCGGAAGGGAGGGTGCATAGAACCTGCACCCTCCTCCTCATCTTCAGGCGATCGAAGCGCCGGCCATCCGGCATGAGAACGCACTTGCTCGTCTTCGTTTCTAACCCTTCGCATTGCTTTCCGTCCAACCAGAAAAACTCCAACTCCGCCCTCAGTTCATTTGCTCTTCTTTTCCTGAGCTTTTAGACTGAAGTTTGGAAAACCCTAAACTTTCCTCATCCAGTTCTTCAGTCAGGTGAACCGTTCCGTCGAGGCTATGCCTCTGGCGAACGGGGAGGTTCTAAAGCTCAATGCGTCGGTTCTTCACTCTAGCGGTACTGCTCCTCTTCACCATCCCTTTCGGCGTCTCCATCTCAGGATGTTCCAAAGGCACAGCCGTTACCTACTGCAATGGAGACAACTCCGGCGTTCAGGTCGGACAGACCGTCACGCTTACCCTCGCGCCTCAGCTTACCGGCATCTCCATCAATCAGGGGGCGATCGGGTCCATCGGCTCACCCACCGGCAAAGACTGCCGCGGTAATTCATCGAGCGCCACGAGTGTGGTGTATGCGTCAAGCAACATGAACATCGTCGATGTCAACCCCGCTGCGGGTGCTGGTGGCCTCTGCGCCGGCACGTGGAACCGGAACTCCGGCGCGGGTATCGCCAACTACACCGTCTGCACCCCGAATGGAAACGAGGGCGTCGCCTACATCACTGCCAGCAGTCAGGGTGTCGTTTCAAACCCGGTTGCCGTCTATGTACACCCCGTAATCACCAGCATCAACCTCGTTCCACCTACCGCGGACTGCACCACCGCCACCAACCAGGCGAGTAACTGCTACGACACCAACATCCAGGCAGCCTGCCTCAGCACCCCCTCCCCGGTGGTCGCCACTCCTTACACCGGCACCGCCTGCATCTCGCAAAACTCCAACGCGCAGTTGGCAGCAAAGGTCTTCGACGCGGCCGGAAACAACATCAGCTGCCTCGTTGGTCCGCTCACCTTCACCGCAACCACGGCCTCTGTCGTGACCATCGATACCAACGGCGTGGCCACCGCCGCGCAGCCCGGCTCGACCATTATCAACGCGGCCACCACCCAGGCGTCGAGCACCGCAGGCTTCTTCAGCACCTGCCCGCCGGCCTCCATCGTCCTTTCGGTCGCTGGACAGACCACGCCGCCGACCACGCCCGTCGCAACCAACCAGAACGTCCCGCAAGAGTTCACCGCCACGGTCGTCGACACCAACGGCGTCACGCTGACCAATATTCCTCTTACCTACATCTCGACGGATCCCGTTACTATTCCAACCTCCAGCAACTCGGTGACCGCAACCTTTCCTGGATCGGCCGCGATCACAGCCGTCTGTGAGCCGCCCACCTGCAATACTGCCCCATACGACCTCATCGGCCTCTATGGAAATGGCACCTCGGTCACCTCGCAGCCGGTCGACATCACTGCCACCGGCACCGGCAACTCGACGATCCTCTATATCGCGTCAACCAACTCGCAATACCTGCTGCCCTATGACTTCAACGTCACCACGCAGGCCTCACCGACGCGTCTGCCGTATGCGCCCAACTCGCTCGTCCTCTCGGAAGACGGCACCACCATCTACATGGGAACGCCGAACGAGTTGATGGTCTACAACACCTCCAGCAACTCCATCACCAAGCAGGACACCACGGTCAACGGTCTCGTGCTCGCCATCTCGCCCAACAATGCCGACCTGGTGATCACCGATCCCATCCGTAAATTGACGTACATCTACGCCGTCGCAAGCGGTGTCCTCACGCAGTATGGGGGCGTGGCGACCTCGGCCAGGTTCTCGCAGGACAGCACCAGCGTTTACATCGCCACCAACAACAACGGCATGCTCGTCTATAGCACCTACACGGGCTGGACCGCCGTTCCGCTGACCAACACCGCCAATGGCGTTGCCCCCACGGTTCCGAACGCCGGTGTCTACCTCGCTGGATCCCCTGTCCAGGTTCACACCAACTGCCCTGTCACCAACATTGTCAATCCCGGCGGCGGCATCGACCAGACCACGACCAATACCTTCTATCCTCCGGCGACGCCGCCTGTCGTCGCAGTCGACGCTGCCAATCCGACAATACCCGGTTCTAACACCAGCTACTTCTATCCGACGAACAACATCGCGTCCACCAACGACGGCCTGCACGAGGTCACAGCATCGCCGACCGCTCTGACCGACATCGTTACGAACCGCAAGGCGGGTGCGTGCCCGTCGTCTGTCAACCTGGGAACCAATCAGCCGGTCATCTCTTTCACCAATACTCCCGGACCCGCGCTTCCCTTCACCGTGGCCGCGCCCACCTCCATTACGAGCGTCCTTCCCACATCGGACTCTGACTACGTCTTCGTTACCTACTATGGCAGCGGCGGCGTGGTGCCGGAGTACTCGCTCACCACCTCTACCCTCTCGAATGTTGCCCTGCAAACCCTCGCTGGGAACCCGATTCCGGTCGCTCCCGAAGCCGGCGTCGTCAGTTCCGACAACACAACGTTCTATGTCGGCACCTCGGGCGACAACCTCGTCCACATCCTCACACGTGGCACGGGCGGCTTTGCCGATACGACCACGCCGTTGACCCCGGCTCTGCCGAGTATCACTGGCTCCGGCACCGCAACTCCCAACCTGCTGGCACAGAAGCCCATCAAGGCCAACTCCTAACCGGCCAACGTAGCAAAAGCCAAGGCCCGATCAATCGAGCGGGCCTTGGCTTCTGCCTTCACCTGGATAATTGGACCTTATAAATCTTGCTCTAACCTGAGCCCAAACCGACAGCCTACCCCAGCCGCGCCTTCAACAAATCTCTTGCAACAGCATCCAGCACCCCGTTCAGGAAGTGAATGGACTCCGGAGCCGCATACCGCCTGGCTACCTCGAGGCTCTCGTTGATCACGATTGCCGCAGGTGTTTTCGGGTAGCCAAGCATCTCCGCGATGCCCGATCGCAGCAGGTTCCGGTCCACGACCGGCATGCGTTCCAGGCGCCAATTCTGCGAATGTTGCTCGATTAACCCATCAATCTCTTCACTCCGGCTGGTCGCAATCCGATAGAGATCCTCCGCAAAGCCTCGCGTCTCTTCATCCACGTCTGTCACCGAAGCCCAAAAAAGCTTCCTTACCTGTTCCGGCGACTGCTTTCCCAGATCTCCCTGGAAGAGCATCTGCATCACCAACTCGCGCGACTTCCTTCTAGTACCCATCACTCCCCAATCTCTCGTACGTCTCAAGCTGTCAGTCGATGGAGATCATCCCTGGCTTTTCAATTGCCGCTTGATCGAAACCATCTCAATGGCTGCACTGGCAGCTTCGAATCCCTTGTTCCCGGCCTTCAAGCCAGCGCGATCGAGCGCCTGCTCCAGCGTCTCGCATGTCAACACTCCAAAGGCGTGCGGCACGCCGGTCTCCTGCTGTGACTGCCCGATGCCGCGTGCGACCTCGTTATAGATCGCTTCATAGTGAGCCGTCTCTCCGCGCAACAAGCATCCCAGCGTCACGATTGCATCGAATCGTCCCGACTCTGCTAGTGTCCTTGCGGCGTTCGGAATCTCCCACGCTCCCGGCACCCGTACTACTTCAACATCCGCTCGGGAAGCCCCGCTGCGCTTGAGGCAATCGAGGGAACCCTGCAGCAGCCGATCGGTGATCACGGTATTCCAGCGCGTCGTCACAATCGCAAACCGCATGCCTTCCGCCGACAAATTACCTTCAATCGCGGGCACCAGACCATGCTCCGGGTTCTCAGACTCCCAGAATCCCAGCTCCAAACCCTCAGCCAGCCGCACGGTAAACATCCGCGAGTTCCAGTGCGTGACCTCGACCGCGGAAGCCTCCGAAGCCGAAGCAGACTCCGTACTCTCCGACTCAAGCCAGCGCACCACTGCGCCATGCACATGATCCAACTGCGTCACTTCTACCAGCAGTCGCGGCACCGCGGGCATCCGCCCCGTCACCAGCTCCAAGTTACCGATCGGCGCAAGAAAGGCCGCACCCTGTCCCACATCATCCTTCCAACCACGTCCGGCCTCAAACCCGAGCGCGTCGAACAGCCGCCCCAGCCGCGCCCACGCGTCCGCGCTCGCCACCCTCTCTACAACCGTCAATCCCTTAACCATCCCTCCATTGTACTGTTCAGATCGATCAACCCTCCTCGCGCTTCATCCTGACTGAAAGCTGCAAATCGATAAAAGGCTGGTTGCGAGCTATCTCACAATCCAGCCGCCCCTTGCAGCCCATTGGAACTCGCAGGGTGTACTCTTTCCAAGCCAACCGAAAGCATCCAATCCGCGGAGCCCCGAACATGTCGCTTGACCTCACTACGCCCATCACCCTCCCGACCTTTGAAACCCTGCTCTTTGAGCAATCCGGTGCTGTCGTCATCCTCACGCTCAATCGCCCGTCGGTGCTCAACGCACTCAATACTCAACTCTTCGACGATCTCGAGCGCGCCTTCAATGGCATCGCGCAGGATCCCAGCGTGCGGGTCATTCTCCTCACCGGCTCGGGCGAGAAGGCATTCGCAGCGGGCGCCGACATTGGCGAACTCGCAAAACTAGACTCCGACGGCACCCAGCAGAAGGCGCTCCGCGGACAGTCCGTCTTTCACCTCATCGAGTCATCTACCCGCCCCGTGATCGCCTGTCTGAATGGATTCGCCCTCGGCGGCGGCTGCGAGCTCGCTCTCGCCTGCACCCTCCGCATTGCCTCAGAGAACGCGAAGCTCGGCCAACCCGAGGTGAAGCTCGGTCTTATTCCAGGCTACGGTGGCACGCAGCGCCTGCCGCGCCTTATCGGACAATCCGCCGCGCTCAAAATGATCCTGACCGGTGAGATCATTCCGGCCTCCGAAGCCCTGCGCCTCGGCCTCGTCGACGAGGTTGTGCCCTCCGCTGAACTCCTTTCCCGGGCCCGAGCCATTGCCGACCAGATCGCCGCGCAGGCTCCGCTCGCCGTTTCCGCAGCGCTTGACGCCGTCCACCGCGGCCTCGCGGTGCATCTGGACGAAGCCTTGAAGCTCGAAGCCGAAATCTTCGGCCAACTTGCCGCTACGGCCGACAAACAGGAAGGAGTCGAGGCCTTTCTCACCAAGCGCAAGCCCACCTTCCACGGCAAATAATACTGATGCGGTAGGCGAGGCCATCTCCCAATGAGCAGGTCGAAGCAGAACAGCCGTTCCATCCTCACGAGAGTCAACACCTCTGCTGGCACTCCCTAATAAAGAATGTCAAATAAGAAAGTCAATCCTCATTTATGCTCAAGAACGTGAACACCCGTCCGACCGTCCTGTTCGTTGCCCTTCTCGCTTTTGCACCGCTCGTCATCACCGGCTGCTCCCGTCCTGCGTTTCCCATGCCCGGCACCGCTGACAGCGCCGCAGAGCGCGCCCATGAACTGGACGAGATCCGCGGCGAAGTTGCGCAAATTCCGCTTCCTGCAAAATCCCGATACCTGGCAATTAAGTCTCTGCCAGCATGGGAGAATCCCTACATCACCGTTCAGGGCAGCATGGTCACCCTCCACGTCACCGTTGCCGACTCCAACACCTCTGACCTTGGGGTTGGCGGGATCATGCGCCCGGTCGGTGCTCGCAGGCAGGACCTCAACGTCCGCACCACCGACCTTGCCTCGGCCATCAACGCCATCCCGCAGACCGCATGGCCCTATGGCCGGGTTGTTGCGGTTGAAGAGGCGCATAACATCCCGCTCGCCGACCGCCCACTAGTCCGCAAAAATGAAGAAGCCTCCATGAAGACTCTGAATGACATCGGCGTTGTCGTGTACGAATGGCAGGATAACGGTCCCGGCCTGCACTAAGAATGGTTGTTCGAAGCTGTCTAACCCCGCCAACGCGAGCTAGGGCGTCTGCGAAACGGTCACCAACTTACCCGTGTTGAAGCCCTGCGCTGCAGCCATCGCCTCTGCTGCCGCAAGCTGGGCCGGCGGCAGCATCGCTGTCTTAGAAAGTACCCAGAGCGTCTTCCGGTTTGGGGGTGCGAGCAGCGCCCACC
>CAXTNM010000103.1:11126-13316 GCA_964245715.1 uncultured Acidobacteriaceae bacterium | reverse complement strand
GGGGTGGAGCGCGGCATGATGTGTCCATCATAGATGGTTGGTTGTAAGGAATTGCCGTGGTCAAGCTTCGGCTGTCAGTTCTCATTCGGGAATGAGGATGCCGTGCTGAGAACTGACGACCGATGTTCAGCGCGTGGGCATAGGGTAGACGGCGGGAGACTTGTGGCCGGCGGGATCGGAGGAGCGGACGCCGAAGATGGTGTCGTCTTTCGAGATGGGGAGCTTGAGGCCATTTGACATGCCGGCGGATTGCATGCTGGTCCAGGTGGGGGCGTCGGTGGGGCGCCAGAGGACCTCGTAGGCGGTGCCGGCGGGCGCGCCGGCGGGTGCCTGCCACGTGAGCTCGGTGTTATTGTCGAGGGCTTTGGTGAGGACGTGGACCTCGGTGGGTTCGCCGGGCGCGGCGGCGAAGGTGGCGAGCGAGGCAGCGTTCAGGCGGGCGACGTTCGCGACGTAGCTGAAGTCGACGTATTTGAGAAAGTCGCCGTATTCGATGGGACCTTGAGTTCCGTCCTGGAGCGTGCCCGTTGCGGTGCGGGGAGTCTGGTGCTGATGGTCGAAGTTTTCCTGCCACTCGGTGAAGCGGACGGCGGCGAAGCCTTCGGCGTTGAAGCTGGAGTGGTCGCCGCCGCGGAGGAAGCGGTCGCGACGGAAGATGAGCACGGGATGGAAGGCGGGGAGCTCGCGGATGAATTGGGCACGTGCGTGACCATTGGCCGCCGGGGCCGGGCGCTCGGAGTGTGGGTGGAAGTAGGTGCGGTCGACGTCGACGATGGCGCGTGCGAGCTCGCGCGAGGGGGAGTCGGACTCGGCGCCGAGGGTCTGGATCGTATGGAGCTGGTCGAGGGTGGCGGGGCCGGGAACGGCTTCCGAGAAGATGCGGACAGCGCTCTTGTCCTGTCCGGTCTGGCCTGGGGTGGTGTCGCCGCCGACGATGTCGTTGTTGAGGACGGCTTCGAGCTCCCAGTTCTCTGATTGGGCGAGTCTGGCGAGATGGCGGCTGCCGTTGAGGCCTTGCTCTTCGCCGGCTACGGCAACGAAGACGATGGTCGCGGGGAACTTGAGCTTCGAGAGGACGCGGGCGGATTCGAGCGAAACGGCTACCCCGGAGGCGTCGTCATTGGCGCCGGGCGCGGGGTCGTGGGTGTTGAAGTTGTCGCTGTTGCGCGAGTCGTAGTGGCCGGTGACGAGGACGCGACGGCTCGCCTGGGCGGGGTCGGTCCCTTTGAGGACGGCGTAGATGTTCTGGATGCGGGTGTCTTTAAGGATACGGGACCTGGGGGTGCCGGGTTCGACGAAGTCGTCGCGATGGACTTCGAGGCAGCCGCCGCACTCCTGCGAGATGCGGGTGTATTCGGCGAAGATCCAGTCAGCGGCGGCGGTGACGCCGCTGTTGGGTGGGAGATCTTTGTCCATGGAGGAAAGGGTGGAGCGATTGCCGAAGGAGACGAGTTTGGCGATATCCTGCTGGACCTTTTCGGGGGAGATCTGCGCGATGGCGCCGGCGATGGCGGGGTCAACGGGCGCGGCTGGGAGTGCGGGCTGGAAGCCGGGCTGAAGACCCGGTTGAGGCAGCGTGGCCTGGGCGCAGAGTGGTCGGGCGGGTATGGCGGCGGCTGCAAGGAAGAGCAAAGCGGCGGGGAGGAGCTGTTTTGTCATCGTGATCCTGTACGGTTGGGGAGTGGGTAGAGCCGGTGTGCGCGGGAGTTCTGTGAAGGGCCTTTAAGGCGATCATAAACGCGGTCCTCGAGACGTTATGGGGATGGGCCGCGGAAATCTGTCGCGCAAGGTGTAGCGTAAGGTGGTTGGCTCTGATTTAGAGTAACGGTGGGTTCAGGGTTGACGAAGCTGAAAAGAGGCTTGTGGAAGGCGAACGATTCATCGACTTTCGTCATCCTAATGCCCGTATGAAACGAGAGAGTGGAGGTTTTGGCGATGGCGAAGGTTTGCCCGGAGTGCGATAACCCGTTGACGATTGACGAGGATGAAGTAGAAGAAGGTGACACGATCACGTGTGACGAGTGCGGTACCGAACTTGAGGTGGTGACAGTGGATCCGCTCGACCTGGCGCCGGTGGATGCGGAAGGCTACGATGACGAGGATCTGACGCACGATGTCGATGAAGACGACGAAGACGCCTAGTCGCCTTCGTCGTCTGGTCACACTTGCTGGTGGGCAGGTTGGGAGGAG
>CAXTNM010000103.1:6750-11116 GCA_964245715.1 uncultured Acidobacteriaceae bacterium | reverse complement strand
CTGTTGGAACGTATACTGGAGGGCATGATGAGCTCTGCTTGGAGAGGTACGGGGAAACGGTTGTTGGCCGCGCTGGCGCTTGGCATGCTGGTTTCAGGAAGCTTCGCTGGTATGCAGCCTGCGGCGTTCGCGCAGGCTCGCGGTCCGGTGCAGCGGACGGTGGAAGGCAGGGTTGAGGCCAAGGGCGGCGCACCGATCAAAGGTGCTGTGGTTTATATCCAGGATAATCGGAGCCAATCGGTGCGGAGCGCAATCTCCGGGGCGGATGGTTCCTTCCGCTTTGTCCAGCTTTCGCAGAATACCGATTACGAGGTTTGGGCGCAGGCAGATGGCAAGAAGAGCAAGTCGAAGAGCATCAGTTCATTTGATAGTAAGAACGAATTCAACTTCACGCTTACGATCGAATGATGTTGAACGCAGGCCACTTCGCCGGGCTGGGGCGTAGAGCGACCAAGATGGGTGATTGCGCTTCGTGACGCTTTGAGAGAGGATACAGTTCTCCCCCGCACGAGACCCCTGGGGTCAATCTCTCCGTTCTGGTACCGTTCGCGATGGTCAGTTTCGAGCAAGTAGCAGAAGCCCTGGCGCAGGCTCAAGTTGTTCCATTCTTCCAGCCGCTGGTGCACCTGCGTGGTGGGAAGCTGTCCGGCTTCGAGGTGTTAGCGCGATGGCAGCATCCGGAACAAGGCGCCATTCTTCCCTCAAACTTCATTGAAGTAGCCGAAGCTGGCGGGCTAATGGAAAGTCTGACCGAGCAGGTACTCCGGTCGGCACTGGAGGCGGCCATGCGCCTCGATGCACCTCCTCGGCTCTCGGTGAACGTCTCCCCTTCGCAGTTGCGCGATCTGCGGCTGCCGGCGCTGTTGAAGCGAATGAACGAGGAGACCGGGTATCCGCTCGAGCTTTTGACGATGGAGATCACGGAGACAGCGTTGGTTTCGAATCTGGACGAGGCGAAGGCGGTTGCACGCCGGTTGAAGAATCTGGGATGCCGTCTGTCTCTGGATGACTTCGGAACAGGGTACTCGAGTCTGCATCATTTACAGGGATTACCGTTCGATGAGTTGAAGGTCGATCGAAGCTTTGTAGTTTCGATGATCGAGAAGCGGGAGAGCCGCAAGATTGTGGCCGCGGTGGTTGGTTTGGGACGGACCCTGGGGCTCGAGACGGTGGGTGAAGGCATCGAGAACGAGCAAGAGGCCGGGATGCTTTCGTGGCTGGGCTGCGAGATCGGTCAGGGATGGTTGTATGGGCGGCCGGCGGGGGAAGATTCACTCGAAGCCATGGTGTCGCAGCAGTACCTGGTCGGGCCTAAAGCAACTGCGCTTGAAAGATCCGATCCGTGGAGGTCGAGCCTGGAGGCGATGCCGGAACAGCAGCTGGCGCTGCTCGAGGCGATTTACGACGGAGTGCCGTGCTTTATCTCGTGCCTGGATCAGAAGCTGCGGTACGTCAGTTTGAACCGGCGGCTCGCCGAACTGAACGGACGTCCCGTCGAGGCGCACCTGGGCAGATTGATGAAGGATGTCGTTCCGCACGTCTACCAGAAGGTAGAGAAGTACCTTTTTCGTGCGCTGCGAGGGGAATCGATCTCGGATGTAGAGATCTTTCGCAGAGCCAAGGAGCCCGGACAGAGAGACAAGACGCTGCTCGCGTCGTATCAGCCGATGCTGGATGAAGCGGGCGAGGTGACGGGGGTCCTGGTGGGGATGCTGGATATTACAGCGAGGAAGAAAGCCGAAGCAGCGCTGCGCCGGCGCGAGACCCGCACACGCTTTTACGGATCGGCTGCTCTTTAGAAGAAGCAGCACTTTTAGGGATTGAAGCCGTAGCCTGCGAATTTACCATCAGGATGGATGAAGATCTTGACGTGGAGCTGCGCCGCAGGGAAGGTGACCTGGTAGGTATAGAGCGTACCTTTGGTATGCTTTTCGGCGGATTCGAAGAGGATGCGGGTGGGCTCCCCCAGCTGATCGAAGATGGGCTTTTCCTCGGCGAGCGTTGCGGGATCGAGCGTCTGCGCTATCTCGGGGGTGATCAGCTCGGGATCGAGCTTACCGGTGCGGGCCTGCGCGTAGAGCTTAA
Source organism: uncultured Acidobacteriaceae bacterium (assembly GCA_964245715.1). Lineage (GTDB taxonomy): Bacteria > Acidobacteriota > Terriglobia > Terriglobales > Acidobacteriaceae > Edaphobacter. The sequence continues at coordinate 9,031 of CAXTNM010000103.1, read as the reverse complement.
GGGCGAGCGCGGTGACGTTGGGGTTCTCGGGCAACTTGGCGGAGGGCGTGGCTGTTTGTGGCTGTGGGAGCAGGAGCGCGAGTGCTAGCAGGAGAGTGACCATCGTCGGGCCTAGAGTAGCAGACGGGCGCGATCCTCGTTGAAGTCTTTGCGGGGAGTCAGGCCAATCCTCTCGAATCTCTGGACGATCTGACTTATCAAGATGCTTCAGGGTTAGAGCGGGATGTTGCCGTGCTTTTTGGGTGGGTTCTTGTCTCGTTTCGTTGCGAGCATGTCGAGGGCCTGGTTGAGGCGGCGGCGGGTTTCGGAGGGACGGATAACGGCGTCGATGTAGCCGCGTTCGGCGGCGATGTAGGGGTTAGCGAATCGGTCGCGGAACTCGTCGACCTTCTCCTTGCGGAGGTCGGCGAGGATGTTGGCTTTCTCTTCTTCGGTGAAGGCTTTGCCTTGTGGCCAGACGGCTTCGGCGGTGCGGAGCGCCTGGTCGAACTCGCGTTTGTAGACGATGTTGACGGCTCCTTCAGGGCCCATGACGGCGATCTCTGCGGTAGGCCACGCGAGATTCAGGTCGGTACGCAGGTGCTTGGAGCTCATGACGCAGTAGGCGCCGCCGTAGGCTTTGCGGGTGATGACGGTGAGCTTGGGGACGGTGGCTTCGGCGAAGGCGTAGAGGAGTTTCGCGCCGTGGCGGATGATGCCGCCATGTTCCTGCTGGACGCCGGGCAGGAAGCCGGGGACATCTTCAAAGGTGAGGAGCGGGATGTTGAAGGCGTCGCAGAAGCGGACGAAGCGTGCGGCTTTAATGCTGGCGTCGATGTCTAAGACCCCAGCCAGGAAAGCCGGCTGATTTGCCACTACGCCTACCGGACGTCCGTCCATGCGGGCGAAGCCGACGATGATGTTTTTTGCGAAGTGCTGGTGAACTTCAAAGAGGTAGCCGGCTCCACTTTCATCGCGATCGACAATTCTCGAGATGACGTCGAGCATGTCGTAGGGCTGATTCGATTCGGCCGGGATGAGGGTGTCGAGGGCGAGGTCGGCGCGGGTGGGGTCGTCGGTGGAAGCGCTGCGTGGAGGCAGGTCGAGGTTGTTGGAAGGCAGAAATGTCAGCAGTTCGCGGATTGTCGCGAGGATTTGAGTATCGTCCGCGGCCATGAAGTGAGCGACGCCGGAGATCTCGTTGTGAGTGGCGGCGCCGCCGAGGCGGGACTTGGTGACGTCTTCATGGGTGACGGTCTTGATGACGTCGGGGCCGGTGACGAACATGTAGCTGGTGTGTTCGGTCATGAGGGTGAAGTCGGTGATGGCGGGGGAGTAGACGGCACCGCCGGCGCAAGGCCCGAGGATGGCGGAGATCTGTGGGATGACACCCGAGGCGAGGGTGTTGCGGAGGAAGATATCGGTGTAACCGGCGAGCGAGACGACGCCTTCCTGGATGCGGGCTCCGCCGGAGTCGTTGAGGCCGATGACGGGTGCGCCGACACGCATGGCGGTATCCATGATGGCGACGATCTTGGCTGCGTTGGCCTCGGAGAGCGAGCCGCCGAAGACGGTGAAGTCCTGGGCGAAGACGAAGACGATGCGGCCGTGGAGGCGGCCGTGGCCGGTGATGAAGCCGTCGCCGGGAATGCGCTGGTCGGACATGCCGAAGTCGGTGGCACGCGAGGCGACAAATTTGCCGGTTTCTTCGAAGGAGCCCTCGTCGAGCAGGAGGTCGATGCGCTCGCGGGCGGAGAGTTTTCCGGCTTTCTTTTCGCGCGCGCGACGTTCAGGGCCGCCGCCGGCTTCGGCTGCGGCGTTGCGGCGGGAGAGTTCTTCCAATCGGTTAAGCATCGAGTGGATTCTACAAGCAAGTGAGCCCTTATCGCGGGCGGCGAGCCCTTCGGGCCGTATTGGCGGGGTTCGCCGTGAAAGACGCTAACGGATACGGGGAGCGGCTTCGGGGGCAGGGGTGGGGCTCAGCAGGACCAGGATGGCGGTGAGGATGAGGAGGGGTTCGGCGAAGAGGATCGCGTAGTGAGGATGGCGCGGGGCAACGTAGGCTCCGCCAAGCGCGCCGATGAAGAAGCTCAAGCAGATGAGGCCAAGCTTCCAGGCCTGGGCGTGGCCTCTGGAGCGCAGGTCTGGATCGTCTGAGAAGAAGCGATCGAAGACGCCCTCGGCGACCATGCGCAGGTTGCCGGTGACGAAGGTGGAGTTGTAGGTGAAGCGTCCCACGCGGCGGAAGGTGGCGACCTGGAAGGCCGAAACGAAGGCGACGATGGCCGTGAAAGCAAGCTGC
>CAXTNM010000103.1:0-6740 GCA_964245715.1 uncultured Acidobacteriaceae bacterium | reverse complement strand
GATGGGGAGCAGGCCCACCAGGAAGAAGCCCACGATTTCAAGGAGGAGAACGAGAAGGGCGGAACGGCGCACGGGTGACGTGCGGATCAGGCGGGCGGCTACAACGCCGAGGAGAAAGCAGGTGATGGGAACGATGTGGCGGAGGGATTGCGCCCATTGCTGCTGCATGATCGCAATGCCGAGAAAGATGACGTTGCCGGTCATGGCGTTGGCGAAGACGTGGCCATGGTCGAGGTAGACGATGGCGTCGGTCATGCCACCGGTTGCGGCGAGCAGGATGGCGGAGGCGATGTCGGTGGCGTTGTAGGAGGATTCTGCTTCGGGTTGAGGTTGAGGCGGCATCGCTGATTCGATTATGCAGTTCGGGGGCGACAAGGGTTTCCGGAAGCGGCGGTGAGACTTAGTCAGCTCCCTCCCAGGCTTGAAGCTGCCTGAGAGGGGTCGTTCGCAGCGTGGCTATGCGGCGTTGAGGGCGCCGATGTGGCGTTTGACGATCTTGTCGGTCTCGGCGGCGAAGGACTTGAAGGCTCCGGTGCCGTTCTGGGCTTCGGCGGCGAAGAGCTTTTCGTCCTTGTCGTGGATGGACTTCATGTCGGCCAGGTAGGCGGCGTCGAACTGGTCTTTGGGAGCGGCTTTGAGTTTGGCGAGGCGTTGTTGGAACTCGTCGTTGAGACTGGGGGCAATCTGAATGCCGGCTGCGGCGGAGACTTCCTTGAGCCTACGGCCGACGAGGGTGTGGTCGTGGACTTCGGTGATGGCGAGGTCCTTGACGTCCTGCGCCTGGGCGCGGGTCTCTGCATACTGGCTGGCGGCGACTTCGTAGGCACCGCCCTGCGAGACTTTCGCGACGAAGGCGGAGTCGACATCCGATGCGGCGGTGAGCGGGAGAGCGCAGAGCAGGGTAAGGGCTGCGGCGAGCGGTGCTGCCTTGCGTGCGAAGTTCATGAAGCCTCCGGGGCGAGTTGGTCTACTTCCGGTTGGATGGCGGACAGGGCGCGAGTGAACGAGCTGTCATGAAGAAACATATGAGTGCAGGGTTATCACATTTCATGCAACTATTTCAGCAATCCTGCGTCATAATAGATACAGGGAGGCGGAGCTCCAAGCCCGGTCTCCGGCAAGAACTGAAATCAATTGAGGAAGTAATAAGGAGAGTGTTATGACGACGATGACTCGATTTGTTCCGTCCGTACCGCGATGAGTGATGTGGCTGTGTTGCAGAACCGGCTGAACTCAATCTTCAATGACTTTGCGCGGCCGGAGGGCTCGCAGGGTGCTAGCGAGAACCTTGCGATGGGGAACTTCGTTCCCGCGGTTGATGTCTACGAGGATGAGCAGAAGCTGGTGCTGAAGCTCGAGGTTCCGGGGATCAAGCAGAGCGATATCGATGTGCGGCTGGAGAACCAGACGCTGACGGTGAAGGGTGAGCGGAAGTTTGAGGCCGAGGAGAAGGAAGAGAACTTCCACCGGATCGAGCGGCGCTTCGGCTCGTTCGTGCGCAGCTTCACGCTGCCTGTGTCGGTTGATACAGCTTCGGTGACGGCAAAGTACGAGAATGGGGTGCTGGCGATTCAGCTTGCCAAGAAGGAGGCTGCGAAGCCGCGGCAGGTGAAGATTGAAGTGGGCTCTGGTTCGAACGCGATTGAAGGCGCTGTGAAGTAAGGCTGAGTAACAGGTGATCTGGTCCGGGGGGTCACGCAGGCGTGATCTCCCGGTTTTGTTTTGGAAGCAAAGGCAAGTGTAAGTGCGCCCTTGTCGCGGGCGGCGAGCCCTTTGGGCCGTCTTGGACCGCTTCGCGGTGTTTTCAGGGAAGGGAAAGTCACATGGCTATTCGTTGGGAGAGATTGACGGTCAAGTCGCAGGAGGCGGTGCAGGCCGCAGCCGGGCAGGCCGCGGAGCATGGCAATCCGGAGGTGCTGCCGGTGCACCTGATGGCGGCGCTGCTTGAGGATCGCGAGGGAGTGGTGCTGCCCGTGCTTGAAAAGGTGGGCGTGCCGGTGGAGCAGATGCTTGCCGGGGTAAACACCGCGGTTCAGAAGCTGCCGAAGGTGCAGGGCGGTGCGCAGCCGGGGATGTCGGCTGCGTTGAACAAAGTGCTGGAGCAGGCGTTCAAGGAAGCGGAGAACTTCAAGGACGAGTACGTCTCGACCGAGCATTTGTTGCTCGCGCTGGCTGAGGAGCGGAACAGCACGGGGCAGGGCGCTGGATCTCCTGCGGCGGCGCTGAAGGCGTTTGGCGCCACGCATGGTGCGATTCTGAAGGCGCTTTCGGCTGTTCGTGGTTCGAGCCGGGTGACGGATCAGACGCCTGAGGGCAAATTCCAGGCGCTTGAAAAGTATGCGAAGGACCTGACGGAGTTGGCGCGGCGCGGCAAGCTGGACCCTGTGATTGGGCGTGATGAGGAGATTCGCCGGGTGGTGCAGGTGCTCTCGCGCCGCACGAAGAATAACCCGGTGTTGATTGGCGAGCCGGGTGTGGGCAAGACGGCGATCGTTGAAGGATTAGCGCGGCGGGTGGTTTCGGGCGATGTGCCGGAGAGCTTGAAGGATAAGCGCGTGGTGGCGCTCGATTTGGCGAGCATGATCGCCGGGGCCAAGTTCCGCGGGGAGTTTGAAGAGCGTTTGAAGGCTGTGCTGAAGGAGATCGAGGAGTCGAATGGAGAGATTATTCTCTTCATCGACGAGCTGCACACGCTGGTGGGCGCGGGTGCGTCCGAGGGCGCGATGGATGCTTCGAACATGCTGAAGCCGGCGCTCGCGCGTGGGGGATTACGTGCGATCGGTGCGACCACGTTGAATGAATATCGCAAGTACATCGAGAAGGATGCGGCGCTCGAGCGGCGATTCCAGATCGTGTATGTGGGCGAACCGAACGTGGAAGATACGGTTGCGATTCTGCGTGGATTGAAGGAGCGGTACGAGGCTCACCACAAGATTCGGATCAAGGATTCGGCGATTGTGGCGGCGGCGACGTTGTCGCATCGATACATCTCGGACAGATTCTTGCCGGATAAGGCGATTGACCTGGTGGATGAGGCGGCGGCCGCGCTGGCAATCCAGATTGGGTCGGTGCCGGTGGAGATTGACGACCTGGAGCGGAGAGCGACTTCGCTTGAGATTGAGCGCGCGGCGTTGAAGCGGGAGACGGATGCGGCCTCGAAGGAGAGGCTGGAAGAGGTGGAACGCGAGTTGGCGGAGGTGCAGGAGACTTCGAGCGGGTTGCGGGCGCGGTGGCAGACGGAGCGCGGGGCGATTACGAAGATTGCTTCGCTGAAAGAAACGCTTGAGCGGCTGCGGTTCGAGATGGGCGAAGAGACGCGCAAGGGCAATCTGCAGCGGGCTGCGGAGCTTCAGTATGGGGAGATCCCCGCGGCTGAAGCCGAGCTGAAGGCGCTTACGGATGCGGCGGACGGAATCGGAGGCGATCCAGCCCATGTCTCAGATTCGAGACATGGGGCACCCAGGCCTTTGCGGATGCTGAAGGAAGAGGTCGATGAGGAGGATATCGCGAAGATTGTTTCGCGGTGGACGGGAATTCCTGTGTCGAAGATGCTCGAAGGCGAGGTGCAAAAGCTGGTGCAGATGGAGGATCGTTTGCGCGAGCGGGTCGTGGGGCAGGATGAGGCGCTGGCGGCGGTAGCGAATGCGATTCGCCGTTCGCGGGCTGGCTTGTCCGATCCGAAACGGCCAATTGGCAGCTTTATCTTCCTGGGGCCGACGGGCGTGGGCAAGACCGAGACGGCGCGTGCGCTGGCGGAGTTCTTGTTCGATGACGAGAACGCGATGGTTCGGATCGATATGTCCGAGTACATGGAGAAGCATGCGGTGGCGCGGTTGATTGGCGCGCCTCCGGGGTATGTCGGGTACGACGAAGGCGGGCAGTTGACGGAGGCTGTAAGGCGGCGTCCGTATGCGGTTATCCTGTTTGACGAGATCGAGAAGGCGCATCCGGATGTGTTCAACGTGCTGCTGCAGGTGCTCGATGACGGGCGGTTGACGGATTCGAAGGGCAGGACGGTGGACTTCAAGAACACGGTGCTGATTATGACCTCGAATGTGGGCGCGCAGGCGTTGACGACGGCGTGGGCGCAGGGCGAAGAGGGGTTTGACGAGGCGAAGATTCGCGTGATGGAGTCGCTGCGGCAGCAGTTTCGGCCGGAGTTCCTGAATCGCGTGGACGATATCGTTGTGTTCCACCCACTGGCTGAGGATCAGTTGGCGCATATCGTCGATCTGCGATTGAAGGATCTGGAGGCGCTGCTATCGGATCGCAAGATCACGCTTGATTTGACGGAAGCGGCGCGAAAGGCGATCTTCGCGGCTGGATATGACCGGGCGTATGGGGCGCGGCCGTTGAAGCGGGCGATTCAGCGCATGGTGCAGGATAAGCTCGCGGTGAAGATCCTGGATGGAACGGTGCTGCATGGGGATCGTGTGGTGGTCGATGCCGGCAAGGATGGGCTGACGTTCACCGTGCAGGATCGGTAGCTTTCGTCAGGCGTAGAGGGTGGCTGGTGCAGACGAGCGAGGCTCTTCTGCGGCAGCCGCCCTCTTGCTTTTTGCCAAGGCTGCGCTGGCGAGGGCGATGGCGACGAGGCTGGGCAGGAGGAGGTTTGCGTAGGGCAGGAAGTCCCAGAAGTCGGTGGGCCTGATGACGGTCTCGAAGAAGGCCGAGAGGCAGACGGCGAGGTAGGAGATGGCCAGGAAGAAGAGCGCCAGCGTGCGGGTACGGCGAACAACGGTGGAAGCCGGCCTGAGTGCCACGAGATACAGACAGCCGGGGAGCAGGAGCGCCTGGTTATAGACCCAGGGCAGATTGGTAGGGATGATGGCGGTCGTGACCGCGAGTGCGAGGCTTACGGCGAGGCCGAACTCCGCTGAAGATGCGGGCGCGAGACGAAGGCGGTAGAGAGCGAGAAGGCTTATGCCGGAGACGGCGGCAAGCAGGAGGTTGCCGAGGGTCGGGCCAAAGAAGATCTGCAGTGACGGATGGCTGTGAGTGTAGAGGTGATAGGCGGCAATGCCCTTGAGCCACTTTGCGAACCAGCCCGGTTGAAGCAGCTGACAGACTCCGAGGACTGCGGCCAGGGTGACGGTGAGGGACGCGGGCAAGCGCCACTCCCGCTCGAGGATCGCCCGGACGATGAGCCAGAGAAGTACAGGGGCGACGAGCTGCGGCTTGAACGTGGCGAGACCGAGGAGAAAGCCTGCGAGCGCAGGCTTTTCCCGGTGCATGGCGAAGCAGGCGGCGGTGACGAGCGCGAGGGCGAGCAGCGTCAGCTGGCAGTGACGCAGCGCGACCATGAAGGGCCAACTCCCCAGCACGAAGAGGGCATAGACCAGGTGTTGCAGGGGCGGCGGACGGATGCCGAGGATGCGGAGCCAGAGGACGGTCGCAAGCGCGATTGCGGGGATGGCCAGCAGCAGAAAGACGACCTGGGCAACTGGCCAGTCGAGCCCGGCCAAGGGTGCGATCAGGAAGACGGTGTACAGGGGATAGGCAAACGCCTGTTTGTCCCCGGGATCATCCGCCGCCAACGTGTGGCCATAGAACTTCTGTTGGATGTGGATGGTGGTGGCGGCGGCGTAGGGGTCGCCTCCGGTGAGGGCGACGCGCGCGCCGACCCAGGGTGGGATGAAGTCGGATCGGTCGTGCATCCAGCGATTCAGAATATGCAGGTGCCAAAGGCCGCAGCCCAGGAAGATCAGCGCCAGGAGCGAGCTCAACCACGTGCGCCCTCGGATTAAGGAGGGGGTGTGGCTGCGGACGGAGAGTTGTTCGGCAAGCAGGGTCTGGGTAGCCATGTTAGTGAGGCGCAGCGGGCGCGGGAACTGAATCTGGTTCGAGGACGATCTCACACATTTCGGCTGTGTAGGCCATGCGCATGAGGCGGTAGCCGCAGAAGCGGTGGGTCTGGTGGTAGCCGTGGTCGAGCCAGAACTGCGTCAGTGGATAGAACGGTCGTTTGCCGATGCTTGGTTTAGCGGTGATCTGGTTGTAGAAGAACTCGGTGCTGGTGCTGGCGTCGCCGACCACGACGGCGTCGGGATGTTCGAGCAGCGCTTCAGTACGGCGACGGTTGATGAGGGTCGGCGCGCTCCACACCCAGAACGCGGAGGGTTGGTTGAAGAAGAGGTTGTGATCGGCGTAGCCCTGGGTGGATACCGACTCATAGGCAAAGCCGGCGACGCGCTTGCCGGCGAAGTGCTGGGCGAGGAAGGCTTCCGTCTCGTAGCCGGGGTCGTAGGGGATGAAGCGTTCGGCGCGGACGCAGTGGATGGTCCATCCGATCTGCAGGGATGCGACGAGAAGGGCCAGGAGCGTGAGCGCGAGTGCGAACCGCGGAGAGGGTGGTGGAGCGGGTGCTGGAAGTTCGAGCGCGATCCAGACGGCCGCGATGAGCGCAATCAGGAACTGGCCCGAGTGGTGGTCGTAGACGAAGACCTGCACGGAGAGGATGATGCTGATGGCCCACGGCAGCAGAAGCCGGGTGCAGTGTCGCGCGCGCAGCCAGAGAAAGAGCGCCAGGACGAACGCGAGCGCGAGCAGGTTGGACTTCGAGATGGGATAGAAGGCCGCATCGGCGGAGAGCAGGATGTCTTTGACGACAAAGAGAAGCGCCGGGGAGGGCTGGCTTGCGGCCGGACCACCCTCGCTGGTATCGGGTTTGTTGAGGATGAGGGGTGCGTCGATGGGCGGGGCGCCGGGCGGCAGGTGGTCGGGCGGGATCAGTTCGCGGA
>CAXTNM010000102.1:0-13608 GCA_964245715.1 uncultured Acidobacteriaceae bacterium | reverse complement strand
CAACCACACCATCGCAACTCCCGCCGAAGCTCTCCATGACGCAACAGGAACCTCCGCAGACTACCTCCAAACACCCCACTCCCCATCCCAAAAGCACCCAAAGCCACCACATCACTTCCCGAAACAGGAAAAGCCTCCGCGCAACCAAAAGGCGGCAGCCGAAGCCACCGCCCTTTCGTCCTGCTCTCTGGACTTGGTTAGAACTGCACCCGCGCGCCCAGCTGCACCTGTCGTGGTGTGTAGAACAGCGTGCTGTTGGCGTTGCCCGCAAAAGTCTGCGGATTGAAGACGCCAAAGCTCGAGTTATAGGTCAGCGTGTTCGGCGTCCCTGCCTTCGTCGCCGTCGCCGCAGTGCCTGCCCCCAGAGCGTAGCCGTTGGTGCTTGAAACCCCGGTCACGTTCAGGTGGTTGAACAGGTTGAACGACTCGGCCAGCAGCTCAACGTTGTAGCGTTCATGCACCGTGAATCGCTTTGAGAGACGCGCATCCAGCAGAATATCGCGGCGATACTGAAACGTGTTGCGAGCCAGATCCGGGATACGCGCCGCACCGCCCGTGCCGTTGAGCGAACCGGAACTTGCACCCGTCACCGCGACTCCATTGATGTCGATCGGATGCGTCGCGCTGCCACTGATCCCCGCCGAATACGGCAGGCCGTTCTGCATCTGGAACGACGGAGCGACCTCGTAGTTGTTCAGGAGGAAACCACGCCATCTATCAAACGTCGACGGCGTGTTGTAGACGCCATAAGCCACGAACCGGTTGGCCACATTCTGGTTCGAGTTGCCATAATCGGCACGCAGGTTGTGCGGATCGAACACGGAGTTACTCGACGTGAACGTGGTGTTGTTCTCGCCGTAGTCCAGCGCATGCGACCACGTGTAGTTGGCATTGAACACCAGGTTCCGCGTCGCCTGGTGCTTGAATTGCGCCACCAGTCCCTCATAGTTCGAGTTCACGCCGCTGAAGATGTCCGTCGTCTGATTGAACGCCTTGTTCGGACGCGGTGAGGTGTAGAACGGCAGAGAAACAATAGTCCCATTCTTCACCGGGCTCAAGCCCGTCGAATCGACCACCGTGTACTGCACCGTGTCGGTCGTCCTCGGCAGGTTGGTATCCTCAAAGTCCGGCAGGCGCCGTCCGCCGGCGAACAGCCACGTCAGGCTGAATACCGACTTGAAGCCGATATCCTGCTCCACGGTCAGGTCCGCCTGCTGAATCTCCGGCATCTTGAAGTTCTTATCGAAGTAGTAGAGGTTGATTGCGCCGCCGCCCGGCGTGAACCCGGTCGGATTGATGATCTGGGGGAAGAGCGGGCCATTCACCGCGCCCGCCGCGTTGGTGCCGAATTGCGTCGTGCTCGTCGTCGTCGTGCTGCCCAGAACCTGTTGTCCTCCGGCCGCAGGTGAGACCCCCGTCTGTGCAATCGCGTTGTAGATCGTAGAGTTGATCAGCCGCGCGAAGAATTCGCCGTAGCCGCCCCGCAGCACCGTCTTGCCCGTCCCGAACACGTCGAACGCGAAGCCAACCCGTGGTCCGATGTTCGTCCGATTATCCGGGAAGGCAGCCGTCGATCCGTTCGCCAGCGTCGCCGAAGTCGCCAATGGATTCGGGATCTGTGGCGAAGGCAGCTGCTCATACTCGTAGCGCACGCCCAGCGTCAGCGAGAGCCGCGGTCTTACCTTCCACTCGTCCTGGATGAAGCCCGCATAGTCCTCCGTCGTGAAGTTGAAGCCAAGCGGACCAAAGCCCTGCTCATAGCCGCTATAGCACTCGGCGTTGCCGCAGGCGTTGTTCTTGTTCAAGTCGGTAAAGTACGATTCCAGCGCGCCGAAGTTCGACTGGCCGTAAGCAAACTCGCCGAAGATACCCGTCAGGTTCTCGCTCAGATCGTACGTGTGAACGTAGTCGACTCCAAACTTCAGGTTATGATTCCCACGCACCTTGTTCAGCACATCTGTCAGCTGCCAGCGCCGCTCATCGGGGTAAGCCGGTCGATTCAGAAACGTAGGCGTTCCAATCCCCGAGCTGAATACGTTCGCGATCGTCACCAACGGCGGAATCCCAAAAGGATTCGTATACGTCGGCGTATTCAGCAGCGTCGTCTGTTCGTACGCGCTCGGCGTCTGGTTGTACTCGTATTCGAAGTCACGCCCATACTGATAACGGACCTCGTTGGTGAGTGTCTTCGTGATCTCCGTGTCCAGCTTCGCAATCCCAAACGTATCCTTCACGAAGTCATTCCCGAAGCTGTCGATGCCGTACGAAAAAGCGCCGGTGCTGGTCTGAATGCCGGCCGGAGACGTCCAACGCAGACGATTTACCTCCGCGCTCAGGTGATTCTTGCCATTCACCTGCCAATCCACCTTCGGAAACCAGATGTACTGGTCACCTGTCCGAGGAACCAGGCCGAAATCGCTGTTCAATGCAACCGTATCCGCCTCGTAGGTGTTATACGCCGCCGTATATTGGGTTGCGGTAACCGAGCCCAGGGCGAGTGGCGTCGTGCCGGCCTTGCCCAGGGTCGTCGTCCCGTTCAGGTTCGCCGCCAGTGCGCAGACCGCCCCCAGGGCGTTCGCCGTCGTCGTCCCCGCGCACGTTCCCGACGTGGAGCCGGTGAACGACCCCGGAACAACCGCATAGAAGGTGCTCGGACTCGCAGGCGCGCTCACCGCAGGGAAATTCCGCAGAAAACGGTCGAACGCAAAGTAGAAGAACAGCTTGTCCTTGAGGATCGGTCCGCCCACTCCAAGGCCCATCTGCTTACGCCAATCCTTCGGCTTGAAGACCTCGCTCACAAACGTTGGCGGCGCCGTGCTGACCTCGACCGCATGCGTCGTAAACGGATTCGTCGCACCCCAGTCTGCGTCGCGATCCAGAAAGTAAGCCTCGCCATGGAACTCATTCGAGCCCGACCGCGTCACCGCGTTCACCACGCCACCCGCCGAACGGCCATACTCCACCGAGTAGTTCGAGGTGTTCACCTGGAACTCCTGCACCGAGGCCTTCGCCGTCGAATACCCCGCACGCGTACGGCCACGCTCTTCCGAAAAGAACGCCTGGTTGTCGTCCGCACCATCGAACGTCACATTGTTCAGCAGCGTCGATTGCCCGCGAAAGCTCAGCAGGCCGAATCCGCTCGAGTCAGCCACAACTCCCGGCGTCAACAACGCGTACGCGCTCCAGCGGTAGGTGTTTACCGGCACGTCTTCAAGCGTCTTCAGCCCGATTGTCGAAGAGAAGTCGTTATTGGTCGTGTCGATCGGCGGCGGCGCATCCGTGACATCAACCGTCTCGCTCGTGGAACCCGTCGTCAACTTTGGTTCCACGTTCGTCAGCGAACCAACCGTCACCACCACGTTCTCCTGCTTGAAGCTCTCAAATCCCGGCGCCCCGATCGTTACCGTGTAGGTGCCCGGAGTAAGGTGAATCACACGGAAGAAGCCGGAGGCGTCCGACGCAAGCTGCTGCTCCGCATTGGTCGCATTGAAATGAATCGTAATCGTGGCATTGGGAACGACAGCCGAAGACGAATCCTCGACTGTGCCACCGATCGCACCATCGACTGCTGACTGCGAGCGTCCGTAGCCAAGCGCGCCGAGACACAGAGCCGCGCACAGCGTAAGCCGTGTAAGTTTGTTGCGCATCGTTCTGGTTCTCCTGAGTTTGTCCTGCGTGAGCGGGGAAGGATCGCGATTGTCTAAGCCGTACTACGGCGCAAAAGTCCATCGCGACTCTGATATACCAACCAGCCTGCCAGCCGTTCGTTGCAGGAGGATGAAACGATCGGCCGATCTTTGTGAAAACTCCAGGCGACAAACCCTGAATCGGCAGTAATTTACACTGATCCAAGCGCATGTTCATCGACGAAGCACGAATTCGAGTCAAGGCCGGCGACGGCGGCAACGGCTGTATGGCCTTCCGCCGCGAAAAGTTCGTGCCCCGCGGCGGTCCGTCCGGCGGCGATGGCGGTCACGGCGGCGACATCCTCATGGAGTCCTCGCTCAGCCACAACACCCTCGTCCACTTCCGCTTCAACCCCGAACACAAATCCCAACGCGGCGGACACGGCCTCGGCTCCAACTGCTCCGGCTACTCCGGCGAACATCTCACCCTCAAAGTTCCCGTTGGTACCGTCCTCTACGACGACGACACCGGCGAACAGATTCACGACTTCACCCGCTCCGGAGAATCCATCGTCATCGCCCGCGGCGGGCGCGGTGGACGCGGTAACCAGCACTTCGCCACTTCCACGCACCAGGCCCCGCGCGAACACGAACTCGGCCGCGCCGGCGAAGAGCGCCACTACCGTCTTGAACTTCGACTGCTCGCAGACGCCGGCTTGGTGGGCTATCCCAACGTCGGCAAATCGACGCTCATCTCCCGCGTCTCCGCCGCCAAGCCCAAGATCGCCAACTACGCCTTCACCACCCTCGAGCCCAACCTCGGCGTCGTCTCCATCGGCGAATGGCCGCACGAACAGTCCTTCACCATCGCCGACCTGCCCGGCCTCATCGAAGGCGCAAGCGACGGCGCCGGCCTCGGCATCCAGTTCCTCAAACACATCGAGCGCACCTCCGTCATCGTGCACCTGGTCGACGTCTCCGATAGCTCCGGCCGCGAAGATCCGGTGGAGGACTTCAAAACCATCACCGCCGAGCTCAAAGCCTTCGATCCCGCCCTTGCCGCCAAGCCGACCATCATCGTCGCTGCCAAGATCGACGTCGCCAACCCCGACAAGCTCAAGAAACTCCGCGCCTTCGCCAAGCGTCGCAAATCTCCGTTCTACGAGATCTCCTCCGTCGCCGGCACCGGCATCGAGCCGCTCAAATATGCCATCGCCGAGCTCGTTCATACCCATCGTCCGCTCACGCTCGAAGCCGATTCAGCCGACCAGCCCCCGAAAAAGCGCAAACCGGCCTACCCGCCACTCGCCGCCTCAGCTCGCGGGCGCGCCTGAACCACCTCGCGCAACGCCCTTGACCAAACCGTTTCGCACCTCAGCAAGTCTTACCTCTACTCTCACTGTTCTCTGTTCCTCCGCAAGCCCGTTCTAAGGACCCTCACTCATGAAATTGCGTTCGTTCGTCCTCGTCCTCGCCCTTGCCGCCGGCTTCTCCGCCGTCGCATCCGCCCAGGGCGCTCTCTACATCACGCCGGTCTTCGACCGCATCGCCATCTCCAAGGCAGACCCGGGCCTTTACTCTTTCCTCGGCCCCAATACGACCTCGCGTATGTTTTACGGTGTCCAGTTCGGCGGCTTCTACAACGCGCCGCTCGGGTATCAGCGAGTTCAGATCGGGCTCGATCTCCGCGATGCCATCCTCCACGGCAACAACGCACTCCTCAACAGCTTCCTCGTCGGCGCCCGCATCGCGCCTGTCCTCGAGAATCACCCGCGCCTTCATCCCTACGTCGAGCCCTTCGTCGGCGTCGGCACCACCCGCGCACCCAACACCGCCATCAAGATCAACAAGCCCCAGTACGGCGCCTTCGTCGGAGCCGATCTCAACCTCGGCCACATCGTCTCCTGGCGCGTCGCAGAAGTCGGCTACAGCTCCGTCACCACCGCCTCCGGTGGCACCATCGGCGCATCCGAGTCCATCCCCTCCGCCACCATCCTCTCCGTCACGACCGGCCTTACCTTCCGTCTGCCTTGAACATCTTTCGAACGTTCAGCATGAGCCGCACGAAGTGCTCGCATCGGGCGACAACGGAGCCGTCCGGCAGGACACAAGCCGCATGATAAGTGTTGACCGTCGCGCCTTGGTTCGTGCTGATGGTTTTGCAGTTCGTTCCTGCCTGATCAGTGCAGCATCATCTGCCTGCTGACTTGACCTCTTCGTAAAGTTGTACTGAGTTCCAACCGAGCCAGGCGAATCTCCGATTCCACCAACGCCCATATATCTTCTCCTCCATAGAACAGCGTCCGGTCATGGACGTGCAGGTCGATAACCACCGTTCGAGCTGAAGCGTGAGCAAATACCAATGCGTGCGACCACTGGAATAAAGCCTTTCTGAAGCCACTCACGCCCTCTGGCTGACGAGCAAGAGGCTTTTTCCTCTATCAGGCATCTGACACCCATGCGTGTAGCCCTCTTCGGCGGAAGCTTCGACCCACCTCACCGTGGCCATCTCGCCATCGCCACCGCCGCCGCCGACGCCTTCGCACTCGATCGCGTCCTCTTCGCCCCCGCCGGACGCCAGCCCCTCAAACGCAACGGCCACGCCGCCACCTACGACCAGCGCCTCGAAATGTGTGCGCTCGCCTGCGCCGAAATCGATCCGCAACGCTTCGCCACCTCCACCCTCGATGCCCCGCTCGCCGATGGCTCACCCAACTACACCGTCCGCACGCTCGAACTCCTCGCCGACGAATACCCCGCAGCCCAGCGCTTCAACCTGGTCGGTGCCGATACCTTCCAGCATCTCGGCAAGTGGCGCGAGCCCCTCCGCCTCATCCAACTCGCCGAATGGATCGTCGTCAGCCGACCCGGCATCCCGCTGCGCGTGCCCGACAACCTTACCCTCACGCCCGCCCAGCGTGCCCGCATCCACCTCCTCAACACCGTCCACGAGGATGTAGCCGCCACCACCCTCCGCCACCGGCTTGCCCAAAGCGGCGCCTCAGCCGCCGACACCCTCGACGACCTGCTGCCGCCCGCAGTCGCCACCTACATCGCCGCCCACCACCTCTATCGAACGCTGATCCAGTAGGAACGATTCCCCGAGGACCCCGGTCTCTTAACCATGAGAGCCCCAGCTCCTTGAAGCAGGGGCTGGGGCTCGCAAAGTCCTACGGCAAACAAGTGCTCTGCTGTCAGCGACTCTTTCCGCGTGCCCGGTTGAGTGCAATCGTCTCCAGCTCATTGCAGTTGCTCGCATCCGCCGTGTTCGTCATGCGATTCCAACCCGTGCAGGAGACGATCTTGCCGCTCGCTGCATCGAGCTGCGCGACCGTCAGATCACCAAAGTCGAACGTAACCTTCTCCAGCAGGTTGCTTCCATCCGTAGCCGTATCGTCAAGCGTCGCAACCGCGGCCGTCCCCAGGCGAATCATGAACGTCTGGCCCGTCGGGACGTTCCCAGCGACAGACCGGGACTCCACCACCGCGATCACCTCCTTGAAGGGTATGCCGGTGGCTGCCTCCATAAACAAAGTCGCCGAGCACGAATCCACGGGCTTTGCAATCGTAAAAGGATTGAACATAACCCTGCCTGCCCCAACACCAGAGCTGGTGCTGCCGATATTGAGAGTCTGCGTGATGCTGCTCAGGATCGACGCTGCCGTGAAGACCGAACACGAAGTCGTCGGTCCGCTCGTCGATGTGGTCAGGATCGTGATCGTGGTCGTTGGAGCAGTAATGGGAGTGTCTTGTGCCAGGCCTGCCTGGCAGATGACCGCTCCCAGAAGGAGTGCAAAGAATGATGCCTTCATGGTGTCCTCTTTTTTTAACGGATGGAGTGCTTGCAAGTTGTATCACGCGCCATCGCATCGCACTCTCCTTTCTTTCGTAAGTCGCCGCCGTTCGTGTAGCGAGCTGTAAAACCCTGTCGATTCCTGCCTCGCTGCCGTACCATAGAGCTTTAGGAGCAACATGCCCTCGACCGAAAGCTATCAACTACTTCTAGCCGCAGCCGCAGCCTGCGAAGACAAAAAAGCCGAAGACATCCGCATCCTCGCGCTCGATCCCTCCGAGTCCGGACTCACCGACTACTTCCTCATCTGCAACGGAACGAATGACCGGCAGAATGTAGCCATCACGGACGAGATCGAAATCCGCCTCAAGCGCGACTTCGGCACCTATCCCAACTCCGTCGAAGGCCGTCGCGAAGGCGAGTGGATCCTGATGGACTACGTCGACTTCATCGTCCACGTCTTCTCCGCTGAAAAGCGTGCGCACTACGGCTTGGAACGCATGCGCAAGTCCGCCACCACCATCTCGGTCGCTGAACTCAGCGCCGAACTCAAGGCCCTCATCGCCTCCACCCGTAGGAAGACCGCGGAAGCCACGGCCGCAGAAGCCAAGGTCAAGCCCGCAAAGAAGGCCCCGGCCAAGAAAGTCGCAGCCGAAAAAGCTCCCGCCAAGAAAGTCGCAGCGAAGAAGGCCCCCGCCAAAAAGAAATCCATCAGATAGCCCGGCGCGAGGCGTCAAGAAGTCCACGAAGGTCTGCCTGACGGCCTCGTGGTTGCCGCCCGCGACAAGGCCGCCGTTGCATTTGTCCTCATGAAGCTACTCCTAGCCTCCATCTCACCGCGCAAGCTCAAGGCCAAGAGCTCTCCCGCCGAAGCCATCTTTCAGGACTTCCTCACCCGCGCCTCCCGCTATATCCCCGCTGAATCCCAGATCTTCGACTCCGAATTCGCCGTCCTTGAGTCCGCCGAGCGTAAGCCCGGCCAACCTGCCGCCGCCCTCATCCTCTTCGACTCCACCGGCGATCCGCTCACCTCACCCCAGTTCGCCGAGTTGATCCGCCGTCTGCGCGACACCGGAACCCAGCGCCTCATCTTCGCCATCGGCCCGGCCGACGGCTGGTCATCCGCCGCTCTCGCTCGCGCGCAACATACCGTCTCCTTCGGCCGCATCACGCTTCCCCACGAACTCGCCCGCGCCATCATGGCCGAACAGATCTACCGCGCGCTTACCATTCTCGCAGGCCACCCCTACCACTCCGGCCACTAGCTCCTATTACTTCAATCAGCAAAAAAGAGAGGACGCCCAAAGGGCGTCCTCTCGCTGCAAGCCTTCCTGTTCTTGTTTGCGGCTTAGAAGCTGAACTTCGCCGTAAGCTGCATCGTGCGTGGATTGTTCGAGAACACCTTCTGCGGCTGGTTGAAGAAGCTGTTCGTCACCGTCTGGTAGTTATAAGACGCCGTGTATCCCGGGTTATTCACGTTATCGATGCTGCCCGGAATATACTGCGCGTGGTTCATGACGTTGAAGGCCTGCGCCCCGAACTGGAAGTTGTACCGGTCGAAGAGCGTAATCCGCTTGTAAGCCGCAACGTCGACGTTATCAATCGGACGAACCGGCAGCGTGTTACGGCTCGCTGTCGGAAGCGTTCCCTGACCCGCCTGGATGTAATAGGCGTTCGGGTTCACTGCCACATAGCCAGTTGTCTGGCCCGCTGCGTTGGTGATCGCGGTAACTCCCGACCCCGTACCCTTCACGCCATTCGGATTCACCATCGGACGATCGATGGCGGCACCACTGTCTCCGTTGAGGTTCGCGTTATCGCCCGAAAGCGCCGTCGCATACTCCGGAGATTCGTACGTGTAGATCGGGGAGATCTCCCAGTTGCCTACAAGGTTCTTCAGCAGGAAGTTGTGCGACGTCTTGTAGAACGGAAGATCGTACAGCGCTTCAAGCGTCACACGATGCGTCCGGTCCAGTGCCGAGCGGCTCTCGTCGCACGCAATGCACTGCGAGTTCTGCTGCCGGCGCGGGGTCAGCACCGTCGCAAACACTTCGTCCGTCGCGTCATCCATCGTCTTCGACCACGTGTAGGAGAAGTTCGTCTGCAAACCATGCTGGAAGCGCCGGGTCAGGTTCGCCACCAGCGCGTTGTAGTTCGAACTCGAGTACGGCTGATACGACGTAATCTTGCTCGTGAAGCCCCCCAGTCCATCCGAAGGATTCAGCCATGCCGGAACGATGTTCGAGAGGGCTTTGATATCCGCAAGATCCGTCGCGTTCGAGCCGGCCGCCACCAGCGGAGCGCTGCCGCTTGTGAGATACGTCGGCAACTGGTTCTGCGCCGTCACACGCGGCTGAATGTTGATCTGGTCCTGGGTCGCCAGGTGAATACCCCGTGTGCCCTCGTACCCGATCTCCGCCGTGTAGTTGGCGCCAATGGTGCGCTGCACCGTCAGCGTGTAGGTCTCCGCATAAGGCAACGTCTGGTTCGGCAGGTAAGCCGAAGTAGCCGCACGCGCCGCCGCAACCGACGGGTAAGCCGTCACTCCCGATCCTGTACCCGGCGGCAAACCGCCATTCGCCAGGAAGTTCGGCGAGAGGTAACCCGGCGCGCTCCCCACGCCCACATCCTGCGTGGTCGAATACTGCGGCGGGAACGAAAGAGTTCCCAGATTGTCGAACAGCACGTCATACGCGATGCCGAAGCCCGCGCGTACCGACGTCTTCTCATCCGGAGCCCAGTTGATGCCGACGCGCGGTGCGAAGTTGGTATAGTTCGGCTGCGGCGCATTGAAGTTCACGAGCCCGGGAGCCGAAGCCGCAATATTCAACTGTTGCGCCCGCTCGCCCACCGGCACCGACGTAAACTCGTAACGCAGGCCGGCATTGATCGTGACCGACGGAGTCATCCGCCATGTATCGTTGCCATACCCGTACAACGCCGACTGATCGCCATAGTAGGTGTGGTTGCCCGACGAGCGCTCCGCAAAACCATTCTGGTCCGGAGCCAGATCATGCAGGTACTGATCCAACTCGGCCCACTCGTAGTCACCACGTGCCCGCTGCGTGAAGCCCTGCGGCGAAATAAACTTGCGGCCGTCAAAGCCGATCCTGATCGTGTGCTTGCCCTTCACCCAGCTCACATTGTCCGTCGCCTCATACAGGTTCTGGATCGTAAACTGAGGCGCGTTCGGATCAGGCCCCACGTTGATGTAGCCCTGGTCATAGAACGTCAGGTTCGGGAACGAATCGAGCCCGGGGTAAGCGAAAGCTCCCGAGCCGGTCGTATTGGCGTACCGATTGAAGCCCACACGAAACTCGTTCGTCAGATTCGGGGTGAAGTTGTGGTACTCGGAAAGAGCAATCAGGTGGTACTTGTACGGCACCGTCGTAAAGAAAGCCGGTAAGCTCGCTGCCGTATCCTGAGCGCCCAGCGTGTTGTAAATGTACCGCACGCGCAGCGAGTCCTTACTCGTGATGTTGTAGTCGACGCTCGTCGTCAGCACATCAAAGTTCGAGAAGGTCGGCGTATCCACATGATAGTTGCCCAGCGGAACGTTCGTCGTCGCTCCACCAGCCCCGGTCACCGTGAGGTACTGCGGACCCGAAGCCTGGTTGCCGCAGGCGAGGTCGTTGTCCGCCGTCACCTGCGCGCCGCCGTAGTAGTTCGCCGCTGGCGTGTACTTCTCATACTGCTGCAGGTTGGTCGCGCTAAACCCATAGCCCGTCCCCAGCGCAGACAACGTGCTCAGGCCCGTCGTCGTCGGTGTGCACAGGAAGTAGCTCAGGCTCTGGCCAATCGCGTTCCGCTCGTAATTGCCAAAGAAGAACAGCTTGTCCTTGAGAATCGGTCCGCCTAACTCACCGCCATAGCGGTTGTTGTCATATCGCGGATTCGGCACCTTGCCGCCCGCAGTACCGGCCGCCGCATTCAGATTGCGATTCTGGAAGTACTCATAGCCGGTGCCATGGAACTTGTTCGTGCCGGAAAGCACGTTCGTATTGAACTGGCCGCCCGAAGAGTGGCCGAACTCCGGCGAAAACTGGTTCGTGATCAGCGTAAACTCACCCACCGCATCGTTCGGAACATACACCAGCGGTCCCGTGACCGATTTGTTGTTGTTGTCGATGCCTTCAATCGTGAAGTTGTTGTTGCGCGGACGCTGTCCACCGACCGACGGGCCAGTGCCGATACCCAGACCACCACCAGAAGCTACGCCAGGGCTCAGCAGCGAAGCATTCAAAACACCGCCGCTCACGCTCGCTGTTGGCAGGGCAGACAGTTCCTGCGTCGAAAACGTCGTCGTCAGGTTCGTCGAAGTCGTGTCCAGTACCGCACCCGCGTCCGCGCTCACCTCGACGGTCGTGGCCGTGCCGATCGAAAGCTTCACGTCCGCCGTCGCCGTCTTGTTCAGATCAACCTCGACGCCCTTCAGATCAAATCCCTGGAAGCCGCTAGCCGTCACGTTCAGGTCGTACTTGTCGGGAAGCAGGTTGCCTGCGCGGAACTCGCCCGCAGCGCTGGTCTTCACCGTTGTGCTGACGCCTGTGGCCTCATCGGTGATCAGGATCTGCGCGTTCGCAACCAGCGCCCCGCTGGTGTCTTTTACGGTGCCCACCAGGTTACCGCTCGTAGCCTGTCCGTAAGCGCATGTCGCGCCCAACGTAAGGCCCAGGAAGGAAGATATGGATCGAGTTCGTAGCATCGTTGCGGATCTCCTTGGATAAAAAAAACAAAAGCTCTTCAGCAATAGGCGCGGACGACTGCACCTTCACCGGGGAGTGTGAAGAAAATACAATTTGTGTATACCCACTTAGTTGCACGTTGTAGGCCAAAGGCATCGCAGCCCGCGACCACAGCACTTTCATGTAAAAGGCCAGTGAATACGCATAATCAAGGAAAGTCGTCCGGAGAAGGCGGAATGGGAATACATAGATCGCTCCCGAAACCCATGTCTTTCACGGACACCTTCAGCGACTCGCTCCCCACCCAGCTCCCCTCACCCCGGGATCGCGCCGCCAGCGACCTGCCTTTTCATCGCCGACATTTACAATAGCCAAGGCACCGAGGTCTCTCACCCCATGAGCTGGTTCAAGCGCGACAACAACCAAATCGTCACCGACTCCACCAAAACCGTGCGCACCGAAGGAGTCTTCACCAAATGCGCCGCATGCGGTGCCTTCCTCGTCAAAACCGAACTCGATGCCAACCTCCAGGTCTGTCCCAAGTGCGGTCGGCACTTTCGCTTCGACGCCCGCGCTCGCATCGAAAACCTCCTCGAACCCGGGTACCAGATCGTCGATCAGGGCCTCCGCTCCACCGACCCCCTCAAGTTCACCGACCTCAAGCCCTACAAGCGCCGCCTCGAAGAAGCCCAGAAGAAGACCGGCCTCGACGACGCCATCCTCAATGCCACCGGCCACATCGGCCAGCAGCCCCTTGTCATCTCGGTCATGGAATATGCCTTCATCGGCGGCTCCATGGGTGCCGTCGTCGGCGAAACGATCGCTCGTGCCGTTGACCGGGCGCATGACACCCGCACCCCACTCCTCATCGTCTCCGCATCCGGCGGCGCCCGCATGATGGAAGGCATCGCTTCCCTCATGCAGCTCGCCAAAGTCTCCGCCGCGCTCGCCCGCTTGTCGGCAGCCAGAATCCCCTACATCTCACTCATGACCGACCCCACCACCGGCGGCGTCACTGCCAGCTTCGCCATGCTCGGCGACCTCAACATCGCCGAACCCGGAGCCCTCATCGGCTTCGCCGGCCCCCGCGTCATCGAACAAACCATCCGCCAGAAGCTCCCCGAAGGCTTCCAGCGCTCCGAGTTCCTCCTCGAACACGGTTTCCTCGACGCCATCGTCGAACGCAAAGACCTGAAATCCTACCTGGAAAACGCCCTTGCCTGGCTCAACTCCGCAGCCCCCGAACAACTCGTTCCAACCGAAAACCAAAGCTGAAAACTGACGACCGAAAACTGAAAACCAAAACTGAAAACTGAAAACTGAAAACTGACGACTGATAGATCACCCGTCCCACCACTCCCTCGCATGGACGCCGCCAAACCATCCCGCACCGCCTGGGGCGTCGCCTTTCGCCGAGCCTGCCACCAGCTTCACGACGCCCAACCCCTCGTCCTCAACGACCCCATCGCCGTTCCCATCCTCCGCGACAAGTTCCGCCGTGACC
>CAXTNM010000101.1:0-13731 GCA_964245715.1 uncultured Acidobacteriaceae bacterium | reverse complement strand
GGTGGGGGGAGGGTGAGGGTGATCTCGCGGAAGCGGGCGGTGAGCGAGTGCATCTCTTCGGCGAAGAGCAGCTTGCCCTGGTGGAGGAAGCCGATGTGGGTGGCGAAGGATTCGACTTCGGCGAGATCGTGCGACGAGATAAGGATGGTGGGGCGGGATTCGCTGGGTGTGGCTGCGAGGGCCTCGGCGCCGGCGAGCGAGCGTGGATGGACGCGGGTCATGAGGGCTTCGATGAGCTCGTCGCGGACGAGTGGGTCGAGGCCGGAGAAGGGCTCGTCCAGCAGGATGAGCGAGGGTTTGAAGGCGAGGATGGAGGCCAGGGCGGCCTTCATGAGCATGCCGCGGGAGAGATGCTTGAGCTTGCGGTCCAAAGGAAGCTCCAGCTGCGCGACGAGCTGGGTATCGTCCCAGGTGGGATAGAAGCCTTTAAGGTAGGCAAGGAACTGGCGGACGGTCATCCAGTCGGGGAGCTCCTGGTTTTCACTGGCGTAGCCGATGCGGGTGAAGTCGTCGCCGGTGAGGGTGAGGGTGTCGCGGTCGAGGATCTGGGCGGAGCCGGCGGTGGGCCGGATCATGTTCATGAGGAGCTTGATGAGCGTGGTCTTCCCCGCCCCGTTGTGGCCTACGAGGGCGAAGACGGCCCCGGTAGGAACGGTGAGGGTGAGGGGATGAAGGGCGATGGTGTGGCCATAGCCTTTGGTGAGGTCGTGCGTTTGGATGGCAGGCGTCATGAAATGAAGTGGCTCCGGAAAAAGGGTAGACACTTGGAGGCTAGCAGAGATGGGGAGGAGATGTGTCTTGAGGGGCGCGTGATGACTTGTTTTCACGGATACAACGTGAAAAGCCCCAGGCCGACGGTGAATCAAACCGTAGCGGACTGGGGACTTTCAACAAAAGGTTGGAGGATCGCTAGCGAGTGTTCGTGTTGAGCGAGAACTCTCCGCAGCGGTGCTGGGCCTGCGCTTGCTGAAGCGTCGGTGCTTTAGGGTTGGGGCGGACGACCTGGCAGCAGTTAGAGCAGATGGATTCGGGCTGAGTGCCAAGACGAGGAATGAAGTCGCGAAGAGCAGGCATGGTTCGAAGGCTCCGATGGGATGGGCTCGGTCGAACGTGAGCGCTACGGTACAGACAGGTAGGAGTAAGAAAACGGCTGGGTAGTTGTCCTTGTCGGCTTAAGTCGAAGGTACGGGTGGAGGTTACTGCAGGGCGGCCGCGATCGGGCGGAGGGTCTGGGTGGAACGCTGGGCGAGCCGCTGGCGGAGCTCCGCCGTGACTTCGCGGTGGCACGGAACGCAGAGGGTGCGGATGTTGTCTAGGTCGCACTGGCCTCCTCCTTCGGCTACGGGGAGGATGTGGTCGGCGTCCCAGAGCGAGCGGCGGCTGGTCATCGTTTTCATGCCATAGAAGGCTAAGCCTGCGATGCGGGCCTTGCCGCGTGATCGTTTCAGCGCGCTGTAGATTGCGAGGGTGTCGGCCTGACAGAGGGCGCAGCGGCCCTGGTCGCGTGCGAAGACCTGGTCGCGGAGGTAGCCGGGGTCGGTGCGGAGGCGATGCTGATGGACGCAGAAGTCGGAACAGAAGGTGCGCCGGCGTTTTGCGAGGATTTCGAGCTCGCACCAACGGCAGAGCGGCCGGCCGTTTTCTCCGCGGGGCAGAACATGGGGGCGGATGCGGCCGCCGGGAAGCGTGCGGGGGATCATGGTCACAGACAGAATACGGGGTGGGCGGTTGTGCGGGGAGTGACTGAGTGGATGAGTCTGGCGACTCGGAACGATGACATAAAAGTCAGATAAAGAACCTTGACAGAGCTGCAGGCAGCGCATAGAAACGATGTACCTCTGCACCTTTGAGCGATGGGTCCCCTGTAGCAACCAGGCTGGAGACTTATCATGTCTGTCTCTCCGGTTCACCAGGCCCGTACGCGTTTTACCAGCAGAAGACTTTCCCCACACCTGACAGGATGATGCCTCTATGCCGCTTCAACGCACATGCTCTGCATGGCTTTCCGCCCTCACTTCGTTCACGTTTGCCATGGCTCTCTGGGCTTCACCGGCTTCGGTAATGGCTCAGACCGGGGCTGCGGCTTCGGTCGCCTCCCGGTTGACGCAGCCGGTCGATGAAAGTCAACTTGTGACGCTGAAGGGGACGGTGCACCGGCTGGCGACCGCGGCGAACGACCGGGGAGCGGTGGACCAAGGTCTCGCGCTGGATCGCGTGCAGGTGATGTTGAAGCGGAGCCCTGCGCAGGAGACGGCGCTTCGGCAGCTGATCCAGGGGATGCATCAGCCGGGCTCGGCGAGCTACCACCAGTGGCTGACGCCGGCTCAGTTTGGCGCGCAGTTCGGGCCTTCGGACGCGGACATTGCGACGCTGACGAGTTGGCTGGGCTCGCACGGATTTTCTGTGACGAAGGTGAACCCGGGCAAGCAGACGCTTGAGATTGCGGGCAGTGCGGGACAGTTTGAGAAGACGTTTCACGCGTCGATTCACAAGTACCAGGTGAATGGGCAGATGCATTATGCGAATGCGGGCGACCCGTCGATTCCGGCGGCGCTGGCCCCGGTGTTCGGCGGCTTCGCCCCGCTGAATAATTTTCCACTGAAGAGCTACGAGAAGGTGCTTGGGCGGGCCTCTTACAATCCTGCGACGAAGCGGGCGAAGTCGGAGTGGACGGTGGGCTCACCGTCGACCGGGTACAACTTCCTGCTGGCGCCGGGAGATTTTGCGGTGCAGTACGATTTGAATCCGCTGTATACCGCGGGCACGACGGGTGCGGGCCAGACGATCGGCATCATCAACGAGGCGAACATCAGCATTCCGCTGGTGAATCAATATCGGACGTTGTTCGGGCTGACGGCGAATCCACCGAACGTGATTATCGATGGCAACGATCCGGGGATCGATGGCGTGAATAATCCGGACGGCTCGAACGGAGCGTCGGGCGAAGCCTACCTGGACGTTGAGCTTGCGGGTGCGGTGGCCCCGGCAGCGACGGTCGATCTGATCATTGCGGGCGATACGGCGCTTTCGAGCGGTTTGGAGCTGGCGGCGCAACATGCGGTGTATGGGAACGTGGCGCCGGTGCTGAGCATCAGCTTTGGCAGCTGCGAGGCGGCCGGCGGCAGCAGCTTCTGGGATTCGCTTTGGGAGCAGGCGGCGGCGCAGGGGCAGACGGTAATGGTATCGAGCGGAGACGCGGGCTCGGCCGGGTGCGATGACGATAATGTGCAGCAGTTTGCGGTCTATGGGCAGGAGGTCAACGGGATTGCGTCGACGCCGTGGAATGTGGCGGTAGGTGGTACGGACTTCTACTACAGCTCCTATAACGGAAGCGGTAGCGCGCAGAATGCGCAGCTTGCGCAGTATTGGGGAGATCCGACGGCGACCGCTTCCGATACGACGCCGACGACGACGCTGCTGAGCAGGGTTCCGGAGCAGCCGTGGAACGATAGCCAATTTGGGTTGAATCTCTTCAACTTGTATGCGAATGGTGACGGCACCTCGATTGCGGGTGGCGGCGGCGGCGCGAGCAACTGTGCGACCGGCGTCTACGGGTCGACCACAACGCCATGTGCGGGCTATCCAAAGCCGACGTGGCAGGCGGGCACAGGCGTTCCGGCAGATGGCGTTCGCGATATTCCGGACGTTTCACTGTTTGCTGCCAATGGACTGAACTTCACCTACTATCCGATTTGCGCGGCGGATGGCGACTGCCAGCCGGTATCGACGGGCGAGGTGCAGATTACGGGTGTGGGCGGCACGTCGGCGTCGAGCCCTGCGTTTGCCGGCATCATGGCGCTGGTGAATCAAAAGTACGGTCCGCAGGGGCAGGCCAACTTCGTGCTTTATCCTCTGGCAACGCAGTATCCGGCTGCGTTCAACGATGTGACGGTGGGCACCAACTCGGTACCCTGCAATCTGCAGACGGTTACCAACCAGGGCAACAACTATCCTGAAGACGACTGCCTGACGACAACCTCCAGTTTCACGGCGACGGACCCGATCTACGGCACGTCTACCGAGGGGCAGATCGGGAACACGACGACGAAGGTTCCGGAGTACAACGCGGGCGTGGGTTACGACCTGGGCTCGGGGCTGGGAACGATCGATGCAACCAACCTGGTGGCAAACTGGGCGAACGTGAAGTTTGCGTCGTCGTCGGTGACGCTGGGCAGCTCGCAGACGACGTTTGCGCACGGCACGGCAGTGACGATCTCGGGCGCGGTGACGCCGGGAACGGCGGCTGGGCTGGTTTCGCTTGAGACGACTTCGAGCCAGCCTTTACAGGCAGGGCAGACGAACTTCACGGTGGGAGCGAACGGCGCCTATAGCGGAAGCGTCAACTTCCTGCCGGGCGGCACGTACGAGATCTACGGGACCTACAGCGGCGATGGAATCAACGGACCGAGCAGTTCGGGCAAGACTTCGATTACGGTAACTCCGGAGGCGAGTGCGACGGGGTTGCAGGTGTATCAGTCTGCCGGGAACTCGATCAAGAGCGGGAGCACCGTACCTTACGGGACGCAGCTTCTGCTGGAAGGGGAACCGGGCTCCGTAATCGCGGGCAGTACGACGACGGTTCCCACCGGATCGGTGACTTACCTGAGTGGAACGACCAGTCTTGGATCGGCTGCGGTCAACGCACAGGGAACGTCGGAGTTGAATTATGTCCCGGTGCCGAGTGCGACGCCGTACTCGGTCACGGCACAGTATTCGGGCGATGCAAGCTACAACGCGAGCACAAGTGCGGCGACCACGTTCACGGTCACGAAGAACACGCCGAGCGTCCTTTTGGGGACTGGGACAGGTTCTCTGAGCGTGGTCTCCGGGACCACTGCGCTGACGGTCGGCGTAGAGAACTCGTCGAATGCGGCTGCCGAGAACAGTACCGGGTATGCGCTGGCCAACTCCGCTGTGGCGCCGACGGGCGTGGTGACGGTGACCGGTCTACCGGGTGGAACGCTGACCTTCCCTGCGCTCTCCTCTTTCGTGAATCCGACCAACCTGTTTGTCGAAGGAGTGGCCAACCTGCCGCTGCCGGCCGAGACGGCCGGCACGTACAGCGTGACGGTGAGCTACCCGGGTGACACAAACTACAACGCTGCGTCGGCTACGGCAAGCGTGACGATCGCGGCGTCGACTGGCATTGCCACGACGACGACAGCGCAGACGACGGCGGCAACATCCGTTACCACGACGCCGACGTTGACCTTCCTGGTCATGGGAACACCCGCGGGCGGTGCGCTTACTGGAACGGTGACGCTCTACGCGTCGGGTGTGGAGCTTACCTCGATCACGATTCCGACGGGTGCAACCGATACGTTCGGCGAGACGCTTTCGCTGAATGGAGCGTTGGCCACCGGCGCAAATCAGATCACGGTGCAGTACTCCGGCAACACGGTGTACGCCCCGTCGTTTGCGACGGCCACAGTGCAGAACGGGGGCGCGACGACCGTAACGACTCCAGCGGTGACGTTGAGCAACAGCGGGGCGATCACGGTTGTGGCGGGAGCTACCACCGGAAACACTTCGACCATCGCGGTGACGCCAAGCGGCGGGTTCGTGGGAGTGGTGGCGCTGACGTGCGCGGTGGCACCAACGACCGGGACCAGCGTGCCGACCTGTACGGTGACGGGCTCGCCGTTGACGATCACGGGAGCCGCGGCCGGTAGTGCCACGGTGACGATCACAACCACCTCAACCACGACGGCGGGTGCGTACGCCGTTACGGTTTCAGGTACGGCGACCGGGGCCACGGTTGCCGCGACCACCGTGTCGCTCACGGTGACCGCGCCAGTAATGGCGACTCCGGCGGTGACGCTTGGCGGCGGCACTTCCATCACGATCGCGACGGCGGGCGGTTCGGGGACATCGGCAATCAGCGTGACGCCTGCCGGTGGTTTCTCGGGATCCGTGACCCTGGCGTGTGCGGTGTCGGCGGCGGCTTCTGACACTCCGACCTGCTCGCTTTCGGGGCCGGTGACGATCGCAGCCGGGAGCACAACGCCAGGGTCTGCGACGCTGACTGTGAACACGACGGCTGCGTCGGCGGCGATGGAGATGCCAAGGATGCGGATGCTACCGATCGGGGGCGGGATTGCGGCGGCCACGCTGCTGTTCTTCCTGGTTCCGATGAAGCGGCGCCGGATCGCGACGCTGCTGGGTGCACTGGTGCTGATCGCGATGGTCGGGTTGAGCACGGGTTGCGGTGGTGGCGGTTCAAGTCCCACTGGGGGCGGTAACACGGGCACCCCGGCGGGCACTTACATGGTGACCGTCTCGGGCACCGCAAGCGGCGTAACAATTACGCCGATTACGGTATCGGTGACAGTGCAGTAGTCAGCGGTTGCGTTGCTGAGCCGAAGGGGGCTCAGGTGTCGGGATCGGGAGTTTGCCGGTCCGGATGCCTGAGCCCCTTTCGCTGCCCTATGATTGGGAAGTGCAGGAACGAGCATGAGTTGAGGCGAACAGCGGCACGGCTGACACCGTGCCTTCAAGCGAAGCGCCCGGACCGGGTTTGTCGGAAAACATGTTGTGCCGTTGCAGGAGGGTTTCGGTGTCGAGAACGCAGTCAACGATGGTGGAGTTGGGCACAGCAGCGCCCGCATTCGAGCTGGTAGACGTGGTTTCCGGACAAGGGTTGAGCCGGGATGATGTTTTCGCCCTATCGTGGGATGACAATGCTTCGGACCAGACGAACCTGATGACGGGTGGCGGGACCTCGCGGACGGGACGACACGGGCTGCTGGTGATGTTTGTCTGCGTGCATTGCCCTTACGTGAAGCATGTGGAGGAGGAGCTTGCGCGGATCGGCGAGGACTATGAGGGGAAGATTGCGATTGCAGCGATCAGCTCGAACGACGTCGAGGCGTACCCGCAGGATGGGCCGGAGGAGATGAAGGCACAGGCCGAGCGTCTGGGCTGGCGCTTCCCTTACCTCTTCGACGAGACGCAGGAGGTGGCGCGGAGCTACGGTGCCGCATGCACGCCGGACTTTTTTCTTTACGATGCGGAGATGCGGCTGGTGTATCGGGGGCAGCTGGATAGAAGTCGACCCCGCCGCGGCGACTCCGGGAACGATGAGCCGGTGACCGGGGAGGATCTGCGCCGGGCGATGGATGACGTGGTGGCAGGGCGGCGGCCGAACACGAATCAGCGCACAAGCCTGGGATGCAATATCAAGTGGAGGGAATAAATGGATCCGGTGTTGGAACGATTGAAGGACGGCATTCGAAAGTTTCGGACGGACGTTTATCCGGAGCGTGCCGAGCAGTACCAGCGAGCGATGCGCGAGCCGCAGCGGCCGCAGGCCCTGGTGATTACCTGCGCTGACTCGCGCATCCATCCGGATGTGCTGACACAGTCCGACCCTGGAGACATCTTTGTCACGCGCAACATCGGGAACATGGTGCCGGCGTACGGGGACATGCTGGGAGGCGTGAGCGCGGTACTGGAGTTTGCTGTCTCCGGGCTGGGCGTGCGACATGTGGTGGTGTGTGGCCACTCGGACTGCGGCGCGATGAAGGCGTTGCTGGATCCGGAGTCCGTTCGCACGATGCCGACGGTGCAGGCATGGCTGCGTAATGCGCATGCTGCGTTGAGCGTGGCAGAGGCGTTGAAGGGTCCCGAGGTAAGCGAGGCGGAGTTGCTGCGACTGCTTGCGGAAAAGAATGTCCTTCTCCAGATGCAGCACGTACGAACCCATCCGTCGGTGGCGGGTGCGATTGCGCGGGGTGAACTGACGATCTCAGGCTGGTACTACGATATCGCTCGCGGTGAGGTGCTCGTCTGCGAGGGGGAGGATGGAAAGTTCGAGCCGATTGTGGTCGCAGGAGACGACATGCGGAGAGCAGGTTAAAGAGAACAACCCCGGAGGGCCGGGGTTGCGTCTGGGAGGGCTGGGGACTGATGCTGCTTATCCTTCAACACGGATGCTTACTTCTGGCTGCTGGTTGCATCGGAGCCGTGCTGCTTGACCATCTTGTTATAGAGTCCGAGGATGAGGAACGGCGCAACCCACTGGCCCACGAAGAGCGCTTCATGCTGTTTTTTGGACGCCTGGAAGGCAACGGAGCCGATGATGGAGGCGATTGCTGCGCCAAGGAAGATGCTGGATGGAACCTGAGCTGTGACTTTTTCGATGGCTGCGGTGACTTGATCTTCCTGCGCTTCGCCGGCTGCTACACGATAATCGGTCATGATGCGAATCTCCTCTGGCGGTATTTCCGCCGGTACTGAGAGTGATGCAAAAAAAGCGGGGCGCGGTGACGAAAAGGGTCTGCATAAGGAATCTTTTTATTGCGCCGAACATCCTGTGCATGCTTTTCGCTTGAAAAGGCTTAAAGGGCTTCTAGAATCACGACGGCCATGGCAAGTTTTCCGGTGTGGGTGATGCTGATGGCGGTGCGGGTTGCGCCGAGTGCGGCAGCAAGTTCGGCGGCGCGTCCCGAGAGATAGAGGAGCGGCTTGCCGGAGGGTTCACGGCGCACTTCAAACTCCTGCCAGGAGACGCCGTGGCTGATGCCTGTTCCAAGCGCCTTGGCACCGGCCTCCTTGGCGGCGAAGCGCGCGGCAAAGCTTTCGGCGGAGCTTTTCTTACGGCTGCAGTAGGCGATTTCGGCCGGCGTGTAGATGCGCTCGAGAAAGCGCGTGCCATAGCGGTTAATGCTTTGCTCGATTCTGGGGATCTCCGCGAGATCGGTTCCGAGTCCGACGATCATATTTTTACCCTCTCTTTCATGATGCTTCATGACTCATAGGTGCTATGACCGTTGGTTTAGCTGAAGAAGTGCATCTGATGGCGGAGATGGAGCAAGAACCCGATGAACGTGCTGACGGCAAACTTGAGATGAGTGAGGCAAATAGAGTGACAGAGATGGACTTTTCGAGTTCGGCGAGCAACGGGATCGGTGCAACGGTGGCAGTGCCGGTAGCCCAGACGTTCGAGTTAAAGGGATATTGCTATGGCGAGCGCGAGACACTGCTGCCGCAGCTCTCGACAGCGTTTACCGACTGCGGCGGATGGGTCCTCGAGCGGCGGACGACCTCCTCGACTTCGATCGAGTACAGGTTTGAGATTCAGCTTGCCGGGATTCTCGAGCTGTACGGTGCGATGGTCGAGATGGGATTGGAGCTGACGCGGATCGCGCATGCCGTACTGACAGATCTGTGCGTGTGCCGCCAACACATGACGCGGTCGGTAGATCCCTGCCAGATTCTTACCCTGCATCTCGAGATCAGTTTTCTCACGGATGTGACGCTGCACTCGGTGCTCATGACCGGATCGAGCCTGGCTTGAGTTCCTGAGCAGGATCGGGTTATTGAAACTTGAGAATGGGTTTCTGCATCCATCCTTCGTAATCCACGTTTCGAGGACGGCAGGGCAAGGGCGCGCAGGAGCGATGACATAGCGCCAAGGGGTGAGACTGTAGAACCGCCCGGCTCATGTATTCTCGGTGAGTAAGTCCAAGATTCTGATACCGGGTCAAGAGGAGTGCTATGCCGAGCCAGCAGGAGGTACGTTGGTCGCAGTTGAAGGTGGGGCTCATCGTACTGATTGCGTCGATTGTTCTGGTGACGCTGCTCTTTCTGATGACCAGTTCATCCGGATTGGGAGTTCTGTCGAAGAAGCTGACGGTTACGACCTACTTTGAGAATGCGGCCGGGCTGAAAGAGGGCGCGGCGGTTAACCTCGAGGGCGTGACGATCGGAGCGGTGAAGACGGTCAGTGTTTCTTCGAATCCCGAGCGAAAGCTGACCCCGGTCCGGGTGGTGATGAAGATCGACGACAAGTATGCGTCGGGTCTGCATACCGACTCAAAGGCAGCGCTGACGACGATGGGTGTGCTGGGCGATACGGTGGTAGACATCAACAGCCAGACTGCTGTGGGGCCGCGGCTGCAGGATGGCGATGAGTTGAAGACACTTGAGACCCCGAGCATCTCTGACGTGGTGAAGGCGAGCCAGGGAACGATTGAGCAGTTGAACGTGATCCTGGCGAAGATGAACACGATCGTCGATAACATCCAGAGCGGGCAGGGCTCTGTGGGCAAGCTGATCAACGATCCAGACCTCTATAACAAACTGGATTCGACCGTGACGGAGCTGAACAAGATCGAGGTCGGCCTAAATGCGGGTCAAGGCACGGTGGGCAAGCTGCTGAAAGACGACAAGATGTACGATCGGCTGAATGCGACCGCAGGCAAGCTGGATGATATTGCAAGCGGGCTGCAGGCGGGCAAAGGTACAGCCGGCAAGCTGCTGACGGATGACACGCTTTATACGAATCTGAATCAGACGCTGACGCGGACCAATGCGCTGCTGGCGGATGTCCAGAACGGCAAGGGTGCGGCGGGAATGATCGTCAATGATCCGGCGTTTGCGCAGCAACTGCGGAACACGATGGACCAGGCGAATCAGATCATCACCAAGGTGAATGAGGGTAAGGGGACGCTGGGCAAGCTAACGACCGATGATCAGGCTTACACGAACCTGAACAAGCTGCTGACAGAGAGCACGGTTCTGGTGCAGACGATTCGGCAGGATCCAAAGAAGTATCTGACGATTCACCTGAAGATTTTCTAGAAGATATCGATCGGTCGTGGCGTGATTCCTTTCCAGATTTGGGTGGAAATCTCTCGTGGGAGCGGCGCGTCTCTCGGCAACTCAGGAAAAAGCTGGTGGATGTGGTTTGCCGATCTCTCGTGGGAGAGTAAGCTAACGTTCACAGCAACTTATCTCTCGAGATATCTCACATACCACTCACCAGGAGTCTCATGCGCTTTCCTTCCCTCGCTTCCACTCTCCTTCTGTCAAGCGGGCTTGCCTGTTCATCCGCGATGGCTCAGAACCTGATCCTGGATTCCGATACGGGACCTACTGAGCCGCCGAAGAAGCCTCTGATGTTCGACCTGGCATCGATCGATAAGACAGCTGACCCTTGCACGGACTTCTTCAAGTACGCCTGCGGCAACTGGATGAAGAACAATCCGATTCCTTCGACCGAGGTGCGCTGGGGCAGCTTCAACACGCTGTCTGAGGAGAACAACTACCTGCTGTGGAAGGATCTGAAGGCTGCGGCGGAGGCGCCGAAGTCGCCGCTGCAAAAGAAGTATGGAGACTTCTACGCGGCTTGCATGGATACGAGCGTCGCGGACAAGCAGGGCGCGAAGCCGATCGAACCGGAGCTTGCGACGATTGCGGCTTTTGACGATAAGAAGAAGCTAGCGTCGCTCGATCTGACGCTGGACAAGCGTTTCGGGGGCGGAGCACTGATCGGAGTGCAAGTCGGACAGGATCAGAAGGATTCGAGCAAGCAGATTCTAGAGACGGGCCAGGGAGGGCTTACGCTTCCGGACCGTGATTACTATCTTGCGGATGACGATCGCATGGTCAAGATTCGCGAACAGTATGTCGCGCATGTGACCAAGATGTTTGTTCTGCTGGGCGATACGCAGGATGCGGCCGCCAAGGAGGCGGCGGACGTGATGCGGATTGAGACGGCGCTGGCGAAGGGCTCGATGCCGCGCGTCGACATGCGCGATCCGAAGAACGTGTATCACATCATGACGATCTCGGAGGCGCAGGCTTTGACTCCGGACTTCGACTGGAAGCTGTACCTGGATGGCCTGGGCGTAGGTCAGGCGAGCACTTTGAATGTATCTTCGCCGGGCTTTATCAAGACGGTGAATGCGGAAGTTGAGGCCGAGCCATTGCCGGCGTTGAAGTCCTACATGCGCTGGCATACGCTGCATGCGGCGGCGCCGTATCTGTCGGAGGCGTATGTGCAGGAGAACTTCGACTTCTTCAACAAGACGCTGAGCGGGCAGAAGGAGATTCAGCCCCGGTGGAAGCGCTGCACGCGTTTGACGGATCGGGCGCTGGGCGAGGCGGTAGGTCAGGATTGGGTGCAGCAGAACTTCCCACCGACCTCGAAAGAGAACATGGAGAAGCTGGTGGATGCGCTGAAGGTTGCGCTCGGCCAGGATATTCAGCAGCTGCCGTGGATGAGCGACGAGACCAAGAAGCAGGCGGAGTTGAAGCTTGCCGCATTCCGGGACAAGATCGGCTATCCGGCGCACTGGCGTGATTACAGCAGGCTTGAGGTAAGCCGGACGGACTTCGTGCTCGATCTCGATAACTCGGCAAAGTACGAGGAGGATCGTAATCTGAGGAAGCTGGGCAAGCCGGTGGATGAGACAGAGTGGGGGATGACGCCGCCGACGGTGAATGCCTACTACAACCCACCGCAGAACGATATCAACTTCCCTGCCGGGATTTTGCAGCCTCCGTTCTACGATCCGACGAAAGACCCGGCGGTGAACTTCGGCGGGATTGGCGTGGTGATCGGTCACGAGATGACGCACGGATTCGACGACCAGGGCTCCAATTACGGACCGACGGGCAATGTGAAGTACAACGCGGATGGTTCGCTGGCGAGCTGGTTTACGCCGGAGGACCAGAAGAAGTTCAACGAGCGGACACAGTGCGTCTCCGATGAGTACGGCAACTTCGAGGCGGCGCCGGGACAGAAGCAGAATGGCAAACTGACGCTGGGGGAGAATACGGCGGACAACGGCGGCATCCGAATCGCATTCCAGGCATTGCAGGCGACGCTTGCGAAGCAGGGAGTGACCGAACTGGACGGGAAGCAGGACATTGTGGACGGTTACACGCCGGCGCAGCGCTTCTTCATCTCATTCGGCCAGGTTTGGTGTGAGAATCGGACCGAAGAGTACTCGCGCATTGCGGCGAAGACGGATCCGCACAGCGCGGGACAGTTCCGGACGGATGGCACGGTGCAGAACTTCGATGAGTTCGGCAAGGCGTTCGGGTGCAAGGTTGGGCAGCCCATGATGCCGGAGAAGAGCTGCAGGGTCTGGTAGGGATTCACGGATCATCTTTCAGTTGTCAGTTGTCAGTTGTCAGTTATCAGTTGTCAGTTCAGCGGAGGGCCCAGGGATTGTTCTGGGCCCTTTGGTTTGGGTCATGGTCGAGAAGCGTGGGAGGCGCAGGTTGCGGGCTGGCATTGGAGATGAAGAACTGACATCTTTCTCCGAATTTGCTATCGGTTGGGGCCTGGAAAACGTCCAAGGTGTGCTCCTTAGCACATAAAGGGACGGGTTGTGCGAATGGCTATGGAAAGTGGCATAAACTCTCCGCTCCTTCTACAATTCGTAGAGGAACAGACCCCAACTACAAGTTCACCTTGCAGCGCCTCAGACGACGAGGGGCGAGGAATAAGGAAACAGATGACGTTCAGCAAGATTGGCCGGATTGTAACGGCCCTGGTAGCATCGGCAGCACTCGGATTGGGAATGACAGCGTGCGGTGGCGGGACCATCGGGTATATGTGGGTTCTGGGGACGTACTATAACCAGATTTCGGGTTTCAAGATCGACGATTATACGGGGAACCTGACCTCCATTCTGAACTCGCCGTCCAACTCTGGTGGGACCAATCCGCAGATGCTGGTGGTGAAGCCTGGTGGACGTTTTCTGTACGTGGTGAATGCTGGCACGGGCGGAAGTGGCACGCCGAATACGCCTGGATTTGTAGCTCCGCAGGGTACATCGATTGCTGAATTTTCTATCGGCGGCAGCGGAGAGCTGCAGTATGAGAACAGCTATAACACGCCGTACGGCTTCGATCCCATCTATCTCTCCTTCGATAGCACCGGCAACTTCCTCTACGTTCTGGACAAGTATTCGCCGAATTATTGCGCAGCCGCTC
>CAXTNM010000100.1:13581-13902 GCA_964245715.1 uncultured Acidobacteriaceae bacterium | reverse complement strand
GGGCCGATATCACCCCCGAACCCATGAATCCGCTGCTTACGCGCCAGTTCGTCACCGGCCAGGAGGGTATGGCAGCCCGCATCATGCTCAAGAAAGGATGCCAGGTGCCGGAGCACTCCCATCCCAACGAGCAGATCGCTCTCATTCTCTCTGGCGCTCTCGAATTTACGGTCCAGGAAGCGAAGATCATCGTCCGCGCCGGTGAACTTATCGTCCTTCCGCCCAACGTGCCTCACTCCGCCGTCGCCCTTGAAGACACGGAAGACATTGACTTCCTCGCCCCGCCGCGCCAGGATTGGCTCGACGGTACCGACGTCTACC
>CAXTNM010000100.1:0-13571 GCA_964245715.1 uncultured Acidobacteriaceae bacterium | reverse complement strand
ACCCGCTAAAATAATCGAGACGAACGCGTTGGACATCTTGACTCAAACCTCATCGCAGGTTCCGCAACCCGAAATCCCCCACGGCCCCTTTGCCGCACTACGTCGCGCGCTTCCGACCGCCGAGGTCATACGCTTCCTGGTGGTCGGAGGCTTCAACACCGTCTTCAGCATCGCGCTGGCCTACCTTTTCATTGTGCCGATCAGCTATTTCTTCCCCCGGCTGCCCCGCGCTGCCATCACCACGATTGCCACCTACGCGGCGCTCCCCTTCGGCATCACAGTCGCCTTCCTCGGGTACAAGTGGTTTGTTTTCCGAACCAAGGGAAACTACCTTAAGGAATGGCTGAAGTGCTTTGCGGTCTACAGCGTCAGCCTGCCCTTTCCCGCGATTGTCATTCCCATCGCGACCAGCCTGTTTCTCTTTCTCAAGTTCAACCCTCGTCTCGCCTCGCTCCTTGCCGTCATTGCCAATTCAGGCGCAATCGCCTGCTACAGTTATTTTGCACACAAAAAATTTTCATTTAAACGATAGGAACCGCCTCCCGTGAAAGATCTCGTACGCCGTCAGCTCGCTCAATCGGTCGCAACCATGCAGGCGGTACACGACTCCGCCGAGATTCACGAGACCATGCTCACCATCGGCAAACTCACCGCCGATGCCATGCAATCCGGACACAAGCTCCTTGTTGCCGGCAACGGAGGCTCCGCCGCAGACTCTCAGCATCTCGTCGCTGAGTTCGTCGCTCGCCTCACCGTCGACCGGCCCGCTCTGCGCGCCATTGCGCTCACCACGGACTCATCCATCCTCACCGCCATCGGAAACGACTGGTCCTTCGAACATATCTTTTCGCGCCAGATCGAAGCCCTCGCCCAGCCAGGCGACGTCTTCCTCGGCATCTCCACCTCCGGCAACTCGAAAGACATTGTTCGCGCTCTCGAGCAGGCCAAAAAGCAGCAGGTCCACACCATCGGGTTCACGGGCAACGGCGGCGGCAGGATGCGTGAACTTTGCGATCACAACATCATCATTCCCTCGAACGTCACGATGAATATTCAGGAATCGCATCTTGCCCTCGAGCACATCTTCTGCATGCTCGTCGAGCGGTATACCTGGGGCATCGACTTCGACAAAGTCTCACAGATTCTCTCGGACTAAGCAACCAGAATCATGCCCAGGCGAGTCCTCTGGTAGAACAATCCAGGCAGCTCACGCCGGAAGCAGGCTTGCTTTACCGGCCCCTGCCTGGCTCAATTTTAGCGAGCCGAACCTCCAGCTCATGGAATCCGTGACTCCGTTTCTCCTAGACTCCTTACAGCTAAATTTCTCCTCCTCGCATCTACCGGACTGACCCGTTGGCCGAAAACACCACGGAAATCCAACCGATTCGAGCGAAACTAATGCCACGTATCATCCTCCCAGGAAGTCCGTATCCCCTTGGCGCCAAGCCGAAATCCAAGGGCACCAACTTCGCCCTCTACTCCGAGAACGCCACCAGCGTCGAACTCTGCCTCTTCGACGACGACGGCAACCAGACCGAATGCATTCCGTTCCAGGAGCGCACCGCCCATGTCTTCCACGCCTTCGTTCCCGGCATCAAGCCCGGCCAGCGCTATGGCTACCGCGTCGACGGCCCATGGGACCCACAAAATGGTCATCGCTTCAATAAAGCCAAGTTGCTCGTTGACCCTTATGCTGAAGCCATCTCCGGCCTCGTCAACCACAAAGAGCCCATCTACCCCTACGACGTAACCTCCGGCGATGACCTCAAAAAAGACGATCAGGATTCCGCTGCCGGTGTCCCCAAATCAGTAGTTGTCGATCACACCTTCGATTGGGGCAACGACTGCAAGCCCCAGACTCCGCTCTCCGACTCCGTCATCTATGAAGTGCACGTCAAGGGTTATTCCAAACGCAATCCAATGGTTCCCGAAGAACTCCGTGGAACCTACGCCGGACTCGCTCACCCCGCAAGCATCAACTACCTCAAGATGCTTGGCGTGACCGCCGTAGAACTCCTTCCAGTCCACCACTTCATCGATGCCGGAAACCTCGTCGACATGGGACTCGGCAACTACTGGGGCTACAACACGCTCGGATACTTCGCCCCCATGGCGCGCTACAGCTCACAAGGTGACGATGGCGGTCAGGTCACCGACTTCAAACAGATGGTCAAAGCTCTGCATGCCGCGGGCCTCGAGGTCATTCTCGACGTGGTCTACAACCACACCTGCGAAGGCAATCAGCTCGGGCCCGTACTCTCCTTCAAAGGCATCGACAACGTCACCTACTATCGCACCGTAGACGGCGATGCCCGCCACTACATGGATTACACCGGCACCGGCAATACCCTCAACGTGCATAATCCGCAGGTCCTCAAGCTGCTCATGGACTCGCTCCGGTACTGGGTCACCGAGATGCACGTCGACGGCTTCCGCTTCGATCTCGCCGCGACCCTGGCTCGCGAGCTCCATGATGTATCAAAGCTCTCCGCCTTCTTCGATACCATCCACCAGGACCCCACGCTCGCTGAAGTCAAACTCATCGCCGAGCCATGGGATGTAGGTGAAGGTGGCTACCAGGTGGGTCAGTTCCCGATCCTCTGGGCTGAATGGAACGGCCTCTATCGAGACACCGTTCGTCGCTTCTGGAAGGGTGATGAAGGTGAGCTTTCAAACTTCGCCTACCGCCTCACCGGCTCCTCCGACCTCTATCAGTACGATGGACGCAAGCCTTACGCCTCGATCAACTTCATCACCGCGCACGACGGCTTCACGCTCACAGACCTTGTCAGCTACAACGACAAGCACAACGATGCAAACGGCGAGAACAACCAGGATGGCGCCAACAACAACGACTCCTGGAACATGGGCGCTGAAGGCCCAACCGATGACCCGGCGATCAACGAAATGCGTGAGCGCCAGGTCCGCAACTTCCTCTCCACCCTGCTCCTCTCGCAGGGCGTCCCGATGATCTGCGGTGGCGATGAGGTTGGTCGGTCGCAGATGGGCAACAACAACACCTTCTGCCAGGACAACGAGCTCAATTGGTACGACTGGAACCTCGATGCTCCGCGCCGCCGCCTCATGGAGTTCACCTCGAAGCTGATTCAACTTCGCCTCTCCCATCCCAACCTGCACCGCCGCAAGTTCTTCCAGGATCGCAACATCCGTGGCTCAGTCGTGCGCGACATCGCCTGGTACAACACAGATGGCAACGAGTTCTCGGAAGAAAACTGGAACTCAACCTGGAACAAGTCGCTCGGCGTCATGCTCAACGGCAAAACCCTCAACTATACCGATGAAGAGGGCAAGAAGATCGAGGATGACTCCTTCCTGATGCTCATCAACGCCTCAGCCGATGGTGTCGAATTCTCCCTCCCTAAGCCGCCAAACGGCAACCCCTGGGGCGTCGTGCTCCGCACCGAAAATATCGAAGACCCCTTCGGCAAGATCAAGCTCGGGGACAAGATCATCGTCGGCGGACGCTCGCTCGTGCTGCTCTCCGACGGTGAGACGGCCTAAGGCAAACCAGGCCTGTGCCCGGAGCTACGCGTCTTTCGGACGGCGCGTATCTTCGGGCGGGGCCCCATACCCATGGCTGAACTGAAAACTGAAAACTGAAAACTGAAAACTGAAAACTGAAAAAGCT
The DNA here is from genome assembly GCA_964245715.1 of uncultured Acidobacteriaceae bacterium. Taxonomy (GTDB): domain Bacteria; phylum Acidobacteriota; class Terriglobia; order Terriglobales; family Acidobacteriaceae; genus Edaphobacter. The sequence goes on along the minus strand of CAXTNM010000100.1, from coordinate 9,922 downwards.
CTGACGTCCTTTACAACTCCTCCCGCATCATCCAGCCGAAATCCACCACTCGCTCCCCGGCCTCCCAGACACCTTCGCACCCCGCCTATAATCAATTGGTGGATACCCCCAACCTAGCCCCGACCGACGCCCCCGAAGAACTCGAAGATTTTGCCCAGCTTCTCCGCGAAGATACTGCCCCCGCGCCAACGCTGTCGATCGCACCGGCGGCTCGAAACAGATCGACGCCACCGTCGTCGCCGTCACCGTGGATTCTGTCTTCCTCGACATCGGCTACAAGACGGAGGGCATCCTTCCCCTCTCCGCCTTCGCCAAGGATGAAAAGTCCGTGGAGCCCGGTGACAAGTTCCGCGTCACCGTAAAAGGCCGTGATACCGACGGCTACTACGAACTCACCCGGCAACGCGGTGCCGCAGCCCCCAAAGACTACAGCTCCCTCGAAGAAGCCTTCGAAGCCAAGGGTACGGTCCTCGGCACCGTAACCGGCGTCGTCAAGGGCGGCCTCACCGTCGACATCGGCATGCGCGCCTTCCTGCCCTCCTCGCGCTCCGGCACGCGCGACGCTGCCGAACTCGAAAAGCTCGTAGGCCAGGAGATCCGCGTCCGCATCACCACGCTCGACCTCGAAGGAGGCTCGGATGGCGATCGTCCCGCGCGCCCCGACGCCGTCGTCGATCGTCGCAGCGTCCTTGAAGAAGAATCCCGCGCCGCCACCGATCAACGCTTCGCCGAGCTCGCCGAAGGCCAGACCGTCGCCGCGACCGTCCGCTCGCTCACCAGCTTCGGAGCCTTCGTCGACCTCGACGGAGCCGATGCGCTGCTCCACATCTCGGACATCGCCTGGCACCGCGTTGAGAACCCTGCCGACCTCCTCTCCATCGGCGATCAGCTCGAAGTCCAGATCCTCAAGATCGATTCCACCGACCCAGCCAAGCGGCGCATCGCCGTCGGCCTCAAGCAGCTCCAGCAGCACCCATGGGAGACCGTCCCCAGCACCTACTCGCTCGGCCAGAAGGTCACCGGGAAGGTCACTCGCGAGACCGACTTCGGCGCCTTTGTCGAGCTCGCGCCCGGCATCGAAGGCCTCATCCACATCAGCGAGATGGCCTGGGGCAAGAAGGTCCGTAAACCCTCCGACATCGTCAACGTCGGCGACCAGGTCGAGGCTGTCATCCTCGCCATCGATCCCGACCAGAAGCGCATCGCGCTCGGCCTCAAACAGGCCCTGGGCGACCCCTTCGCCGAGATCACCAAGACCATCCATCCCGGCGCGGCCGTCGAAGGCAAAATCTCGCAGATCACCAAGTTTGGAGCCTTCATGACCGTCACCGAGGGCGTCGAAGGCCTCATCCACATCAGTGAGATCACCGCGGAAAAGCGCATCAACCACCCCTCGGACATCCTCCGCATCGGCGAAACCGTCAAGGCCGTCGTCCTCGAAATCGACAAGGAAAAACGTCAGCTCCGCCTCTCCATGAAGCAGGCCATCCCCACCGGCCTCGACGACTTCCTCCTCGAGCACGCAGCAGGCGACACCGTCACCGGCCGCATCATCGACATCGACCACCTCTCGAACACCGCGCGCGTAGAGCTCGGCGAAGGCATCATTGCCCCTTGCACCCTGCCGCCAGCCGACCCGACCGACGCACCCTCAACCCCGCCCACCTCCGCAGGTCCCGTCGACCTCTCGCAACTCGGCTCGCTGCTCGCAGCCAAGTGGAAGACAGCGGACGCTCACAGCAAACCCACATCCAAACCAACGTCAGCGGCCGGAACCCTGGCCTCTGGTCAGATCCGGACCTTCAAAATCACCACCCTCGATGCTCCCGCCAAGAAGATCGCCCTCGAACTCGCCTGACATCTGCCGTTTCGGCCTGTCCATGCAAGACGGTTTGAGCCTTACATGGACAGGCGCAGGAATCACCGGCTGGCACTCTCCGACCCACCCAGATATGCCCGCGCACGCGCCACCTCCGGCCGATCCGAATCTGGGCCCGCCGACTTCACCAACGCAGCATAGTACCCCAGAGCGCGCGTCTTCTCGCCGCAAGCCTCGGCCGCGCGCCCAGCGTTATACAACCCGTTCAGTCGATTAGGACTCAGGCGCAGCGCGACCTCATACTCCGCCAGTGCCTCCTTCGGCTTGCCCGTGTCCAGCAACAGATCCGCCAGCATCTCGCGCGCCGGGATGTCCACCTCGCCCTGCCCCACCTTATCCTGAAGATCTGCCGCGCTACGCAGTTCAGCCGCAGCCTCAGCATTCTTGCCCTCCGCGAACTCAGTCCAACCCAGCATCTCCTCCCGCTCGATTGTCACCCCGTTCCCTTCCACCTGGTAGGCATCCGGGCCAGCTTTCACTTTGGCGAGCGAAGCATCGTACTGAGCCAGATCGGCCTTCGCCGCATCCGCTTCATGCAGACGCCCATGCGCAATCGCATGCGCCCAGTCCACCATCATCGCGACCTCCTGCGTAGAGCCCGCTACCGGCTCAAGTGCCGCGGCCGCCCTCCAGTCACGCCGCTCCAGGTCATAAAAGATCGGCATCTTCAGCCTGTAGTACGGCACCATCCCAGCCATACTTCCTGAGCCCATTTCCTTCATCGCGGCAAGCCTGGTCAAGGCGGCCTGACTCTCATTCAGCGCGACCTTTGCCTTGCCATCCTGCCCCGTTTGCAGATACGCATACACGAGAAAGTCATAGGAATGCGGCTCGTCGCTGATGCCGCTCTCACCCGATCTCTCGGCGGCTTCTGCAGCCTTGATCGAGCCGATCTGCGAGGGAATATCCTTCTGCCATAATCCCAGACGCGCATAGATATGCCCCGGCATGTGATAAGCGTGAGGTCCGGACTGCGCAATCTCCAGATAATGGTCAGAAGCCGTAAGCCCATCGACCGCCATCGCAGGATTGTCACACGCATGGACGATATAGTGATCGACGCCAGGATTATCCGGATCCTTCACAAAAAGCGGCCGCAACACTGCCATCGCTTTTCGCTCTTGCTGCAAGCTCGTATCGCCTGGCTTCTCTCCCGCAAGCAACGAAAGAGCATAAAACGCACCTGCATCCACATCCTCTGGATACCGCTGATAAAGGCGTCCCATCGCGTCCGAGTAAGCTGCAATGCGTGCCGGATACTTCTCACTCCCAGGCCGATAAACTTCAGCCAGCGCCGCTATATATCCACGCTCGCGTGCTGTGCCGGCCTTCAACACCTCCGCCTTCTGTATCTCGGCCCAGCCCAGCTTCAACGCATCCGCATCCGGCCGATCCCATATCTGGTGAAAGGCGCTCATCGCCACGCCCCAATGCGCCATCGCACAGCCTGGATCGTTTTTCTCGATCCGCTCAAACTGCGCTCGTGCTTCCTGGTACCAGAAGTCGTGCACCAGCGCGACACCACGATCAAACGCCTTTTGCGAACCCGCAGCACAGGAGACAGCAAACGTCACCGTGCCAAGCCGCTCATCCGCCGGTGCCTCGCCCGTTAGCGCCGGAGCCGACTTCATGGACATCACTTCCTTCTGCGCATAAACCGGAGCCGCCAACGACAGCAACACAAAACATAGCAAAGACTTCATGACGCCATTCTAGGCCACACTCCTTACGCGCCATTCGCTCCACCAGAAACAATCCCGTACTTCTGCGCAAGAAACTCCTGCAAGCGACTTGGAACCACAGCCGCAATCTCCTGCCACGTCACCAGCCGCAGACGAGCCTGCACCTCAAAACTTCTCACCGCAGCCATCACCTGGAACCAATCTGCGATCAGATCCACCCGGCGTCCATCGCACAACACACAGAACCTGCCGCCCACAGCATGCGCCGTCAGCACCCCGCGAATCAATTGATACGACCGCACTCCACGCCGCGTTGTCTCCAGCAACTCCCGATCGAACACTCCGCCAAAATCGACATAACGCTCTACCAGCCGCATGGGGGCGAACTGGAAGTCGCCCTCGGTCAGCTTCGCCTCGACGAGCAGATCTCCCACGCGCATATCGATCTCGGTCGTATTCACCAGGTCACGCTCCAGTGGCGCCTCCGACCTTATCCCGAACTCCATCCGCTCGTTCCCCGAGACACCCATCAGCGCTCGTAGTCCGCGAGTCCACACCCGCGGATAGCAGAACACATTCATAAGCAACGCATCGGAGCTCGTCGCAGCATCCAGCTCCCGCCATGCGCGAACCCGTTCTTCAGGCCCGGTCGGCTTAGCCTGGCGCTTGGCCGTATGCGCTTTATGAAGGCGTCGCGCCCACTCCGGACGCGCCATAATGCGGCGATAAGAGGCTTCTATAAAGTTTCCATGCGACGTCGCATCAGGTTCGAAGATCACAGCCGATCCCCGCGTCGTTTCATGGGCTTTGCCCATCGCCGCACCCAGGCCGCTGACTTCGGCCCGTAGACTAGTTGCCAGCCCTCGCCCGCGTCGCGCCGGCGGCTCGACTTCCACCTCGCGCATCTCCACCTCATCCCACACAACCTGCCTCTGTGCAAACCCCTTAGTAGAAGTCATGCGAGCGGATCTCCATCTTTCCCATCGCCATCACCTCCACCGTATCGGCCTTCACATGCACCACACCATCCTCGTTCTGCAGCTTGCCCTCCACCAACAAAAATCGTCCCCGCGTCACCGCCACTCGTTCGCGCTCGTAGAGATCCGGATGAATGATCACGTTTGAGATGCCCGTCTCATCTTCCATCGAAAGAAAGATAAATCCCATTGCCGTCCCTGGTCTCTGCCGCGCGATCACACCTCCAGCCGCTCGCACAAAGCTGCCATTGCGCCCATCACGCAACTCCATTGCCGACCTCACCCGCATCTTCCTCAACCGTTCCCTTTCAAATGCCATCGGATGCGGACCCACCGTCAATCCACTTCCTGCAAAATCCGCAACTAGCCGCTCCTGCGTCGACATCTTCCGCAATACCGTCTCCTGCAAAACAGGGTGCACCCCCATCGCAGAGCCAGGATGAGTCTCGTTCACAGCGGAATCGAGCAACAACGGCCCCACCTCCCGGCACGCCTCCTCCACCTGCCAGACCGCATCGCGCCGGTCACCCACGCCGCCAACCCAGTTCAATGCTCCAACCCGCGCCAACTGCACCAACTCCTTGCGACTAATCCCGGCAACGCGCCTCGTCACATCCTCAGTGTTCTTGAAGCTGCCGTGCACGAGACGCGTGCGCACCATCGCGACCCCCATCGATTCCCGCAGACCCTTCACATAGCGCAACCCCAGCCGCAACGAGAGCGATCCATCCTCCTCGGGTTCGAGCTCACAATCCCAGCTGCTCCTCTGCACATCGATCGACTTAATGCGCAATCCATGGCGCTGCGCATCCTTCACCAGCACCGCCGGCGTATAGAACCCCATCGGCTGATTGTTCAAAATTGCGCATGTAAACGCGCCGAGGTACTTCACCTTCAGATAAGCCGAGGCATACGCAATCAAGGCAAAACTCGCCGCATGGCTCTCCGGGAATCCATACAGCGCAAAACTCTGAATACTCTGAATAATGCCCTCCTGCGTCGCCTCATCCAGCCCGTTGGCAGTCATTCCTTCACGCATCTTGGACTCCAGCTGGGTCATGCGCGCCATTGAACGCCGCATGCCAACAGCCTTGCGGAGTTCTTCCGCCTCAGCCCCCGAAAAGTTGGCGACCACCATCGCCATCCGTAGTAACTGCTCCTGAAACAGCGGTACGCCAAGGGTCCTCTCCAGGGTCTCCTCGAGCAGCGGGTGCGGATAACTGATTACTTCCTTACCTTGCCGTCGCCGCATATAGGGATGCATCATCTTGCCGACGATCGGCCCTGGACGAATGATCGCCACCTGCACCACCAGGTCGTAGAAGACCTTCGGTCCGTTGCGCGGCAGCGAAGCCATCTGGGCGCGGCTCTCCACTTGAAACATGCCAATCGTATCCGCCGCACGCAAAACCTGGTACACCTCGTCGTCCTGCGGCAGCTGCGCCAGGTCAACCGCTTCGCCATAATGTCTCGGCACAAGATCGAGGCAATCCTTCACCACCGCCATCATCCCCAGTCCCAGCAGATCGACCTTGACGATCCCCATCTCGGCGCAGTCTTCCTTATCCCACTGCACCACGGTCCGGCCAGCCATCGATGCGCGTTCAAGCGGCACCACCTGGTTCAGCAATCCCTGGCAGATCACCATACCGCCCGAGTGCTGGCCCAGGTGTCGCGGCAGGTCCTGCATACGCAGGCAAAGCTCCAGGTATTTGGCGATGCGCGGATGCTTTACGTCAAAGCCTGCGACCGAAAAGTTATTCTCCATGGTGTCGCTTGTGCCGCGCCACTCAAACTGGCTCACCAGGCCGGCCAGCCGCGCAAGCGACTCGGCATCGAAGCCCAGCGCCTTTCCAACCTCACGCGCAGCCGACTTGCCTCGATAGGTAATGACATTGGCGGTCATCGCGGCGCCCAGCTCCCCGTAGCGCTGGTACACATACTGGATCGCCTGTTCGCGCTTTTCGCCCGAGGGCAGATCGAGATCGATGTCGGGCCACTCGCCGCGGCTCTCGCTCAAGAAGCGTTCAAAGAGCAGCTTCATGCCGATCGGATCGACCGCCGTAATGCCAAGCGCATAGCAGACGGCCGAATTCGCCGCACTGCCTCGACCCTGCACCAGGATGTCATTGCGCCGGCAGAACTCGATTACATCCCAGACGATCAGGAAATAACCCGAAAACTTAAGCTTGGCAATCAGCTTGAGTTCACGCTCCACCTGCACCCTGGCTCGCTTGTAAAGATCGTGATCCCGCTTCGCACCGTAGCGGCGTTCTACCCCTTCGAGCACACGCTTCCGCAAAAAGGAGTCCATGGAATCATCCTCGCCGACCTCGTATCGTGGAAACTCATAACCCGCATCGTTAAGCGAAAACTCAAGCCGCTCAGCCAGATGCTGCGTATTCTCAATTGCCTCCGGAAGATCACTGAAGACGCGACCCATGGTGGCTGCACTGCGAAGCCCACGTTGCCCATTGACCGTGAGCAGCCGCCCAGCCTGCTCAAGGCCCACTCCATTGCGAATGCAGCTGAAGACATCCAGAATCTCACGCTCTTCGCCGCGCGCGTACTTGACGCCGTTGGTCGCGAGCAGAGGTAAGCGCAGGCTCTCGGCGATCCGGATCGCCGCCTGGTTTCGGAGCTCTTCGGCGCGCTCACCGTGGCGCTGCAACTCTACATAGACGTTCCCCGGGCCAAAGATATGGATCATCTGCCGAACGACCTCACATCCGGCCTCTTCACCGCCAGCACCAAGCGCGGCTGCCAGCGGCCCCTCGGAACCCCCGGTCAGCGCAATCAGACCAGGCGCAAACTCTTCGAGATCGGCCAGCTTTGCGGCACCTTCCGCCTTGGTCGCTTCGCGCATCTTGAAGCGCGTAACCATCTGCGAAAGGTTGCGATAACCAACCTGCGACGCGCATAGCAGCGGAATCCGAGGCGGCTCAGACTTGAAGCGGTTCGGCTGCCATCTCGGCGGACGCAACATCTCAAGTGGCTCTTCCTGGCCTTGAGGGCATAGATCGCTGACGGCGATCTCGGCACCAATCCTTGCGGTCAGTCCCTGCTTCTTCGCAAACGAATGAAAGCGTGCGGCGCCGTAGAGACCGTTGCGATCCATCAGCGCAAGGGTCGGCATCCCGAGTTCAATCGCTCGATCAACCAAAGCTTCAGGCAGACACGCACCTTCAAGAAAGCTGAAGGCACTGCTGGCGTGAAGCTCAATGTATCGTTCACCAGCCACGCGAAGCTCCTGAGTCCACCGGTTTGCGGCCGCCCGGCATGATGGCGCGCTTAGTCATAGACACCCTCGAGCACCCACGCATCGCGCACCAGATCATGCCCCAGCAGACAAACCATTACTTCGCCGTCTGCCTCGCAGCGTGTCGCCAGATCCCAAGTGTCTTCTGACCAGCTGTTTCCCACCCACCACGCGCCGCTGCTCCTCCACGGGCCATAGCAGCGCACCACCTCAAAGCGGCGGCCATCCAGCCAGAATCCCAGAATATCCAGCCCCTTCATCGAAACGCGCACCTGCACCGCAGGCCGCAGGCGTCGCAGCGCTGTCTTCGGCATCGCTCCTTCGGCTCGCGGTGCAGAGACTTTGTACTCGGCCGAAGGAAGCACAAAACGCTCCAGCACAAAGGCCTCGTTGGCATTCGTATCGAGCAGCCTCGCCCGACCCACATTCCCTTCCCCTACCAGTGAAACCAGCCGCGCGTGGATGTCTTCAAAGCGGGTCGGTTCAGGCATCTGCGGAGCAAAAAGCCCAAGCTGTATCCGGCTCGTATCCCCCGCCTCCGCAGCTAGGCGAATCCGCATCACGGCTCCCGTCGCCGGATGCGCCTCGAGATCGAGTTGCAGCATCTTCATCAGTAAAGAGCGATCTACTGTCGCCACGGCTGGACGAACCGTCCGCGAAAAATCTTCCGTCACCACCGTTTTGCTGCGACTCGAAAGCTCAGGGTGTTGAGCCGGTCGAAGAACCTCCACATCAGGACTCGCCGTTCCAGTTGAAGACCCTCCGCCCTGGGCCCCTTTTTCGCCTTCGCCTTCACCCAGGACGCGATCCGCCGGCACCTCCAGCCCGAACGAGACGGTTACCGACGAAAGCGCTAACGCTCGACCGGTCACCTTCATCAACAACCGCTGCAGCATGGAATCGATCAATAACAGCAGAGGCTCAAGCGTCTCAACCGGCTCTTCGAGCACAACGACTTCTTCCAGCCTGAACTCCTCTTCAAGCGGTTGCAGGAAGTGCGGCAACTCGCCCCGGGCGCGCAGCCTGAGCGTCTTTCCCGCTTGGCCCATGCGAACCACCAGGGCCGTCTCCGGCAGTCCGGCAAGTTCGCCCAGCGTCCTCACTCCCCACACCGAAAAACGCTCCCGCATCTCCTCCTCCAGACGCAGGACGGCTACCGGCAACTCGCTCAGAGCCCAGCCTTCCTTGCCGGATGCCATCACCCTCACCCTGGAACCGGCACCCGGATTGTGGCTGCTTTCGCTTACTGATCCACTACACCAGGCACCAAAACGCGCTACCGACAAACCCGCATCCGCATTCTCCGCTACGCAGCAAAATGCGGTAAATCCAAGTTCCTCCAAACACTTCACAATCTGAGATCCCACCACCTTCGAGTCCCCAAGCAAACGTTCCGTGCCGGTCAGATCGATCACGCACTCCCAATCCGCCTCGCACACCTTTGCCTCCACTCGCGGAGAGAACCGACCCATTGCTTCCACCAGCATCCTGCCCGCCGACGCTTCCTCTGAAGCTGACCGCGCAAGCACCGCAACCTCCTCAAACGTCTCAACCTCAACCCGCGTCATTCCCTCGCGCAAGCCCAACGCCCGCGCATGCATGTTGACCGAACACACCCGCTCAGTTGGCCGGACACCCTCCATCACGACCACCGCCCGCCCACATAGTTCCGGCCGAACACGCACCCCGGCTTGAACTGCATGCTGCGCCACCACGAAACAGCCCCAAAGCTCGCTCATGAAGCACCCCACACCGCCCTGCTCTGCCACCCGGAAGCTCTTCCGACCCCCTTTTTACGTTCGGATTTCTGTGCATCTTCAAACCGGCGCCTCACGATCTCCAGCCGATACGGTAGCCCGCACAACACCGTCCCCTCCCCGGGTATCACGGCTTCAACCCGCATCACCAGCTCCGCACTCGAACCCGCGCACCCCACCTGTGCGCCTGTTCCGTATGCGGGCGAAAGCACCAGCAGGCTGGTTCGCGTGCGCTCGAGCGCGACCCGCCAACGAAACCAGGTTGCGAGCGGAATCTTGCGTGCAAACTCCACCCCAATCCCCCCCATGTCAAAGACAATGGCCCCGAGACCTCCAGCCTGCCCCAGCAGATCGCCCGCCTTGATCCC
>CAXTNM010000099.1:0-14627 GCA_964245715.1 uncultured Acidobacteriaceae bacterium | reverse complement strand
TGGAATACCATGTTTGGTTCCATTCGGAATAGAGGCTCGAGGTTCATCCCCGCTTCTCAGCGGAGGTGCCGTCGAGGCTTCCTCTTGAGTGTGTCCAGCCAGATGTACAAGGACGATGGCGATGATCTTCCTCAATATAAAGCCGGGTGAGCCCTTCGTCCGAGTGTTGTCCTAGGTATGCGCCATTGATGGAGACCAGAAGCTTTGCACGACATCGCCCGCACCTACATCGACGGGAAGGAAGTGAAGAAGGTATTACCAGCCGCCGGTGTCGCCGAAGGCCGCTATGCCATGCCTCTGATGGCGGTCAAGAGGGGCAAGGCCTGCTTCTTCAAGATCAGCGAGGCGGAAGCTCATCACTTCAACCTGTTGCAGAGAAAGGATAGCTAGCCGATGGTGTCCGCAAGTTGCGTGACGAGAGTGCTCACGGCTCAACATCCGCGTGGTTGCTGGAAGGCAATCCCCGCCATGTCACACACCTCGCCATAGGTGAACCATCGTTCATCAACCATCACCCACACGATGCCGTTGCGGACGGCATACTGAACAGCATGGCCCCTTGTGCGGAGAATACCGATCGCATCATCAATCTGCTTGCTCGTGGTCACGTTTTGGGGTAATCCTACGTGTAAAGATCAGGCAGGAAGTACACCAGCAGACATCACGTTGGTTACACTTGGTCACATACCCCGGGTTATTCACCCAACCTCACTTCGTGGGTAGCAGAGGGTGAAATTCTCGTCGCATCATTACCAGGCGGCAGTAAACCCATGCTGTGAGTGATGGTGGCGCAGACCGAAATAGATCGGCAATCGCAATCGTTCTTGAGCAAGGCTCTCATATCCATCCTCCAAATTCTGCTTAACAGCCGCGCGACTGACATCTGACAACTTATAGAATCTTTGGTCGAACAGACGACGCAAGTACACTAGCCGCTGATTGAACAAGTTAGCTATCTCGAGACACTGACCAGCCCCATTTGGGATGAAATCGAGAACAGCGCTATCTCATTGGTGTGGATACTGAGCAGCGGCGCTTCCCTTCCAAAGAGAAAAACCACGCTTTGGATCGAGTTTGCCGCGTAGGCGGAGTCGATCTTTCAGCAGCTTGGCGACAAGCCCGAAGCCGCGACCGCTGAGGTGCAGAATGTGTTGGTAGTAGAATCCGCTCTGGCAAAGGGTTCCATGTCTCGCGTCGACATGCGTGATCCGGCAAAGGTCTACCAACCGATGACCTTAGCTGATCTTGAGCAGTTGACTCCGGGCTTCGATTGGCAGGCCTATCTTCAAGCCGTACGCGCCCCCTCTTTTAGGATCATCAATGTGCAGCAGCCGGAATACATGAAGACAACGGCACAGGTCATCGCGGCTGAGCCGCTCGCCGCACTGAAGAGCTACCTCCGCACTCATGCGGTCAATCCAATGACGCCTTACCTTCCCGCACCTTTTGAGCAGGACTCATTCCAAGCCGTCAACAAGACGCTGCGGGGGCAGGCTGAGGAGCAGGCTCGCTGGAAGCGCTGCACTGTGCTCGCGAATAAGTCATTGAGCGATGCTGTCGGTCAGGATTGGGCGAGCGAAACTTCTCCGCAGAGCAAGGCAGACGCCGAAACGATCATTGCCGATACGAGACGCGCGCTGCGAGAGGAGATCGAGCAGCTTCCCTGGCTGTCAGCCGAAGCCAAACAGGAAGCATTGAAGAAGGTGGACACTATGCGCGAGAAGATCGGCTATCCGAGCCACTGGCGAGACTACTCCACCCTGCGGGTTACATCGGCGAACTTCGTTGCCGATCTCCATAACGCGCAAATGCTAAACCAGGAAGACGTGTTAAGCCGCATTGGGAAACCAGTGGATGAAGGAAGGTTCTTCTGGACAACTCCAGAAGCGGATGGCAACTACGACCCGAGTCTGAATTATATCGAGTTCCCTGCCGGTATTTTACAGCCGCCCCGTTACTCTCCAACGAGCGACGTCGTCGTGAACTATGGAGCACTCGGCACCTTCGTTGGCCACGAGATGGCTTCGACGACCAAGGATCTCTTTACGAGGAGCACGGCAATCGTCGGGCTTGGTTTACCCAACAGGATCGGGCACACTTCAATAAAATGACCTCGTGCGAAGTGAATGAATACAACAAGTTTGAAGCTGCACCGGGACTGAAACTCGACGGTCAATTGGGCCTGGGAGAAAATACTGCGGACAATGGCGGCATGATTCATGTCATTCCAAAAGCCGGTGACACCATCCGCAACGAACTTTTTATAGAGTGAACCCCACCAGTCGCGGGTCTGGACCTCCGTAAATTCAGGAAATACTGATGGCCCGGGCCACACCGTGCCGACATAGCGGGAACCATCCGGGAGCTTGACGAAGCGATCGTTCGCGACGCCAGAGTCGTAGGGAGCATAGCCAATCCCTGGTTGAGCCGCAATATGAAGATCTGTGATCACAACTAGGTGGAATTGGTCTGTAGCAAGGCTCTTCACCATTTGAGGAAAGTCTGGGAAGCGCTCGGGATCGACAGTAAAGGGCATGTTGCCCTTTTGAGAATCGATATCAAGCCAAGAATATCCGAAGGGATGTGGTCTGCTCGGAGACGATGTTCGATCTCCAGGAGCTCTGATTTCGACGAGTAACTGTATCGAGTGACTGTGATTGCGATGGTGCGAAGCCGGCGATTGTGACGGATGCGAGAACGAAGAATGCGAAGATCCATCGTGTGAAGCCAACGGCTGCCCCAATCAGGATGATGACAGTGGAGACAGAACTGGAAAGCTTAGCTGGGCAGAACGCACGCTCTTGCAGCTTGAAGTTCTCCGTCGCCGCTAGTCAGTAGCCTCCCACACAACCCACCCTATAACTAAGCGGCGAGACAGACGCTCCTCTCGGAGCGTGTGACCCCGCACGTCCTGAGTCACAGCCCGTGACTGGACAGAAGGCACCCTATGAACACCTTTGCCCAGCTTCAAGAGACCCGTAACAAACTGATGATCGATGCTACCGCGCTTGCCCGTACGAAGGACATCAATGTTGAGCAGAAAGCTCAGGTAATGAAGATGTTGGCCGACGTTGACGTTCTAGAAGACGAGTTGCGGACTGCGAAGCGGCTGGAAGACTTTGCAGCCGAACAGCGCAGGGCCACTGCTCCTCCGCGTGGTGAAGTCTCCACGCACACGATGGACGAGGCACGAAGCGCAATGCGTGCATTCCTTTTGAACGGAGAACGTCGCGAACTCGGAACGGTCACTAGCGGCGCGATGACGGGTGGTAGCCAGCTTATCGCTCCCGCCTTTTATCCGATCTGACCACGGCAATGCAGGCATACGGAGGGCTGGTGAACATCGTAAATCAGCGCACGACCGACACGGGCGCGAGCATGAAGGTATCCCTGGTCGACGTTGTGGCGAACGGTCTACAAGCATGGCCCGAAGACACGGCAGCGACCGAAGTTGACCCGGCACTTTCGACCACGACCAGTACGACCGCCATGTACAACACCGGTGCAGTGATTGTCACAATTGAAGAGCTTCAGGATAGCTTTTTCAACATCGACAGCTTCCTTCAGGACATGATGGGGCAGAGACTCTATCGTGGTCTCGCGAAGTATGTTTCGCAGGGTGACACCATCGGGGCCTTCACCGGCCTCTGGGCGAATCTGCCGTCCGGTGCGACCTCGGTTGCACCCACTGCCCTTGGTTACGCGGACATCGTAGCCCTCTGGGGTTCGCTGGACCCTGCTTATTTGCCCAATGCAACATGGTTGCTCAGTGCGTCAACCCGCGCGAGCCTGATGAGTGTGGTTGACGGCTTCGGTTGTCCTCTGTTCATCCCGTCGCCTACTAGCGGAGCATTCGACACGCTTTTGGGTCGTCCAGTGGTCCTGGATCAGTATGCACCTTCGCTTGCTGCCGGTAACAAAGCAATCGCCTTTGGTGATTTCAAGGCTGGTGTAACGCTCCGCAATGTTGGGCACTTTGAGATCGCACGCGATCCATACACTTTTTGATTTCGAAAGGCGCGGTTGCCTTCATTAGGTATGGCCGTGGCGGTTCGTTCCTGACAGACGCCGGCACCCACCCTGTCAAGGTCCTCACTCAGCACGCCTAAGCTGCTCTCCCCCTCAGACAGTCTCGCCAACGATCGAGGCGTCTTGAGGGATGTGGAGCACGCAACACAATGGTTGTCCTAATTAACATACAGAAGCAGCAAAGAGCCCCACACCCGATGTTCTGAGTGTGGGGTCCTTTTGTCGTTTAACGGCTGCTCGGTCCTTCACCAACGGCGTAAAACCCAAGCCCTTTGATGAATTTAGGCGTGTTCGGAACGAACAGTTCGATTTCGGTTGTTTGACCATTTACATGCGGAAAATTCTGAAGAACTGTGGCCTGATCGTTGGACCCAAGTTCCTGTAACTTTGCGAGTAGCGTACTGACATTCCATGTTGAACCTGGGGATCTGCTCGCCATCGATTGCTTAACGTCAGAGCACGAAGTCGTTATGCCACCTTCGGGATATACCTTGACGATTACTCTTAGCAATCAGCTCAACATTCGTACACCTCTTCTGAATTCCGTTCTCCGGGCTAGGCAGCGCGTGACAGCAACACACGGTTATGGAGGTACAACATTGCTCTGTTCCTGGAAATGACAGCGGTCAACATCTCAAGATCCTTCTGCTCAGATCTCTTGAGCGGACGAATTGCAGCAGTGGCTTTCAGGACTGCGGCACTCTGTTCGTACTCCGGAGTTTTCTTCTCCAACACGCTGCAGATAGAGCTTGCTGTCAACGTGGGAGCATAGCCGCACTTGCATACGGCATCACAGGTGCATTCGGTTGCGTTCGTGGTGGGTGAGGAACCCGGCAGGGTGCTGTAGGCAATGACTTAAGTTTGCATTGAATCTCCCGTGCGACTGACTTGACTATGGACCTCAGCTAACAAGCTGTCAGGTCCCTTATTTTGTTAGATACGCATAAGAAACATTGACATCTGCGTTCGCTTTTCCGTTCCTCACACCCAGAGCCTAGTGCGGGCTGGTGGAGCCCGCAACAACTCTGACTTTTTCAGCCTGTTGCCTTCCGTTTGCGCCAGCCGCAAGCTCGAACTCGACGATCTGCCCCTCTTTCAGGTTCTTGTACCCATCAGAGGTGATTGCGCTGTAGTGAACGAATGTCTCACCAGCATCATGCCGAATAAATCCGAAGCCCTTTGCGGAATTGAACCAAATAACGGTTCCTGTAATGAGACTCATGTCCTCACCTCGCTTTGCTTCTTGCACGGAATTATTTCATCTGTTTGCAAAGCTGTCTGAGCAGAATCGCTCACGTACATAACCTGGAGTTTTGGGGCAGAGGCGCCCTGAAGTCGGCCTAATGAAAGGTCACGCGCTGGCGTGATCTATGATTGCCCATGTCCAAAGCAGCTTACTACTCAATGACAGAACGTGGTAGACAGGTTGAAAAGTCGAAGCTTCTCTTCACGGCTGCCTTCGCTTGGAGCATGAATCCTCGCGTGAGGAGTGTATTCCTCATGGATGTGCCGGCAGAACACCCTGAAGGTCCACCGCGCAAGATGAAGGAACTCAGTGAACCATTTCTAAGAGAGATTCTAAAAAGACTTAGATAGCAGCACAAACAGCATATCTCTCCTCGCTCCCTCATCCGAGTGGTTTACGCTGGGCTTCCGACCATGTAGCGGACTAGCAAATTGAAGCTTTCCCCATCACTCAAGCTGATGAAACCGCTTGTGAGACACAATCAACTGCCACCTGACTTTGCCCTGTGCAGCTATGTGCTGATGATGATCTTGAGGTGGAAGCGTGTGACCTCTCGCAGTTGCAATCTTGTGTCCACACCCCGGACAGCGATATATACCTGGACTAGGTGCTGAAACTCCAGCGCTGTGAATCTTGTCGAAGGCAGTGTCTGTGCTTGGCGTCAAAGATTTTTCTTCGTTGTACAGGGCCATAGTGATCCTCGTTCGCTGGAGTGTACAAGGTTCGCCGTTCTTTCTCTATGAAATAGTTGCTCGCAGGCTGCTAAATCCCCACATCAATCCCGCAATAAGAATTACCGATTCTTCCTTATCGTTACTTATCAAGACTTCAGCTTTTCAGTCACGGCGCGTAAGTCTTTGATTCTACTGGTATACTAAAACTACGAAGCCAAAGTCATCTGAGTCTGAACAGCCGCTCTGGGTAGTACCGTCCATAGGCGGAAGCGGGGGTCGGGTTCCTGGCGTGCTCGCGCATGATGCCGCGTGGATGCCGGATGGAGTAGGTATCCTGTACGCGACCGGCAACGAATTGGCAGAAATTGCTCCTAACGAAGACTCTTCTACTCTCTTAGCTAGACTTCCCGGCAGGGCATTCTGGCTCCGTTGGTCTCCCGACGGCGAGTTGTGAGATTCACACTCTTCAATCCCGTTGCGCATGCCGCCGCTCTATGGGAAATGACGAGAGAAACTCATACGGCAAAACCAGTGCAGGTTCCTGGTGCTGCGCACCTCTCTTCTTGTTGTGGAGTATGGCTTGCGGATAAACAAACGTATGTGTTCCAGGCAGATGGAAACCTGTGGGAGTTGAGAGGACGCGGACGAAGCGCAACTCTCCTGCAATTGACCAATGGTCCTCTCCGCTCCCTCTCTCCTGTTGCAACACCAAACGGCAGTCGCATTTTTTTCATCGGGTTGGAAGCCCCTTCTGGTTTACAAATGTTCGATTCAGGGGGAAAAGATTTTCGCCCTGCGCAGGCATTCCTCGCAGACGCAAATCGTGTCGATTACTCCAGGGATGGCAAGTGGGTAGCCTGGACCGACATTCACGAGAAACTTTGGCGTGCTCATATTGATGGTTCGGACAAGTTGCGGCTCACGTCGGATGCGTTAGAAGTTTTCCTTGCGCACTGGTCTCCTGACGGAACCCGCCTTGCTCTGATGGCCAGGAAGCCTGGAGGCGTTTGGCAAATCTACCTAGTAGATGCAAGCGGGGGAAAAGCTGAGGCCTTGCTCGATGAGACCCGCAACGCAGCCGACCCGGGATGGTCGAATGACGGGGTCAGTCTGGTGTTTGGTCGAGAGCCAGATCTGATGGGGAAGGAAAGCGAGTCTCGGAACCTGCAGATCATTAACCTAAGCACACGCAAAATAGAAGAGATCCCAAACTCTGAGAATCTTTTCAGCCCCCGTTGGTCTCCGGATGGCCACTGGATCGTTGCACTTACACTAGACCAGAAGAACGTAGTGCTCTACGATGTCGTGCATCGGCAATGGCGCCGTTTGGCCTCTACGAGCGCCGGTGACCCGCTTTGGGTTGACGACAGCAAAGCCATCTTCGTTCATGCTTTCTTGGCGGACCGAGAACCTATCCTGAAGATAGAGGTACCAAGCGGAAGGGTTCAAGTGGTGGCCGATCTAAACAATTTTCATGACCAAGAGGCCGCAAACTACCTCTTTGGGGGTTTGACACCTCGCGGTGAACCCTTGGTCCAGCCGCGCGTTGGGACAGGCAACCTCTACAGCCTTGACCTGAAAACTCCGTAAGCAAGCGCATGTCGTCGAACGCGGATGCGATACGCGTGAGCTTAGAGACTCTGCGAGCACTGGCGCGTTATGAGCTTCGGCGACGCATATTGTTTCAAGACGAAGGTTAAACCTTAACCGATCTTATTGCCGCCTGAGCGCATCCAGTTCGCCAGCGAAACCGCATAGGTACGACTGGATCGATGTTCCGACCCGTCGCGCAGCTTGACCCGGTACTCACTGTTATCCAACGCAACCAGTTGTACGATCTGATCGACACGGACAATGCGTGAACGATGAATTCGCAGAAAGTGATCCGGATCCAATTTTTTCTCGAGCGAGGTAAGCGTTTCGCGCAGCAGATGTACTGAGGTTCCCGTGTGGAGTTCCGCATAATCGCGGGCAGCGGCCACCCAAAGCACCTGGTCTGGGGTCACAATCTGAAGACGCGAGCCGACCCGGGCCACGAAGCGCGCCGGGTACACGGGTAGTTCTATCGCAGGCTCTTCCTCGCGGATCAATGGCGCCGGTTCCATGGCCACAACGACCTCGTCGGGCCCGCGCCGCCAGTGCTTAACGCTCAGGTAAAGGGTCGCCCAAAGGAACAGAACCATGGCGCATTGCACTCCGCTCAGCGTCCAGTAGCTCCAGCGGAAGCCGCGCAGGCCAAAGGTGAGCAAGGCAGTCAGAAAGCTCGTGACCGTTCCCGCGATAAGGCACAGCCCAAAAGCCAGCCCCTCGAGCAGTAGCCATGAAGAGCCCCATCTGTCACTTCCGTAGCGCAGCATGGGACGCAGCGCCACACTCGCCGTGAATAACAGAACCACCGCCCACGTGTTGTACGCCAGAATTCCCGGCTCTTGCAGGTGCGGGAGCGCTGGCAACAGGATCAGCGCGTACAACACTGCCCAGCTCCCCACCTGCACCTGCCAGAACCCCGGGCGACGAGTCTTTGGGCCAATAGCCATTGCCTGCATTCTAACGGTTCGTTGTCTACCCGTGCCCCTCGCCCTGTCGCGGAAGAGCTTCAATTCGTCGCACACCCACTAGATACCGTCTCATTGCGTCGTCGCAGGGCACGGGAAGCTGTACGGTCTAATCGGCGCAAGCAGCAAGCCACGGAGAGCAATCATGCAGGTAGCGCAAGAGGCAAAAGACGTCGATCGACGAGGTTGGGCGGCGAAATTCTTCATTCGGCAGAACCCCACCTACGATTCGTGGGAACAGACCTCCCGGCCCAGGTCCGGTTTTGCCAGAGTTTCCTACCTCGTCCTCTACATTCTGCCGGGGCTAATCGCCGCACTGGCCATAAACGTTCGACCGCTCTTTGAGGCTGAAGTCCACCTCACTGGCCTGTCGCCTCGTTATCTGCAACTCGCGTGGCTGCTACTCGTCACCTTCGGCTGGCACATGCTTTCCCCCTTTGTGCTTCTCCGCGCCTCAGACCGCCTGAGTCTCCGCCAATCGCTGTCGTACCTCGGCTTGAATCGGATCGATCTCCGCGGAATGTTGTTTGTGTTGCCCGCATTCTGTACCGGCTTCGCGCTCATCTCGGTTCCTTACATGCAGTTCATCTGGCAACCTCTGCATGACGTATGCCAAGCTGTGCCGCTCTTCCATATCCCGGCTTGGAGCATCTTCGGAGGTGACCCTCGAGGTCTTTACGCATTTCCGCCTTTCGCGTTGCTCCTCCTATCCATCGGAAACTTTATGGGCGAAGAGCTTTACTTCCGCGGGTATCTGATGAAGAAAAGCAGCTTTCTTGGCCGCACAAACTGGGTTGTGAACTCGCTGCTGTTCGCTCTTTATCATCTCTGGCAAATCCCACAGACTTGGCCCCTCATAGGACTCGTCTTCGGGTTCGGTTTACTCATGCGCCTGCGCAAAGACCTCTACATACTTATCGCCTTTCACCTGTTCGTTAACATGTGGTTGACTTATGGCGAATACCCACTGGCGAAGGTGCTGCACATGGCTCACTGACATAAATTATGCGATTCGATGCCGGGGCCGAGAACCAGCGTACGGGCGTCCACGTTCCCGGCTCCATCTCCTTTCCGCGGACACACACCGCTTGTAGGGCGAATGTTGAACCTAATTGAGGGCGCTGGGAATACTCGATACGATGAAGCCATGCCGCGACCCATCGGGCTCAGCGGTTGCTCTGCTGAGGGCGTCGCACCTTGCCAACCACTAGTCCTTCAGGATTGACCTGGTCGACTGGTGATACCAGGCCGATGCTCTCGCCGAGTACGGATCGGTCCTTAGAAACGCCGATCACGCCAGCAACGAACTAGAGCCCTAACCGCTCGATTCCTTCTCTTCTCTGAAGAGTGGAACCAGTTTCGCCGCAGGCTTCTTCGAGCTGAAGTCGAGCTGCTTCTGTTCATGGCCTTTGGGATGCTGCGCACGCCACAGTTCCAGGAGGAGCGGCGGCATGGCCGAAAGAACTGCTTTCGTGCGGTGAATCTTGGCGTGGCAGCCAGGGCACAGCGAAAGCATCAGGTTCAGGATCGACTTGCCCGGTATCCGGTGATGGACGATGATTGAGCGTTTGTCGCGCCCTGAGGCGTCACACACGCGGCAACGGTAGCCGTCACGCTCCAGAACCGCTTCTCGCAAGCCACCAAAATGCTCTTCGTCCTGCCGTTTCAGCGTGTAGCAGGTCGAGCACAATCCCATGGCGAGGACTTTCGGTTTACCGCATGGGCAGTGCATGACCCTTTGCGCGAGACGTGTCACTTCCCTGCCCCGCTCTTCGCTTCCATCGTGCTCGCCCTTATTGCCCGGTCGATTGTCTGGACAGAGACCCCGAAGTGAGCGCCAATCTCATGCCGCGTGTGTTCACGGCTGTCCCACATCGTCTTCACGACACGCACCTGCTGCGGTGAGAGCAGCTTCTTTCGGCCACCCATCCGGCCTCGCGCCCGCGCCGACGAAAGACCCGCCATCGTGCGCTCACGAATCAGCTCCCGTTCAAACTGCGTCAAAGCCGCGAAGAAGTGAAAGATAAGCCTGCCTGCGGCGGTGCTCGTGTCGAAGTTCTCTTTCACGGAGATAAAGTTGATGCCGCTCTTATCGAGCCGGTCTACGATTTGGACGAGGTTGCGGATCGATCGGCCCAGCCGATCCAGTCGCCACACCACAAGGGTGTCGCCTTTCTCCAGACGGTCCAGGCATTTTTCCAAGTCAGGCCGATCCAGCGTACCGCCGCCCATCGTTTCCTGATAGATACGCTGGCTCTGTTGCAAAGTTGATGCGACGGCGTGAGAATGGGCCGCAGGTGAGTGGAGTCGATATGTCAGAGTTCAAGTGGCGTCAATTCGAAGGCGAGATCATCCTTTGGGCGGTTCGTTGGTACTGCCGGTATGGAATCAGCTACCGTGATCTCGAGCAGATGATGGGCGAACGTGGCGTGGCCGTTGATCATTCTACGATCTACCGTTGGGTTCAGAAGTACGCGCCGGAGATGGAAAAGCGGCTTCGCTGGCACTGGCGTCGTCCGCAATCAACGAGCTGGCGAGTTGACGAGACATACGTGAAAGTCCGCGGCGAATGGGCCTATCTATACCGGGCGCTCGACAAGCATGGAAACTCGATCGATTTCAACCTCTCCCGGACACGCAACGCCAATGCGGCGAAGCGCTTCCTTGGCAAAGCGTTGAACGGCTTGAGGGGGTGGGAGAGGCCGGAGGTCATCAACACCGACAAAGCGCCGACCTACGGCGTCGCGATTTCAGCACTGAAGGCAGAGGGCAAGTGTCCTCGAGATACAGTGCATCGACAGGTTAAGTATCTGAACAATGTCGTCGAGGCCGATCACGGCAAGCTGAAACAACTAATCCGTCCAGTGCGAGGTTTTCAAGACGATGAAGACTGCCTATGCGACCATTAAGGGATTCGAGGTGATGCGTGCCCTACGAAAAGGGCAGGCGGCGATCTTCAACCTCACGGGTGATGTGAGGGGCGAAGCGCGCATTGTCGAGCGCGCCTTCGGCATCGGGAGCAATATGCTCGCAGAGGCCATAGCGCTCATCGAGGAACAGCTCAATCTACAACCTGTTTGACATATCCCAGGGCAAAGACGTGGCCGTCCCGTTAAGCGACGAACGTTGCAACAGAGCCATAAGAAGAGCGTTTCCTACGAAGCTCCACGAAAGAACCATTCGATTCCATACCGGTCTGTGAAACGTCCGTAGATACCGAACGGCATCTGTTGCAGCTCGACCAGAAACTCCTGGTCTGCCCCCTCTCGAAGCTTATGGAAGATGAGCGAAAGCTCGTCGAGGCCATCTCCCAAGACATACATTGCAGTTGTATTGCCTTGCTGTCGCTTATGGACCGGGTGAAGCCAGTCTGTTGCGGAGAACTCGAGAGCTTCACTCTGAAGGAGAGCGTACGTAATTTTGTGATGTTGTTCCGGGAGGAACTGCGCCTTCATGGGCGTGTCCGCTAGCCGTGTCAGGGTCAGCGAGCCACCAAAGCATGTACGGTAGAACTCCATTGCTTCAGCGCAGTTGCCGTCGAACAGCAGGAATGGTGTTATGCGGATCACAGTAGCGTCTCCTCGAATTGGATTCGTTGCCGCCGACAATCGTAATGGATCAGTCCTAATGTGTCGGCTTCTCATCAGTAACCCGCCCCAACTTCCTAAAGCGGGGTTTGAACTAAGCCGCTGGCGCGGCGGATGCTGCCGTGGTGGAGGTCTAGGCGGCGGCTGGATTTAGCGTGTGGGTCACAAGGAGGATTGTCCTGTGACCCATCTTCGCCAGTTGATGCTCGACGAACTCGAGCGTCGCAACTACTCTCCGAACACCGTGCGGTCTTACCTGCATGCGGTGGAGGAGTTCGCCAGGCACTTTCGCCGTTCGCCTGAACAGCTTGGGCCTGACCATATCCGCGAGTACCAGGTCCATTTGTTCCGGGACCGCAAGCTCTCGGCTCGCACCGTTGCAGGCCAGACGGCGGCGCTGCGGTTCCTCTTCGTCAAGACACTGCGCCGGGCTTACCTGCCCGATGCTATCCCGTTCCCCAAGCATTCCACGCGTCTGCCAACGGTGCTCAGCCAGGAAGAGGTTGCGCGGCTGATCGACGCAAGCGGCAACCTCATGCATCGCGCGATGCTGATGACGCTCTATGCGACCGGTGTGCGCCGGGCCGAGCTGTGCAGCCTCAAGGTCGCCGACATCGACAGTGAACGGATGATGCTGCACATCCACCAAGGCAAGGGTGGACGCGACCGCGATGTGCCATTAAGCCCGAAGCTGCTGGCTACCCTGCGCGAGTACTGGCGCTGGATGAAGCCGAAGACCTACCTTTTTCCGGGCATGGAGAACAACTGGCGGGCCGACGTGCCCGTCACGACCAAGGTCGCCTGGATCGCGGTGACCGAAGCGGCCAAGGCGGCCGGCATCACCAGGCGAATCTCGCCGCACACGCTCCGTCACAGCTATGCGACGCATCTGCTCGAAGCCGGTGCAGATCTCCGCACGATCCAGGTGCTGCTCGGACACGCCAAGCTGGCTCACACGACGATCTATCTGCATCTGTCGCGCCGTCACCTGCAAGCCATTGCAAGTCCGCTGGAGTCGCTCACGGTCTCAACTTCGACCGAGGAGAAGCTTTCAAGGAGGCGTGCGAAGCGATGAGCCGGCCCACCCTTGAGGTGGCCGACATCCTCCGCGTAGCCGGCAGCAGCTTCGTCGAACGGCACGGATCGCATCTTGCCCCACAGCACCGCAAGGTGATGGATGCCATCGTCCGTTGCCGCACGGCGGCGCTCGGCGGACATCGCGACCGTTGCTCCGGCTGCGGACACCAGGCCACCTCGTACAACTCCTGCCGCAACCGGCACTGTCCCAAGTGCCAGTCGAACGCACGCGCTCGATGGCTGGCCGCGCGTTCAGCCGAGCTGTTGCCCGTGCCCTACTTCCACATCGTCTTCACCGTACCGCATGAGTTATCCACGCTCATGCTGCAGAACAAGAAGCTGCTCTACGACCTGCTCTTCCGCACCAGTGCCGCCACGCTGCTCGAAGTCGCACGCGACCCGAAGCATCTCGGTGCCGACATCGGCCTGCTGAGCGTGCTTCATACCTGGGGACAGAACCTCCAGCACCATCCGCACGTCCACTGCGTCGTGCCTGGCGGCGGCCTCGCGCTTGACGGCTCCCGGTGGGTCGCTGCCTCGTCACGCTTCTTGCTCCCCGTCCGGGTTCTCAGCCGGGTCTTCCGCGGCAAGTTCACAGCCGAACTCAAGCAGCTGCTGCTTCAGGACAAGCTCCAGTTCCACGGCTTGCTCCAGGAACCCGCTCGACCAGAACGCTTCCAGCGGTTCCTCAGGCAGCTCTTCAGCAAGGAGTGGGTCGTCTACGCCAAGCCGCCCTTCGGTGGTGCCGAACACGTCCTCAACTACCTTGCCCGCTACACCCACCGCGTCGCCATCTCGAACCATCGCCTGGTCAGCTTCAAGGATGACCGCGTCTGCTTCCGCTGGAAGGACTACGCAGCCGGCAGCAAGCAGAAGGTCATGACGGTCTCAGCCGACGACTTCCTCCGACGCTTCCTCATCCACGTCCTTCCAAAAGGCCTGGTCCGCATCCGTCACTTCGGCCTCTTCGCCAACCGCAACCGGTCGGCCTCGCTGCTGCGCTGCCGCCTGCTGCTCAACGTCGCAGCTCCACCTCTAAAGCCCGCGTCCACCGATCAGATCAAGTGCCCGCTCTGCTCTGAACCTATGCTTGTCGTTGAACGCTTCACCAGCTTCCAGCTGCTCTCTGCACCGTCGAGCAACACACCGACTTTACGCCTCGATAGCTCCTAAGCCACCATGACCAAACCTGTCCTCAACCCGGTCGCTCGCAGCCGTGCTCACACACGCAACGCATCCTCGCGCCCACCCGCCATGAAACAGCCCCAGAATCGCCCTGCTTCAGGGACCGAACAGACCCTGTCTGCTGTCACGCCTCAAGCTCTCCTGCGTTCGAGGCCTTGCCAAGCCCTGCAAGAGACGCAGTCCGGGCTGGGATCGCCCATTCAAATCCCATAGCCGCTCACCGCATCCGCCACGCCAGCGGCTTCCTTCAAACGACCCTATCAAAACTGCCCCG